>NZ_CP112972.1:2400000-3328418 GCF_026410925.1 Halovenus salina | reverse complement strand
CCTCCCGAGGGCGATACCCGGGTCCAGCTCGTCGGCCACTGCGCTGGCCCGCTCCAGGGCCTCACGACAGGCCTCGTAGGACTCGGTCCAGCCCGGCAGTGGTGTCGCCTCACCCACGCCGTAGTGGCCGTCGTACTCGACTGTGACCAACAGTCCGTTCCGTTCCCGAATCGGCCCCTCGCGGTATCGAGTGGCTCGGAGAGCCTGACCTGGAACGGGTCGATGTCAATCATGCAATCACCTGACTCCCGGCCAGCGCAGCCGTCAACAGGACTGCATAGACCGCAAACAGCTTTCCAGTCTGTTCCAGTGCAGGGTTGAGCGCGTCACCGTCAGTCCGCGTACAGACCACCCTGGCGACACGGACTGCCAGTGGTAGCGACAGAAAGACGACCAGCACCGCCGGCGTATACCCCAGGCCAAGCCAGAGGACGACCGGCACGAGATAGGCCGCCCCGACCAAAGCGAGATATTCGACCCGTGACCAGCGGTAGCCAGCATGACCGCAAGCGTTCGTTTGCCTGCTTTCTTGTCGGTCTCCCGGTCACGGATGTTGTTGACGACGAGGATAGTCGTCGAGAGGCCACCAGCCGCCACGCCAGCCAGCACAGCGCCCGCCGTCACGGTCGCAGGTGGTACCCAGAGCGGCAGCGGTGCCTCGCCGAGCGCGACTACCGCCTGGACGTAGTAGGTCCCGGCCACAGCGATGAGGCCGAAATAGAGGAAGACAAAGAGATCGCCAAGGCCGTAGTAGCCGTACGGGTACGGGCCGCCGGTGTACAACAGGCCGGCGAGGATGCTCGACAGGCCGACGACGACGATGGGGAGTCCGCCGACGTACACCAGCGAGACACCCACGACCAGCGCGAGGGCGTAGGTACCGGCCATCGCCTGTTTGACCCGCGTAGGCTCGATGAGACCGCCCGCGGTGACGCGGGTGAACCCCTCACGTTCCTCGGTGTCGGCTCCGTTGACGGCGTCGTAGTAGTCGTTCGCGAAGTTCGTCCCGACCTGGATGAGAAGCGCACCGACGAGCGCACCGATGGCAGGCCACGGCTCGAAGATGCCGTCGGCCACGGCCAGCCCGATGCCGATGAGAACGGGTGCCCCGCCAGCCGGGAGTGTCTGGGGCCGCATCGCGGCAGCCAGGCCTCCCGACGAGAGGTCTCGACGGTCGCTGTCATTGGTACTACTTCTGTACGCGAGACCCAAAGCCACTACGGTTGTGTGCCTGTGAGTTACACGATGTCGTTCTCGTGGAGCGACTCGATGTCTGCCGCCGAGTAGCCAAACTCCGCGAGAATCTCGTCAGTCTGTTCGCCGAGCAGAGGCGGATGTTGGTCGAAGGCAGTCGCCATCCCTGTGAAGTTCATCGGCGTCCCGGGCATCTCGACCTCGCCGACCGTGGGATGGTCGATGCTCCGGCGCATGTTACGGGCCTCGACCTGCCGGTGTGAGAACACGTCGGCCATGTCGTTGACCGCCGTCGCAGGCACGTCGTGGTCGTGGAGTATCTCGACGATTTCGTCGGTGGTGTAGGCCTCGATCTCAGCCGTGAGGATTGCTTCGAGCTCCTCTCGGTTGGTGACCCGTTTTTCGTTGGTTACAAAGCGGTCGTCGTCGGCCAGGTCCTCGCGGTCGAGTGCCGCACAGAACCGCGGCCAGATGTGTTCAGAGGCACAGGCGACGACCACCCAGTCGTCTTTGGTCGGGAACGCCTGGTACGGCGTGATTGTGGGGTGGCGACTGCCCATCCGGCCCGGCGACTCGCCGTCTGCGAAGTAGTACGACGCCATGTAGGTCTGCCAGGCGACCATCGTATCGAAGAGACTCACCTCGATGCGTTCGCCGCCGGCATCGGCAAACTCTCGGCGGAACAGGCTCGCGAGAATCGCCTGTGTCGCGTACATCCCGGCTCCGATGTCGGCGATGGCGACGCCGACGCGAACCGGTTCCGAGTCGGGTTCGCCGGTAATCGACATCATCCCGCCCTCGGCCTGCATGATGAGGTCGTATGCCGGGCGGTGTTTGTCTGGGCCAGTCTCACCGTAGCCGCTGATCTTGCAGTAGACCAGGTCGGGATTGTCCGGCTTGAGGTCCTCGTATCCCAGGCCCCACTCGGCCATCTTGCCGACCCGGAAGTTCTCGACGAGCACGTCGGCCTCGCTTGCGAGGTCGCGGAACACCTCACGACCCTCCTCGCTGGCGAGGTTGAGCGTCACCGAGCGTTTGTTTCGGTTGATGCTGAGGTAGTAGGCTGCCTCCTCGGAGTCGCCGTATGTCGGCGGCGTCCAGCCGCGGGTCTGGTCGCCGGTATCAGGACGTTCTATCTTGATTACATCTGCGCCCAGGTCGCCGAGTTGCATTGTACAGAACGGCCCAGAGAGAACGCGCGACGCGTCGAGGACGGTGACCCCCTCCAAGGGTTCGGTTCCGTCGGCTGTCGGCTGTGGTGTCATGGTTCTCCCTCCGTCGTTCTCCCTAATCAAAGGCGGGTGTCTCGGTCGGTCCCAGACAGCCTGTCACAGGCGGCTTGCTATCGCAGGGGCGACGCTCACGTCACTCTCCGGCGTTTCGATGGTATCAGTCCCGATGACGGTCTCGACGCCCGCTCGTGCGAGCTTGAGGCGGGCGTTCTCTGCCAGCAGCGGGTGGACACAGGTCACCGTCACGCTGTCTGCGCCGCGCCTGTCGAGAACTGTGACCGATTCGCTCATCGTCGTCCCCGTGGCGATGATGTCATCGACGAGGACCACATCTCGTCCCTCGACGCTCGCGTCGCTGGGCTCGATCTCTACGTCTGACCCGGAGTGGCGGGTCTTCTCGAAGTGGTCTGTCTCACCGGCCCCGTACGCGTCTCGGACCGTCTCGACGAGGTCGATAGCGCCGCTGTCGGGTGCGAGAAAGAGCGGGTCGGTCAGCCCCGATAGCGGGCCCGCAAGCTGTGCCGAGCCGTCGACAGTTCGGGCCGGCACGTCGAAGAAGTCACAGACGGCCTCCTCGTGTGGGTTCACCGTCAGCACCCTGTCGGTCCCCGTCGAGATTGCCCGCGCTACCGCACGGGCAGAGACCGGCTCGCCAGCGTCGAAGGCCCTGTCCTGGCGGGCATATCCCATGTAGGGGATAACAGTCGTCACATCGGTTGCGCCGGCCTCGCGAGCAGCGTCCTGTAGCTGGAGCAGTTCGACGTGGCTACTATCCGAGACTGTCGATGCAACGACGACAGCCCGGTCGGCTTCCGCTCCGACCTGTACTGTCTGTTCGCCGTCGGGAAATGTATCGAAGGAGACCGGAGCCAGTTCCATGCCGGTCTCCTCGGCCAGCGCAACGGCGAGACGCTGGCTGTTCGACCCAGAGACAATCATGTGATAGCTCTCGCTGTCCTCAGTAAATGACCTTTCGGTCTGGTCTAGGCTCAGGAGTCAAGTGTGAACGCCCGGATTTCGCGCACACCAAGTGGCTCGGATTCCCGGCCGCCGAAGCCGTCGGTCGCGGCCGTCGGCTCCGCGGAGATGAATACGTCGCCAGCCTCGGTCACGACGTACAGACTCCGGCCCGGCGCGACCGCCGCGGCCCTCGTCCCTTCCGACAGCGAGACCTCGGTCCATAATGTGTCTGCATCCCTGAATAATTGCCCCGTTTCGGTCACGACGAAGACCGCGTCCTCGCCGGCGACGACCTGTCGAATCGGTCGGTCGAAACGTCGTAACCACTCACCGTTATCGTATTCGAAGAGGCCATCCGGACTGCCAGCAAGCAGGGACTCTCCCTGTGTCACGTCGGTGGCGCCGTCGAGCCCGAGAGCCTCGAACGCTGGAGCGACACGAACAACGCCGCTGGCGGTCGCGAGCACCGAGCCGTCGAAGGAGGACGGCCCGGAAACCTCGCCGCGTCGGTCCCACTCGGTCGCCGTTCCGTCAACGGCTGTGAGCGGTGTGGCTGCCACCGTCCCTTCTGGACTCGCCGCGTAGACAGTCTCGTCCTCGATACCGACGGCCGCCGCTGGCCCGAACCCGAGCGGCGTGAACGTCTCTCGACTCTCACCGGCGAGTAACACGTCCTCCTCGGTGGCGACAGCCAGTTCGCCACCGCCGGCAGCGATATCTGCCGCGTGACAGCGCTCGACGATGCCGAATCCTCCGAGTCGGTCCGGGGCGAGTTCGACGCGCACCACGCCCATCGCACTCGCTAAAAAGCCCGTCGCCGTCTCGCGTCGCTCGCCGAAGAGGTGTCGCTCGTCGCTGGCGTCGTCGCCCATTACAACGCCTCCTTATATGCTTCGAGGGTCTGCTCGATGTCCTCCTCGGTGTGTGCCTCACAGACGAACTGGGACTCGTACTGATTGGGCGTGAGGAAGATTCCCTGCTCTTTCATCGCTTCCCAGAACAGCCGCTCCCAGCGCTCTGTCTGGCCGTCAGCAACGTCGGAGCCGTCTTTCGGACAGTACTCGTACCGCGAGCACTCGGCCCGCTGACGACAGCCAGACTCACAGTGGTCTGTCATCTCGTCCGGCCCATCCCTGGTGAACAGTATCTTGAACATGCTGTCCGTTCCAGCAACGGTGTACTCCGGGGCCTGGTCGGCGACAATGTCGGTCAGTCCCGACCGGAGCTGTTCGCCGAGTGTGTTGACGTGGTCGTAGACGTCGTTTTTCGCGGCGTATCGAAGCGTCTCCAGCCCTGCGGCCATCGTCACGGGGTGGCCCGAAAACGTTCCCGACTGGAAGACCTCGCCCGCGGGCGTGAACTCCTCGATAATCTCGGCACGCCCACCGATTGCACCGACGGGGAACCCACCGCCGATGATTTTCCCAAACGTGGTGATATCGGGTGTCACGCCGAATTTGCTCTGTGCACAGCCGAGTCCGCCGACGCGGAAGCCAGTAATAACTTCGTCGAAAATCAGCAGGGAGCCGTGGTCCTCCGTGACCTCTCGGAGGGTCTCGTGATAGCCCTCGACCGGGTGGACGATGCCGTAGTTCCCCAAAATTGGCTCGGTCATGACCGCCGCGATGTCGTCGCCGTGGGCCTCGAAAACATCGTGAATCGCCTCCTCGTCGTTGAACGGGACCGTAATCGTGTGCTCGGCGAAGGAATCCGGAATCCCGGGACTGGAAGGCTGGGTCTCCGAACCTTCGCCCTCGACCAGGGTCGACTCCTGGGCACCGTGATAGCCACTTTCCATGACGACGATTTTGTCCCGGCCAGTGTAGCCGCGGGCGAGTCTGACTGCGGAGACGGTGGCCTCGGTGCCACTATTGACAAAGCGTATCATCTCGACGCTCGGGACGTGACGGACGACGAACTCCGCGAGTTCTACTTCCACCTCGGTGGGCGCGCCGTACATCGGCCCCTCGCTTGCCCGCTTCTGGACGGCAGACTGGACCTGTTCGGGCAGGTCATGGCCGAGCAAGAGCGGCCCGTATCCCATCGCGAAGTCGATGTACTTGTTGCCGTCAGCGTCGATGATGTGACCACCGTCGCCCTTCTCGGCGAAGAATGGATACGGCTGAATCGCCCGGACCGAGGAGTTGACTCCGCCCGGCAACACTGACAGCGCTCTGTCGTACAGTGACCGCGACTGCTCGTAGTTCATGTCTGTGGATTCGACGCGGGACAGAAAGAATGTACTGTCTCACATCTTGGGCCAGGCCCCGCCAGCTTTGTGTACGCCAGGGTTGAATCCCACGCTATGAGAGCCTACGCCGCGCTCGCTGACCGGATACTGGCCGTCTCTGGGCTGCGAGACGACCCCTCATCCCGGACGGCACTCGTCGGATTCGACTTCGAGTGTCTCGCAGCGTCCTCCCTGCGACCGGAACAGGTCTTTGCGGGGACAGTAGACGCTGGACTGCAGCGCAGCACCGACACCGGCACGACCTGGAGCGAGAGTGGCTCGTTCGACGACCGCGTGACAGCTGTCACCGTCAGCCCACACGACCCCGACACCGTCTGGGTCGGAACCGAGCCCAGTGCGGTCTATCGCTCGACCGACGGCGGGGAGAGCTGGGCCCGTCGCGGCGACCTGACCGAGCTACCGTCTGCGGGAGAGTGGTCGTTCCCGCCGCGACCACACACCCATCACGTCCGCTGGATATCGGTCGACACACAGGACCCCGAGACGCTGTACGTCGCAATCGAGGCCGGTGCCTTCCTCCGTTCGACAGACGGCGGAGAGACCTGGGAGCCACACCAAGAGGGGGCACGCAGAGACAACCACACCCTGGCGACACACCCCGACGCGCCGGGGCGAGTCTATACTGCCGCCGGCGACGGCTACGCCGAGTCCGAAGACCGCGGCGAGACCTGGCAGTATCCCCAGTCCGGCCTCGACCACGGCTACGTCTGGGGCCTGGCGGTCGACCCAGCCGACCCCGACCGCGTCGTCGTCTCGGCGGCAGACGGCGCGCGGTCAGCACACACGCCTTCGAGAGCGGCGGCGTATCTGTACCGACGGACAGCAGACGGTGGGTGGGAGCAGGCGATGGACGGCTATCCCGACCCCGAGGGGACCGTGCGGGCAGTCCTCGCCGCGGGAGAACGCGCCGGTGAGTTCGCGGCACTGACAAACCGGGGGTTGTACTGGAGCGCGGACGGGGCCCAGTCGTGGTCACGGGTGGACGTCAAGTGGCCCGAAACGAATCTCGTGGGCCGAGGCTTCGCAGTTGTCGGGTGATGATGATTGGTGCGGTTCTTGTCACGTCCATATTACGGGGGTTCAGCCAACGAGCGATGTCGTGGGTTTTCTCCCGCGTCTGGGTGATAGTTCGAACTATTAGCTGATTATCACCAACACTCGGACCGAAATCAGGTACGAGTCGACGTAATTTGGAAGAAGAGGCGGCTGAGTTAGCCGAACATCTGGCGCATCATCGGGTGCATCTCCATCAGCTGCTCTTCGGCCATCTCTTCGTAGAGCTTGTATGTGATGGAGACAGTCAGCAGCAGTCCCGTTCCAGAGACGCCGCCGATGGTCCCGAGCATGTTCGCCGCGACCGCGAGCACACCGACGAGTGCACCGCCGATGACGGTCACCTGTGGGATGTACTGCCCGAGGACGCGCTCGATGCTTTTGACGTTCTGTCGGAAGCCGGGAATCTGCATCCCGGAGTTGTGGATCTGTTTGGCGGTTGCCTCCGGCCCCATGTCGGTCGTCTTCACCCAGAAGATGGCGAAGATAGCGCCACCGAGAACCATGACCGTCAGGTCGACCCCGACGCGAATCATGATGTCGATGGCCTCCTGGCCGCGGCCGCCGCCGGCAAACCACATCCAGTCGTCGGGACTCTGAATCGGAGCCACGTAGTAGAAGAACCCACTGATTGGGTTCCCGTCGGTGTTGTAGGCACCGAGCCACGAGGGCATCCCCACCCACTGCGAGTGAAGAATGCGACCCAGGAACTGGAGATTCATCTGGAGCGCCCGGACGAGAATCATCGGCAGGACACTCGCGTAGATGAGTTTTACCGGGAACCGTCCGCGTGCTCCCTTGACACGTGCGTTCGAGAGCGGAATCTCGACACGGACACTCTCGGCGTAGACGACAATCACGAAGATAGCGACTGTCGTGAAGATAGCGAGCAGTTGTCCCTGTCCGAACACAAGGTCACGGATTCCCTGTGTCGTAAGCAGGCTGCCGGAGAGGCTCTCCTGCCCGAGCAGGAGCCGGAACCACGTCGGAATGATACCGTAGGACTCGACGTTCGCGGGGGTGATGAACGGGAACTCGATGAGGCCACCAATCAGTCGCTGGCTCACGCCGGCAATGATGAACAGCCCCACACCGCTCCCGACACCCCACTTGCTCACGACCTCATCCATATAGAGGATGAGAACACCGCCGAGGAACACCTGCAGGAAGATGATCCACTGCAGGCCGGCATCCGAGATTCCGAGACTGGTCGCAAGACCCGAATCGACAGGGAGGAAGCCGCCGCTGAACACCATCGGCATCCCGGTCAGGAGAATCATCACGAACACGAGGAACTTCTGGAGCCCCTGATAGAGCTCCTGGTCTCGTGGATTGTTCTGCGTGTCGAGTCCGAGCAGGTCGGCACCGCCGAGCAACTGGAGCACGATGCTCGCAGTGACAATCGGGCCGATTCCAACCTGTAGAATCGAGCCCGACGACCCTGCGAGAATCGACCGGAACTGGCCGAAGATGTCCGTTCCTTGTCCCCGAGCGACGCCAAACAGCATGACGTTCGTCAGGAAGAAATACAGTACCAGTATCCCCGCTGTCCAGCCAAGCTTGCGTTTGAACGGGACGTGCCCGTCCGGGCGCCTGACCGAGGGCATGCGGGTGAGTACGGGTTCGGCGGTGTCCTTCCAGCTCATACTAATCCTCTGTCTCGTCGTCCTCTTTGGCTGCCCGCTCCGAGAGCTTTACGAAACCGTCTGCAGATTTGATTTTCGATTCGGCACCGTCGGAGAAGGCATCTGCGGTCACTTCCAGGCTGTTCCGGACTTGTCCGCCACCGAGCACCTTGACGGAATCGGCCTCGTGGCCGTCGTCGACAACGTCGCGTGCGTCGATGACGTACCGGTCGTTCGCTTCCTCTGCCACGCCCTCGGCGGCGTAGAGGTGGATATCCTCGTCGAGTTTCTGTACGTCGACAGTGAGGACTTCCTCTTTGACCTTCTCGGGCCGGGAGAACCCGGACTTGCCGAGCGGCGGGTGGTTGTGCATCTCGTGTTTGTCGCGGCCGGCGTCTCCGCGTCCGCCGCGGTGGCCGGCACCACGGCGGTTCTTGTGTGAGCCGCCGCCGTGCGTCCGAGAGCCGCGCTGTCGTTTCTTCTTGTTAGACATTATCGCATCGCCTCCAGTAGGGAGTCGAGGTCGTCGGTGTCGTGGACGCCAATCTGTCCGCCTGTCGAGACTGGCTGTTTGATACCGTCGTGGCCGCCGCGTGGCGGGTGCAGCCGGAGCGTCGGCGACAGTCCTGCCTCCTGCAGGGTCGTCTCCTCGTCGACCAGTGCGCCTGCAAGCTCCTCGACGGAATCGTAGTCGGTGTTCGCTGTGACCCACTCGTCGTCGATGTCGGCCTCGCCCGAGTCGGGCTCGCCGCGCTCGCGGAGCAGGAGTGAAACGGTCTCCTCGCTTGGCTGGCCGTGAGCCACGTAGTCGTTGACCTTCGTCACCATCCCCTCGTAGGTCGGCTCCTCCGGAACGAGCGTCGCGTGGTTGACACGGCCGAGATTGAGCATCTCGAGGGTGTCAACGATGTCGCCGTTGATGTTGATTTCACCGCGAAGCTGGACGATTGCTTTCATTCGACCACCTCCTGCTGTTCCATGGCGTGTTCGGGCACACGTGTCTCGGCGGTCTTCTCCAGGGCGTTGAACGTCGCCTTCGCGAAGTTGACCGTGGTGCGAGTGTTTCCATCGCTGCGGGTCCAGGCGTCCTGAACGCCGGCGAGTTCGAGCACCTTCCGGGGCGTCTCGGCTGCGGCAAGTCCCAGACCGCGGGGTGCCGGGCGCAGTTCGACGGTAACGCTACCGGCTTTCCCCTCGGTGTTCCGGACCAGGGAGTTCGTCCCGCCGGGGCGGTCCTCCCAGGAGCCACTGCCCAGTGGAATCTTCACCAGATTCAGCTTGCCGATGTCGATGGCCTTCTGAATCGCACCGCCGACCTGATCGTCACGGCCCTCGGCATAGCCGATGAGACCGTTGCGGTTGCCGACAACAACGACACAGCGGAACTTCACGCGCCGCCCCGAGTCGGTCATCCGCTGGACCATGTTGATGTCCAGAACCTCGTCTTCGAGGTCCGGGACGAGCTGGTCCACGAGTTCGGGTTCTTTCAGCGGAAGGCCCGAGTTCAGGGCAGCTTCCATCGAGTCGATTTCGCCGTCGGCGACTTTTCGTCCGAGTCGCGTCTGTGGTTCCCATCCTTCGGCACTCATAGTTCAACCTCTGCGTCCAGCAGTGTCTCGCGCATCTCGTCGAAATGCGCTGGCAGGTCTGTTGCGTCGAACTCCCCGCTGTAGAGGCCGTCCTGCTGGTCGGCGTACTCGGCGATATGCTCGCCGCGCGTGCGCGGCCATTCGGCCAGCACGTCGTCGTTGTGGGGAATGTCGAGTCCGGCGTCGATTGCGCCTTCCTGTACTGCAAATACCTTGCTCCCCGGTGTCGGGGAGTTCAGGCCGATATCGAGTACGGCCTCGTCGAGGCCGGCCTCTTGGGCACGCAGGCCCGCGAGCAGTCCGGTCAGGTAGGCCGCCGGCATGTTGCCGGTCGGGGCTTCCCAGCCGTACTCCTCGAGGTCCTGTGAGTGTGCGCTCGCGACGGTCTCGTCGCCGCTTGGGCCGGTCACGACCAGCTGCGCCCTGACGTGGCTGTTGCTCTTACGAGCAACGAGACGTGGTTTGCCTGATTTCAGCAGGCGCAACCGCTGATGGTAATCCGTTCGGGCCTCGCGGCGACGCCGCATCGGCACCGTGTATCGTGGTCCTGTTGCCATTATGCATCACCGTAAGTTTCGTTGATGTATCGTTCGAGGTCGGCAACCGAGTCAAACTCGCCGCCACCGGCCTTGTCGTACAGGTCGCGGTACTGCGAGCGATCGAGTTCGTCATCGTCGCGAAGCTCTCGCAGGTGATTGCGGAGCGCGCGGATGCTCGACTGCCACTGATCTGTCTCGTTCTGGCGGCCACCGGCCTTGCCCTTCCGGGAGCCAGGCCCTTGCTGGTGGCCGTAAGACTGCTTCTTCTGTCGTTCGCGTGCTCGGCCGCGGGAGTTCCCCTTCGGTGGGTCTGCTCTGATGACTCCCTCGTCGACCAGTTCACGAATGTCTTCGCGGGTAATCGCTTCCGCGATATCACCCTGTCGGTCAGGGTCGAACCAGAGCTTGTTCTTCCCGACATCGAGCACGTCCGATGCGAGTCGTTTCTGTGCTGAGAGGTCTGTCATTCTAGTTCAACCTCCTCGTAGGTTGGGTTCAGTACCCGAATCTCTCGCTCCTCGGCGAGCTCTTCGATCTGCTCGCGCTTGCGACCGCCAACCTTCGAGGCGATACGGACTGCCTCGGTGTCGGGGTCGACGCCCTCGAGGTCGTCCGTGTTGTGCACACGGACCTCCTCGAAGCCAGAGGGTGCAGACCGCGCACCGCTTCTGGCTGGCGGTAGCCCGCCTCGACGGTCGCGCCTTTGCCTTTGACGCCGCGGCGCTGTTTCGAGAGCTGGCCACGCGGCCGTCGCCACGAGGTGGGGACGCGCTTTTTCTTGTGGTAGTCCTGCCGGTTGAACTGCGGCTTGCTGCCGCGGTCGCGCTCGGTGAGGAGCCGTTCGGTCTCCTCGTCGAGTTCCGGCGTCTTGTCGACGAGACCACGGGGCTGTAGCTCCGTCTCGACTGTCTCGTCTGTCTCTGGCTCGTCGGCCTCGATTTCGGCCTCGACATCCTCACTGACTTCGAGGTCGCCGATATCGGCCTTGATACGGGCGGCGAGTGCCATCCCGATACCGTCGACGTCTGCCAGTTCGTCCTGGCTTGCGCCTTTGACCTTAGCGACGGTGTCGTAGCCGGCCTCGCGCAGAGCCTCGGCCTTGGAGTCGCCGACGCCGCTGATGTCGGTCAGCCCCTCGATTTCGTCGTCGTCGGCCTCGTCGGCCTCGTCGTCGGCCGCTTCGGCTTCGTCGCCGGCGTCGTCTTCGCCGATTTCAGCTTCGACGTCGTCGCTGACCTCGACCTCGTCGGTCTCGGCTTTGATTCGGGCGGCCAGCGCGGTGCTGATGCCCTCGACGTCCTGCAGCTGGTCCTGGCTCGCGGCGCTGACGTGTTCGACAGTCTCGAACCCAGCCTCACTCAGGGCCTCGGCTTTCTCCTCGCCGACGCCACCAAGGTCGGTCAGTTCCTGCTCGTTCGCTTCCTCGTCGACGTCGTCGTGTTCGTCACTCATTAGGCGTCACCTCGGGTCGGTTTCGCGGTGATGTAGACGCCGTCCTGGAAGACGCGAACGTCCTTGTCTGTCACGCGCGTCAGCTGTTCGATATCGGCAGCGGTCTGACCGACTGCCTCGATGTCGGGGCCACTCAGCGTGATTTCTTCGCCGTCGACCTCGACATCGGTGTTCCCGTGAATCGGGGCCCGCCGTGGGGCGCGCTCGCCGAGGAAGTTCTCGATGACCACGGCGCCGTTTTCGATGTCGACCTGCATCGGGAAGTGAGAGTAGAAGACTTCCATCTCGTACTCCCAGCCCTCGGTAACGCCGTGGAACATGTTCTCGATGTGACTCTCGAACGTTCCGAGCGTCGACATCGTCTTCGCGTCCTCGGCCTCGCTCTCGATGACGACCTCGTCGCCGTCGACCGAGACCGAGACATCGGGATACCACAGTCGGCGTGTGACACTGCCGTTCGGTCCCTCGACGGTGAGCTCGAGATGGTCCATCTCCGCGCTCACCTCCGTCGGTATTTCGAGTCGTACTTCTGGCATTGTTAGTAGACGTATGCGATGACCTGGCCGCCAATCCCTGCGTCACGCGCCTCATAGTGGCTCATGACGCCCTGTGATGTGGTGACGATGATTGTCCCGTAGTCACGGGCCGGGAGGAACCGCTTTTCCCATTTCTCGTACTCGTCAGCACCCACAGAGTATCGGGGTTTGACGGGGCCACACTCATTGATGGCTCCTTTCAGTTCGACCTCGAACTGGCCTGCTTTGCCGTCGTCGACGTGCTGGAAGCCGTCGATGTACCCGCGGTCGTAGAAGACCTCAAGTACGCTGCCAATCTCGTTCGAGGCGGGCTGTACCACCTGCTTCAGATGCCCCACGCCCTCTGCGTTGTCGATAGAGGAGAGCGCGTCGGCGAGTGGGTCGTTTCCTGTCATGAGTATTTCTTGAATCCCATGCTTCGGGACACCTCACGGAAGCACTGCCGGCAGAGGTAGATCTCGTACTTGCTGACCAGACCCTGCTTTCGGTTACAGCGCTGGCACTCCCGGAGCTGGTCCGTCCGCTTTGCGGCTTGCTCGCCGGTGGTGGGCTCTTCGGTTTCGCTTTCGCTCATGCTGTCACCTCCACGTCGAACGTGGATTCGATAAAGGCAACCGCGTCGTCTGTATTCAGTCGGTGCGCCGACGGAATCGGGGTCGATGCTTTGTCCCGTTTGGCGACCCGGTAGCCGGGCCGGACCAAGTTCACCGTTACGTCGAGCCCGTAGATACCAATCGTTGGGTCGTACTCCTGGCTCGGGAAGTCGGTGTGGTCCTCGATACCGAAGCTGAAGTTGCCGGTCTCGTCGAACTGGCTTTCCGAGAGGTCGACGAGCGAGAGCGCCGTCTCGAGGAACTCACGAGCGTCCTCGTGGCGCAGTGTGACCTTCGTTCCGATTGGGTCACCCTCGCGGATGCCGAACTCCGGCTCTGTCTTTTTCGCCGTCGTCCGGACCGACGCCTGCTCGGTCAGTTCCTCCATAATCTCCTCGGCTTCGCCGAGTTCGCGGCCACCCTGGCCGACGCCCATGTGGACGACGACCTTCTCGATACGTGGCTCACGCATCTCGTGGAACTCAGTCGAGCTCATTCATCTCCCTCCTCGTCTGCGTCGACGAAGTTTTCGTCAATCGTGACGATGTACTCTTCGACCGTCTCGAAGGTGTCGTCGCCGTCGTACGCCGAGAGAATGACATCGTTCGGAGAACTGCTTTTCGTCACCTGAATCTCCTCGATGGTGCCGATCTGGCCGGCGTGTTTGCCGGCAACGGCAGTCGCCAGCGCGCCCTCTTCGTACTCGAAGTGAGCGACGATGTCGCCGTCCTCGTTGCCGACAACCAGCGAGTCACCGACGCTGTAGTCGCTGTCGTCCTCGACGAGCAGCGTCTGCCCATCGTGGAGCGTCAGCTGCACGTCGCCGCCGGGGACGTTTCGTTTGCCCTCGATTTTGCCCAGCTTGCTCCCTGCCGAGTCTGCGTCCAGGGGCGTCAGCGTCAGCCGACCACCCTCGTCGGGGAACACGCGGTAGTACTCTTCGCGCTCGCTGAAGGCGATGATGTCGAACATCCCGACGGGCCGTTCTTCGTCGCTCACGGCCTTGCCGTTGATGTGGATGCTGTCCTGGTTCAGCGCGTAGCGGGCTTCTTTCCGGCTGTCGACGTAGCCAAGTACGTCCCGCAGGAGAATCAGGAGCGGGACCCCTGACTCCCCGTGTGGGCCTGCATCCGCCTTGACGGTGAACATCTCCTCTTTCCGTTCGACTGGCCAGCTCTTGGGAACTGACAGTCGTTTCTGGTGGTTCGTCATTCGTTATCCTCCTCCAGTCGCTCGATACGCCGCGAGTCCGAGCGGTCGAGGCTCGTGACGCGAAGGTTGCTCGCGTCGAGTGGCTTGGGCGTCTCCTCACCGTCGACGGTCTCGACGGTCACGTCTTCGACGTGGACGACTGCCTCGCGCAGGTCGACATCGACGACATCGCCTTCTTCGCCGGCGAAGTCGCCGCGCAACACTTCGACTGTGTCGTCGGTGTTGACACGGACAGAGCGCTGTCCGAGCTCCTCGCGGAGGTCATCGGACAGCGTCGCTTTCACCTGCTCGTGTCGCTCGTGCAGCGGCGCGTCTCGCTCGCGTTTTCGCTGTTTGTGTGGTTGGCGCGTCATACTATCATCGTAGCTGTTGAGGCGATTGCACCGAAGCGCTCTGCAACTTCGCGCGCAATCGGTCCCTTGATTTCGGTTCCGCGGGGGTCCTCGTTGTCGTCGACGATGACGGCGGCGTTGTCCTCGAAGGACATCCGCGTGCCATCGGGGCGACGAATCGGCTTGCGCTGTCGAACAACAACAGCTTCGAGCACCTGGCGGCGCATCTCGGGCGTTCCTTTGGTGACCGAGACAGTGATCTTGTCTCCAAGACCCGCCTTTGGCTGGCGGTTGTGCGTCCCGGTGTAGTTGTGGACGCTGATGACCTTCAGCTCACGAGCGCCGGTGTTGTCGGCACACGTGATGAGCGAGCCCTTCTTGAGGCCCTGGGTCACGTCGGCTTTCATCGCTTCCATCAGTGGTCACCTCCTGCGCTCTCGGTCACTTCGACGACGACATGTGATTTCGTCTTCGAGAGTGGCCGCGTCTCCGCGATTTTAACGCTGTCGCCTTCCGACAGCGGCTCCAGCACCTCCGGCACGTGGGCCGGGATGCGGGAGCGTCGTTTCATCTTTCGGTCGTATTTCGGCACGTTCACGTCGTACTCTCGCTCGACGACGACCGTTCGGTCCATCTCTGTCGAGACGACTTCGCCTTCGAGAATCTGTCCGCGTACCGGCAACTCGCCGTAGAACGGACAGGTCTCGTAGTCGTAGTCGTCCGGATTGTCGGGTTCTGGTGGTGTCTTTACGTCTAATCCTATTCCCATTTCGAATCACCCTTCTGTTCGGTGCGCCTGGCTGGGCGGGCGATGAGTGTCTCTCCCGCCGTCTCAATCAGTTCCCCTGAGGGGAGCGTCCATTCGAAGGTGGCGCAGTCCTTCGGTACGAGTGACACCCCGCCCTCGTGCTCGATGCCGAGTGTCCGTGTCGTCTCCGAGACGACTCGACCGTCGAGGTCGATAACGTCCGGATTCGACGCAGCGACGACTCGTACGTCGAGACCGACGAGTTCGTGACGCGTCAGCGTCTGGGGTGTCACTGTCATACTCATTCGAGGTCGCCTTCTTCCTGCTGGATCGTCTTGATGCGTGCGATGGCGCGACGGAGCTCCTTGATGCGGGCGGGGTTTTCTGGCATTCCACCGGTCGCTTTCACCGCCTCGGCGTTGAGGAGTTCCGTCTCCAGATCTTCGAGTTCGACCTCCCGCTCGGCGGGGGTCATGTCCCGAATCTCGGCAGCGTGCAGGACCGTCATTCTGCATCACCGTCCTCGCCGGACTCCATCTCATCCATCAGTTCGTCGGCTTCGGCCTCGGTCTCTTCGTCGAGCTCTTCCTCAACTGCGGCGTCGAGGTCGTCGAGTTCTTCTTCGACCTCGTCCTCGTCAGGAACCTCTGGCTCGTCGTAGTCGGCCGCCTCTTCGACGACCTCCTCGTCGACGACTTCCTCTTCGGCAACATCTTCGTCGGCCTCGTCGTCAGACGGCGGCGCGCCGGTCTCAGGCTCGTCACCGTCCTCGTCGGGCTCGCCCGCGAGCAGGTCGTCGACGCTGTCGCCTTCGGCGACGTAGTCCTCGACCTCGACATCCTCGTGAATCTCGAAGTCGTCGGGTAGCTCGGCGTTTGGCGGGATGATTTTGACCTGCACCCCGATGGTGCCAAGTTTCATCACTGCGGTGCCGACGCCGTGGTCGACAATCTCCTCTGCGGGTTCACCGTTGTGCTTGATGTAGCCACGGTTGAACTTCTCGACGCGTGAGCGTGCGCCCGTGACCTTGCCCGAGAGGACAATCTCGGCGCCGAGTGCGCCGGATTCCATAATGCGGTCGATTGTCGTGTGACCGGCTTTGCGGAAGTACCAGCCGCGTTCGAGCGCGTTCCCCAGCTTGTCGGCGACGATGCGCGCGTTGAGGTCCGGCTCGTCGACCTCCTGAACGTCGACCTGTGGGTCTTCGAGCCCGAACTCGTTTTCGAGCGTGCTGGTGATCTTGCGGATGTTCTTTCCGCCCTTTCCGATGACCATGCCGGGTTTTTCGGCCTTGAGCACGATTTGGGTGCCCATCGGCGTCTTGGCGATCTCCATACCGCCGTAGCCCGCACGGCCGAGTTCATCCTGGAAGAACTCGTCAATCTGCGTGCGCTGGAGGCCGTTCTCGACGAACTGGAGTTCGTCTGCCATTACTCCTCACCTCCTTCTTCGAGGATGAGCTCCACGTCACACTCTGGGGTGTTCCAGGGCGAAGCACGTCCCTGTGCGCGGGGCTGGCGCCCCTCGCTCTCGCCAACCTTGTGGGGAGCAATGTGCATAATCTCCATCGACCCGCCGTCGAAACCCTGGTTGTCGGCGTTCGCAATCCCGTTGTTGACGAGATCGAGGAAGGCGTTTGCTGCCTTCTCCGGGAAGCGGCCGGCGTCCCAGCCGTCGATGTTCTTCCGGTGACCGACGCCCGTGTTGTGTTCGCGAAAGGGTACGACCTCGTCGCCGTCGACGACGCCTTCGAGGAACTCGACTGCCTCGCTGGCGGTCATACCCTTGAGCTCACGGGCGATAGCCTTGCTGTGCTTGATACTGATGGGCCGCTCTCGGAGCATGGCTTTCGCCGTCGTCTCCGGGTCGGCCTCGACTGAGTAGCTGATTCCCATGGTTTATTTCAAGGGTACGAACTTCGAGGAGCGTGTGGCTCCGATGCCAGCCTGTCCGTGTTCGACGCTCGTTCGCGTCAGCTGGAACTCGCCCAGGTAGTGGCCGAGCATCTCCGGCTCGACCTTGACGCGCTCGAAGCTCTGCCCGTTGTGGACCGCGAAGGTCACGTCGACCATCTCCGGGAAAATCGGCATATCCCGGAGGTGTGTCCGAATCGGGTTGTTGGCGCTTTCTTCCTCGCCAGCTTCGCGTGCCTCTTCGAGCAGTTGTTCGTGCTCGTAGGACAGGCCACGTTCAATAGTTCGCCGCTGTCGCGCGGGAAGCAGTTCCGCTACCTCGTCAACGTCCAACTCCTGCAGTTCCTCAAGCGTGTGACCACGGTAGGTAAACTCGCCCTCGTGGCCAATCTGGTATTCGTCAGAACTCATGTGTCACCACCTCGGCCGGTTCGGCGCGAGGAGATGTCGCCGACCTTCCGTCCCGGCGGGGCGTCCCGCGAGACACTTTTCGGTCGGCCCGGGTGCTGGCGGCCGCCGCCACCGAACGGGTGGTCGACGGCGTTCATCGCAACACCACGGACGCGTGGCCAGACCATACCGCGGGCCTTGGCCTTGTGGTGTTTGTTGCCGGCCTTGAGCATCGGTTTCTCTGTTCGGCCGCCACCGGCGACGACTCCGATTGTCGCCCGGCAGTCTGGGTCGAGGCGTTTCATCTCGCCACTTGGCAGCTCGACGACCGCAACCGCCCGGTCGTGGGTCAACAGCGTGGCGTAGACACCCGAGGCGCGGGCGAATCGACCGCCGTCGCCCGGGTTCGCCTCAACGTTACAGACCGGAACGCCCTCCGGAATCTCGGCGAGTGGAAGCGTGTTCCCCGGCTCGATTGCCGCGGAGACGCCCACCTGAATGGTGTCGCCGACCGTGATTCCTTCTGGAGCGAGCACGAGGCGCTGGTCTCCGTCGTCGAACTCGACGGCGGCGACCGGTGCGCTCCGTGCAGGATCGTGTTCGATGTCCACGACCGTTCCGGAAACGAGATCGTCGTCCTCGACGGTCCGGTGGGAGAGCTCTGCTTTGTACCTGTGTGACGGGGCACGGAACGTCGGTGTGCCGCGTCCGCGTCGTTGTCCGCGAATTCGTCGTCCCATCGTTAGAACACCCCAATTCGCGACGCAATCTCCTGTGCGTCGTGGTCGTCAGTCAGCTGAATCTCTGCCTTTTTCGTGCCATCTGTCGTTATCATCGTGTTGATGCCCTCCGTCTCGACGTCGAACTGCGACTCGACCTCCTCGACGATTTCGCCCTGCTCGGCGTCGGACTGACAGATGAACACCATCTTGTTCTCGAAGTCCATCTTGTCGACGGACTTCTCGGTCACGTGCGGGTGGAGGATTGCGTCCATCATCGGTCGGCCACCTCCTCGACTGCACTTTCGGTCCAGACCGTAAGCCGCCCGGCGTCCGTGCCGGGTGCGAGGTCCTCTGCGTCGAGTTCGGTTGCCGTCGTCACGTCCGCACCGGCGAGATTCCGGGCGGCGCGTGATTCGGACTCGCTCGTGACGAACAGAATCGACTTCGGTCGAGTGTACTTCCGACCGCGAGTCGTGCCCTGTCCGGCGCGAATCTTCGTCTCGTCGGCGCGCTCGATGTCGGCGCGGATGCCGAGCGATTCGAGTGCGTCGACTGCGTCCTGGGTCTTCGTCAGGTCTTCGAACTCGTCGCTCACGACGAGTGGAAGGTCGACATCATCGTCAAACTCGTGACCGCGCTCGCGCACGATCTCGGCGTCGGTCGTGGCCGCGATGGCCGACCGAATCGCCTTCTGGCGCTCTTTGTCGTTGATGTCGTACGAGCGGTCCTTCTCTGCTTTGGGCGGGTGTGCGGGGCGACCCCCAACCGTCTGGGGGACGCGTCGGGCCTGTCCGCCTTCGCGGGGGACGTGGGCCTGGCCGCGTCCGCTGCCGAACGATTCGGCGGGCGTTCGAAGGCCGGCGTACTCGTCTGCACCGTAGTCCTGTTTGCGGTTCGCCTGTGCAGCAAGCACCGCACGCCGGATGAGGTCCGGTCGGAACTCACTGTCGAAGACGGCGGGAAGCTCTGTCTCCCCGTCCGCGTCACCGTCGAGTGTGTGTACTGGTACTTGCATTGTTTATCCCTGGTTCGAGGCTGTCGAAACGTAGCGCACCTCGGGGTCGAGGCGCGGTTGGTCGTTGGGACGCACTGCGGGACGGAGCCGAACCAGCCGTTTCTTCGGACCAGGAACCGAACCTTTCACGAGCGTGTACTCGCCGTCGACTTCGCCGTAGTTGACGAAGCCGCCGTCGACGCTCGAATCGTCGCCGTCGCCGATGTCGACGAGGCGCTTGTTGAGTTCGGTCCGCTGGTGGTAGCCGGTCTGGCCCAGCTGGGGCACCGTCGACCGCACGCGCGAGGGGTTCCAGGGGCCGAGGTTGCCGATACGGCGACGCCAGCCCTGGCGTTTGTGTTTCCCCTTGCGCTTCTGGACACCCCATCGCTTGACGGGGCCCTGTGTGCCTTTGCCCTTGGTGACGGCTGCCACGTCGGCGTACTCGCCGGCGCGGAACACGTCGTTGACGTTGTACTCGCCCTCTTCGAGGAGGGTGAGTCCGTACTCGACGCGGTCGGCGAGCGAGCCGCCGCCGATGCGGTTTTCCATCACGTCGGGGCGTTTCTTGGGCACACCGTCGAGCACTTCCGGCGTGGTGTGCGTAATCGCACGAACCTCGCCGAGACTGCCCGAATCGAGTGCGTGTTGAATCTGTTCCTCCGCAGCGGCCGCGTCATGGTCTTCGGGAAGGTCCAGAGCGCGTTCGAGTTCAGGGTCGAACTCGTCGGCCCAGACCTCCGTCAGCGGTCGCTGTCCGTACGGCGTCTCTTCGTAGGCTCGAATGGCGACGACCTGCATCGGGGTGTCTCGACGACGGTTACCGGCACCGTCTCTTCCATCCCCTCGCGTGCAGACTCGGGCTGGTCGTTAATCATGACGACGTGGCTCATCCCGGCCTTGTAGCCGGCAATACCCTGTAGCGAGGGTTGGCCGTCGTCATCGGGCCAGCTGTTGAACCGCGGTGTCTCACTGGCCGCTCGCCCGCGCGGGCCGAAGCCCAACGAGCCTTTGCGTGGTCGTTCTGGTTGTGGCATGTGCGTTCACTCCATGAGGTTCAGGCAGGCAAGCGTTGCGAACAGTGCTTCTTCCGTTCGCACCACGTCGCTGCCCTGGTTCGGAACCGTATTGAGCCAGAGGTCAAACCGTCCTGTCTCGTCGTGGCCGTCTTCGCTGACCGCCTCGGGCGAAATTCCAAGCACGGCCGGCAGGCCGCGCTCGGGTGCGCCAAAGGCGACCGTGTACTCCCGTTCGCCGGTTTCGGCCGCCAGCTCATCGAGCTGGCGCGGGCACAGGCAGTCACCGTGCCTCGAAGAGGCGATAGTGAGTCCTGCGTCGGTACGGGTAACTGCGGTATCCAGGTCCGTAGTGTCGACGACATAGCCAGGTTGTGGCTCGTCGACGAGCTTCGCTCGGACCGGCTCTCGCGAAGAGACCCTGACGGAGACGCGTTCCCCCTTGACCAGTTCCGTACCGTCCGGAACGGGCAGGGAGACCGGGTGTTGCAGTCCGCAATTGACCCGCACGCGCCCATCAGCTCCGACCTCGGTCACGATTCCCTGTCTTAACGACCCCGAACCCTCGGATCCGGAGCCGGTCTGTGTCGCCACGCGGAGCGGCGG
Source organism: Halovenus salina (assembly GCF_026410925.1). Lineage (GTDB taxonomy): Archaea > Halobacteriota > Halobacteria > Halobacteriales > Haloarculaceae > Halovenus > Halovenus salina. Next base: position 3,307,461 of record NZ_CP112972.1, on the reverse strand, counting down.
CAGGACGCCCGCGTACTCTAGTTCGTCCCGCGTCCCCCAGACCTCCTTTCGGAGGTGCGGAGGCGTCGCGGCGTACCGAAGTACGGTTTCGACGAACCCGTCGTCATGATGTCGTTGCCCACCAGGGTCCGGATAGACCGTGAGACGGTCGACCCGGAAGACCGTGGCCGCGCGGGCCACGTATCCGAGCTTGCGAGTTGCCTCGCGTTTGTCGGTTGCTTCCCTGGCGAGTGACGACGGCACGAGCACGCTGACGGTCATGCCGTAACGCTTCCACGTCGCGCCACTGGACTGTAGCGATTAGTCTCTCATACATACTTAAAAAGAGTCCGTTTTGGCCTCGTGCTGGGATGGATTCACATGGCGGAATGAGCGTCTCTCTGCCGATATTATCGGCTCAGTCCGGGTCGAGTCCCTGCTGTGCGACGCGTTTGCTCGCGCGCTCGACGAACTCCTCGGGCAGGTCACCAATCTCGCCGGCCTGAATCCGCCAGAGATTCGCGTAGAGACCGTTGGCCGCGAGCAGGTCGTCGTGGGTACCGCGTTCGACTATCTTGCCGTCCTCGATGACAAATATCCGGTCGGCGTCACGGACCGTCGACAGACGGTGGGCGATAACGAAGGCCGTCCGGTCGGCCGCGAGGTCGTCGATAGAGCGCTGGATAAGCATCTCCGTCTCCGTGTCGACAGCAGAGGTCGCCTCGTCGAAGACCAGAATCTCGGGGTGCTGGAGGATAGTGCGCGCGATGGCGACGCGCTGGCGCTGGCCGCCGGAGAGTTTCACGCCACGTTCGCCGACCTCCGTGTCGTACCCTTCGGGCATGTTGGTGATGAATTCGTGGGCCTGTGCCCGTTTGGCAGCCTCCACGACCTCCTCGCGGCTAGCGTCGAACGCACCGTATTTGATGTTCTCGGCGACGCTGCCGTCGAACAGAAAGTTATTCTGGCCGACGTATCCCATCGATTTCCGGAGACTCGACAGTGTGATATCGCGCACGTCGTGGTCATCGACCCGGACCGACCCCTCTGTGGTATCGTAGAGCCGAAGGAGGAGCTTGACAATCGTCGTCTTGCCTGCCCCTGTCGGCCCGACGAGTCCGACCGTCTCACCTGGCTGGACCTCGAAGTCGATGTCTTCGAGCACTGACTCCTCGTCGTATCCGAAGGTCACGTCGTCGAACGCCACCCGCCCGTCGACGGCGTCGAGTTCCATCGCATCCTCGTTGTCTTCGATATTGACTGGGAGGTTCATGACGCCGAGAATCCGCTTGAGCGAGGCGTTGGCGTCCTCGTAGCGGTCGATGATGTTGCTCATCTGTGCGAGGGGGTCGACGAGTCGCTGGGTGAGCAACAGGAAGATGACGAGCGTCCCCTCGGTCAACTCACCAGACAGCGGCCCCGGCGGCCCGTCAAGAATCCAGACGCCGCCGACGACGAAGGTCGCGATAAACGCAAGCGAAGTCAGCGCCTGCAGACCGGGTCGATAGATGAAGTTCAGGCGGAGCGCGAGCCAGTCGAGGCGGAAGTACCGGTAGGAGTGGTCTCTGACGCGCTCGTCCTCGTAGTCCTCGGTGTTCGAGGCCTTGATGACCTGGATGCCGTTGATGTTGTTCTCCAGTCGGCTGTTGAGGTCGCCGACCGACTCACGCACGTCGGAGTACCGTTCCTCGACAAAGCGCATGAACCAGTAGGTGAAAGCGGCCGCAATCGGGACGACAACGAGCGTGACGAGCGCGAGCTGTGGATTGAACCAGAACAACACGACTGTGATACCGACAATGAGGACAGTCAGCTGGATGGCTTGCCCGAACATGTCGTCGAGAAACTGCTCCAGACGGTTGGTGTCGTTCGAGAGAATCGACATCAGTTCTCCGGTCTGGACCTCGTTGAAAAACTCCATGTCGAGCCGTTGCATCTGCTGGTATGTCGCGGTCCGTACCTCGTGTTTGACGCGGTGGGAGAAGAGATTGAGCGAGGACATCCGGACGAAGTTCAGAAACGCCCGGCCAATCATCGCGACTCCCATGAACGCGACGAGGAACCAGAACTGTTCCATCGTCTCGGTCGGCAACCATTCCTGGGGAACCAGCGGCAGGTCGAAGGCCTGGTCGTCCCGGAAGATGGCGTCGATGGCGACGCCAAGCAAGATTGGTGGAACGAGCGAGGCGAATCGCGCGCCGATGGAGGCAAAGATGCCCAGCACGAACCACCGCCTGCTGCCGTGGCCGTATTTCTGGAACAGCGTATACAGCGGCCGTTCGACGCGGTCACGATGCTCGCGGAGATACTCGACATCAATCTGGTCGGTGCTCATTCGCGGTGATGTGCCGGTATCAAGAGTCTTCCCGTGTTAACTGTTCGGACACCGTTCACCCAGTCTGTATATCTGGCCGACACGTCTTCGGCTGTTGTGACCAATACGCAGACGGCATTCGGAACGCTTTTATTACTCACCCCAGTACGGTAGGATGCGCGCTGGTGGTGTAGTGGTATCACAGGACCCTGCCACGGTCCTAACCCGAGTTCAAATCTCGGCCAGCGCACTTCCATCCTCCCGCCTTCTTGCACTTTTCAGCGACCTACAGGTATGAAATAAACATGCACCTCAAGGGTTCTAACGTGGGTCCCAGACTCACGCAACCGCGCAGTATAGCGATTAGAACAAACACTCGGGGTTCTGACCAGTACCCCACCAAAACCTCGACTCAGTTAATGTCTGAGGATAATGCCTCAGACTAATGGCTGACCGAGTTGCGGGTGCGCCCGTCATCATCGACAAGGTCCGGGACGCACTCACCGAGAAACAACTGATCGACTGGAAAGACTACAAGACCGACGTGCTCCAGTGGGCCGCACGGATGGGTAAAGAGCCCAAAAAAGCCGAAGGCTACTCCGACTCCGTCGTGCGACAGATGAGCTACCAAGTCAGCCTGTTCTACAGATGGCTCTGGGAAGACAAAGACAAGTACACGACCACAGTCACCGTCGAAGACATCAACCGCTTCATGAGCGACGTGGCGATGCGTGACACGTCCAACTCCGCGAAGGGAACGAAGCAGAAGTGCATGAAGCGGCTCGTCAAGTACCAGGAACATCGCCGAGGTCGAGAGATGGACTGGGAAGCAAGCTACTCGTTCCACGAGCCCCATAACAAGCCCCGAGACTTCTTGACCAAAGACGAGCGCAAGAAGATTCGTGAAGCCGCGCTTGAGTATGGGTCAGTTCCGAGCTACCATTCGGTGACGCCGGAGGAACGGGATAACTGGAAGTCGTACCTCGCCCAAAGGTTCGGCAAGAGTAAGCGAGATGTATCGCCCGATGACTTCGACCGCGCCAATGGCTGGAAGCTCACGAGTCTGTTCTGGACGACCCTCGACGCTGGACTTAGGCCCGTTGAGGTTCGTCGAGCTCGTGTCCATTGGGTTGATGTGGAGAACAACATGCTCCGGATTCCTCATGACGAGTCGAGCAAGGGCTCGGAGAATTGGACCGTCGCTATCTCGGATCGGACAGCTTCTTCGTTGGAGCGATGGCTTGAGGAGCGGGAGTATTACGAGAAGTACGACGAGTCTGACCGCATTTGGTTGTCGCGTGAGGGGACGCCGTACACGTCAATGTCTTTGGGACGCCATCTCCGGAATCTCTGTGAGGAGGCGGAAATCCCAATCGAGAATCGCCAGATGTCGTGGTATGCCATCAGACACAGTGTTGGGACGTATTTTACGAGGGAGGAAGACCTCGCGGCGGCCCAGGCCCAACTCCGTCACAAGAGCCCGGAGACGACGATGAAGTATGACCAAGCCCCTGTCGAGGACCGCCGCGACGCCCTAGATAAGATGGGCTGATTATGTGTGAAAACGACGAACGCCGTTACCTGACCTACGAGGATACGGAGTACATCCTAAAGCACGTCGAGATCGATGACCCGATGGCGAAACTCATCTTGATTAAACCTCGCCTCCTCAGAGGGATGGAACAGTCGGACACAGAAGTATAAGAAGGGTTACATAATATCACCGTCTATCTTCTAATGGGCCCACTAATAGGCACACGCAAGTCACCTGGGTTCCAGCCCTTCTGACAGGGTGCCATGTGCCAGTCTGAATTTCGGAAGGTGGAGCTGGCCCTGTGGAGGCCAGCGTTCCGTTTTCTTCTCGCACTGGAGTTACTCGTTCTTAGGATTTGATGGCATCCATCATTCGATTTGAGCCGATCTATTCACCGATTGGGATAACTTCTGACATCACCCCCGAAGATGTAGGGTCATGCCGACTCCAAGTTACAGAAGGCTGTAGTGATCGCACGAAAGTGAGTACGGACCACGCTGGCCCGGCCGGAGCCTCTGATCTATCCCTCGAACGGCCGATCCTGGCCATCGGGAGAGACAGCCCGACTCAGCCAACACGTTGCTGGCTCCCCTGCTGTGGGGCGGCAATCCCACCAAAGAGGTCGACAACGCTAACCCATCCAATCGCCCAACCAACCACCCCGACCGTTGTTTCGGCCCGTCGTCGCCCTCCGCACTTGCTAATCGTTAGTGACGAGAACTTCGTGTCCAGTCTCCACCAGCTTCACGAACTCATCGGCGACTTCCGCTAAGAAGTCCTCGTCGTTTAGTACTCCCGGGGAATCAGTCTCCCAGTTGCCAACGACGATGCGGTCACGGGATCGATCTTTCACAGTGAACCCACGCTCCGCGAACAGATCGGAATTCTGTCCGAGAGCGTCGAGAACCCCGGCATCATCCCCGAAGTAATCGATAGCCACCAGCACAGATCCCCAGGTGGCGGGTCGGAAATAAAGCGTATATCGGACGTCAGCCGGATGGTCCGGGTGTGGCGATGCGAAGTACGGGCGGTAACCATCCAAGTCCTGAAATACGATTCTGGATGAATCAGTACCGACGACAGAACTCAACCTCGGTGAGACAAGTTCGGCAAGAGTCCGTGCCACGTCGGGATACGTCGGATTCGATTCCCGCTCCGGACGGACACGTGATAGGCTGTAATCGACGACCGTGTTGGTACCGAGGACCGTCTGACCAGCCGCTTCTGATTCAAACATCTGTACCTCGGCACATTGCATATCGAGACCTTTGTCGAGGAGATAGCGGGTGTTCTGACGCGTCTGTGATGTAATTTGTTCGGCGACAATCACTATCCGCTGTGCCGCGTTGAAGTCTTCCGGATCCAGCGTGTCACCGAACACAGCTTCAAACGCTGAGGCGAGGTCTTGTGCGGGTGTAGCCGCGTCGCTGACGCTCCACTGGCCGCTTGCGACGTCCTCACGGTATTGTTGATAAATATCGTTCAGGCGGTCGTACGTGCACGAGGCGAGGTCTTGCGCGTAGTTCTGTGGTTGGCTGAGGATCGTTTCTTCGCTTGCACTTCCGGATCCGCTCTGACCGATCTTGAGCTCAAAAATAAGGAGATTTCCATACTGATCGAGCCCCAGAAGATCAAGGATTCCGCTTTCGACGGATGTCTGGCGACCGAATATGAACACGGTCTCGTCCAACAGCACCTGAGGATTGGCATGGAGAATCGATTCAAGCACGGACTCGTTTTCAATGTTAGACCTCGCCAACTCGTCAGCGGCAAATTCTGAGTTGCTCTGAGCGAGGTCAAAAGTGCGCATGGAACCTCCATCGACAACCATCAATATATTTCTGGTGTGTTGTATATTCTAACCGGTTGTAATTTCTTTTATAATACGTGTTTACCCCCAGAACGATTTCGCCACTCTCTCGTAAGTTGCCCCTGATCTCACGGTAGAGCAATGCAGACGACAGGGTGTTACCCGAGGGACGGTCTCCGGCAGGGAGACCGTCCCGCGTCGTCTGCACTGGTCAGGAGGTGTTGTCATGGTCAGTGACAAGAAAGTGGACCAACTGCTTGAGCGAATCACTGCTCTTGAAGATCGTGTTGATGACCTTGAACAAGAGAATGAAGAGCTCAAGCAAGAGAATCAGCAACTCCGTAAGGAAAACAAGCGCCTCAGAGCCAAACTTCGATGGTACGAAGGGCCGCATACACCACCGAGCAAGGATCAAGCAAATCAAGACGAGTCGTCCTCGTCTGATGGAGACGAGGACGACGAACAGCCACGTACTGACGGTGGCAGTCCTGGTCGAAATCCCGGACACGATCCAGAGTGGCGAACTGCACCTGATCCGGATCGAGAAATCGAGGTTACCTGTGACTGCTGTCCAGACTGTGGTGAAGTGTTTGACGAGTCGGCGGGCGTCAGCCCCCGACTCGTCGAAGAAATCCCGGACCCACAGCCACCGGAAGTTACACAGTACAACCGCCACCACTACGAGTGCCACTCTTGCGGGTCCGAAACTGTTGCTTCACACCCCGACTGCCCCGATGAGGGGCAGTTCGGGGTGAATGTCATCGCACAAGCCGCTCTGTCTCGATACGATCACCGCCTCCCATACCGGAAGATCGCTGATCGCTTCGAACAACTACACGGACTGGAGTTCACGGGCGCGTCCGCGTGGCACGCGACCGAGCGCGCTGCGCGCGCCGGTCGCTGTGAATACGAGCGAATACGCCAGCACATTCAGGACGCTGAGGTCGTTCACGTTGATGAGACAGGAATCAAACGAGATGGCGAACAGGCGTGGATCTGGACGTTCACCACGGAAGAGCACACGCTCTACGCGGTTAGGGAGAGTCGAGGAAGCGATGTTCCCGCGGAAGTCCTCGGCGAGGACTTCGCAGGAACGGTCATCTGTGATGGATGGAGGGCATATCCAGCCTTCAGCGAGACGCTTCAGCGGTGTTGGGCACATATTCTTCGGGAAGCTGAACAAGCCGCTGAACAGCAGGACGAAGGCGAACCAATCTACCGTGCTCTCAAACAGCTGTACGTTGCTCTCCAGACTCAGCTGGAGAGCGACTTGTCACTGCGCGAACGGGCAGAACTCCAGCGTGTAGCACGGAGAGAGCTTGAATCGTTGATTGAGCGGTCAGTTCCCGACGGACCAGTGGCAACACTACTCGGGAAGATCGAAGGAGGTCTCGACCACTGGCTCACCTTCGTCGGTGAGCCAGCGGTCTCTCCAACGAACAACGCTGCAGAAAACGCGCTTCGTGAACCGGTGGTTCTCCGGAAACTCATCGGTACGCTTCGAAATGACCGAGGCATGTTCGTTCACGAGACGCTGCTGTCCCTGCTGGCGACGTGGAGCCAGCAGGGACGCAATCTCTACGAGGAACTCAAGCGAGTTGCTCGGGACAACGAAATGATTTCACGGGCTCACGCCGTGCCAGTTGTTGCATCCTCGGGGTAAACACGTACGATTGGTTTATTCACCTCAAAGACAGAGATACACAGGCGCACCTCTTCGTCGACTGGATTCGGCCTTGGGTTATACTGGCATATAGCCTCACGACTACTCACCCAGTCGCAGGGTCTTTATTACAGACTCTCGAAAGGAAGGTATGGCACAAGAATCCGCAACAGTCAGTATCGAAATGGACGGAGACAGCGACGAGTTCGAGATTCCCCTCGCCCTCACCGAGGCCCTGAGCGAGGACGAGGAGAGCTCCGCAGAGGTCGTCGGCAACCTCGCTCTTCTAGGACTGGCACAGCAGGCCCACGGCATCGTCCACCACGGCCACGGCGATGTCGGCGAGGCACTCGAAGCCGCAGAGGAGGCAACCCTGGACGAGTTCGAAGAGCGGTTCGGCCAGAGCTTCCAGGAGATGACCGGCCACAACCACTAAGCCGGCACGTCGTACTCTAGAACGACACCCGAGTCGACACGCTCGACGCGTTCGAGGTCGAGCTGTGGGAAATCCTCGACGAAGCCGTCGCCGTCGGAAAGCGTCGGCGCGTCTCTGCCGCCGATGACCACCGAGCCGACGAACACCGAGAGGCGGTCGACGAGTCCTTCTTCGAACAGCGAGAAAATAATTTCGCCGCCGCCCTCGACGAACAGCCGCTCGATGCCGTGAGACTGGAGTTCGTCGAAGGCACCAGCCAGGTCGGCTCTGTTCTCGCCGGTCGCGATGACGGTCGCATCCTGTTCTTCCATCTGGGCGACGAAATCCGAGGGTGCAGCCTCGCTGACGAGGAGGTACGTCTCGGCGCTGTCGTCGAGCACCGTCGCGTTCGGCGGCGTCCGGATATGTGAGTCGGCTACAACCCGGGCGGGATTTTCAGCTAGTCCCTTCTCACGGCGGTTCTCACGGCGGTCGGCGCTGTCGATAGTGAGCGATGGGTCATCGGCAAGAATCGTCCCGACACCGACCATCACCGCGTCGCTCTCTGCGCGCAGGCGGTCGACACGGTCGAAATCATCGTCGCCGCTGATGGCGATCTGTTCGCGCCGCCGCGACGAGAGTTTCCCGTCGGCGCTGATTGCGGCGTTTACTCTGACGTGCATACCGCATTCTCCGTGGCTCCAGACAAAAAGTCGTCTTTTCGCAGTCGTCGAGCTATATAAACCGGAACGTTTCGAGGTTCTTCGGTGCGAAGGTCCGCATGTTGAAGTCGTGGTACAGTGCCGACGAGAGGTCCTGTGTCGAGCGTTCGTCGCCGTGGACACAGAGGACTTTCTCCGGACGGGGGTTCATTGTTCGCACGAAGTTCTCAAGTCCTTGCCGGTCGGCGTGGCCGGAGAAGCCGTCGACAGTCTCGACATCCATATCCAGTGTCAGCGAACTCCCACGGCCGTTCCGACCGCCGATAGGAATCTCGCGACGACCGCTCTGGATACGGCTTCCGAGCGTGCCCTCGGCCTGGTAGCCGACGAAGACGAGTGTCGAGTCCTCTTCCGAGCCGAGATGTTCGAGCCAGGACATAATCGGCCCACCCTCCATCATTCCCGAGGTCGAGAGGACGATACAGGGCCCGTCGTCGGCGACTTCCTGCCGTTCGTCCTCGCCGCCGTCGATATGGTTGAACTGGTCGGCGAGGAAGGGGTTGGCGTCGTCGTGGAAGATGCGCTCGCGGAGGTCGTCGCGCAGGTACTCGGGGTAGGTGGTGTGAATCGCCGTCGCCTCCCATATCATCCCGTCGAGATGGACTGGGACGGTGGGGATTTCGCCCTCGCGCATTGCCTCTTCGAGCACGAGCATGATTTCTTGTGACCGACCGACTGCGAAGGCGGGAATCACGACCTTTCCGTCGCGTTCGAGCGTGTTCTTGATGACGTGTTTCAGCTTCCGTTCTGAGTCTTCCTGGTCGGTCTGGTAGTCGTTGCGGCCGCCGTAGGTCGACTCCAGCACGAGCGTCTCGACCCGTGGGAAGTCGTTGACAGCGCCGTTGAACAACCGCGTGTCGTCGTAGTGGATGTCTCCCGAGAAGGCGACGTTGTAGAGCCCGTCCCCGATGTGGAAATGCGAGATGGAGGAGCCGAGGATGTGACCAGCGTTGTGGAACGTGAGCTTGATATCCGGCGCGATGTCGGTCACGTCGCCGTACTCGAGCGGGATGGTATGTTTGATTGCCTCCCGGACCATCTCAGACTCGTACGGCGGCGCACGCCCTTCCTTGGCGGCGACATCGAGGTAGTCGAGCGTCAGCAGCCCCATCAGGTCCCGCGTCGGCTCTGTCGTGTAAATCGGGCCGTCGTAGCCGTACTTGAACAGAAGCGGAATCAGCGCAGAGTGGTCGAGGTGGGCGTGTGTCAGGACGACAGCGTCGAGCGAGTTCGCACCCGACCCGAGCGCCTCGGGAACTTGGAGGTACGGCACCTCGTCCTCGGAGCCTGGCTTGTCGCCACAGTCGACAAGAACACGGGTCTCCGGCGTCGAGAGGATGAACGATGCCCGACCGACCTCACGACAGCAGCCGAGCGTCGTGATACGGACCCACTGGTCGTCCGACATCTCCTCGCGGTGAATCTGTCTGCCGATGCGTTCGAGGATATCCCGACGTTCGTTGCGTTCCTGTTTGAGGAAGTTCCGGACGTTTTTGACCGTCGAGGATTCGATTGGCGGCGTCCGGACGACCTCGGGCGTCCAGCCGGTCTCCTGGGTAATCTCACGGAGGGTCGTGCCGTGGCGTCCGATGACCATTCCCGGCTTCTCCGCCTCGATGACGACCTCACCCGTGTCGACGTGGAAATCGAGGTCGGTCACGCCGGCCTCGTCCGGGATGACGTCGAGGACCTGCTCTCGGGCTTCCTCAGCTCGCGACAGCGAAGCGGGGTCGGGTCGAACGGTGATTCGCTTGCGGAGCTGTGAGGCGAGCTGCCTGACGAGGTCGCCGTCACTGGCGAACCGTTTCGGGTCCCGCGTGTAGATGACAAGCTCCGGGCCCTCGTAGCGGACCTCGGTGATGGTGATATCGTTCGGTACTTCGTCTTCTATCGTCGTCTGTAAGTCTTCGAGTTGGTTTTCTACCGTGCTCATAGCTCAGAAATGCCTGCTAACTGTCGTGCCACGTTGTCGGATTCAGTAGGTGGACGAATCATCGTGAACGGTTACTTTCCGCGTAACAGCTATATCCGGACGAACTGCCCGGAAAACCGCTCTTATTTGGCTCTTAACCCTCGTGGTTTTAAAACCTTCGCAAGTGCGCTCGAACCGACCTGTCAGTACTCAGAGTTTGTGTGCTTCAGTGTTCGACTGTAACGTCTGCAGGAACGACTCGTAATCCGTTCCGCCCGTGCCTGCCGAGTCACCGGTCATCCGCCGGATATATGCCATCGTCTGGCCGAAGTGGACGGTCCTGAACTCCGTGACTGCCTCGACGCAGTCGTTGTACGCCGTCTGTAGCTCCACACTACTTCCCTCGGCGAAAGACCGGACGCTGGGTCCACGTTCGAGTTCGTCTACCACGGCGAGATGGTCCGCTGGCATGTACGACCGGAGTGCGTCCAGATGGCTGGTCAATCCGGTCATACCGTGGTCGATACCGAGGGCTGCGTCGATCGACGGGAGCGCGAGGCTCTGTGCGCCTGACCCTCCTCGGTGGTGTTGTGGCTCGCCGTCGAGCGCGTTGACTCCCTCGTAGACCACACCGTCGAAGCCGTCGTAGTACGGGCGAAACTCGCGGGCGAACACTTCGGGGTCATTGTGTTCGTGCATCCGATTCATGATTGCTGTCTGGCGCTCGACGGAGTCCCGAACCGTTGCTAGAGCCTCTAACGCAGCGTTGGAATCGTCGTCGCGAACTGCCGTCTGGAGGCGCTTGCAGGCCGCAAGCCCTGGGGCTGCCGCTGCCTCGATTGCGACGTGAACTTTGACGAACCACTGCTCGTCACGATGGGTCGTGAAATCGACGAGAGTATCCAGATTATCGAGGACAACCCCTTCGGACTCCGACTCGCGCCTGAAGTTGTGCAGACAGAGCACGTCGTAGGCAAGCATTGGCTCTCGGTTCAGTCGCTGCGAGCACTTGTACAGCGGGACCGCGACACCGGCCGGAATGTGGTCTGTCTGCTCCCGCTCGATGTTGTGCACGTACCCGCTTGCGAGAAATCCGGAGACGAGACAGAGCCGCAAGCACGCCCACTCGCTCAGTGAGGAGACGGTACCCGCTGGCACCTCCAGCTCAGAGACGGCAGACCGCAACTCACCTGCCTCAAGCAACTCCGGTAGCTGCTCTGCGAGCGTGTCCATCCGTTCCAGGTACCGGCTAACCTCGGGACTGTACTCGGCCGTGGTGAACGACTGCAGTGGGTCCGTATCGGGCAGAAATCCACGTCCCCCAGCGAGGACCGCATCCACGGATTGACTCCGTTGTGAATTCATTATCGGGAGTTGTGTGGCCCCCATTATGAAACTAGTCATAGTTCTTACATTAATCTGTACAACAGTGGTCAGACGTGGCGTTTATCGAAGAACAACGGGAGATAGACACCATAGTGTGGATGTTCCGGATCGGTAGTTTTGTTACCCATCTCCAAGGACAAGGTGTATGGACGAGAGAACATCTGGTGATGTTGAGGCCGGGGGCGTCGAGCGCGCCCGTCGGCTGGACGAGCAGGACCGACTGTGTGAGTTCGCGGGTCGTTTCGATACCCCAGACGACCTCTATCTGGACGGAAACTCTCTCGGGCCGATTTCCGACAGCGCCGAAACACGGTTAGAGGAGGCCGTCGAGCAGTGGCGCTCGTTCGGTATCAAGGGCTGGTCGGACGCCGAGCCACCGTGGTTCTGGTACGGCGAGCGTCTTGGCGAGCAGCTCGCACCGCTTCTGGGAGCCAGCCCGGAGGAGTGTGTCGCCACAGGCACGACCACGACAAATATCCACACCCTCATCGGCACATTCCTCGACAAGCTCGACGAGAGAACGGGGATTCTCGTCAACGAACTCGATTTCCCGACGGACCACTACGCGATTCGTGCACAGCTCCGCCAGCGCGGACTCGATCCCGACGAGAATCTTCATCTCGTCGAGAGTCGCGACGGACGGACCATCGAGACCGAGGATATCGTCGCTGCGATGGACGAACACGAGGTCGGTATCGTCTTCATGCCCTCGGTGCTCTACCGGAGCGGCCAACTGTTCGATATCGAGACGATTACCAGAGAGGCACACGACCGCGACATCTACGCCGGGTTCGACCTCGCTCACTCGGTTGGCGTTGTTCCACATCAGCTTTCAGAAGACGATGTCGACTTCGCTGTCTGGTGTAGCTACAAGTATCTCAACGGTGGGCCCGGCGCCGTCGGCGGCCTCTACGTGAACGAGCGCCACTTCGGGACCGTCCCCGCACTGGCGGGCTGGTGGGGCCACGAGAAAGAGACCCAGTTCGATATGAACCTCGAATTCACACCCGCCGAGTCTGCTGGTGCCTGGCAGATTACCGCCGTTCCGTTGTTCAGTTCGGCACCGCTTCTCGGTGCACTCGACCTCCACCACGAGGCGGGCATCGACGCGATTAGAGAGAAGTCCGTCGACCTGACCTCGTATCTAATTTCGCTTGTAGACGAGGAGCTATCTACATACGGGTGTGAGGTCGGGACGCCGAGAGAACCAGATCGCCGCGGCGGTCACGTGGCCATCGAACACCCAGAGGCCTACCGCATCAGCCAGGCGCTCAGAGACCGCGGTGCTGTCGTCGACTTCCGTCAGCCGAACGTGGTCCGAGTCTGTCCCGCGCCGCTGTACGTTGGCTTCGAGGAAGTCTGGGAGTTCGTCCAGTTGACCGCTGACATCATCGAGGACGGCATCTACGAATCCTACGAGGAAGACCCCTCGGGCGTCACGTGATAGTTGCTGCAAATACGATTTCGCTGTTCAGTTCGCACCGTGAATTTTCATGCCGATTCCTTTGTATCGTATAGGCTATCTCAGGAAGCCGTTCTCAGATTACACGGGGGCTGTCGACCAACGTAGATTTTCTCAACGAGAATCACCAGAACTTCTCAAAGAGCGTCGAAAAAACAGTGTGTGGTGTCCTGACCGCAGTCAGCGGTATGCCGCGCGGACGGCGTCCGCGAGGACATCGGGGTCCCGGTAGTGTTTGGTCACCGGCGGGACCGTCTCATCGAGGTCGAGCAGGTCGTAGACGGCGGTCATCGCCGACCGGACGGAGTACTCGACGGTAAACACGACGTCACGCGGCTGCTCAGCGTACTGTCCGAGGAACGCCAGATTGTTCGAGCCGTCCGGGACGACCTTGGGCCGGTCACCGGGCTCCCGAGGCTGGAAGTGCGCCGTGATGAACGGCATCATTGCCGGGATACAGGTCACGTCGTCGAGCATCTCTGGGAGTTGTTCCTCGCACTGCAAGTGGTAACACAACTCTTCGAGAATCTCGCGGCCGGTACACTCGGACATCGGTTTCTCCACGTAGTTCCCCTCACGGTCCGGGAATAGGGCATACCCCCAGAACACCTTCACGTCGTCCGGCTGGTTCTCGAAGTGCGGTTGGCTGGCGACGACCGTCGACAGCAGCCAGTTCGACCCAAGGTAGGTGACGAGGCCATTGCCCGGTTCCTCTTGCGTGAACTCGACGATGTGGTCGAACAGCTCGGTGTTGTGCAGGGTGACGGTGAACGACTCCCACTTCGTCTCGGTGACGTTGTCCGCGAACACCGACGGATTCCCGAATTGCGGGTTGTCCTCGGCGATGGACTTCCACAACTCCCACGACGCGCCGGTCTCGTTCAGTTCGGGGACTTCGTCCATCCCGCCGATGGACGACCCGTCGGTCATCGACCCGTTCGTCACGAACACAAGGTCCGACGCGTCGACATCGACGGACTCGGTCCCGCTGTCGGTCTCGCAGTGGATACGTTCGACGGTCCGCCCGCTCCGCGACGGAACGATGTCCATGTCTGTCACCACGTGACCGTACTCGAAGTTGACACCGCGGTCTTCGAGCCAGTGCCGGAGCGGGAGAATCATCGAGTCGTACTGGTTGTACTTCGTCCGGTCGACACCCTCCATCGTGTGTAGCTGCGGGAACTCATGGAGGAACCGGTACATGTACCGCCGGACCTCGGCGGCGCTGTGCCAGGGCTGGAACGCGAAGATAGTTGCCCAGACGTACCAGAAGTTCGTCTCCAGGAACGACTCGTCAAACCACTCCTCGATGCGCGTGTCCCCGAGCTTCGCCTCGGGCGTGAGCAGCAGTCTGGCCAGCGACTGCCGGTGTTGGTCCGTCAGTCCGTACTCTGAGGCGTCGATTCGCTCGCCCTCGTACATTAGCCGTGTCTCCGCGTGCGAGGGGTTCGCGTCGTTGAACTCGTCCATCACGTCCTTGACTGACCGCGAGTCGCCTTCGAGGGACGGAATCGTCTCGAAGAGGTCCCACGTACACTCGTAGGTCGGGTAGTTGAACATCCTGCCGCCCCGGATGAGGTAACCCTCCTCCGGATCGCCAGCGCCGTCCATCGCACCACCAGTAACATCCAGTTTCTCGTAGACGTGGATGTTCTCGCCTGGCATGTTCCCGTCCCGAACGAGGAACGCTGCGCCAGCCAGCGAAGCGATACCGCCACCGACGAAGTGGGCGTGCCGGTCCGCGACGTGTGGCTGCTCATGGATTGTCATCGTTGAATCACTTCACGTACTCCTACGCCCGAATCACGGGTAACCGTTCCCGGTATATATCCAGCCGTTTATACCGGTGTCGTGTTCGCGGATAGCAGTCTCTCGGGGCAGCTCGTCGTCACTGCTCGGAGCTGGCGACCGTGTGACCGACGAGCTTCCGCGTGCCGCGACGGAGCCGCTCAGAGAGGGCAGATGTGGTCACGTCGAGTTCCGCCGCGACCTCCGCGAGGTCGGCTGTCCGAGGGACGTCGAAGTGTCCATGCCGGTAGGCGGCCAACAGGGCTTCACGCTGAGATGCTGTCAGCCCGTAATCATTCGGGGAGTGGGCTGCGGTGCAGAGACGGTGGGGCTGGAAGTCGATGGCGTCGCGCTGGCAGGCGTCACGGAACGCTTCGAGGTCAGTTCGATCGGCGAACTGCGTGCTTACCTTCCACCCGTGTTCAGTCACGAGCGCGCCCATCGGGTACGTCTGCCTGTCTACGAGGGCCGCGTACGTCTCGACGTGTGGCGTGTCGACGGCGACCCGGTACCGGGACTCAACGATGGCCGACTCCATGGCGACGAACTCGACGATACAGTCGTCGCGCAGCAGGGCCGCTTCGACATCGTCCGGGTTGATCTGGGTCACGGAGAACACGAGGACGGGCTGGCCGCTCGTTCCGGAGATGACGTTGTCGACCGTGAGCATTGCGTCGAGTTCGGCCGCCGTGTCACACAGTGGTAGGTTCGAGGCCTCCAACTCGAACTCGCAAACGAGACTCATGTTGGTCGCCTCGAGTCGACGGAGCGTAAAAGAAGGCCTGGTGATTGTCACGACCTGATATCGGAATACCGCGGTACATCTTGGCTCTTCTTGTTGTGCACGGGCGACAGTCTTCCTTTTCGTGTGAGGTCCTCTGAGACCGACCAGAGAGTAGAAGTACTACTGAATAAGGCTTGGTTTCAACCACTGGGACCGACGCGGAAGACTCTCGGTTCTGGGGAGCGGTTACTCGGGTATGCACCTGACACCGGAAGTCGTCGCTCACGAGTACGAGTGGGTGGCCGACAGAGGCGACCGGATTGTCCCACTGGTCAACGAAGTCCGGGCGGACCTGGGTGACCTCTTTGGCACGACGGTCGACACGGTCGAGCAGTCACAGTATCACGACGCGGTCGACGAGGTGTTCGCCGACGGCGACCGCGCGGTAAACGTCGCTGCGCTGGTTCGGCTGCTTCGCAAACTCGATGTCGAGGGAGATTACCCCGGATTCGTCGTCGACGAGTTGCTTGGGCGGGAACTAGCGGGGATGATTGCCGGGACACAGCCGTTCCGACTGCTGGGAGAGGCAACCTTTCACTACGCTGACGTCCACGTCCATCAGGGTGAAACCGCCGGTGTCGACGACCTCGATGCGGCGCTTGCTGCCGGTTTCCAGACGCGCCTGCCGGGCTGGGACTGGACAGACAGTCCGAGTCCGTTCCGTGTCACACGACCATAGCTGCGGACTCGTCAGTTTCAGAACATTCACTACCGGGGAGCCAGTGTCCAGTACTAGTGACAGACGAGTCCCCCACGAATCCTCCACACAGCCCCGCAGACTGCTCGTCCACGTCTCAGGACGGTCGACCGATGACTGACGGCGGCAGCGACGGTGAACGCGACGACGCCGCTCAAAGCGACAGCGACGACTCCCAGGAGTCGATAACTGAAGGAAGTCTGATCCGCCCGCTGTTCCATCTCGCCTGGCCGATTGTGGCCATCCAACTCCTCCAGGTCACCTACAACATCGTCGACACGCTCTATCTAGGTCGCCTCTCTTCGGAGGCGGTGGGTGCCCTCAGTCTGGCGTTCCCGCTTATCTTCCTCATGATTTCGGTCGCCGGCGGATTCACGACTGCCGGCGCGATTCTCGTCGCACAGTACACCGGCGCGGAGGGCGAGACCTCAGCAGGAAAGGTCGTCGGCCAGACCGTCGCTGTGGTCAGTGCCCTCTCGGTCGTCATCGGTGTCGTCGGATACGTTTACACACGGCCTGCGCTCAAACTGCTCCCGAGCGACCCAGATACGTCAGCGCAGGTCATTCCCCTGGCGGCCGATTACATGGAAGTTATTTTCGTCGGCATTCCGCTGATGTTCGGCTTCTTCGTCTTCTCGGCGCTGATGCGGGGGTACGGAGACACGAAGACGCCCATGTACATCATGGTCGTCTCGGTGGTCGGAAATATCGCGCTTGACCCGTTTTTCATCTTCGGGTTCGAGGGCAACCCACTCTTTGACGTGATTGGCGCGACTGGGCTCGAAGCGAGTCTGCTGTCGGCCACCGGATTCACAGGCTGGGGAATCGAGGGAGCAGCCGCCGCAACAATCCTCTCGCGCGGTGTCGCCGCCGCCATCGGGATGTATCTGCTCTTCGGGACGGAAATCGGTCCGGACGTGTCACTCTCAGACCTGTCGCCCGACCTCGGATTCATCGAGGATATCGTTCGCCTGGGTCTGCCAAGTATGGTCGAACAGTCGATGAGTGCGCTCGCCCTCATCGCACTCACCGGCATCGTTGTCACCTTCGCCCCAGCGGTGGTGACCGCGTACGGACTCGGGAATCGAATCATCTCCCTTGTCTTCTTGCCGGCGATGGGACTGGGCCGGGCAATCGATACGATGGTCGGCCAGAATCTCGGAGCCGACAGAGAGGACAGAGCCGCCCGGTCAGTCTATCTGGCGGCGGCAACAGCGGCGGGCGTAATGCTGGCGGTCGCTGTCGTCAGCGTTGTCTTCACCAGGCCGATTGTGAGCGTGTTCCTGGGTGATGTCGAGCGTGCGGCCGAGGTCATCTCCTTGGGCGTCGAGTACCTGCGGATACGGTCGGTCGAATTCGCTTTCATCGGCATCACGCAGGTGTTACTCGGGGCGTTCCGGGGCGCGGGGAACACGAAAACCGCGATGGTCATCTCGATTTGTACACTCTGGGTCGGGCGCGTGGGGACAGTGTCGCTTCTGGTCTTCGGCCTCGGATGGGGAGCGACCGGCGTTTGGGTCGGGATGGCCGCCGGGAACACGCTCGGGGCTGCGGTGGCGGTGCCGTGGTTCCTCCGAGGGACCTGGAAGGAGAAATACATCGACGACGAAGGAGAGATGCCAACAGAGGAAGCCCGACAGACCGGGGAGCAACTCCGTGAGGAGGGACCGTCAGAGTCGGCTGAAGACTGACCGAGAAACCAGAGCCATCAAGTCCTGGCGACCGAAGAGACAGTATGACCAATGCGTCGAAACCGCATGACACCGGATCCCCGGTGTCCCACCTCCTCCAACTCGACCACTGGACGTTTCTGGTCGCATTCGCGCTCGTGGTAGCGAACGTCTTCGTCAACTCTCGAACGCTGAGTGCGATCGCGGCGGTCCTGCTCGGGGTTGCGTTCTGTTACGACCTCTGGGAGTTCTATCGGTAACTGGCTGGCGAATCGTTTTGTATCTCTGTCGCCTACGCCAGGTATGCAGTCGACTGTGCTTCAGGGGTGTGAGGACTGTGCGGATGTCATCCAGCAGTACCCGCTGTTCGCCGGCGTCGTCAGTGTCGTGCTTGGCGGCGGAACGTATGCCGTGATTGCCGCGTTGATGCGCGGTACTGTCGACCCCGTTGCTGTCGGACTGTTCGCCGTTATCTTCGGCGTCTGTTACACCGGAGCGAGATACGCTCTCTCGCGGTAGCTGCGTGGGGTCGGTAACTCGTCACAGAAACGAATCGAGACCCGACTGGCGGCGCTTGCGGCCGGCGGGGTCAGGCTCCCACGGCGACCGCTGTGCCCGGAGAGCGTCGAAGTCGACGGACGGAGCGTCTCCAGAGCAGTACCCCCCGCAGTCAGGACCGCATTCGGTCGCCGGACGGACCGTCTCACCCTTCCAGGGACAGTACGGCAGACCAGCGTCGTCGGGTGCCATCTGTTCGCAATCGGGCAGGTCATACGTGCGCCATCCTTTGCCGTAGGCGCGCTCGGCAACCCGCCGGCGAGCACGCTCGATTGCGCCGGCCGACGCGACACGAATCTCTGTCCGCGCGCTGCTCCGGTCGAGGATTTCGATACCGGCCTCGTCGACCGGGAGCTGGTCGGCCTCCCGGAGTATCTCGCGGTCGCCGGTCTCTGGGTCGAACCGCCAGATGCCGACCTCCGGGGGAATCCTGTTCCTGTGAGCACCCGTGACGTAGGATTCTGTGGCAAGCACAATCTTATCGACCAGACTGAGGGCCACGTCGGTGAGCAGTTGGGTTTCGAGGTCGCCCGGCCGGCCCAGGTCGGGCTTGTTCTCGATGCCGACGACCGTGTCGAACCAGTCGGGGTACCGTGTGGTCTGTCTGACGTAGGTCCGGCTGTTGCGGCGTTCGCGCTCGAAAAACCCCACGTCGACCGCGCGCTCGATGACCTGCTCTGCCGTGTCCGGATGGCAGTCGAAGGCGTCTTTCCAGTACCGAGCAGTACCCGGACCGACGTCACTCTCGATTGCGAGGGACGGAATCGACTCCGGCGTGATTGCGGTCCGTTCGTCGAACGCCGGCCCGGGTTCGATGCGGACGACATCCATGACCCGCCGGCCGTGGACCTGTGTGCCGAGCTGGCGACCCAGGACCGCCTGTTCGCTTGTTTCGAGGTGTGCACACAGCGCCAACTCGAAGGCGAACTCCTGCACGATACTCTGTTCGGCTTCGGGCACAATAGCCGTTGTGTCCAGTCCTCACTCTCCGAGGGTCGCGACGAGACAGTCGACAGCCTCTTTCACCGCCGCGGCGCTCTCGACGGTAAGTCGGTCCTCCTCGACAGTAATGTCACGAAGCGTCTCTGGCTGTACCCACGTGTCAGCAGTCCGGCGGAGTTCGACGGCCTCGGGTAGGAGGACCGCCACAGCGACCGCGTCACCGTCGAGCGTGACAGTGTAGGCTTCGGTCCCCGTCGGAGAGGGTTCTGCGTCCGGGTCCGCATCGACGACATCGACCCGTGAGAGAAGGCCACGCTCCAGTCCAGTCAGCTCGGAGGCGAGGAACTGTCCGATTCGTTTGCCGTCGGTAATCGTATCGTCGACCATTCGGTTATCTCTCCTATCTCGGCGGGGAATACAAAGCTGCTGTCTCGGGGCCGTCACTCCGAAGCGAGCTCCCGCCTGGCGCGGTCGGCCAGCTCCGAGACATCGAGGCCATTTCTGTGGGCATAGAGGACGGCCGCGGCCTCGACTGACACCGCAAGCTCTGCCTGGAGTTCGTTGATATCGGCGACTGCGGTCTGTTTCTCGATGCCAGCATCGACGACGGTGTCGAGGAGTCGCTCGAAGGTCGTCCGTTGCTGGAGGACACTCTCATCTGGTTCGAAGCTCTCGTCGAGTTCGACCGAGCCGACATCGAAGGCGGCGAGCACGTCGTCGCCGGTTCGTTCGAGCAGTCCCTCGGTTGCCGCAACATCGACCAGCCGGGTGGCCTGGTCCGGCGAAAACCAGTCTCTATCCAGCGAGAGCGCGACGATGAACTCGCTTTCGGACATCCGCTCGACCCCGCGATGACGGAAGGGGGCGGCCACCGCTCGACGAAGACTCATCACTCGACAACGGCGGGCCCGACGCGCCTAAATCTTCGGACTTCCGGCACGGCTCGATTCGAGGGGTTGAAGTACGGGCTTCCCGATGATTGCGATATGAAAGACCAGGGACGCTCGACACGGCGTCGTACAGGTGGCCGACAACGACCCAAACGAGACAAGCGCAAACACGAACTGGGCTCGGAGCCGACCGAGACACAGGTCGGCGATATGAAGCTGAAGACGGTCAATGCCCGAGGCGGCACGACGAAGGTTCGGGCCATCACGACCGACACTGCGAGCATCGCGACCGACGACGGTGTCACGTCGGCCGAGATAACGAACGTCGTCGAGAATCCGGCCGACCCGAACTACGCACGCCGGAACATCATCACCCGCGGTGCCATCATTGAGACGAGCGAGGGGACCGCTCGGGTCACCTCCCGACCCGGCCAGGACGGCCAAGTCAACGCTGTTCTCGAAGCGTAACTCAGGGTTCCGGCGCTGCTTTCTGGAGTGCGCTTTCGGCGATGTTTGTCCCGTAGTCGGCGGTCCGCGACAGCGAGTCGACCACGAGACCCAAAACCTGTGCAAGCTGGGAGTCGAACTCGTGAATCTCTCTATCGACATCCCGTACCAGTGACTCAATAGCGTCGACATCGCGTCGAGCCTGCCTGACGAGTTCGAGCGCGGTATCGGAATCCTCGCTCAGCAGTGCCTCCATCGCCGTCTCCGGAACCTCCGAGACTTCGTCGTGAAGCTCCTGGAGCGGCTCCGCCGCTGGCTCGGGAATCTCGCCGACTTCGAGGGCGAGTTCGGCAATCTTCGTCGCGTGGTCGGCGATACGTTCGAGCTGGCGGGCACTCGACTGGAGGTCGAAACAGGTCTCTCGCGAGAAGCCGACCTCGTTTGCGGCCGTCGGATTCCGCAACACCGACCGGAACACGCGTGAGGTCATATACCAGAGGCGGTCGACATCGTCGTCGCGTTCCATCACGTCGTGTGCGAGTTCGTCGTCATCCTCGACAAGTGCCTGCACGGCATCGTCGAGCATCGTCAGCGACACCAGCCGCATCCGCGTGACGGCGTTTTGCATCGACAGCTCCGAGGAGTCGAGCAGGTCCTGTAACACCATTTTCGTCGGCATCTCCTCGATGACCTCGAGGCCAACGAGCCCCTGTGTGGCGTCTCGAATCGTCCGTCGCTCGTCGGCTGTCATCCGGTCTGTCGTCAGCGTAATCACGTCGAAGCCACTCACGTACATCGTCATCACGCCCCGGCGGAGCTCCTCTTCGGCGCTCAGGTCGGAGATATCCAGTTCTCCTTTCGTGCGCCCTTCCTCGGTCTGCGGCGTCAACAACAGCAAGTCCCCCTCTGCGTGAAACTCAACTGTCGAGCCTGAACTCACGCCATTTTCGGTGGCCCACTCTTTGGGCAGCGACACTGTATACGTAGATCCACCTGTCACCTGGACTTTCCGTGTCTCCATACCACCTCTGCGATTCAAATATATATAAAATCTTTGCTCTATATACAAGCTAGCAGCCATGGGTGTGTCACGGGCATCTATTGATATCAACGGAATCGTAGCGTTCTCTCATGAGAGATGTCTCGCAAACACTTCGAGGACTCGGGCACAATATTTGAGTCCAAAAAGCATGATTAATGTATTTTAGGACGTTCTCACCATATGTACGGAACGCTTAACAATATATAATTGTACAGATGTAATATGAAAGCGGACGATTGTGAAACGTCGATAAATCCGGGGCAGTTGCACGAGTACCCAGACCTGGGTCTGGACTGGGCCTACGACGAGACATGTTCGCCAACGACGCTCACACTGTTTGACCCAAGTGACAGCCGTATCGCGACGGCATGGATTACCGTCGACAGTGACGCTGGCGTCTGCCTCGAACAGGCGCGGTGACCCTCGCCGACTGCTCTCTTTCAGGACAATGACAGCCTCATCGGACAAGCGGCAGGACACCAGTACAGAGCCACAGAGTGGGACCGACCGAACAAGCCCGACCCAAAAGCGGCGTCTGGGGGAGCAACTCGACGTCTCGGAGGAGGTGTTGGCCGATGCGGTCGAGCTCTACCAGCAGTTTCGGGAAAGCGACGCCGAGGTCGTCCACGAGGAGGAGCTCCCGGTTGCGGTGCTCTACATCGCTGTCCGACAGAACGGTGTCCCCCGACAGATAGATGAGCTGGCCGCGGTGGCGGACGTCTCGGCTCGCCACCTCTACCGGACTGCCCGGGTGGTGAGTGACACGCTCCAACAGGGGATTCCACCGACCGAACCCGAGCTGTACGTCGGCCGCCTGGCCGACCACTTCGATATCTCCCCGGAGACCGAAGGGAACGCACTGGACGTGCTGGCGCGGGCCAAGGCAGACGGCTATCACATCGGCCGAAAGCCGGCTGGTGTCGCGGCCGCCGCGTTGTACGCCGCCGCCGAAGCGGACCGAACAGAAATCACACAGCGCGCGCTGAGCGAGGCAACCGGCGTTCACATACGCACGGTCCGTGAGAACTACAAGGAGCTTCCGTCGACACCTGAAGAAGAGATCTGAGTTAGCTCAGTTCCGTTTCGAGTTCTCCCTTGGTCTGGAGTGTATCGAAGTCGTGGTCGGGACGGAGATTCACGAAATCCAGATAGGCTTCGGCGTCGAGTAATTGTTCGTCTGTGTAGAACTCGCTGGCCGCTCGAACCGCTGTACGCGCGCCGACGATTGGCTGGAGTGCAGCGAGTGCACAGGCGATATCGTAGGCTCTTGCGTCTTCGATAGCCTGCTCGTTGACTTTTGTCGCGTCGATGAAATAAATCTCGTCGCCGATGACGAGGACGTTCTCGCCGCGCAGGTCGCCGTGGGCGATTCCGGCCTCGTGCATCACCGAGAGCGACTCGAACACCGCCGGCAACAACGCCTCGACTGTCGTGGGGTCGAGCCTGTCGAGTGGTTCGAACTCCGGCAGGAACTCCAGGACGAGCACGCCGTACTCCTCGTATTCGAAGGCCTCGATCGGCTCGGGCGCGTTGATGCCGAGCTCGCGGATCCGACGTGTCGCTTCAAGGTCGTGTTCCGCCATGCTGACCGGCGTCTCGAACCGCTCGAAGAATCCTTCGCTTCTACTTGTGAGCGCACCGAGGTTCCGGCCGGCGGTTAACAGCGCGTGGACGAGCGCGTTCTGGTCGGTGACGATCTTCACGAATAGCTGCTCGTTGACGACACACGGGATCGACAGCCAGTTATCCGAATCAAGCTGGCGGACAGACTCGAAGGCTTCACCCTGTCGGTTCGCAGCCTCTCTGGCGACTGCTTCGATGTCTGCCTGGGGAATCTGGCCGCGAAGCAGCCGTCGGATAGCCATAGGATACCGTGGGTCACCCGCCCAAATAAATCGTTGCATCGAGACCCCGATCCCACACACTGAGGGTGTCCAGCAAGTATATGACCTCGCCGCTGGAAGTGTTCGGCGATGGGTGAACTATCGACTCTGTTTGCCCCCGAGCGCGTTGCGGTCGTCGGTGCCTCTGAGAAAGAGGGAACCGTCGGCTACGCGATAACGAAGAATCTACGCGATGACTTTGCGGAAACTGTCGTCCCGGTTAACCCCAACAGGGACGACGTGCTCGGGTTGGACTGTTATGGGAGTGTCGGTGAGGCTGGTGATATTGATGTCGCGGTCGTGGTTGTCCCACCCACCATCGTTCTGGATGTCGTGCGCGAGGCCGCCGAGGCCGGCGTCGAGGACGTGGTCGTCATTACGGCCGGCTTCGGCGAGTCCGGTGGCGAGGGGTCCGACCGCGAGCGCGACCTCGTTGCACTCGCCGAGGAGTACGATCTCAACCTTGTCGGACCGAACTCGCTTGGCATTATGAGTACAGCCCTCGACCTGAACGCAACTTTCGGGCCGCGAAACGCCTCGCCCGGGAACATCTCGTTTATGAGCCAGTCCGGGGCGTTCATCACGGCGGTGCTCGACTGGGCTGCCGAGCGCAACATCGGCTTCAAGGATGTCGTCTCGCTGGGGAATAAGGCCGTTCTCGACGAAAGTGACTTCGCAAAGGAGTGGGGCGACGACGAGGATACCGACGTTATCCTCGGCTACCTCGAAGACATCACCGACGGCCAGGCGTTCATCGAAACCGCCAGAGAGGTCACACAGGAGACGCCGATGCTGGTCGTCAAATCCGGCCGAACACAGGCCGGCGCGTCGGCCGCAGCCTCTCACACCGGCGCAATCGCTGGCAGCGACGCCGCCTACGAGACTGGCCTCGACCAGGCCGGCGTCTTGCGTGTCGAGTCCGTCCAGGAACTGTTCGACTCCGCCGAGATTCTGGCCGGCCAACCGCTGCCTGAGACTGACGGCGTCGCGATCATCTCGAACGCCGGCGGTCCAGGCGTGATGGCGACCGACGCTGTCGGTGATTCGGACATCTCGCTCGCTGATTTCACAGACGAGACACTCGACCGGCTCCAAGAGTACCTCCCAGAAGAGGCGAACATCTACAATCCGGTCGACATCATCGGTGACGCACCGATAGAGCGCTTCGAGGAGACCATTGACATCGTACTCGACGACGACAACGTTGGGATGGCAATCGTCCTCTCGTGTCCGACGGCGACGCTCTCGTTCGAGGACCTCGCCGACGCGACAGTCTCGCTACAGGCAGAACACGGGACGCCGGTTGCTGCCACGCTGATGGGTGGCACCTCGACCGAAGCGGCCGCCGACCGGCTGAGCGACGCCGGCATCCCGACGTATTTCGACCCCGAGCGCGCGGTCGGCAGCCTCGAAGCCCTCTCGGAATACGCCGAAATACAGGACAAGGAGTACAGCGAGCCCGAGACCTTCGACATCGACCGCGAGCGCGTCTCCGAGATACTCACCTCGGCCGTCGAGGAGGGCCGAACCCAACTCGGCGTCGAGTCGATGGACCTGCTCGACGCCTGCGGCATCGAAACGCCACAGGGCGACGTGGTCGACAGCCCCCGCGAGGCAGAAGCACTCGCCGACGCAATCGAGGGCGACGTGGTGATGAAAATCGTCAGCCCGGATATCACCCACAAGTCCGACATCGGCGGTGTCGAGGTCGGTGTCGCGACTGAGGCTGTCGCCGACACCTACGAGGACCTCGTCGTTCGGGCGCGCAACTACCAGCCCGACGCGGACATCGTCGGCGTCCAGCTTCAGGAGATGGTCGACCTCGACGCCGGTACCGAAACCATCGTCGGCGTCAACCGCGACCCGCAGTTCGGGCCGCTCGTGATGTTCGGGCTCGGCGGTATCTTCGTCGAAATTATGGAGGATACGTCGTTCCGGGTCGCCCCCGTGACGGAATCTGACGGACAGGCGATGATAGACGAGGTCACCTCCTCGCCACTGCTGTACGGCGCACGCGGCCGAGAGCCGGCCGACGTGCCTGCACTGGTCGAGGTAATCCAACGGGTGTCCCAGCTCGTTACCGAGTTTCCGGCGATCACAGAACTGGATATCAACCCCGTCGTGGCAACCCCCGACGGCGCAGCGGCAATCGACCTCCGCCTCACGCTCGACGCTGAGGCACTTCAGACACAGGAACAGCCATGAGTACGCTACTGGTCACATCGACGGACGACGGAACAGGCAAGACTGCAATCACTGTCGCACTGGCGAAACGCCTCCAGGACCGTGGTGAGCGCGTCGGTTACATGAAGCCAAAGGGCACGAGACTCGAAAGTGCCGTCGGCAAGACTCGCGACGAGGACCCGATGCTCGCCCGTGAACTCCTGGGTCTGGGCGCGCAGATGCACACGATGGAGCCGGTGGTGTACTCTCCAACCTTCGTCCACGAGGCGATCCGCGGACGAGAGGACGCGGCCGCGCTCGGCGAACGCGTCGAAGAAGCGTTCGACGAACTCTCGGCGGATGTCGACCACATGGTACTTGAAGGCGGTGGGCAGATTTCCACCGGCGGCATCGTTGACCTCACTGACGTCGACATGGCTGAGCGCCTAGACGCAGAGGTGTTGCTCGTGACCGGCTACGACCGGCCGGAAGATGTCGACGAAATACTTGCCGCTACAGAGCGTATCGGCGACCGGCTGGCCGGCGTCCTGTTCAACGGCGTCTCGCCCGGCGACCTCGACGAACTCACCGAGGACGTGATGCCGTTTCTCGACAGCCGAGGCGTCCAGAGTGTCGGTGTCGTCCCACACGACGAGGCGCTTGCCGGCGTTACCGTCGACGAACTCGCGGACCAGATCGGCGCAGAGTATCTGACGCCGGAGGTGTCCGCCGACGTTCGCATCGAACGGTTCTCCGTGGGTGCGATGGGGAGCGACGCCGCTCTCAAACAGTTCCGGCGGCTGCGAAACGCTGCGGTCATCACCGGCGGCGACCGTTCAGACGTTCAGACCGCCGCGCTCCAGGCCTCTGGCGTCTCCTGTCTGATACTCACCGGCGGCTACCGTCCCTCCCAGGCGGTCCTCGGCGAGGCTGCCGACCAGGGGGTCCCGGTCTTGCTCGTCGAGACGGACACGCGTGCGACAATCGACCGGACCGAGGCACGCCTCCGGTCGGGTCGAACACAGCGCCCCGAGACGGTCGAGCGCATGGCCGACCTGCTCGCAGAGAGTGTCGACCTCGAAACGCTGTTCGAGCTAGCCTGAGAGCGGGTTCCCGGAGAAATCAGACCTGAAAATGCCGGACATACTTATCTTTCCGGAGATATAAGTATTATTTGGAGCCATCTGGCTCCGTAGTGTCACACGCCGTGGGGTGGGTTCCCCTCATCCCCACGTTCCCCACGTGCTACGATTCGGAGTGGCGACGCTACGTGCCGTGCTGCCAGCTGTCCATGTACTCTTCTTGCGTGCCGGTGAGTGAGTCCATCTCAATTCCTTCGGCCTCAAGTTTGATCTCTGCGACCTCGCGGTCGAGCTCGTCGGGCACGTTGTGGACGCCAGCCTCGTACTGGTCGCCGTTCTGGATGATTTCACGGGCACAGACGGCCTGGACGCCGAAGCTCTGGTCCATCACCTCGACAGGGTGGCCCATCGAGACCGGCGCCGCGAGGTTGACCAGCCGTCCCTCGGCGAGGACGTTCAGCCGCCGGCCGTCCGGCATCTCGTAGGCCTGGAGTCCGTCACGGGCCTCGTAGGTCCGTTGGGCGTTGGCCTCGAGGGCTTCGAGGTCGATTTCGACGTCGAAGTGGCCGGCGTTTGCCAGCAACACACCGTCGCTCATCTCCTCGAAGTGTTTCTCGACGATGACGTCACGGTTACCGGTCGTGGTGATGAACACGTCACCCTCGGCCGCCGCCTCGTCCATGGGCATCACGTCGAAGCCTTCCATGTGGGCTTCGAGCGCGCGCCGCGGGTCGACTTCCGTGACGATGACGTTCGCGTTCTGGCCGCTGGCTTTCCGGGCCACACCTTTTCCACAGTACCCGAATCCGGAGACGACGACGTCTTTGCCGGCCCACGAGAGGTTCGTCGTCATCGCAATCGAGGCGAGCGAGGACTCGCCCGTACCGTGGATGTTGTCGAACAGCCGCTTCATCGGCGTGTCGTTGACCGCGAACATCGGGTACTCGAGAGCGTCGTCGTCGTCCATCGCCCGCAGGCGGTGGACCCCGGTCGTCGTCTCCTCGCAGCCGCCGATGATGGTGTCGATGAGCTCGGGGTAGTCCTCGTGGATGGCGAAGACGAGGTCGCCCCCGTCGTCGACCGTAATCGTCGGCTCGTGGTCGATGACCGCTTCCATCGCCTCGTAGTACTCCTTGTCGTCGACCCCGCGTTTCGCATACGAGGTGACGCCGTCGACAGCGTCGAGAGCAACACTCACGTCGTCGTGTGTCGAGAGCGGGTTACAGCCGGTGATAGCGACTTCCGCGCCGCCGGCGGCCAGAACCTCGGCGAGGATTGCGGTCTTGGCCTCGACGTGCATCGCCATCCCGATGCGCTCGCCCGCGAATGGCTGGTCGGCCTCGAAGGATTCTCGGAGCGAACCCATAATCGGCATATGCTGGCGCGCCCACTCCATTTTCCGCTGCCCGCTTTCGAGTAGCTCGTCGGCGTTGAGTTGCTCGCTGATAGGTGCCGTCATGTCTTCAGGGACGGACGGACGACGCAAAACAGTACCGAACCAGTCTCAGTTTGCCGCCCGGTCGACGAGCGCCTCGGCGTGGTCGCCGGCCGCTTCTTTGACCGCGTCGAGGTCCATCGTCTGGAGTTCGCGGTCTTCCATCAGCACCTCGCCGTCACAGATGGTGTGACACACGTCGCTGCCCTTGACGGCGTAGGTGAGGTGACTAACGAGGTCGTGGGCCGGTTTCAGGTGTTCTGCGTCGAGGTCGACAACAGCGAGGTCGGCGTTCGCGCCTGCCTCGACCCGTCCGCTGTCGAAGCCGAGTGCGTCTGCACTGCCCTGTGTCGCCATCTCGACAACCGCCTCGGCGGGGACAGCGCTTGCGTCCATCGTCGCCAGCTTGCCGACCATCGCCGCGTCGCGCATCTCGTCGAACATGTCCAGGTCGTTGTTCGAGGCCGCGCCGTCGGTGCCGAGTCCGACTGTCACGCCAGCGTCCAGCATCGACTGGATTGGAGCCATCCCGCTGGCGAGTTTCATGTTCGAGGCCGGACAGTGAATCACTGCGGTCCCCGTGTCGGCGAGCAGTTCCTGTTCGTGCTCGTCGACGTGGACGCCGTGGGCGATAAAGGAGTCCTCACCGAGTACGTCGAGGTCCTCTGCGTATTCGAGCGGTCGCTCTCCGTGCTCTTCGACGAGTGGATCGACCTCGTTTTCAGTCTCGTTGGCGTGGATGTGAATCGGAATCTCCTCCTCGCGGGCGACGGGGACGTACTCCTCGTAGAAGGACTGGCCGACGGTCGTCAGGCTGTGGGGGTTGAACATCGTCTGTATCCGGCCCTGACTGTGGCCGTCGTACGCCCGGGCGAATTCGAGGCCGCGCTCGAAGTCTTCGTGGGCCTCCTCGTCGTCTTTGCCGACGGTGATACAACCGCTGCCGAGCATTGCCCGGATACCCGTCTCGGACACCACGTCGGCGACCTCCTCCATGAAGAAGTACATATCAGCGAAGGCGGTTGTCCCGGTCCGAATCATCTCCGCGATGCCCAGCCTGGTGCCGGCCCGGACATCCTCGGCGGTGAGTTCAGCCTCAACAGGCCAGATATCCTCCTGGAGCCAGGCGTCAAGTTCCTTGTCGTCGGCGTGGCCCCGGAACAGCGTCATCGCGACGTGGGTGTGAGCGTTGACGAGGCCGGGAATCACCAGCCCGCCGCTTGCGTCGAGATAGTCGTCGCCGCCGAGTTCGCCGGGGTCTTCGACTGCGAGAATCTCGCCGGAATCGGTATCCACGAGTACGTCTGCCGTCGTCACGTCCAGCTCGGGAGTAAGTACCTGTCCGCCACCGATTGTGAGCGTGGTCATGTATGTCTCTGGCAGGCCCGACGACTATAGCTTCTGTCCTTTTGGGGTCGAGACTACACCGGCAGGATGCTCAGAAGAGCCGTAATGAACTCCGCAGCCTCCCCGCCACTCGGCCCCAGGAAGACGACACTGAGAATAACGGAGTTATGCAGGCCGTGCAGCAACGAAACGACGACGAGATTGCCGGTGTACTCGTACAACGACCCGAGGACGAGCGCCGGAACGAAGAGGATACCGACGGTCGTCGCCATTGCCACGGGGTCGCCACCAGAGAGTGCGATGACGTGAACCGAGGCGAACACCGCCGCGGCAATGAGAATCGCCGGCCCAGCCGAGAGACGCTCGCGGAGCCGGTTCTGGACGATACCGCGGTAGAGGAACTCCTCACAGGGGCCGACGACGACGAACATAAACAGGACACCGGCCGCGAGGATAGCCGGATTCGTCGCGCCCTCGGCGAACTGCGAGGCACCCTCGTTCTGTGCGGGCTCTGGCAGGAAGGCCTGGACGACGAGACTTACCACGATGACCATGACGAAAATCGCCAGCCACCCTAAAAGGACAAGTCCAATCTCCCGAATCGAGGGGCGTCGAATCCCCAGATACGAGCGGATGCCTTTCCTGTCGTATCCGCGTCGCTGGAGATACCAAACACCCAGTCCCATGAATCCGAGATACTGGCCGACGGCGGTCCCGACCGCGAGTGTTGCGAGGTCGGGCAGCTGGAGCGCGAACAACACGAGACTGCCAAGTGCCGAGAACACGATGAGCAACACAACGCCGAGAATCCCCAGTCCGGCAGCAGTCCCGACAGTCCGCAGCGTCGAATCTGTCGACGGTGGCCCCATCTGGCCCTCGATGCCGACTCTGGGCGAGCCGTAGTCGCGGTCTGTGGACTGCTCGCTGACGGGACCGCTACGCCGGTCCGTCGTCGGCTCAGTGCTGTCGTGTCGACTCTCTCGGAACGACCGCCCGTCCGAGGCCGTGGCCGGCCCCGACCGGTCGTTCGGAAACTCCCTGTCTTTCGTCTCGACACCACAGTACGTGCAGTACTCCGCGTCCCGGTCTATCAGTTCACCACAGGACGTACAGTACTGTTTTCCGGGGCCCGCAGGGTTTCCCATTCAGTTAGTATTAGGGGCAGAAACAGATGAGTGTTTATATTGGTTCGGTCGCCCCGGCTTCGAAAAACAATTGCACCGTCGGCCGGTACAGAGGGTATGCGCATTGCCGTACCCAACAAGGGGCGTCTTCACGAGCCTACTGTCGACCTGTTAGAGCGGGCAGGACTCCATCTCGTCGACGGTGCCGACCGGAAGCTGTATGCGAACACGGTCGACCCCGATGTGACCGTTCTCTTTGCCCGGACGAACGACATCCCCGAATACGTCGCCGACGGGGCCGCCGATCTGGGAATCACCGGCTACGACCAGGTCCGCGAATCCGCCGTCGACCTCGACGAACTGCTCGACCTCGAATACGGGACCTGCCGTATCGTCCTGGCAGCCCCCGAGGAGAGCAATATCACGGCGACGAGTGACCTGGAGGGAGGTACCGTGGCGACGGAGTTTCCGAGCGTCACCCGTGACTTCTTCGAAGAGGCCGGTATCGATGTCGACATCACCGAGGTGTCGGGTGCAACCGAACTCACACCACACGTCGACATGGCCGACGCAATCGTCGACATCACCTCGACTGGAACGACGCTCCGAATGAATCGACTGGAGGTGATCGACGAGGTACTCGAATCGTCTGTTCGCCTGTTCGCCCGGCCGGACGTGGTCGACGACGAGAAGGTCGAACATGTCTCGACGGCGCTGTCCTCGGTCATCGCAGCGGACAATCAGCGGTATCTCATGCTCAATGCCCCCAAGGAAAACCTCGATGCGGTCAAAGACGTCATCCCGGGAATGGGCGGACCGACGGTCATGGATATCGCCGGCACCGACCAGGTCGCGATTCACGCTGTCGTTGAGGAGGATAACGTCTTCGAGGCGATTACCGACCTCAAGTCGGTCGGCGCGACGGACATCCTCGTCACCGAAATCGAGCGTCTCGTCGAGTGAGCGTCGTCTGATGACAGACGATACTTCCGACCTGGAGACAACACACACCGTCCACACGGCGGATGCTCGCGGCCTCGATTCGCTCGATCAGAACTCTGTCGATCTCGTCGTCACATCGCCGCCGTACCCGATGGTCGAGATGTGGGACGACCTCTTTGCCGACCTCGACCCGTCGGTGCGGGATTTCCTCGACGCCGGGAAGGGAGAGGCCGCCTTCGACGCGATGCACGGCGTCCTTGATGGCGTCTGGGACGCGCTCGAACGGGTAGTCACGCCGGGCGGTATCGTCTGTCTGAACATCGGCGACGCGACCCGAACTGTCGACGGTCGGTTCAGTGTGTTCCCAAACCACGCCCGGCTCATCGAGGCGATGAAGCGACGGGGCTTCGAGCCACTGCCCGACGTGCTCTGGCACAAGCCAACCAACAGCGCTGCGAAGTTCATGGGATCGGGGATGGTGCCACCGAACGCTTACGTCACCCTCGAACACGAGTACATCCTCGTCTTTCGCAACGGAGCGCGTCGTTCATTCGAGCCCCGAGCCGACCGGCGCTACGAGGCTGCCTACTTCTGGGAGGAGCGAAACCGCTGGTTCACCGACGTGTGGACAGATGTTCGCGGCCGCCTGCAGGACCTCTCTGACGATGGTCTGCGCGAGCGTGCCGCAGCCTTTCCGTTCGAGATTCCGTATCGGCTCTGTAATATGTACTCCGTCTACGGCGATACGGTGCTCGACCCGTTCTGGGGCACCGGAACCACGACGCTGGCGGCGATGGTCGCGGGCCGCAACTCCGTTGGCTACGAACTGGACGAGCAGTTTCTCGATCACTTCGAGGAGCGTCTCGCGTCGTTGTCGGATATCTCACAGACGGTCATCGAGCGCCGGCTCACGGACCACCGGGAGTTCGTCCGCGAGCAGGCCGAAAGCGGCGACAAACCCGACTACGAGGCTGTCCATTACGACTTTCCCGTCACGACGAGCCAGGAGCGCAACATCCGGTTCTACGAGGCCAAAGACGTGACCACCGGCGATTCCTACCGCGTCACGTATCAGCCGGCCGAGTAACCGCCTGCAAGAGCTGTCTGGATAGAATAGCCGCCAACTAGTCCGGAAGCGTTACTCCAGCAGACCGAGTTCTTCGAGCCGCGAGACGATCTTGTCGACGGCCTCCTTGGCGTCGTCGGGCTGTTTCCCACCCGTGATGACGAGCTTGCCAGAGCCGAACAGCAACGCGACGACATCCGGCTCGTCGAGGCGGTAGACGAGTCCGGGGAACTGCTCGGGCTCGTACTCGATTTTCTCCAGTCCGAGGCCGATGGCGATAGCGTTGAGGTTGAGGTTCCGACCCAGATCCGCTGAGGTGACGATGTTCTGGACGATAATCTCGGGGTCGTCCTCTACCTGGATGTTGAGCTCGCGCAGCTTGTCAAAGACGATACGCAGGCTCTGGTGGACGTCATCGGTGCTCTTGGCACCCGTACAGACGATTTTGCCCGACCGGAAGATCAGTGCCGCCGACTTTGGCTCCTGGGTCCGGTAGACCAGCCCGGGGAACTGCTCGGGGTCGTAGTCCGCGCCCTCGAGGTCCATGGCGACACTCTGCAAGTCGAGTTCCTGCCCGATACCCGTCGAGGCGACGACGTTTTCGATATTGATTGTCTCCTTTGGGTCAACCATATCTCGACTTAAACGTCGTATTTAAACCTTATAAAGGTTCGTGAGTCGGGAGGCCAGCAACCGTTACGCTCAACTCGCTGGGAGGGTCAGTACCACCGTGTACGTTCTCGAACTGGCGGGCCAGGACGACGAATTTGGGGCGTACGAGGCACGCTCGGGAGCAACCGACGTGTCGATACTCGCTCCGGGGCTGGCGGTTGCACGCGGTATCGACGGCGTAGAACAGCTGGCGTTTACCCACCGGGCTAGCCGGCTTCTCGGGCGGAGCGAGCCGACGCTCGACGGCGCGACGGCGATACTGGAGGCCACAAATCTCGCCCGCGACGGCTCTGTGGCCGTCCGGGCGGTCGACGTACGAAGCACGACCGGCATCGACACACAGGCCACAGAGCGCGCACTGGGCGATATTCTCGTCGAGCGCGGATTCACCGTCGACCTCGACGACCCCGACCACGAGCTTCGCGCGCTGTTCTCGGCGGGACCGACCGGCGAGGTCTGTGCGCTGGGCTGGCTTGCGGCCGCGAGTACCCGCGACTTCACCACGCGCAAGCCGAGCGACCGTCCCTTCTTCCAGCCCGGCAGCATGGACCCGATGCTCGCCCGCGCGCTCGTCAACATCGCCGGAGCCGGCCCGGACACGAGAATCCTCGACCCAATGTGCGGGACCGGCGGGTTGCTCATCGAGGCAGGACTAGTTGGCTCAACTGTCCTCGGCTCGGATGTACAGGCGAAGATGCTCCGGGGCACCAGCGAGAACCTCGCGGCCTTTCTCGGCGGGGACTGGGAACTGCTCAGAGGGTCGGCGGACGCGCTTGCCCTTGCCGACGATTCGGTCGACGGCGTCGTCTTCGACACCCCCTACGGTCGCCAGTCGAAAATCGAAGGCGAACTCGAAACGCTTGTCGCCGACGCGCTCGCAGAATCCAGACGAGTCGCTTCGCGGTGTGTCGTCGTCGGCGACCGCTCCTGGGCTACCCAGGCACGGTCTGTCGGCTGGTCGGTCGACGCAACGTTCGAGAGACGGGTCCATCGGTCGCTCACGCGCTACGTGCTCGTTCTCGTCGAGTGAGGTTGTGATGGTGTCTCCGAGGGGGCTCGGGGCAGTTCCATCTCGACGAGACATCCGTTCTCGTCGGTCTGTGGCACTCGAAATGTCCCGTCGTACCGAGAGACAATCCAGTCGACAAGCCTGAGTCCAATTCCCACAGTATGTTGAAGCTGTGTGATATCGTGGTCTCCAGAGACGAGTTTTGCCTCAGAGTCGGGGATACCGTCACCGTCGTCCTCGATACGAACAACGGTACAGTCTCCGGCTTCGGCAACGGTGACGTGTGCGGTTGGTTCCGGTCCTGCGTGGTCGACGACGTTCTGGAGGAGTTCCTCGATTGCCGTACCGATTTCAGTGCCACAGGCGACATATTCGGTCTCTGGGGCCGAAACGTTGACCGACAGCTCCGGGTGTGAGGTAGCTATCGTGTCTGTGCGCTCTCTGACTACGTCTGCAATGTCCGTCTGAGCGTCTTCGTCCGGCGGGTCGAGTAGGCGTTCGGTAGTCCGTGCTCTGTCGGCAAGCCCGAGAAGTGTGTCCGTCGCTTGTTGAATTTCCGCTGTCTCCGAAGAGGACCCATTCTTGTTGTCGAGGATTTCAGCCCGGCTCCGTATCACGTTCAGCTTGTTCCGAAGGTTATGCCGGAGGATACGGTTGTGGACGAGGAGCATTTGCTCGCGCTGTGTGAGAGATTCGCGCAGCTCACCGAGTGCCTGTCCAATCTGCTCCCACTCGTGGCCGCCATCCAGCTCGATGCGCTGGTCATACTGGCGTTGTTCAAGTGCGTTCAACTGACCCAGGAGTTGATTTATCTGGAGAATCTGGGCCCGATACACCCACCAACCGAAAGCCGCGAGCGTTCCCAGGAGAACCAGTCCCATCAGCCCCTGGAAGACAGCGAGTTGCTTTGCCGAGGCGTTGACTGCGTTTTTATCATAGTGTGCGGTCACCGTCCAGTCAACTGCATCGAGGTCAGCGCTCTTGGTGAGCGTCTCCTCGTCTTTAAGAGTGCTGTACAGCACCAGACCGTTCGACTCGACGGTCACCGAGCCAGCCTCGTTTTCGCTTGCCAGCCCAGCAAACATCTCCGTGCTGTTGAGGTGGTAGGCGGCGTTGATGCTTCCGCGCACCTCGCCGTCAACAGTCACGGGTCCGCTCATCACGACGATACGATTGCCAGTTTTCGCGCGGAGGGGGCGACTGATGTACGGTTCGCCGCCAAGGGCGCGCTGGACGTAGGTTCGGTTGCTGATATCGCTGTCTACTATCTCGGGCTGGTACCCCTCGTCGGTCACGAGTGCCTGTATCTTCCCCGTCGTGTTGACTACTGAGACGCCGTTGAACGCGGTGGTATCGACGAACGATTCGAGCATCGAGCGCTGTGTCGCAGTACCGTGGTTGAGTGCCCGCCGGTCAGTGGCGGCGAATTCAACAACCTGCTGTTGTTTGCGGAGTTCCGTGTCAAGAAAGGAGGATAGACGCTCTGATCGATCTCTGAGGTCTGTCTCTGCGTCGTCGGTCACATCGGAGCGGTGTGCAGAGAACGTTGCGAACAGAACCCCACAAGACACGAGAACAACGACAAGAAAAAATATCGTATACCGGTAAGAGAGCTTCATGCCTACCTGTATACTGGCGTCGTGTATATCTGTGGTGGTCGTTAGTGAGACTCTCTGATTTGGTCGAAAAAGCGTTCTGTATCGCCGTCCATCTGCGAAATAATGTTCCGGACACCCAGCTTGAGGTCCTCGTCGACCGTTCCGAGGACCATCCCTTCTCCGGGCTGTCCGTACACGATACTTGCACCGGCTGGGGCAAGCATCACAGCGGGCAGGGCGGCGAGGTCCTCCTCACCGTCGACCTCGATGAGCGTCGACTCCGACCTGCTCATCGCGGCCGAGAGTGTATCAACTAACTCCGCGGTCACTGTCGCAGCCGGATTGTGAACCGATATCTCCCGGTCGAAGCGCTCGTTTTCGACTCGCTGGGAAATCTCTGGTGCCACCTGGTTGCGCTCGGTCCGCTCGTCGACGAGCGCGACTGCGGGCGTGTAGCCTGCTTCGATGAGGTGGTAGGTGACCACATCGCCGACGCTGATAATCGGTTCGCCGGCCGCCTCGAGAAGAGCGTCACCGTCGGTGTATATGGATCCGAGCGGCTCTTTGAGCTCCGAGCGAAGCGACTCCGGCAGTTCGAGCACGACGTCTGTCACGTTATCTGACCTTCAGCGCGTACGTTCCGGGCTCTTCAACTTCCATCTCCTCTGCGATGATACTCTCTTCGGGATGGCCGATGACGACGTAGCCAGCCCAGTCCTCGGTCAGCGAGGTCGAGCCACAGGCGATACAGGCCTCGACCTCCTCGGTCTCCTGGACGCGATGACAGTCCCGACAGACCAGTCGGTCGGCCATCAGTTATCACCCGCTTCGGCCTGCGTCTGGCGGCTCTCCCGCTGTTCCTGGAGCCAGCCGTGTTTGCCGAGGCCGACCTGTTTCGCCGTCAGCCCAATCTTGGAGTCGCGTGGATTCCGCTCGTCGATGCTCTTTGTCACGATACGGGCGCGGACCGAGTCGCCAGTCCCCAGCGTTTCATTCGACTCCCGCGAGGCCAGTTGCTGGTTCTCCTCGTCGTAGGCGAGATACTCCTCGGAAATCTGGGAGACGTGCAACAGCCCGTCGACGGGGCCGATACCGACGAACGCGCCGAAGCTGACTACCTCGACAATTTCGCCGTCGACAACTTCCTGCATCTGGGGGTCGAACGTGAGCGCGTCGAACTCGGCCTCGTAGTAGACGCCTGGCTCGTTGTGCAAGACAGCGCCCGCTCCGATGTCGTGAACATCGATGACCGAGACGACCGAACCGACATCCTCGTCGACTCGTCCCTCGAGTTTGTCCTGTAGCAGTTTCTTCACGAGGTCCGGCGTGACA
This sequence comes from Halovenus salina, assembly GCF_026410925.1. Classification (GTDB taxonomy): domain Archaea; phylum Halobacteriota; class Halobacteria; order Halobacteriales; family Haloarculaceae; genus Halovenus; species Halovenus salina. The sequence continues at coordinate 3,269,793 of NZ_CP112972.1, read as the reverse complement.
TCCGCCAGATGCTCCGGTGGTACCTCGACCGTGTCGCGTAGTGTAACCCTCTTGTACATAGATTATGGTTGAGTGATAGCTAGTTTATTCCGCCCCCGTAAACTAATTACTGGTATGCCCGCATCGAGCAGGCGCGTACGGAGCGGCCCGTCGTTCGTCACGACGTGTGTCACGTCGTCTGCCTGTGCAAGTTCGAAAACCGCGTCGTCCGCGTACGATTCGGTCGCTTCCCGAGTCTGACAGTGTTCGTCCGCGAGGTCGCTCCCGACGTCTGCGGCCACCGCCTCCTCACCACTCCCGGCGGCAAGAGAGTCGAGTTCGGCGAGGACGGCCTGGGGAACGACACACGCTGGCCCATCGAGTAGGCGGCCGAGTTCGTCAAACAGCCTGATATCGCATTCGACGGGCATCATGAGTGCGTTTGTATCGAGTACGACAGTCACTGTAGCGTTCCGAAGCCGATGAGTCGCCAGCGTGCGCCGACGCGTCGATTGATTGCAATTTTGACGCCCGGCTCGGCACAGACCGGCCGCTTGAGCTTCACGTCACACTCGTCGCCGCGGGCACTGGTGACCGAACCGACCGTCGTCGCGGTCCCGACTGTCAGCATCAGCGGCTCGCCGGTCGAAATCTCCTCGATTTCGCCCTCGCCTTCCTCACTGCCGACGATGCGTTCGAGCAGCGTCACGTCCATCGTGAACGCGTCGTGGACCTCCGGCAGCGTCCCGGGGGGGCCGGCAACGCGACCGGCGAGTGCGTCACCTTTGGTGATTGCCGGGTCCAGACCTGTTCCGACGCCGAGCAGTCCGCCAGGAGTCACCTCCTCGACACTGTCGCCGCCAGCCTGGAGTGTGCGGACCTCCGTCTCGACGGGACGCCACTCGGTCTGGCCGCCTTCCTCGACCTCACGGCCAGGACGGAGTTCGAGCGTCTGGCCGGCTTCGAGTTCGCCCTGCGAGAGCGTCCCGCCGAGAACGCCGCCCGTGAGACCATCCCACTCGGTCCCTGGACGGTTGATATCGAAGCTCCTGGCGACGAGGAGCTCGGGGTCTGCGTCGGGGTCGCGCTCGGGGGTCGGAATCTCTTCCTCGATAGTCTGGATGAGCAAGTCGAGGTTGACCTCCTGCTGGGCGCTGACCGGGACGATGGGCGCGTCCTCGGCGACAGTTCCCTCGACAAACTCCTGAATCTGCTGGTAGTTCTCTTCTGCGCCCTCGCGGTCGACCAGGTCGATCTTGTTCTGGGCGATGACGATGTTCTCGATACCGATGATATCAAGCGCCATCAGGTGCTCTTCGGTCTGTGCCTGTGGCACGTCTTCGCTCGCAGAAATCACCAGCACCGCGCCGTCCATAATCGACGCACCCGAGAGCATCGTCGCCATCAGCGTCTCGTGGCCTGGGGCGTCGACAAAGGATACCGTGCGCAGTACCTCGCTTTCGGTCCCGTCGGGGCACTCCTCGTCGACGGTATACCGCTGGGGTTCGTCCAGTTCCGGACACTGCCGGAACGTCGCGTCGGCGTATCCCAGCCGAATAGAGATACCGCGCTTCATCTCCTCAGAGTGCTGGTCTGTCCACTCTCCGCTCAATGCCTGGACCAGCGTCGTCTTGCCGTGGTCGACGTGTCCAACGAGTCCGATGTTTACCTCCGGTTGCTTGTTCGCTGTCATCTCGGGAGTAATATGCCTGAATTTCGCTCTGTGATACTGATAAACCTACTGTTTCGAGTCTGAGGAGTGACACACAGACACGTGCTCGTATCGATATCGGGTGACCGTTCGCTTAGAGGCGCTCGAACCGGGAAAGCGCCTCTTCGAGAGGCTGTGTATCGAAGACCGCTCGCTCAAGGTAGGCGTTTGTCCCGGCACAGTACATGTCCCGGGCCGCCTCGATGACTGCGCCGTCGAGAGGCTCTGGAGCCGTCTCACACAGCGCTTTCCAGTCGTCGACGCCCTCGGCGTCCGCCTGGTCTTTGGCCTTGGCCACGGCCTCGACCCATCCGGATTGGGTGCGTTTGTGGTACTGCCGGATGACCTCTTTGGACACCTGTCTGCCGTCGTAGGAAAAGCGATTCTCGTCGAAGGTGCCGACCACGTCCGCGACGCGAATCTCGCCGTCGAGATAGAGACACTCGATTTTGCCGTCCTCGTGTCGCAGTCCGGCGCTGTCTGCCTGCTCTGTGACGATTCGGTTCACCTCTCGGGCGACCGATTCGAGGTCGTCGACGCTTGCCTTCCCCGCAATCTCGTCGGCCTCGTCGCGGCTCAGGTAGCGGTCCTGCTCCTCGTATTTGGTCGAGAGTTCGACAACTGCCTCGGGAAGGTCGACGGCGCGGTCGGGCCACCCGTCGAAATCGAGGCCGTGGTCCGCCGGGTCCGTGCGCTTGCGAAGCGAGGAGCCGACGGGAACGCGGTTCCGAAAGACAATCTCCAGCGGGACCAGATAGTTCGTTCCCGCCTCGGCGTGATACGCCTCGTAGTCGTATGCTCCATCCTCGAAGGGCAGGTCTGGCACCTGCGTCAGTTCGATGGCCATCTCGCGGGGTGGGGTCTCCCGGTCGAGTGCCTCGCCGAGCGAGACGGTCTCGCCGTCGACGACCACGCCCTCGTAGTGGGTGGGAATCCCCGCTGTCTCCAGCAGGTCGAAGTTGAACGCACCCATCGTACAGAGCGACGCACCCTTGTCCGGAATCGTGTCGGGCATCTTCCCCCAGTCGAACACCGAGTAGTCGTCCGTGAACTCGAAAACCCCGCGCCCGAGCGAGGACTGTGTTGCCTGCTCACTCACCCGGAAGTTCTTGACGCTCGTCATTGGCGACGGCTTCTACCCCCGCGGTTAAGATACTGACCTTTTGCATGCCACCCGAACGCTTTTATAACCGACAACCGACACAGTGACCGTGGTTTACAAAACAGGAAACAAGACGATAGACGATGCACTCGCCCGGCTGTTCGAGGGTGAACGCCTCGACAGGCGGGACGGAATTGCCCTGATGGCCCAGCCCGTCGACGAGCTCGCGCTCGCGGCCGACGCGGTGCGCCGTGAGTTCGGTGACGGAACAGTCGACGCCTGTTCGATTGTCAACGCGAAGGCCGGCAACTGTGCCGAGGACTGTGGGTTCTGTGCCCAGTCGGTCCACTTTGAGACGGGAATCGACAACTACGGCTTTCTCGGCCCGGAGAAGGTACTCGAAGCGGCCAAACGAGCCGAGCGAGACGGCGCACAGCGGTTCGGTATCGTCGTCGCCGAGAAGGGCGTCTCGAAGGAACACCGCCCCGAAGAGTGGGAGGAGGTACTCGAAGCAATCCGGCTGGTTCGTGACGAGACGGCAGTCGAAGTCGACGCCAGCCTGGGCATCCTCACCGACGAGGAGGCCGAAATCCTCGCCGAAGAGGGACTCAACCACTACAATCACAACATCGAAACCTCGCCGCGCTTTTTCCCCGAAATCGTCGAGACACACAGCTTCGAAGACCGCGTTCACACGCTCGAAGTAGCCAAGGAGGCCGGGATGGATCTCTGTGCCGGCGTCATTCTCGGCATGGGCGAGTCGCCCACAGACCGCGTCGACGCCGCCATCGCTCTCCAGGATATTGGCATCTCCTCGCTTCCGGTGAACATCCTCAACCCAGTAGCTGGGACCCCACTCGGCGACGAGCTGGGGGAATCTGCCGACATTACGACCGAGGAGATAATCGAGACGATTGCCGTTTACCGGCTCCTCCATCCAGAGGCCCGGGTCCGCCTGACCGGCGGGCGGGAGGCGAATCTCGACGCCGACGAGCAGCATCTCCCCTTCGAGGCAGGTGCCGACGGCATCCTGACGGGCGACTACCTCACCACGGAGGGGCAGTCCCCCGGCGACGACATCGAAACAATCCAGCAGGCCGGACTGGAGCCAAATCAGGAGGCAAACGAGTTCGACCCTGTGGCTGTCAAGTCGCGCGAGGCCGACGAGGGAACGGTCGAAACGGCCGCCGGCACGGCTACTAGCAACGCAATCGAAGAGTGACAGACAGCGGTGTCAGTCAGCAGGCTGTTCGGTCTCGCGATCCATCGCCGCCCTGGCCGTGATGACGATCATCTGTGCGATTGACCGAACGACACGGTGTCGTCTGACGAACAGAATCTCCCGAGAACGAGGCATACGACCGTGTACCCGAGGGGACCGCCCTCGCTCGTGATGCCGAAGTCGACGTATCCGCAGGGAAGGTATTCTCTTCGCGTATCCAGAGAGCGACAAGATGGTCACTGTTCGTCGTCGGGCTGATTGACGATGACGCCGACGACTCTGCTGGCGACGGCAACCGGGATGTCGCCAGGTGTCGTGATGTACTGGTCGGCAGCGACCATTCCGAACCCAGCGGCCACCAAGACGGCCCCGACGGCCAGCTCACCACCGAACAACAGCCCAACACCCGCGAGCACCGGCGGAATCGCGACCATGAGGACCGTCACGGAGCCGAGCATCTCCAGAATACTCCACGACATCGATCGATACTACCAGTGTAGCAGACAAAAGCTGCGTGGTCCGGCCCGTGGACCAGCCGGTATCGAACTGCTTACTACAGCTCCCAGTGTACACGACGACAGATGTCTGAGTGGCCGCTCGTCGAGATAGCAATCATCATCGTTACAACAGGTGCAATCTGGGTCGGAAGCAACTGGCTCGAGGGTGCAAGCTCTAAGCTCGCAATCCATTACGACCTCCCCCCGGTTGTACAGGGTGGCATTATCGCGGCGATTGGGTCGAGTTTCCCGGAGCTCGCAAGCGTTATCTTCGCGGCGCTTGCGGGCTCGTTCGGGCTGGGTGCCGGCGGTATCGTCGGCTCGGCGATTTTCAATATCCTCGTTATTCCAGCACTTGCGGTCGTCTTCAGCGGGTCAAGTATCAGTGCGTCTCGGACTCTCGTCCACAAGGAGACGCTGTTTTATATGATATCGATTCTCGTACTGTTCCTGACATTCTCCATGTCGCTTATTTATAACCCGATGAACGGCTCGCTGAACGATTCGCTGAGCGGAGAGTTGACCCGGCCGATGGTGTTGTTCCCGCTTGGCGTCTACCTGCTCTATCTGTTTATGCAGTGGCAGGACACGACAGAGTACACCGGCGAGGTCGAGTCTAACTCGATTTCACCGCTGAAACAGTGGGGACTGTTGGGTGCGGGGCTGTTGATTATTCTCGTGGCGGTCGAGCGACTTGTCCACGCTGTCATCGTCATCGGCGATCTGGTCGGAACACCGGAGTTCCTGTGGGGTGCCGTCGTCGTCGCCGCCGCCACCAGTCTCCCTGACGCGCTCGTGAGTATCCAGGCCGCCGACCGCGAGCACGACGTGGCGAGCATCGCCAACGTCCTCGGATCGAACACGTTCGATCTGCTGGTAGTCATTCCAATAGGCGTCCTGCTGACGGGGTCTGCGGTCATCGACTTCTCTGTGACTGCGCCGCTGATGGGCTGTCTCGTGGCCGCGACCGCGCTGTTGTTTGTGACACTCCGCACGCGACTTGCCCTGACACTTTACGAGGCGTATCTGTTGTTGATTGCCTACGCAGTGTTCGTCGCCTGGGTCATGGCAGAGGCGCTGTCAGTTATCAATCTACTCCCGTCCTGATTAGGTCGTCCCCATCGACTCAGCGAGCCGTATCAGCGTCTCCCGGTCTGTTTCAACACTGGCCAGAATCTGATATCGGAAGCCATTGGCGGTCCAGCTAATTCGGTGGACGTTCTGTGAGACCTCCTCGTAGACGCCGTCGACACCGTCGACCTGGATTGACTCTCCCTCGACGGTGGTCTCGGTCGTGTCGTTGTATTTGTTCACCGTTAGCGAGGACGGCTGGCCGACATCGTACAGGATACCGACGCGAACACTCTCGGAGGTGTTTTCCGACACGAAGAATCCCCTGTCGAACTCAGCGTCGAGTGTCTCGAAGGTCGGGCGCTCAACTTCGACTGGTGACTGTGCCAGAAACTCTCCGAGGGAGTCAAACTCGCGATAGTCGGGCGTTTCAACCTCCTCGACTGTCGCGTTTTCTGGAATATCGAACTCGAAACGGTCGTCGTCGATGCCTGGCTCGAACTCGACATCGGTGTACCGCTGTTCGAACGGGTCTTCGCCCTCAACGGTTTGCCGGAGGATGTACATGTACTCTGCGTCTATCCAGATTTCGACCCGCCCGACACCGTCAGCGGTCTCATTCTCGGCTTTGTCGGTCTGTTCACCAGTGAGAATGCCGCCCACGCTGGGAACGAGTGGCGTGAGAACGCTGTTCTGATCCTTGTCTGTTTGCGTTGCACTCTCGTCGAAGACGACGTGATAGACCTCGCGGCCTTCGTACTCCGTTTTCGTTATTTCCGTGGCGTTTTTCGACTGGAGTAGCTCTTCGGTCACATTAGCCGCGTCCCGGAGCGGTGAGGTATCTGTCTGATCCTCACGTACGCTGACGGTCTCCTCGTCAGCGTTGTAGAACCATATCTTGTCGCCGTCGTCGACCTGGACCGTTCGACTTCCCCTATTAATTCCCTCGAACCGACTCATTCCCCCTTGACGGTACCAGACATCGTAGCTGTATCCAATCTGTTCGTCATCGAGACTCGCGTTCACTTCGACGGTCGCACTCATCCCCTCGGGTGGCTCGGCGCTCTCTGCCTTTTCGAGGAGGTCTTCCTGGGTGATGTCGTCTGAAAGTATCGACGTACACCCGCCAAGCGTACAGACAACAGTCAGACAGAGGAGGGCGACAACAGCGTGTCGGGAACCAGACATAGCTAGAGGTTCACAGCACAGAGTAAAAATACAACGGCTCCCGGCGATGGTGGCAGGTCTCACCGCACCCGTCAGTGTTTAGATCGCCGGTCCTGGATAATGGGAGACGCCTCCCGCGGGGGACCGAGCATTCCCCGCGAGCGCAAGGAGTTGGTATTGGAGGCCGCCAACCGCGAGCACGACGTGGCGAGCGTCGCCAACGTGCTTGGCTCGACCATCTTCGATTTGCTGGTGGTTATTCCAATAGGCGTTCTGTTGACTGAGTCTGCAGTTATCGATTTCTCGGCGACTGCGACGCTGATGAGCTGTCTCGTGGCCGCGACCGCACTGTTGTTCGTGACACTCCGCACGCGACTTGCCCTGACACTTCACGAGGCGTATCTGTTGTTAGTTGCCTACGCAGTGCTCGTCGCCTGGGTCATGGCAGAGGCGCTGTCGGTCGTCAATCTACTCCCGTCCTGATTAGGTCGTCTCCATCGACTCTGCGAGCCGAATTAGCGTCTCACGATCTGTTTGAACACTGGCCAGAATCTGATATCGGAAGCCATTGGCGGTCCAGCTAATTTTGTGGGAGTTCTGTGAGACCTCCTCGTAGACGCCGTCGACACCGTCGACCTGGATTGGCTCTCCCTCGACAGTGGTCTCGGTCGTGTCGTTGTATTTGTTTACCGTTAGCCAGGACGGCTGGCCGACATCGTACCGGATACCAACTCGAATGCCCTCGGAGTTATTTTCGGACAGGAAGAATCCCCTTTCGAACTCGGCGTCGAGTGTCTCAAAAGTCGGGCGCTCGATTTCGACCGGTGACTGTGCCAGAAACTCTCCGAGGGAGTCGAACTCTCGATACTCGGGGGTTTCGATCTCGTTGACTGTCGCGTTCTCCGGAACGTCGAGCTCGAAGCGGTCGTCGTCGATGCCTGGCTCGAACTCAACATCGGTGTACCGCTGTTCGGACGGGTCTTCGCCTTCGACGGTTTGTCGGAGGACGTACATGTACTCTGCGTCTATCCAGAGTTCGACCCGCTCAACGCCGTCAGCGGTCTCGTTTTCGGCCTGGTCAGTCTGTCCCCCGGGGAGAATACCCCCTACGCTGGGGACGAGTGGCGTGAGAACGCTGTTCTGATTCTTCTCCTTTTGCGTTGCACTCTCGTCGAAGACGACGTGATAGACCTCGCGGCCTTCGTACTCCGTTTTTGTTATGTCGGTGGCGTTTTTCGACCGGAGCAGCTCCTCGGTGATATTAACCGCGTCCCGAAGCGGTGAGATATCTGTCTGGTCCTCACGTATGCTAACAGTCTCCTCGTCAGCGTTGTAGGCCCATATCTTGTCGCCGTCGTTGACCTGGACCGTTCGACTCCCCCTGTAGGTTCCCTCGACTCGGCTCAGTCCCCCTTGGCGGTACCAGACATCGTAGCTGTATCCAATCTGTTCGTCATCGACAGTCGCGTTCACTTCGACGGTCGCACTCATCTCCTCGGGTGGTTCGGCGCTCTCTGCCTTTTCAATGAGTTCTTCCTGGGTGATGTCGTCTGAAAGTATCGACGTACACCCACCAAGGGTACAGACAGCAGTCAGACAGAGGAGGGCGACAACAGCGCGGCGGGAGCCAGACATAGCTAGAGATTCACAGCCCGGAGTAAAAATACAACGGCTCCCAGCGATGGTGGCAGGTCTCACCGCACCCGTCAGTGTTTAGGTCGCCGGTCCTGGATAATGGACAATGGCAGACGCCTCCCGCGGGGGACCGAACGTTCCCCGCGAGCGCTACGACTGGGAGCTGCGTCCGGAGACCGGCCAGTCTTTCGAGAACGCACTCACCAAGGCACGCTCGGGCGACCGACTCACCGTCGACGACGGTATCGAGTTACTCACAACCGGAACCGATACGCCAGGTATCGACCGCGAGCGCAAGGAGCTGGTACTGGAGGCCGCCGACCGCCGCCGCGCCGAGGTCGTCGGCGACGAGGTTACCTTCGTCGCTAACCTCAACAACAACGTCACGACGGCGTGTAATACAGGGTGTCTCTTCTGTAACTTCAAGGACCGCTCGGACCAGTTCCTCACAGAGAACGAGGCCGACAACCCAGGATTCACCAAGACCCCCGCGGAATCACGCGAAATCGTCGCCGACGCAATCGAGACCGGCATCTATGAGGTGACGTCCGTCAGCGGACTCCATCCGGCCTTGGCCCTCGACGAAGAGCACCGCGAACTCCTGGAAACGAGCGACCGCGGCGATCTGAACTACAAGTCACCAGCCCGGTACGAGACGGACCCGGGCACCTACTGCGAGCAGATGCGGGCGATGAGCGTCGAGGATATCCACCTTCACTCGATGACGCCCGAGGAGGCCTACCACGCCCGGCGCGGGACCGACTGGAGCTACGAGACGGTGTACGGCCGACTCGCTGCAGCCGGCCTCGACAGCGCGCCCGGAACCGCGGCCGAGATTCTGGTCGACGAGGTCCGCGAGGTTATCTGTCCGGGAAAGATTCGAAGCGACGAGTGGGTCGAGGCAATGGAAGCCGCGGCGGCCGTTGGCCTCCCGACCACCGCGACAATCATGTACGGACACGTCGAGAACGAGGCCCACCGGATTCACCACCTGGACACCATCAGAGACCTCCAGGAGCGGACCGGCGCAATCACCGAGTTCGTCCCGCTCTCGTTCGTCCATCACGACACGCCGTTGCACGACCGCGGCATGGTCGACGGCGGCGCGAGCCGCGACGAAGACGAGCTGATGATTGCCGTCTCACGGCTCTTTCTCGACAACATCGAGCACATCCAGTCCTCGTGGGTGAAATACGGCGACGAACAGGGGTTGAAGATGCTCTCGTGTGGGGCGGATGACTTCATGGGGACGATTCTCTCCGAGGAAATCACGAAGCGTGCCGGCGGGACCTTCGGCGAGGCTCGCTCGTTCGAGGAGTACGTCGAGATGATTTCGGCGATTGGACGGACGCCGGTCGAGCGGTCGACAGATTACGAACAGCGCCGCCGAATCGACCCGGAGGAGCCGCCGTTTGGGCCACGGCTTGGCCCCCGAGCCGACGGGTCGCCGCTGGTCGAGTGATAGCGGTTACGGCTGTGGGGCGTGGACTGGTTCTTCGTCGAGAACGCCGCGATAACGCCGGCCTGCTGGCGTCTCCGCAGCCAGTGCCTCCTTGATGCGTGGCGACAGCCACTCGGACCGTGTCGTCTCTGATTGCTCGTCACTCTGTGCCCCGGTACTGAGGTCGTCAGGGAGGTACCGGTCGTAGACAGGGAGTCGCTCCTGAAGTGGGACGCCCGCCGCATCCGCAATCTGTTCGAGTTCGTCGAGTGCCGGCCACGCGTAGTCGGGGTTGATATGGTCGTCTGTCACCGGAGAGACACCACCCAGGTCGTCGATACCGCAGTCGACGACCGCTTCGGCCGGCGCGAGGTTCGGCGGGACCTGCAACGAGACCTCCGGGGGGAGAGTGGCCCGCGCCATCGCGACAGTCCGCCGGAGCGTCGCTGTCTCCGGAGACCCGCCCTGCCAGCGGTCGTTCTCGGCGACCGGCTGGACGATGACCTCCTGGATGTGGTCGTACTCCTCGTGAAGCGCCGCGATTGCGAGCAGGCTGATGGCCCTATCACGCCAGGTCTCGCCAATGCCGACCAGGATGCCAGTGGTGAACGGGACACCGAGTTCGCCGGCCGTTCGAAGGGTTCCGAGGCGCTGTGCCGGCGATTTGGCCCGCAGACCGCTGTGGACGCCAACGTCTGCGGTCGTCTCCAGCATGACGCCCATACTCGCGTTCACGTCGGCGACAGCAGCCATCTGCTCGCGGGTCTGGTCGCCGGGATTGGCATGCGGAAGAAGCCCTTCCTCCAGCGCGATGTCACACGCCTCGCGGAGATAGCTGTGTATCGAATCGTGCCCCAGTGATTCGAGTTGGTCGTATATCCCGGTATACCGGTCATCCGGGTCGTCGCCGAACGTAAAGAGTGCCTCCGTACAGCCGGCCTCAGCTCCCGTGGCGACGATATCGCGAACCTCCGCCGGGGTAAGGAGTGTTGCCTCCCCCGGCGGGTCGAAGTACGTACAGTAGGTACAGGTGTACCGACACGCCGTCGTCAGCGGGATGAAGACGTTCCGGGCAAACGAGAGGTGGTCGGCCGGTTCGACATCGGCCGGTTCGACGGCCAGCACTCGCTCGATTGCCTCGCCCTCGATGACGAGCTGGTCGCCGCCGTCGACCTGGAGGATTGCTCCCGTCGCGTTGCTGTCCGGACTGGTCACTGTGACAAAGGAGGATACGGGCGGTCAAAAGCGTTCAGATGTCTCTCCAGGATGTCAAAACGGGGAAGCCAGCCATGGGTCAGGGCCGGCTTCCGTACCAAGAGCGGTGGAGTTGGCACAGTAGCGGGTGCGCGGCGCGAGTCACGTACCCAGTCGCACGGGTCGGCCCGTGCGTACAAACGTACAACGTTCCAGCATAAAAATCCTTGTCGACCTGTCTTCGAGCAGACACTGGCCGACTCAGTTTCTGTTACCCCTTGCCGTCGGGTCGCGTTACCGTTGCCCGGCCGTCGTGGGCCTCGGCCCGGAATCCTGCGTCAACGAGCCATGCTCTTGCCCGGCGGTTGTTGTGAAGTAATACCTCGATGAGGTCCATCGGGTCATCGATGTCGATTCCTAAGCGGTACGAATCCACCACACCGAGGTCTGCATCGACTGCCTTCGCGTTCTCCCGGTGGTCGTGGACCGATGTCCCGTGATAATCGACCTGGAACTCGTGATGTCTGACGGCGAGTGCGTTCGTTCCGCCACCCAGACCTGGGGCGAGCACAACATCGCCCGCCGTTTCAAACAGCGAATCTAGTGCATCTGGCGTCACCAGCGCCAGGTCGGCCATCACGATGCTGACAGGCAGCGGTCGGTCGTCGAGTGCGTCGTTGACCGCCGTCGTGAGCGGTCGGTCGTCGACAACCACCGGAGCGTCGCACTCGACTGGTGCCGTCGACAGCACCGTCGCAGAATGGCCGGCCTGGTCGAGTGCGTCGAGGACATCTGCGAGCATGGCACGGGCAAACCCCTGTCTCTCGTCATCGTCAAGAACGTCCGAGAGACGTGATTTCGGATGTCGTGCGTCGAACGGAACAAGAGCCTGCATCCACTACCGGAGCTTACTATTGTCCTGCTGGCGCTGCTGGTAGAAGTAGTAGCCACCGCCAGCAACTAGGAGCACGACGAGCGCCGCGCCGCCGAACAGGAGGTACTGCTGGAGCTGCTGTTCGCCTTCCGCGTCGTTCTGTGCCTGCTCAGCCAGGTCGATTGCGTTCTCGAAGTTCTCGGAGTTGTATGCGCTGATCGCGTTGTCGAGAGTACTCTGTGAGTCAACGGCCTCACTCGCCTCGTCGATGGTGTTCCGGGCCTCCTGGCTCTCTGCAGTGTAACGGTGTGCACGCCACTCTTCGAGTGACGGGCCGTCTGCCTGTTCGATCTCGAGGACCTGATACTCCTCGTTTTCCCTGTTCTCGTAGCTGTACGACGAGATGTCGGGGACCGTACCTTCAACCTCGACAGTCACGGCATTGACGCCGTCTTCACTGCTCACCTGCAGTTCGCTCGAATCGGACCGGGAGACCTCCTCGCCAGAGACATCGGTGGCGATTATCTGCCAATCAGCGTCCTCCAAGTCGGTGTTCGCGCCGACAGTCCATTCGTTGGGCTGGTCTTCGAACACATCGGTCATCTCGACCTGGAAGCTGACAGTCTCGCCAACCTCTGCCGCCTCGGGGTCGTCTGCCGAGAACGACACCGCCGCGGCTGTTCCGACCGCGCCGAGCGCGACGACGAGCAATACCACTGCTGCAACCGCCTTAGAAGAGCGGATCCAACTCATCTTCGTCATCTTCGACGAGGGCCTCTAAATTTTCTTCGCTCTCTTGTTGTATCTCATCGATGTTCTCCTGGGCCTCGATGGCCACCTGCTGGAGCTCTTTGATGCGGGGGACGTCGTGGACACCAGACAGCAAAACGGCAGCTGCGACGCTCGGTTCATCGAGCGGATAGTCACCGCCACGAACTTCCATGCTGCCAGTCTCGTCTTCGAGCCACCCTCGACCCTTCTCAATTCCTTTCCGGTTGAGGTGTTCCGGCGGCCCGGAGACGACCAGCAGCGCGCGCTCGGTTCCTTCAATCTCACAGGGCAGCGTGAGCCGACCAAGTGCGGCCTTGCGTACGATAGAGTTGATACGGTTGGTCGTGTTTGTCGTCTCCATATCGTCTTTGTTGCCGCCTTTGAACCGCGAGAGGAGACCGCCCGAATCGTACTCTTCGACCGCTTCGGCGTCGTAGCCGACGGTCGAAACACCGCCGCCTTCGAGCGTATTGATGATTTCCGAAGAGTCGACGACGCTCTCTGCAACATCGTCGTCAGCCGATATCTCGCCCGCGCCAAAGAGTACGCCGAATCGGCGGACGATTTCGTCGTTAATCTCCTCGTAGCCGCCCTCAACCGACTCCCCGGTCTTTCGCCAAGCGTCGTTGTCGAACACCAGGAGATTGTCTACCTCCCGGACGAACGTCTGGAACGACCGGGCGGCGTTGAGCGTATAGATACCACCCTCGTCTCCCCCGGGGAGGATACCGAGTCCGTACACCGGTTCGGTGTAGATGCGTTTGAGGTGTTTCGCTAACACCGGCGAACCACCCGACCCAGTGCCGCCACCCAGACCAGCGACAACAAGGAAGGCGTCGATCTCGTGGACCGGAATACTATCTATAGCGCCCTGTATCTCGCCAATGTCCTCCTCGGCAATCTCTGCGCCGAGTTCGTTGTCAGCACCGACACCGTGACCCTTGACTCGTGCTCTGCCAATGAGGACTCTATTACTCTTGGGAATGTTTTCGAGGCCCATGAGGTCCGCCTCCGCCGTGTTTACGGCGACTGCAGACTGGACGATGCCGCTTCCAGTACGGGCATCGTACTCCAGGAACTTGTCGACAATTTTCCCGCCCGCCTGTCCGAAACCGATCATCGCCAATTTCATAGTTCTCTTTAAAAGATTCTGTACCAACGCGCCAATAAGTGTTTTGCCCATCTATCGTCGCCTCTTGTATCACAGAGCGGAAAGCTCGCGTCAGGGTTGTCCGGGTTCCGGTGATGTCGCCAAGAGTGGTATCACTCGTCGCCTTCCTCGGCAGAATCCGCCATCTCGGTAGTGTCACCCTCAGCGTCACCCGTTTCGGGCTGTCCGTCTTCGGTGTCGTTGCTCGGCGCGCTCTGGTCCAGCCCGTAGAGCCGACCTGCTGCCAGGCCGACCAGCAGGAAGGTCCCATACACTCCCGGCTGGAGCATCACCGCCTGCGAGCTATCGGACAGATGAATCGCCGCACGGGTGCCGTAGGTCTGGAAGTGAACCAACAACACTGCGAGGACTGGAATCCACGGGAGGCCATCCGCGCGGTCGAGTTCGCCCGACAGCAGTAAAATCGCGGGTAAGAGTAACACGACGAGGTCGTGTGTGTACGCCCGTGGCGCAAACAGCGGTATCACGGCGACCCCAAGCGCAAACGTGAGGACAGAGGCACCAGGGTTGTGGCGGTGGCGGAGCGTCAGCCCGATGACGCCGAGAACGCCGCCCGCAATGGCGAGCGGTATCCACTGATTCGGCAGCGAGAGTCCAATACCGTCGACGGTCTGGTCGACGAGATACAGCGGCCGATAGTAGGCTGTCTGCCACTCTGCGGGAGGTAATTGGTCTGTCCCCCACCCTTTTCCCCAGGTCAGCACCTCCAGATACAGCTCGTGGGTATCGAGTCCAAAGACGACAACCGAGGAAGCGAGCAATCCGACTCCTGTCAGGACGCCACCCACAAAGCGACGGCTGTTCCGGAGCATGTGGGCCCCAGCAGTCGCATAGAACAGCTTGACACCGCCTGCCAGAGCCGTAAACAGTCCACTCAGGTACGCGCTCCCGGCGTGGCCGCGCTGTCCGCGTTCGTGTGTATAGAAGGCAAAACACAGAAACGCCGCAAGCAGCGTCGACACTTGCCCCCATTTGAAGTCCCAGAGCGCCGGATGGAAGCCAAACAGGCCAAACAGGAGCACGACACGTTCGGGGACAGTGAGTCCGTATCCGAGCTCTTCGACGACAGCTTCGACACCAACATACAGCAGAAACAGCGAGAAGACACCGAACAACACCGGCCCGGCCTCGAATCCGAGCTTGGCGAACGGATAGAACAGCGGCAGCGCGTACGGTGGATAGAGATAACTTCCGTGGAACCCGCCATCCTCGGCACGGGTATAGATTGGCCCGTCACCACTGAGCCAGTTGTCGACCGCACCGGAGTACGCGCCGAAATCGTTGAATCCGTAGTCGGCGACGTGGACGACATCGTACCGCGCGAGCAGCGCGTCAACGACCGGCCAGACCACGACGACAGCGACGGTCAGGACACAGAGGGCGACGAACAGTGGTTGCTCGTGTCTCCGTTTCCAGAGCTCTCGTGACAGCGACATTACAGCGGGGGACGACCGACTGCGGTATATATTTAGCTGATTTCAGGCGCTAAGCCCCCTTCCTCAAGGAGCAACGCAGGGAGCGGAGCGACCGAGTAGCACAGTAGGGAGGGGATACAGCGTCCCCAGAAATCGGAGATTTCTGGTGTGCGAACGAATCGCGAGCGATTCGTCCACGCCGTCATCATCTTTCATACGCCTGCTTGTTGCTGGCCCACAGGCCCACGAACCGGTACGTTTATGTTGAAACAATATTTAAACACTAGTGATGGATAGACACGAAATCGAAGGCCACGAAGTCATTGAGGGCGAGGCGAAAGCTACCGGCAACGGCGCACACGTCTTGGTCCCGAAAGACTGGCGTGGTGCAGACGTGAAAGTCGTCCGAACATCAGAACCAACCGAGTAACCAATGCACTACGCCTACAGGTTCCGACTCAAGCCAACCGCCGAACAACGTGAGCTGTTGGATTACCACCGGGACACCTGTAGGCAACTCTACAACCACGCGCTAACTGAGTTTGAACAAATTCCCGAATCAGTAGGAACAATCAACCAACGAGTGCGACAGGTCCGCGATCAACTCACCGACCTCAAAGACTGGTGGGACGAGTTGAACGACCTGTACTCGACAGTTGCACAGGCCGCTGTCATGCGGATCGAAGACAGTATCAAGGCACTGTCTGAACTGAAAGGGAAGGGCTACAACGTCGGGAGTCTCAACTGGAAAGCACCCACAGACTTCCGGAGTTTCACCTACGTCCAGTCTGGCTTCGAGTTCGACAAGAAGAACGGTCAGACTGTGCTCTCGCTGTCGAAACTCACGGAGATTCCCATTGAGTGCCACCGAGACATTCCAGATGAGGAAACTGTCAAAGAAGTCACGCTCAAAAAAGAGCCCACTGGAGAGTGGTACGCTTCTTTTGCCGTTGACGACAAAGTAGAACCGCCCAAACCGTCGCTGGAGGAGATCGACGACGACGACATGGTTGGCATCGACGTGGGTATTCTGAAGTACGCCCACGACACAGATGGGGCGGCGGTCGAATCACTCGATCTCTCGGAAGAACGTGACAAGCTCGAACGGGAGCAACGGAACCTCTCGCGCAAAGAGCATGGGTCGAACAACTGGGAGAAGAAACGCCAGCGTGTTGCTGAGTGTCATCAACAAATCAAGCGCAAGCGGCGTGACTTCCTGCACAAGCTCTCGAACTACTACGCTCGGGAGTACGAGTTGGTGGCCGTCGAAAACCTGGACGTGAAAGAGATGCTGGAATCGCCGCGCAACAGCCGCAACACAGTGTCGGCAGCATGGAACACCTTCACCGATCTGCTCGAATACAAGTGCAAACGCGAAGGCACGCACTTCGTGGAAGTTGAGCCAGCAGGCACCACCAAAGAATGCGCGAACTGTGGTGTGGAAACAGACAAACCGCTGTGGGTGCGTGGGCATTCCTGTCCGGCGTGTGGCTTCGAAGCGGACAGAGACGCAAACGCGGTCGTCAGACTGCGTCTGACGGGCAGCAAACGCGGAGCGTTTGCGACGGCGTGGAACATTCTTTCTCGCGGACTCTCGCAACTAGGAGTGGGTCACTCCGAAGAAACGCCTGTGGAGACTGCGCTCCCTACGGGAACTGCGGTTGTTCCTGCAAAGCGCGTCGTTGAACCAGGAAGCCCCTGCCTCAAGGAACGAGCGAAAGCGAGTGAGTAGGCAGGGGTAGTTCACTGGTTGGTACTATCTCAGTTTTCGACACCGAGGTATTCGCCGACTGTGAGAAGGTCCGTCGGGTCGTATCCGAAGGCGTCGATGTCGTTGTCGGCGGTTGTGTTGTCGAACTGCAACGACCGGTACTGGTCGCGGCCCATCGGGAACCCGGGGATTGCGCCAGCGATGCTCAAGCCGACGCCAGCGAGCTCCATCGGCACCGGGATGACGGTGACCGACTCGCCGCGGACGAGTTCGGCCAGGTCGGCGAGTGTCAGCTGCTCTGGGCCGCCGATTTCGTAGGTCTCGTTTCGGTGCCGGTCGTCCTCGATTGTGTCGGCGAGCATCGTCGCCATATCGTCGACGTGGATTGGCTGAAAGCGCGTGCGTCCGCCACCCGGAAGCGGCGCGACGACCGGCGGCGTCACCTTCTTCGTGAAGCTGAGGAACTGTCCCCCGTCGCCGAAGACGACCGAGGGACGGAAAATCGTCCAGTCGAAGGAGGACTCCGTGACGATATTCTCGGCGCGGCCTTTCGACCGGATGTAGTGTGTCTGGCCGTCGGGGTCTGCACCCAGTGCGCTCATCTGGACGAAGTGGTCGATGTCGTGTTCCCTAGCGGCACGGACACAGTTCTCGGTGCCGCCGAGATGGACCTGTTCGTGCATCTCGTTGCCTCCCTTTGGCTCGAACAGCGGAGACAGTGCGACCAGATTGTAGACAACATCCTGCCCCGCGAAGGAATCTACAACTGAGTCGTAGGCGGTTACGTCACCACGTACCGTCTCGACCACGTCGGGGAGAGGACTGGCTTCAGGGTCACGTGCGAGGGCTGTGACCTCGTGTCCGCTGTCAGCGAGTCGCTCACAGAGGTGACGACCGATAAAGCCGGTGCCGCCGGTCACGAGTACGTTCATACCCAATAGTCGGACGGGACAGGCATAAATATAAGCAAAAGTTACGCGTCGTGACCGCCGTTGTATTCGGATGGCTCACAGCCGCGCAGTCTCACCGCGGCATGTCCACCCTCGTCCTGGTCGCCGAAGGCGAGTTCGCCATTCGATTTGAGAATCGACCAGTATGCCAGCCAGAGCCCGATGCCGCTTCCGTGTTCAAGAGATGTCTCCTCGTCGTGGACGAGCACGTCGCGTTCGTGCTCGGGGATTCCTGGGCCGTTGTCCTCGACGGTCACGACCACGTCGTCGCCGTCACGGTCTACCGTGACCTCGACGCGGGGGTTGTCGCTGGTGTTGTGGACGAACGCGTTTTCGATGAGTTGCTCGACGCCGAACTCGACTCCGGCGACGGCGTCTACCCGGCCGTCATCTGTCGACTCGAAGGAGACATCGACCTCGGGATGGTCCGTCCGGTTGGCGTCGAGGCTGTCTCGGACCTGCGCGACGATATCCACCTCCGTCGTCCCCTCTTCGGCGTTCTCCATGACCGTTTCTAGACGGCGGGCTTTCTTTCCGTGTTCGACCAACCCGCGGGATTTCTCGATTATTTTGTCGGCCGCTTCCTGGCGCTGTTCCTCGTCGTCCATCGCAGGAATGACCTCCGCAAAGCCCTGGATGACAGTCATATCATTCTGGAGGTTGTGCCGGAGAACACGGTTCAAGACGCTGAGGCGGCGCTCGCGTTCGAGTATCTGTCGCTCTCGCGTCATCAGGCCGTCAGTCATCGTGTTGAACCCTTCGCCGATCTGGTCCCACTCCTCGGCGGCTTCGAGCTCGAGGTTGTACTCGAAGTTCCCCTCGGTCAGCTCGGAGAACCCGTCCAGAAGCCGGTTCGTCTGCTGGAGGGTCGTCCGGTACTGGTAGAACCCGAGTCCCAAAACCGTCAGCAAGACGACAACCAGGCTCCCGAACTGGATAAGCTGGAGGAACTGCAGCCGGTTGGTCAACGCTCCCTCGTCGCGCTCGGCCGTGAGTGTCCATCCAGTCTTCGAAATCGTCGCCTTGCTTGTCAAGGAATCGTCAAACTCGTTGTCGGCTGGGAGAATGGTCACCTGTTCCCCTTCGAAGGTCGTCCCGGTTACCTTCGCCGTCCGCTGGCTGGTCTCCAGTGGCGTCAGCGGACTGAACAGCCGCGTCGAATCGAGAAACATCGAGCCGACAACAACCTCCTCGACGTCTTGGCCGTCCGGAGAGAGAACGGGTGCGCCGATGGTCAGCGCGAAGTCGTCGAACTGCGCGAAGCTGTGAACGCGCTCGACGCGGGTGCTTCCTCCGAGGATGCGCTCGAATGTACCCTGGTTGAGGAATCCGACCTCGGTGACCGAATCGCCGATTCCTACCGCCTCCTGGTCCTCCTGGAGGCCGTACATGCCTGTTATCGTCCCGTTGATGTTCGCGACAATCGCCGAGCTGAAGACATGATTGTCGAGGAGCTGTTCCAGCTGCTCGGCCCGAACCTCCGTGGAGTCTCTGTCGAGCGAGAGCGCGGCCTGGCGGATGACGTCTTCCTCGTCGGCGATTGCTTCGTCTATCTGGGCGGCAGCGAGACGAGTCGTGTTGTCCAGCTCCTCCTGTTCTTGTTCGATTGCCTGCTGTTTGAACAGCTCTCCGCTGCCGACGACGACGGTCCCCAGAACGAGCAAAATGCCGACAAGCACCAGCGCATATCTCGTCCTGAGGCGCATGCCCTACCTTTTGTGTAATACTACATTAACGTTCGTGGTTGTCCGGAGCACCCTCCAGAAGCGAGATATCCGACGACACTCATACTGATCAGTGCGGTACTTTTCAGACCTGTTTTAGTGACTCGCTCGCTTCACGGACCGATACAGGAGAGAAGCGAAGGCATGGCAGTAAAGACTCGCAATAATCACTATCAAATGGCACAATTACTAAGCCCGTCGGTGTCGGAGTATCCGAGAGAATGAAAGCAGTCAACCCAGCGACCGGCGAAACCGTGGCGACCTACCAGGAACACGGTGCCGAGGAGGTCGAGCAGCGGCTCACGATGGCCCAGGAGGCTTACGAGGGCTGGCGCGAGCGCTCGATTCGCGACCGCGAGGAGTTGCTCGCAAACGCAGCTGACGTGCTCCGAGAGAACAAGGAACGATACGCCGAGATAATGACAAAGGAGATGGGCAAGCCAATCTCCGAGGCCGTCGCGGAGGTCGAGAAGTGTGCCTGGGGGTGTGACCACTACGCCGAGTACGCAGGCGCATACCTCGACAGCGAGCAGTTCCCCTCACCGCCCGGAACGGCAGTTGAAACCGTCCATGATCCGCTTGGGCCGGTGCTCGCGGTGATGCCCTGGAACTTCCCCTTCTGGCAGGTCATCCGCTTTGCCGCGCCCTACCTGACGGCGGGCAACGTCGGCCTCCTCAAACACGCCTCGAACGTCCCAGGCTGTGCTGTTGCGCTGCAGGAGGTCTTCGAGAAGGCGGGCTATCCGGAGGGTGTCTTCCAGACCCTCCTCGTGGGGTCAGAGACGGTCGACGACGTGCTCGCTGACGACCGCGTCAAAGCGGCGACACTGACCGGCAGCGGTCCCGCAGGCCGTGCGGTCGCCGAGACCGCCGGCAGACACCTCAAAAAGACGGTCCTCGAACTGGGCGGAAGCGACCCGTTCATCGTCCTCGACGACGCAGACATCGAGTCGGCAGTGGAGACCGGCGTGCTTGCACGCACCCAGAACGGCGGCCAGTCCTGTATCGCCGCCAAGCGCTTCATCGTCCACGAAGATGTCTACGACGAGTACGTCGACCGCCTGGTATCTGCCTTCGAGTCGCTGACCATCGGCGACCCAATGGACGAGGCTACCGAGGTTGGCGCACAGGCCGACCCCGACCTGATGGCCGAACTCCACGACCAAGTCCAGGCGAGCGTCGACGCCGGTGCGACTCTTCTCACGGGCGGCGAGCCCCTCGACCGGGAGGGAGCCTTCTACCCGCCGACAGTGCTGACCGACGTGCCAGAGGGGTGTCCGGCCGACAGCGAGGAGACCTTTGGTCCGGTCGCAGCGGTCTATAAAGTCGCCGATGAGGACGAAGCAATCGAGAAGGCAAACGAGACCCAGTACGGGCTGGGTGCGAGCCTTTGGACAGAGGACCGCCACCGTGGCCAGCGACTCGCCAGACGGGTCGAGGCCGGCTGTGTCTACGTCAATGAGATGACGAAATCCGACCCCCGCGTCCCATTTGGTGGTATCAACGACGCCGGCTACGGTCGCGAACTCTCCGAAGCAGGCATCAAGGAGTTCGTCAACCGCAAGACCGTCTGGATTCAGTAACCCAGGGGCCGACTCTCAGTCTTCAGTGAGCCAGAGCCCGACAGCCACCAGCGTCGCCGCCCCGAGCGAGATCAAAAGCAGGACAAAGGCTGCTCCGAAGCCGCCCCTGTCTGCGATAAATCCGACTGCCGCCGGGGCGACCGCTCCCGCACCCATCAGTGCCGACCGGACCGCACCGAGACCGCCGCCCGCCAGCGAGTCAGGGAGCAAGGCTTCGAGATAGAGACCACGAACGGGCCGGAAGCCGTGGCTGCCGAGACCGAATCCGACGACACCGACCGCTCCGAGCACTGGAATTCCCGCGACCCTCGCGTCGATGGTGGCGGCTGCCACGAGAAGACCGAGTGAGGCTGTCGCCAGGGTGAGCGTGGCCGTAATCACGGACAGTCGACCGGCTCTGTCGGCGAGTTCTCCTGTCGCGATCTGGACAACACTGACGACAAAGAGCACGCTGTAAAGCAGGCTTGCGACGGCTCCACCAACATCCGCGGTCTCGGTGAGATACAGCGGGAGGAAGGCCGCGACGCCGTTGTAGGTGAACGAGAAGCCGAGCGTGACGACGACGAAGGCGACAAACCGACCGTCGGTGAACGGCTCCGTGTAGTCACGAATCCCATGTGTAGCCTGTCTGGAGGTGGCTCCCTGTGTCCGTTGTACCCGGAAAAAGACAGCAACGCCGAGGACAAACCCTGCGAGTGCGGCCGACCCGAAGATGGTTCGCCAACTCAGACCGAGGGCGAGGATGCCAGCGACCGCGACGGGCGCGACGACACCCCCAAAGGTGCCCAGCGTGTCGAAAATCCCCAGTGTTCGTCCCGTCCGCTCTGGGTATGTCTTCGCCAGAAGCGTGATTGCGACGGTCTTGTGCGCGCCGGTTCCCGCGCCCATGAGGGCCATTGCCGCGACTAATACGGCGAATGGGCCGCCGAGGGTGACGACGCCTGCACCGAAGGCAGTCATCACGACGCCGGCGATGATGACGCGAGCGGCCCCTAGCCGGTCTGCGAGCAGGCCAGAGGGGAACTGCATGAGGGCGTAGACGAGCATGAAGCCGGTAAACGCGGCCCCGACTGCGGTGTTCGACACCGAATAGGTGAGCTTCAGTTGGTCGAACAGCGGGGGGAACGCGTACCGGACGCCCTTGGCGAGAAGCCAGATGCCGGCAACGAGCGCCAGCACGTCGTACCTGCCCAACAGAGAGCGACCCCGGAACATTACCATCGGGGCCAACGTGTGGTCGGAAGGTGAAGCTTGTTACTGAAACTCCGACAACTCGGTCTGGCTGGCGGCTTCAGCATCCCCCGAGAGAACGTACGGCAGGAGGATGGTGATGGCGTTGATTGTGAGGATGAGGAGAATCGGCATGAGAAAGAGACCGTAGAAGCCAAACAGGACCGGTCCGACAACGTAGGCAATCATCAAAAGGCCGTTATGCGTGCTCTCCCCGCTGAACTGTGCCCGGATGAACAGATCAGGGATAAAATCGAGCGCAATCGCACTGTAGACGAACAGAACCCCGATTGGCCAGATCAGCGTCGGCTCGCCCGCGAGCCAGGCGTTGGCCGCCATTCCGACTGTCAACGGGACGTAGACGAGCTTGATTCCGATGACCGGAATCAGCGTTCCGACGCCGATGAGCGTCCCCATGAGCGCCGGAAACGGAACGGCGACCACGTCAGGAACGAGGAGGTTATAGACCAGAAAGGAGACGATTGCGAGGATGGCAGTCACGAAGATATTCGCGATGTTGCCGAACATCGTGCTGGAGAGCTCGCTGTCGACTTCCTCAACGTACGCTTGAAGAACCCCGTCGCGGTCGTAGGTGTCGAGAAACCACTGCTTGATACGCCCGCCGTCGACGAGCATGTAGTAGACAGCGATAACGATAAGAATCAACTGCAAGAAGAGGCCGCTGACGGTACCCGTCACATCGAACAGCAGGTCCGCGACGACGTCAAGCGACGGAAGCGCCGTCACCTCCGCGAGGGCGTCTTCGAACGAACTCAAATCGAACGACCCGATACCCAGGTCGGCTTCGACGTTTTGGACGTCCTCGAGAATCCCGTTTGCCGCCAGATAGTCCCGGGCCTCTAACACGACGATAGCGGCCGTGTAGCCGATAAGGACGAGAAACGGGACGCCAAACGTGACCAGCGAGAGGAGAGCCCGAACCGAGTTCGAGAGCCCAAATCGGTCGAACGAGCGGTATATTGGGCGGACGGCGTAATAGAGGAAGACAGCGAAGACGAACGTCGAGATGAACGCGACACCAACGAGCGCGAGGACACTCAAAAGAAAGAGGACCGCCAGCCCGACCGCACCCCGCCACGCGAGTTCTCGGTTCAGTTCCATCAATGCCGGCCTACTCCTGTCGGATATTTCACTGTACCGGTCTCGCCGAGTTCCTCTCCCGGCTTTCCAGTACCGGGACAGGACGGTACGGCAGGGACCCTGGTTTGGTGTCAGGCCCACCCTGCCAGACACTGAAACGCCCGAAAGTTCGCATAAGAGAGTCTACGTAAATGAATTTCAGCGAGTTTTGTTCCGGGTTCTCAACCTTTTAGTAGATACCAACCAACTGTATAATCTGGAGGTAAACTATGTCAGAACATTCCAATCCCGAACTGCCCGAACTGCCCTACGAATACGACGCACTGGAGCCACACATCTCCGAGCAGGTCGTCACCTGGCATCACGATACCCATCATCAAGGGTACGTGAACGGTCTCGACTCCGCAGAGGAGACACTCGCCGAGAACCGTGAGGACGGTGACTTCGGCTCCAGCGGCGCTGCGATGCGCAACGTGACCCACAACGGCTGTGGCCACTATCTGCACACGCTGTTCTGGGAGAACATGCATCCCGACGGTGGCGGCGAGCCCGAGGGCGACCTCCGCGACCGGATCGAAGAGGACTTCGGCTCCTACGAAGGCTGGAAAGGCGAATTCAAGGCCGCTGCCGGTGCCGCTGGCGGCTGGGCGCTTCTGGTCTACGACCCCGTTGCGAAACAGCTTCGGAACGTTGTCGTCGATAAACACGACCAGGGCGCGCTCTGGGGCGCACACCCGGTTCTCGCCCTCGACGTATGGGAGCACTCATACTACTACGACTACGGGCCGGACCGCGGCGAGTTCATTGACAACTTCTTCGAGGTCGTCAACTGGGAGAAAGCAGCCGAAGAGTACGAGACCAGTCTCGCACACTTCGAGTAACGCTTCACTCGCAGTTCGTCACCGCACAGGCGTCGTTCGCGACGGTAACGTTGGAGAACTCGAAGCGCGCGCCACCGTTTTCACTCTCTGTGACGACAAGATTCCAGTCGTGAGCGCCGGTGATATTGTCGACAATTGCGAGACCGAGTCCGGTCCCGTGGTCGTTACCGGTCTCTCCCGGCTCGCGGAACCGCCCCCGTTCTGCGTCTGGAATCCCGGGACCGTCGTCTTCGATAAAAAAGCCATTAGAGAGTTCGCCGATTCTGACATGCACGTCCGTGCCGCCGTGTTCGATAGCATTCCGAAAGAGATTTTCGAAGACATGTAAGAGCGCCTCAGGATTCGCCTCGATTTCGGCGCTTGTTTCGACATCAAGAGTCGCCGATTCGGTGTCGACGTGTTCCCAGCACTCTTCGGCGAGATCATCGAGCCTGACCGCCGAGAGATCGCCCACGGCGTCTCCCTGGCTTGCGACGACGAGCACGCCTGTGATGATATCTTGCATCCGGTGAAGGGCCTGTTGGGTGCTTTCGAGATGTGGCTCCAGTCCTGGGTCGTCGTTCAGTTCGCTCACGGCGTTCGTACGCCCGATAGCGACATCGAGCGGGTTTCGGAGGTCGTGAGAGACGAGACTTGCAAACTGGTCTAGTTTCTTTTCTTCAGACATGTGGTCGTCGCCAGCATCGGTCACTTCGTGAAACAGGATTAGTGACCGGTCTGTCTCGGTAGCGTCGACAACTGAAACATCATAACAGTCTCCGGACGAGAGGTCTGCGGTTCCGCCGCCCTCACTCACGCAGGTGTGGAGTTCTGGAAGCCCCGAGAGTGCATGCTCGATGTTGTCTCCACGGGGATCAACACCGACCAACCGCTGAAACGCCTGGTTCGAGTAATCGATGACTCCCTCGTCGTCACAGCAGACAATCGGCTCCTCTGCTGCAGCCAGAAGCGCCTCGAAGTCAGCGCTTTCGTCGGGCGATGTCTCTAACGCTGTCCGTACCGACAACGCACCAAACGCGGCACAGACCCCAACGAATACGCCGAGTGACGCCCAGACTGCACCATCCATGGGAAATGGTTTAGACTTTCTACCTGTTATGTTCCGAGCCAACTTAGTAAGGTGTCCGGATATAGAACGGCAGAAATATCGGGACCGATGTGTTTACACAGCGGTCGAAACTACGGTCGGTATGCCGATTCACCGAGAGGAGGTCGAGGACCTCCGTCCGCTCGAATTTCGGGAACCGAAAGAGGTACTGAACGCAGACAAACTGTACACAATCTACGAGATTGCACGCCTCCTGCAGGGGTTAGAGGTCGACGCAGAACTCGATGTCGAGACCGAGAACGTCCTGTTGGACTGGGCGATTCCGTGGATGATGACTCACACCGAGGCGTTCGTCTTCGCCGAGCCACGCGACGACGACGAGCCAGGGTACTACGGCCTCGCGACGGAGTGAGCTATCCCATCTTCGCTGCCTGGAGCGCGAGCTCTACGTCAGTGTAGGGGGTGGCAGTGACGCTTGGACCGTGGCCAGTGTGTAGCTCGGCGAGGTCTTCGTCGATTCTGTCGAGGACGCGCCCGATACTGTCGATAAGTGTCGCCCGGTCTCCTTCTTCGAGGTCGGTCCGACCGAACCCGCCGTTTGCGAAGACGAGGTCACCCGCAAACAGAACGCCGGCATCGGGGCTGTAGAGACAGAGATGGTCGTTCTTGTGGCCAGGGGTGTGCAGTGCCTCGTACGCGTGGTCACCGAGCTGGGCTGTTTCACTGTCGCCGAGTTCGTGGTCGACGCCCGGCTGGTCGGTGTCGTACCCCCAGACATCGACGTCGAAGGTATCGACGACCGCACCGAGGTTGCCGACGTGGTCGGGATGGGTGTGTGTCAGCACGACTGCGTCAACATCGTCGGCGTACTGGCTCACCTGGTCGACGATGTCGAACTCGTTGCCGACATCGACCAGGACAGTTCGCTCTCCCGTGACGAGGAAGGTGTTGCTCGTGAATCCCGCGGCTGTGGCGGCAAGGTTCTGAATCATACGTCGAGTTACGCGGGTGGCGGTTTGGATATGTCGGTTACTCCTCTGGGGGGTCGCCGACCACGGTTGTCAGCGGCGGCGTCGTCCAGACACGCTCGTCGCCGTTCGAGAGGTGAAAGAGCAGTTCGCCCTTGTCGGCATTCGTTCCGTGGAAGTTCAGCGTCGATCCCAGCACCTCGACTTCGAGCATGTCTGCCGGCGTCCCCTCGGTTCGTGTAATTTCGAGGTGGAACTGTTCGTCTTCGCCGAGCGGTATCACCTCGTCGTCGTCGTTATAGACACGGGCCTCGACCGCGCGGTAGCCATCGAGTGGCACCTCGAAGGCAACGAAATGCCAGTGGCTGAAGTCCGTATGATAGTGGACCTCAGCGACGCGGTTGTCGGTATCAGGCTCGAACAGCTTGACCGGGAAATACGAGCGAAGGGTCTCGCCGCCAAGCTGTCTTGCCTCCTCGACTTCGGGGGTTTCGGTCGGCTCCTCGTCGGAGCCGTCGCCTCCGCCCCCGATACAGCCCGCTACCGCCACGGTTCCAGCGCCGCCGATACCGGCGAGAAACGCCCGCCTGCTCTGTTCGTTCATTCTGACACCTCCAGGGTCATCGAGGGCATATCGAGGAAGGCAGTCTCGTACCCCTGGTGTCTGGCGACCTGTGGCGGTCCCTCGACGGTGAGTTCGAGACTATCTTCCGGCGAGAGGCTGTCGGCCAGCCCGTAGTGGTGTCCGACCTCGCTGTCGAGTGTTTGGACCAACTCGCCCTCTATCGCCCCCGAGACGGAGAGCGCCATATCGGCGAGTGGAATTCGGTTGTACGGCGTCCGCGGCGAGACGAGCAGGTATCCGTCCTCGCCCAGGCGGCTGTCAGTCAGGTACCGAGCGACAAACCTCGCGTCGCCGCTGGTGGGGTCGCCGAGTGAGCGACCCGGATACGCCTCCGGACGCTGAACCGCGGTCCCGCCGTTCATCTCGGAGCCGTTACCGTGGCCCATCATCATCGGCTCCAGTGCCCCAGGCTCGCCCCATCGACTCTCGTCGAGAAAGTCGACGCCGTCGACGATGTCGCGCTGGAACTCGCTGTCGAACTCGAACTCGAAAGAGACTGTCTGTCGACTCTCGAACCGGCCGTCAAAGTCGCCGGTTCGACGGACCGTCATCGGAGAGAGGTCGATTTCGACGGTGTAACTCCCCTGCTCGCGAATCGGGATGTTGTCGCCGAAGTGAAACCCCATCGTCTGTGAAATCATCGGCCACGGCGAGAGTGTTTCGCTGACCTCGCCATCCCGGAGAATCCGTACCTGCGAGCCGACATCCACCGGAAGAACGGTCCCCGTCTCGCTGTCCTGGACCGAGAACATCAGATGTAGGCCTTGGACGTTTGGCCGGACGAGTTCGGTCTCGGAGCCGGAGATGAGCCAGAACCGATGCGGGTAGCTGAGCATCGGCGAGACGGTGTACGGCCCCGACTCGACCGTATCGAGACCAGTCATCGACGCCCGGTGTGTCGGCAGATAGACCGCTTCGGGTGGGTCGCTCACCCGCGGCCGCTGGGGGACGTTCTCGGCGTCTGTCACCTCGGGAGGTTCCGGTGTAGCTGTCGGTTCGTCGTCGGTCGATTCGTCGCCGCCGAGACAGCCTGCGAGGCCGGTCGTCATCGTGCCGACGGTGGCTGCGAGGAGTCGTCGCCGCGACGGGCTATGCGTTAGGTCGACTGGTGTATCGTCTCCTGTCATACTCTGGCCGTGGGTAGTGCCCGCTTCTCCCGGGGTGGAACGAGGAAGTTTCCCCGGCGGCGGACGAAGATATACTGGAGGATGCCGTTGTTCAGGCGCTGTCCGACGCCGTCGCCGGCGAGGTCTTCGCCGGCCATCGCCTGCCTGGCGCGGACGAAGTCCTCAATCTGGCGCTGGTGTGCCAGGAAGTGGACGCCCGGCCGGTCGCCGTCGACGGTGTTGAAGTCTCGCCGGAGAAGCGGAGGCGTGCCGTCCTCGTCCCGTGCCCGGGCTGCCTTCTGTGCGTGCCCGACGGTACCGAACTCGCGAGCATCCGTCGCCGTGTCCTCGGTTATCTCACCGGCGACGCCGGTCGACGTACTGAGGTTCTCGCCGACCGAGCCAACCTGTTCATTCTCTGCGTGGTCCGGGCTGAACAGCTTGGCGACCCGCTGGAAGTGATTATCCTGCTCGAACCAGGTGCGCAGTTGGAGCGTCAGTGACTCGACGTGGGTAGTTGTCCCGCCGGCGTACGGCCCCTCTTCGATGGTCACACGGGATTCGGGAGCCTGACTCTCTGCAAACCCCGAGCGAAATCCCATAAAAAACGGCGCATCCTCGGGCACCGATTCGGGAACACCGGACATATCAGTGTGCTGTGCCGGCAGCCCCGCACCGACGAATCCGGTCCGGCGGGGCGACCCGCGGTCGAACACTCCCTCGAATGTCGCCTCCATCTCGGTGTTGTTCGGCGAGACGTCGCCGAACAGCGCCTCCTCGGCTTCGAGGACGACATCGGGGGTATCGCTTGCCAGGTGGACGAGCGCGTCGAAGTCGTCGAACTCCGGCGACTCGATTGTGGTCAGCGCCTCTGGCTCTGGAATCGGGGAGTCGACGCCGAGGGCGTCGAAATACGAGGGCGTGTATCCCATCGTGAACAGCAGACCTTGGTTGTCGTAGGCGTATGCCGATTCGAGCGAGCGCAGCGCGGTTTCGACCTGCTCTCTGCTGTCGTCGTCGACATCTGTCGCCAACTCAAGCGAGAGGAGGACATGATGCTCCGGGTTCAGCGGATTCCCGTCCTCGTCGGTCGCCAGGACGTCCGTCCACGCATGCTGGCGCTGTGGGCGCGCGTTAGGGTCTCCCGTCGGGACGGTCGATTCGCCGGAGCTGTCCAGACAGGCAGACAAGGCGGCCGTCCCACCAGCGGCAACCAGTGCCCGGAGGTAGTCTCGCCGAGAGAGGTCTGACGAGTCAGGCAAGTCCATACCGGCGGTGTAAGGCCCCCAGTGGTTTTCAGGTTGTGGTGTGACAGTCGAACGCTTCTAGTGGCCGCCCATCTCCAGGGGATTCCAGAACGGGAACATCGGATGGGGAATGTGGTAGCCGAGGCTCATCAGGCCGTGGGCGAAGAGGACGTACCCCAGCGCGACGAACGCGACGCCGAGCACCCGGTGTAGCCGTCGGCGGTGGACGGCGTCAACGCTGTCGATGAGCGTGCCGTAGATGAAGACCGCCGGAATGGTGCCGATGCCGAGTGCAGCCAGGGCAACACCGCCGGCCAGCGGCGACCCACTCGCGAAGGCATAGAGATACGCCGGGTACAGAATCGGACACGGAAGGAGACCGTGCAACGCACCGAGGCCCATGATTCCTGGGCCACCGGCCAGTCGCTCGACCCAGCCGGTCAACCAGGCGCTGACGCGTTCGGTCCCCGGCAGCGTGAGCCCGAACGTCGTACGCCCAGCCACGTAGTACAGGCCCATCACGAGGACAGCCGCGCCGATGCCGACGCCGACAACGCCACGGACGAGGCTTGCGATCGCCGTCACCTCGTCGACACTCACGTAGAGGAGACCACCGAGCGCGCCCATCGTCGCGCCGAGAAGGGTGTAGCTCACGGCGCGGCCAATATTGAACAGGGTGTGCTGGCGAACCTCATAGAGCGTGAGGTGTGCACCGCGTCGGCTCATGGTCTGTGTGCCGCCGTCAGCGCGTGTCGAATCCATGTGACCCGCGTAGATGGTGACGAGTGGGCCACACATGCCGATACAGTGTGCTCCCCCGAGGAGACCGATAGCGAGAAAGAGCGCCACGTCCACTGACAGTACCGACGAGAGCATGCTATCGCTTGCGTGTGGCCGTACTAAGCCTCGTTGGTGCAATTGTCGTATCGTCCGGTGGGACTAAGCCCGAGGGCCTCCCAGCTTCAACTATGCTTTTCGAGGGGACTATCCTCCGTGGGGACCACTTCGAGCCCGTCGAGGGTCAAGTCGTCGTCGAGGACGGTACCATCACTGGAATCGAGGAGACGACCGCCCGGAGTTCGGATATCATCCTCCCCGCGTTCGTCAACGCACACACGCACATCGGCGACTCTATCGCAAAAGGTGCCGGCGAGGGGCTATCCCTGGAGGAACTGGTCGCACCACCGGACGGGCTCAAACACCGACTACTCAGGCAGGCAACCGCCGAAGAGAAACAGACAGCGATGGCCGACACACTCGAGTACATGCAACAAGCCGGAACCGCCGCGTTTATCGAATTCCGGGAGGGCGGTGTCGACGGTGTCGAACTTCTGGCAGACCTGCTTGTCAAGCGCGACCTGACCGGCGTCGTTCTTGGGCGGGGGTCGACAGCGGCGATGGAAGGAAGCGACGGTTTCGGAGCGAGCGGCGCGGGTGACGGCGAGTTCTCGCGGGAACGCAACGCCACGAGAGAGGCCGAGAAGCTGTTTGGCATCCACGCCGGCGAGGTCGACAGCAGTGACATCAACCCCGCTCTCGACCTCAGCCCGGACTTTTTGGTCCATATGGTTCACGCCGAGGACCTCCACCTCGAACGCATCGAGGACAGCGACACCCCGGTCGTCGTCTGTCCCCGCTCGAACGCAACGACTGGCGTTGGCCTGCCGCCGGTCCGGGACCTACTCGACAGAACTACTGTCGCTCTCGGAACCGACAACGTCTTTCTCAACAGCCCCTCGATGTTCCGCGAGATGGCCTTCGTCGAGAAGACTGCAGACGTCTCCAGCCAGGAAGTGCTCTCGATGGCGACGAGACACGGCGCTGAGATTGCAGGACTCGACTGTGGCTGTATCGAGACCGGCCGACCCGCGGCGCTGCTGGTGTTAGACGGCGACTCGCGAAACCTCTCGGGGGCGGTCGACCCGGTGCGTACAGTCGTCCGGCGCGCCACTGTCCAAGACGTGAAGGAAGTGATTCTCCCGTAGTCACTCGGGGCGCAGGTGTTCGCAGTCGCCGACGGTGACACGCTCTCTCCCGTCGGCCGTGTCGACGAGCAACGCGCCGGGTGACTCGACATCGACGGCCTCGCCGACTATCTCACCGTTTGGTGTTTCGACACTGACCCGTCTCCCGAGCGTTCCCGAGCGAGCGCGCCACGCGGAGAGAATCCGGTCGCGGTCGGCAACCAGTTCCGACATCGATTCGAGCAGCGTCTGGACGACCTCCCGGCGGTCAACATCGCCACACAGCTCCCGTAGACTCGTCGCCCGGTCCTCGGGGAGGCTCTCAATGTCGACGTTGGCGTTGATACCGATACCCACGACAAGCCAGGAGATTCGGTCCGCTTCGCCCTCCATCTCGGTCAGGATACCCGACACCTTCTTGCCGTCGACGAGCACGTCGTTTGGCCACTTTATCTCCGGTTCCACGCCGGTCGATGCGACGGCCTCTGCGGTTGCGACGGCGGCGGCCATCGTGACGAGTGGCGCGTGTGTCGTCGGCATCGTCGGACGGAGCAACAGCGAGAGCCAGATGCCGCCGCTCGGAGAACTCCACTCACGCTTGAGCCGTCCGCGCCCGCCGGTCTGTTCGTCCGCGAGGACGACGATATCCTCGCGGCCGTCGCCTGCAAGCTCCCGTCCGCGTCGGTTCGTGCTGTCTATCGAGTCGTGGTATTCGACCTCGTACGGCGCGTCGAGCCCGAACTCGACTGCCGATGCCCCGTAGTCGGGGACGGCCTCTAGCTCGTATCCGGCAGCGTTGCTTACGACCTCGAACCCGTCCTCCCTGAGTGCCTCAATGTGTTTCCAGACCGCCGCACGCGTGATATCGAGTTCCTCGGCCAGTTTCGGGCCGGTCCGTGGCCCGTCCGACAGCGCGTCGAGAATCTGCGCTCGCGTGGCTTGCATATGCCCCAGGTTGAACACCCGGAGTGATGTGGATTTGGGTCGGACACTGTTCCCCGGAACCTGAGTAACTTTTATATAGTAGTTCAAACATAGAACTAGGTGGCCATGTCGACGAACACAGAATCGCTCAGAGAGCTCTACATGGATGTCGCTGAGGAGGAGACGATTACCGAACAGCAGCGCGAGGAGCACTCTCACGACCCGATTGGGGAGAGTGAGACAGAGCTCGAAGAGACGGTCTCTACAGTCGTCGAAGACGGCCTCAACGGGGCGGTCGACGGTGTGGAAGTCGACTTCGGTTCCGTAGAGTGAGTCGGAGGCGTGAGAGCTGGTCTGTTCGAGCTCCGTTATTACTCGACTAGACGGGGCTCGATAGATAGCAGTCTTCTTTCATTCAGATAGTGCATTTGAGCCTTGACAGAGTAGCCGATGACGACAGAGCGGTCCGGCTGTGACAGACTGTTTCTTTTGAGGTTCTCGTGGCGGTATGACGGGCTCACCGACGCGGTGGCGGTATCGGACTATTCGATAACGAACATCACGTCGCCCATGTCGACGCTCTCGTCCTCGGCGATGCGTCTCTCCTGAACGGTGCCGCCGTACTCGGCGACAATGTCGTTTTCCATCTTCATGGCTTCGAGCACACAGAGGATGTCGCCCTGGCTGACTTCGTCGCCCTCGGCGACGTTGATGTCGAGGATCGTCCCCTGCATCTCGGCGACGACCGTCTCTCCGTCGCCGCTGACCTCGGGTTCGTCCTCAGTCTCGCCGGGACCCGCACGCCCCGGCCGTCCGCCGCCGGTCTCGGTTGCCGTCTCGTCGACCTGGATTGCGGGTGCGCCGTGTTCCTCCAGTTCGACCTCGAAGCGCTGGCCGTCGACTTCGACGGTGAACTCCCGCGTGGTGGTCTCCTCGTCGTCCTCGGAGTCGGCAGTCGTGGTTCCCCACCGCTGTTGTGCCTCGTCGATGCGCGAGCGGTCGATGTGTTCGTCGAGATACTTGGTCGTGTGTTTGCCCTCAACGAACCGCTCGTCGTCGAGCATCAGCCGGTGGAAGGGGATGACCGTCACGATACCCTCGATATCGAACTCGGCGAGGGCGCGCTTCGAGCGGGCGATTGCCTCTTCCCGGTCCGCGCCAGCGACGACGAGTTTGGCAATCATCGAGTCGTAGTCGGTCACAAGGTCGTCACCCTGCCGGAGCGCGTCGTCCATCCTGACACCGACGCCGCCTGGCGGATCATAGGTATCGAGTCTGCCGCCGGTCGCCGGCGCGAACTCTGCAGCGGCGTTCTCGGCGTTGATGCGGAACTCGAAGGCGTGGCCCTCGATATCGACATCCGCTTGCTCGAAGGTGAGGTCCTCGCCCTGAGCGATGCGAATCTGCCATTTGACGATGTCGATGTCGGTAATCTCCTCGGTGACGGTGTGTTCGACCTGAATCCGGGTGTTTACTTCGAGGAAATAGAAGTCCGTCTCCGGGCCGAGTTCCTCGTCGGGGTCTCTGTCGGGGTCTTCCTCAACGAGGAACTCGACTGTTCCGGCGTTCGTGTAATCCGCCGCGCGGACGCCCCGACGTGCGGCAGCGCCGATTTCCTCCCGAAGCTCTTCAGAGAGTGCCGGCGAGGGGCCCTCCTCGATGACTTTCTGGTGGCGACGCTGGAGTGAGCAGTCCCGCTCGCCGAGATGGCGGACCTCGCCGCTTTCGTCGCCCAGAATCTGGACCTCGACGTGGCGCGGCGTTTCGAGGAACCGCTCGAGATAGACCGAGGCGTTGTCGAAGTAGGCCTCGCCCTCGCGTTTCGCGCTGTCGAGTTTGTCGGCGGCCTCCTCAGCGGAGCGAACAACCTTCATCCCGCGACCGCCGCCGCCGCCCTCTGCCTTGATAGCGACCGGAAAGCCGTACTCCTCGCCGAACGCGACGACCTCCTCGGGGTCGTCGACGGGCTCGGTGGTGCCCGGCACAATCGGTACGTCTGCCTCCTGCATGATGCTCCGGGCGTTGGTCTTCTCACCCAGCCGTTCCATCGCATCGCTGGCGGGACCAATCCACGTGACGCCGTCTGTGGCCTCGACCTTCCCGGCGAACTCGGCGTTCTCCGCGAGGAAGCCGTATCCGGGGTGGATGGCGTCGGCACCCGCCCGCTGGGCGGTCTCGATGATCTCCTCGTGGTCGAGATACGAGTCGGCGGCACGCGCCGGGCCGACGTTGTACGCCTCGTCGGCATATCGGACGTGTCCGCCGTCTTTGTCGGCCTCGCTGTAGACCGCGACTGTCTCGATGCCGAGGTCCCGGCAGGCCCGCATGACCCGCACGGCAATCTCGCCACGGTTCGCTACCAGTATCTTGTCGAATTCGTCACCTATCATTATTTAAACCTGTCGCGTCTGCCTGCTGCTGTCCACCTGTCTGTCGGTGCGTCTCGCGGGACCCGGTCGCCGCGGCCGGTCGTCGCCTCCAGACGGCCGGCGAAGGCGAACCGCTCGCCGTCCCAGCTCTCCTCGTCGTCGGTGTCGGCTGCCGCCGCTGCCGCGACCCGCTGGTCTCTAAGGTGTGCGCCGACAGCCGCCGCGATTGCCGCGGCCTGTGCCGGCGACGCGTTCTCCGGAACGCTGAGGTCGCCGGCCGGCGTCGATACCGTCCGGTCCTCCTCAGAGCGGGATGTTTCCATGTTTCTTCTCGGGCTGGGATTTTCGTTTCGAGCGTAGCATTTCGAGGTCGCTGATGAGCCGTGGGCGGGTCTCCTGTGGTTCGAGCACGTCGTCGACGAAGCCGCGGTCGGCCGCGATGTAAGGGTTGGCGAACTGCTCGCGGTACTCGTCGATGAGTTCCTGACGGCGCTGTTCGGGATCTTCGGCCGCCTCCAGTTCCTCGTCGTAGAGGACGTTGACCGCGCCTTTCGGCCCCATGACGGCGATCTCTGCCGTCGGCCAGGCGTAGTTCACGTCTGCCCCAATATGCTTCGAGGCCATCACGTCGTAGGCCCCGCCGTAGGCCTTCCGTGTGATGACGGTCATCAGCGGAACAGTCGCCTCCGAAAAGGCGTACAGCAGTTTCGCCCCCTCCATGATGATGCCGTTGTGTTCCTGGTCGGTTCCGGGCATGAAGCCGGGCACGTCGACAAAGGTCAGGATAGGGATGTTGAAAGCGTCACAGAACCGGACGAACCGTGCACCTTTCTTCGAGGAGTTGATGTCGAGCGTCCCAGCGTTGACCCGGGGCTGGTTTGCGACGACGCCGATTGCGTGGCCGTCCAACCGCGCGAAGCCGATGACGAGGTTTCGAGCGAACGCGTCGCCGACCTCGAAGAACGACCCCTCGTCGGTGACACGGCCGATGACATCCGTCATGTCGTAGGGCTTTCGTGGCGCGTCAGGGACGATAGAGCGGAGTTCATCATCAGTGCGCTCGGGGTCGTCCCATGGCTCGACGCGTGGCGGGTCCTCGACGTTGTTCTGGGGGAGATACGAGAGGAGATGCCGGAGGTCGTCGAGCGCGGCCTCCTCGTCGGCCACCGTAAGGTCGGCGACACCGGACTCCGAAGCGTGCGTGTTCGCACCACCGAGTTCGTCGAATCCAACCTCCTCGCCGGTGACCGTCTCGATGACGTCCGGCCCAGTGATGAACATATGGCTGGTCTCCTCGACCATCATGATGAAGTCAGTGATGGCCGGCGAGTAGACCGCGCCGCCGGCACAGGGGCCCATGATAGCCGAAATCTGTGGGATGACGCCGCTCGCCTGTTGATTGCGGTGGAATATCTCGGCGTACCCCGCAAGCGAGTCGATTCCCTCCTGAATGCGGGCGCCGGCCGAGTCGTTGAGGCCGATTACCGGTGCGCCGGTCTCCATAGCCTGGTCCATCACTTTCGTCACCTTCTCGGCGAACACCTCACCGAGAGAGCCACCGAAGACCGTGAAGTCATGAGCGAACACGAAGACAGTCCGGCCGTCGACCGTGCCGTATCCGGTGACCACGCCGTCACCGAGAAACTCCCGATCTTCCATCTCGAAGGCCTGTGACCGGTGGGTCCGGAGCTGGTCGAACTCGGTGAACGTGTCGTCATCGAGGAAGTACTCGATGCGCTCGCGGGCGGTCATCTTTCCGCGCTCGTGTTGTTTCTCGATGCGGTCTTCGCCGCCGCCCTTGCGTGCTTCCTCGCGGAGTTCGCGGAGCTCGTCGATGCGATCCTCCATTGTCATGTGTCGGGCCTCCGGTTCATCGTTGAAAATTTGACGGTCCACGGTCGTAAAAAGGGTTCTGTAATCGGATTGGCCGACAGCCCGGCACCGGTCGAACCGTTGGCCTCACAGAGAGTGTCACCGCTGTCGTCTCGCGGACTTACTCGGTCGTTATTTCGAACCGGGCTCCGCCGTTGCTGCTGTCGGTCGCCGCGATGTCCCAGCCATGGCCGTCGATGATGTCAGTGACAATGTAGAGTCCGATACCGGTCCCCTCATTGCTCGTGGTGTAGCCGTGCTCGAAGATATCCTCTCGTTCGTCTTCGGGAATTCCGTCGCCGTCATCCTTGATGTAGAACCCATTGTCATCGGCAAGCATCCCTACCGAAACCGTAAGCGGCCGGTCGTTGTGGTCGGTCGCGTTCCGGAAGGTGTTCTCGAAGACATGCTGCAGGAGATTCGGGTCGGCGTCGACGGTCGCCGACCAGTCGAAGTCGTTTTCGAGTGTGGCACCCTCGGCATCAACAACGTCCCACGCCTCGATTGCGAGTTGTTCGAGTTTCACGGACTCGGTATCGTCGATGTTTCCGCCCGCACAGGCGACAGTCAACATCTCTTCGATCATCTTCTCGATGCGGTCGTGGGCATCTTCAACACTCTCAAAATCGTCTTCGTCGCCACTCTCTCGTGCACTTTTGAGCGACATCTGTGCGACGCCGAGAGGATTCCGCAAATCGTGTGAGACGATCGATGCGAACCGCTCCAGTCGCTCGTTTTGCTGTTGCAGTTGTGACTCTGTCTGTTCGTGTTGCAGTTCGTGGCTCACCCACCGACTCATAAGATCGACGAGTGTTACCTCCCACCCCGAGAACTGGCCGTCACGCGGTGTCGTCCCGTAAAAACAGAAGGTGCCGTAGACCTCGTCGTCAATGACGACGGGTGCACCGATATAACACGCAATTCCCCACTCTGTGTAGCCGGCCCGGTCTGTCTCATCCGGAGCATCTCGTGCGACGTCACCGAGAACGAGTGTCTCTCTCGTGCTCGCTGCTATCTCGCAGTTCGTCGCCGACACCGGCGCGACATCACCCGCCTGGATACTGTTGTCCTCCGTAGCGACGACCTCGAATACGTACTCCGTCCCCTCGATTCGTGACAGTGTCCCGTATTTGGTTCCCAGCTCTTCGCGCCCCAGTTCGAGGAGCGCTTCGACCTGAGCGGTAAAGGACAGTTCCTGGTCGGAGATGATACCGTACATCTCGCGGAGAACCCGCTCGCGGGTTTCGATAGTCTCGCGCTGGCTCCTCCGATGGGTGATATCGTGGCCAATCGCACCAAGGGCGGCATCCGTCTCGCCGGACAACGGGTGGAACTTGAACTCGTAGGGGATCCGGTCGTCCGTCGCAGTCACCAACTCTCCCTCGAAGAGGGACTCGCTTCGCACGTCTGTCACGTCGGTATCACGGTCCAAGCCCTCGAAGAAATCGGCGAACGACAGCTCTGCCAGCTCGGATTCAGTGTAGCCGGTTGTCTCCAGCGCCGCCTGGTTCCAGTCGATGATTGCCCCCGACTGGTCGAACCCGAAAAACGGGGATTCCAACACGTCGAGGAAGGCAGCTTTGATTTGTTCGCTCACGGAAAGTTATCAGTATTGTATGTAGAGTAGCTGTTTATACTCTTGCCTGTTAGGTAACCGGTCCACGTGAACAAAGAAGTAACAAGCCCGCTTATCGGCCAGACCTTCCTCCGAACAGGGCTTATGCCTCGACGGTCAGACCGGCCTCGTGAGCGGCCGTCTCCGCGTCTACGCCATCTCGGACGACCGCGGCAATGCCCTCGGTAATCGCGCGGGGGGTCTCGTGCTGGAAGACCGACCGACCAGTCGAGACACCTGCCGCTCCTGCGTCCATCGCACCGGCGACGGTCTCCAGTGTCTCCCGGTCGGTGCCTTTGCTGCCGCCGGCGATGACGACCGGCAACTGCGTCGCCTCGACGACCCGCTCGAAGCTTTCTGGTGTGCCGGTGTAGGAGGTCTTGACCACGTCCGCGCCGAGTTCTTCGCCCAGCCTGACAGCGTGTGCCACATCTTCGGCGTAGGCTTCCGGATTGCTCTTGTCGGCGACATCCGGGCCGCGGGCGTATGTCATCGCCAGCACCGGCATCCCGTACTCCGCGGCTGTCGTCGTCACCTCGCCGAGATGGGCTATCTGTTCGCGCTCGTACTCGCTGCCGACGTTGATGTGCAAGGAAACAGCATCGGCCCCGACCCGAATTGCGTCCTCGACGGTGCCGGTGATGCGCTTGTCGTTCTCGTCGGGGCCGAGCGTCGTCGACCCGTTGAGGTGGACGACGTAGCCCGCGCCGTTTTTATTGTCGTGGACCCGCGGTGCAATCCCTTTCTGTGTGAGAACGGCCGTCGCGCCGCCGCTCGTGACGCCGTCGATTGTAGACTCGATATCGGCGAGTCCGTCGACGGCACCCATTGTGATGCCATGGTCCATCGGGATGACCAGATAGCGGCCGTCTTCGCTGATTCTGTCGAGTCGTGCCTGTACGCCTGTGTTCATGCTGTCTGCCGACCTCCAGCGTGTGTGCGTGTCTCTGTCATTGTTGCTCAGGTGGGTGTTCGCGTCCGGCCAGCGCGCCAGCCTTCAGCTCGCTCGCCGTGTTCTCTAGTCGTGTGGCGGTCTCCCCGGTACTTATATCCTCGTCGTCGCCCTCGGCGACGAGGCTCACCAGCGCCGATCCGACAATGATACCGTCGGCACCCGCTCCCACGATACGCTGTGCGTGTTCGCCCGTCTTGATGCCGAACCCGACCGCCTTGGGGACAGTCCAGTCCTCGATTTGGGCGAGCGTCTCGGCGGTGTGGTCAGAGAGATCCTCGCGAGCCCCGGTCGTACCGAGGCGGGCCTGGACGTAGACGTAGCCCGACACCTGCTCGCGGATGCGTTCCAGGCGTTCGTCAGTTGTCGTCGGCGCGACGATGAACACGAGGTCTAGTCCGTGCTCGTCACAGGCCTCCCGGAGCTGGTCTGCCTCCTCGGCGGGCAGGTCCGGTATCACTAGCCCCTCGATACCGACCTCCGCGGCCCGTTCGACGAACGACGCCGGCCCGTCCGACGGGCCGTACTGGTAGACTAGGTTGTAGTAGGTCATACAGGCAAGCGGCACGTCGACAGCGAGGTCCTCGACGAACGCGAAGTAGCGGTCGGGTGTCATACCGCCGTCAAGCGCGCGGACGATTGCCTGCTGAATTGTCGACCCCTCTGCAATCGGCTCGGAGAAGGGCAACCCGAGTTCGATGATATCAGCTCCCCCACGAGCCAGTGCCTCGACGTATTCGAGCGACTCTTCGTATGTGGGGTCGCCGGCTACCAGATACGGGATGAACGCGGGCTCGTCGGCGAAAATCCGGTCGAGACTCACGCCGAGTCACCCCCCGAGCGGCCAATCTGGCGGAACAGGTCCATCTCCGGGCCGGCGTCGATATCTCGCGCCGTCGTCTCCTCCACGACGGTTTCGAGGTCCTTGTCGCCCCGACCGGAGACGTTTATGATGACCACGTCGCCGAGGTCGTCCTCGCAGTCGCCCACGGAGGCGGCGTGGAGATAGCCGAAGGCGTGGGCCGTTTCCAGTGCGGGGATGATACCCTCGTCCTGCGAGAGCCGGTGAAACGCCTCTAGCGCGGCGTCGTCGTCGACGTTGGCCGGAATAACACGGTCTTCGTCGACGAGATGGGCGAGCTCCGGGCCGACACCGGCGTAGTCGAGCCCCGCAGACACGGAGTGAGACTCCATTATCTGCCCGTCCGAGTCCTGGAGGAGCTTCGTTCGCGCACCGTGGAGGACGCCCTCCTCACCGGTCGAAAGGGTCGCGGAGTTCGGTGCGACACCCTCCTCTTCGTCGACCTGGAGCGAGGAGCCACCGGCCTCGACGGCGACGAGGTCGACCTCGGGGTCGTCGATGAACTCAGCAAACATGCCCATCGTGTTCGACCCACCGCCGGCACAGGCCATCACGGAGTCGGGCAGGTCACCGGTCGCGTCGAGTATCTGTTCACGGGCCTCTTCGGAGATGACCGCGTGGAAGTCGCGCACCATCGAAGGGAACGGGGCGGGGCCGACGATACTCCCGATGACGTAGTGGGTGCGCTCGACCGTCGCGGCCCAGTCTCGCATCGTCTCGCTGATAGCCTCTTTGAGCGTTCCGCGGCCGGTGGTCACGGGGTTGACCGCCGCGCCGTTGAGCCGCATCCTGAAAACGTTCGGCCGCTGGCGGGCGATATCTGTCTCACCCATGTATATCTCGCAGGGCATATCCAGGTGTGCCGCGGCCATCGCCGTCGCGGTGCCGTGTTGTCCCGCGCCGGTCTCGGCGATGATGCGCTCTTTGCCCATGTACTTCGCCAACAACACCTGTCCGAGGGCGTTGTTCAGCTTGTGTGCGCCACCGTGAAGGAGGTCCTCGCGCTTAAGATAGATCTCCTTCTCGTAGCGCTCCGAGAGCTGGTTGGCGTACTGCAGCGGCGTCGGCCGCCCGCCGAAGTCACGTAGCCGCTCCCGGAACTCGTCCATGAAGCCGTCCTCGTTGTGCAGGACGTACCGCTCGTAGGCGTCTGTTAGCTCTTCGATTGCCGGCATCAACGCCTCCGGCACATACTGTCCGCCGTAGTCGCCGAACTCTCCGATTGAACTCATGTGTCGTGTCCCTCCGTAGTGACGAGTCGACGCGTGTTCGCAGTCACGTCGCCGTCCATAATTGCCGAGCCGACGAGTAGCGCGTCCGCGCCGGCCGCTTGCATCCGTTCGACGTCTCGCTGGCTCCCGATGCCGCTCTCTGCGACCAGAAGAACGTCCTCGGGGACCGTCGGCGCGACCTCCTCGAACGTCTCGAGGTCGACCTCCAGTTTGGTCAGGTCGCGATTGTTGACGCCGACAATGTCCGCACCGGCCTCGATTGCCGCCTCAACCTCCGTGGCGGTGTGGGTCTCGACGAGGACCTGAAAGCCTCGCTCTCGGGCGGCATCGACCATCCGGTCGAGGTCGTTGAGGAACCGGGCGATGAGCAGGACCATATCCGCCGCGACGGTGTCGAGCTGTTCCTCCCGGAGGATGAAGTCCTTCCGCAGAACCGGGACCTCGACTGCCTCCCGGACGCGGTCGAGCGCCTCGGGCGAGCCGCCGAAGTGGCTCGGCTCCGTCAGGACCGACAGCGCCGTTGCACCGCCCTCGACCATCTGTTCGGCCAGCACGACCGAGTCCTCGGTTCGCTCTCCTGTCGTCGTGGGCGAGGTAGGTTTAATCTCGGCGATAACCGGCACTCGACCGTCGGCAGCCGCAGCCTCGACCGCGTCGGGGAACGAGTGCGGGGACACCGAGAGGCGGTCACCTCCGCCGCCCCTCGTCTCGGCCGCCTCTAGTATCGAGTCGACGACCGGAGCGAGCGATTCAATATCCATTCTTGGTCATTGTTGGACAAAGATGTTCATAAGGCTTGCGTCTGTGTCTCACCGCTCATAGTGACTAGGACAAATATTTGCTGGTGAGATATGGCCAAATATCTGGTTCGTTGATCGTGCTCAGCCCTTGTCGAAGATACTCTTCCAGCGTCGAGAGATCAGGAACGAGTCGATGCTTGAACCACTCCTGAAGCTGGTCCCAGCAGCCTTCGACGGCGTTTAATTCGGGAAGCTTCGACGGGAAGTACCAGACCTCGAGATCGTCACCACGTACGCACGCGACCGAACTGTCTCCGACAGTTTCGGTCGCTCGGGTGCCGCTGACGTGCTCCCAGAGATCCCGTGCCCAGAAGTAGCCTGCCCGGTCAAGAAACACCACCAACTCGTCACCGAAGCGCTCTTGTAGCGCTTCTAACAGTCGGATTCCGTGGAACCGGGTCAGGTTCTCGTCCGTCCAGCAATAGAAGCTGTCGCCATCGTCGGTGACAGCGCCCAGCACTGTCACCGACTCCCACGAAGTCGAAGTCTCGACAGTTGGATTCGAGCCGATCGGGAACCAGCCACGCCGCAAGACAGTGCCAACGTGTTTGGTGAATTGATCGACGACAACGACAGTTTTCTCGCTCAGTTCGGGGCGTTTTTTTCGACTGTGTCTTCGAACTCGGCTTTGTCTTGGGGGTCGGCCTCGTGGTGGCGAGGCCGTGCTGTCCGACAGGACAGCCCGGCCTCTCTCAATAAGTCATACGCGTATGTTTCGTGGTATTCGACGCCATACTCCTCTTTGACGTGGTGAAGCAGAAGTTTCGCTGACCAAGCTTGTTGGTCGTAGCCGAGTTCAGTCGGTGGCTGTTGTAGTTGTTCGAAGAGTTGCTCGCGCTCTGCTCCATCGATCTTAGCCGGACCACCTGGTCGGGGAGCGTCGTAAGGAGCTTGCTCAATCGGTTGTTCCTTGAACCGATTGAGCCAATTTTGAATCGTTCGCGTAACAACACCGTGGCGCTCAGCCAGCGTGTCTATTTGATCGCCTTGCTTGCGGCCGATCGCCGCGAGAACACGTTCTCGCGGCTTTC
Source organism: Halovenus salina (assembly GCF_026410925.1). Taxonomy (GTDB): domain Archaea; phylum Halobacteriota; class Halobacteria; order Halobacteriales; family Haloarculaceae; genus Halovenus; species Halovenus salina. Next base: position 3,226,748 of record NZ_CP112972.1, on the reverse strand, counting down.
CTTCGTCGATCTGGTCCTTGAGCTTGTAGAGTTCTTCGAGCGTGACATCGTCAAGCCGACCCATTACAGGCTCTAAGATCTCGATAAGCAAATCACTTGCCTAATCACTATCAGTCTGTGTGCCTCGCTGAAACGACCTCGCCGAGCATCCGCTTGAGTCCTGGTCGGCGCCGCCGTTCGAGTCGGCCGCGAACGACGGGGAGAACTGCGCCAGCGAGACCCTCGTTTCGCTCGAAAGAGACGGCCCGGAAGCGGTCGTCGCCAAGCAACAGTCGGTCTGTCTCGCGGTTCAGGTGACAGCCGCCGGCGACGGCGTGCCATGCAGGGGCCAACAGGTCGTGGACTCGGCCGCCCACTCCGTCACCGCGGACGTGTTCTAGGAACCGAAACTCGCCGCCGTCGCGCAGCACGCGCGTGACCTCGTCGAGCGCACGCTCGTGGTCTGGGATAGTACAGAGCGCGAACGAGGCGACGACCGCGTCGAACGTCCCGTCGTCGTACGGTAGGTCCTGTGCGTCGCCGGCGACAACCGTGATATCAGCTGAAGACTCCTCGGCTTGCTCGACTGCCTGTCGTCGCATTCCAGGGTCGGGTTCGACCGCCTCGACACAGACCGAATCGAGCGACTCGAAGTACGGAAACATCGCTCCGGTGCCGGCACCGAGGTCGAGTACGTCGCCATCGAGGTCTGCAACGAGCGCCTCCCGGTGTGGGCGGAGGACGGTCCGCTCCGGTATCGCCATCACGGGGTCGTACAGCCCGGCAACCAACGGATTGTCGCTCATATCTATCGTAGATGGTCGTCGCACTTGTGGTCACCGGTGGCACGTATCGGTAGGCACAAACCCGTGGCTGTCTCAGACCCGGTGATGAGCGACGCCGACAGCGGGCGGTTCGACGACCTCGATCTCGTCGCCGTCAGGGACGGTCTCCGCGGGTGGTACGAAACAGACCATCGGGAGTTCCCCTGGCGGGAGACGACCGACCCCTACGAGATTCTCGTCTCCGAGGTGATGAGCCAACAGACCCAGCTCGGCCGAGTCGTCGACGCCTGGGAGGGGTTTCTGGACCGGTGGCCGACCGTCGAGGCGCTTGCCGATGCCGACCGCGCGGCGGTCGTCGGCTTCTGGACCGACCACAGCCTTGGCTACAACAACCGCGCGAAGTACCTCCACGAGGCCGCGGGGCAGGTCTGTACAGAGTTTGACGGCGAGTTCCCACAGACGCCGGAGAGCCTGCAGGAGCTAATGGGTGTCGGCCCCTACACCGCAAACGCCGTTGCCAGCTTCGCGTTCAACAACGGCGACGCCGTGGTCGATACGAACGTCAAACGTGTCCTCTATCGGGCGTTCGGTGTTCCCGACGACGACGATGCCTTCGAACAGCGTGCGAGCGACCTCATGCCAGACGGAGAGTCTCGGCTCTGGAACAACGCGATTATGGAACTGGGCGGCACGGCCTGCGAGCAGACCCCAAGCTGTGACGAGGCGGGCTGTCCGTGGCGAGAGTGGTGTCATGCCTACCAGACGGGCGATTTCACCGCGCCGGACGTTCCGACACAGCCGAGTTTCGAGGGGAGTCGCCGGCAGTTTCGTGGCAGGGTCGTCCGTGCCTTGAGCGAACACGGCGAACTGGAGCTCGACAACCTCGGCCCGCGAATCCGGGTCGACTACACGCCCGACGGTGACCACGGCAGAGACTGGCTCCGTGGCCTTCTGGAGGACCTGTCTGAGGAGGGGATGGTCCAACTGCGCGAGCGAGAAGGGTCGACGGTCGCCAGACTACAGGAGTAGCGTTGACGACAAAGCGGGAGCGTACCCGCGCACGTGAGGAGGTTCCTGAACCGCAGTCCACTCGCGAGAAGAGACAAATTAGGGCAACCCAGATTCGGCAGGTATTTTTCGCTTGATTATCTATACCGGCACGAACAGCGAGGCTCGTCCGTCCGCCCGGACGAGCGAATATCTTCGACAGGACCCAATCATGACAATATTCAAAGAGAAAGTCGACGAGGAGTATCTGACAGTCGCCGAGACAAAAGAGATTCTGGAGCGTCTCGAAGTCGAGCGCGCGACCGACGACGACCGCGAGATGCGATACGAACTCGCCCGAGCCATCGAGCACACAAACCGCTTCGCAGAGCTCGACCCCGACGACGCCCGCGAGTTCGCCGACAAGCTGGCCGACCTCGACAAGGTCGACGAGAAGACCGCGAACAAGATTGTCGACATCAAGCCCCTTGACCGAGACGAACTGCGTGCGGTGTTCGCACAGGAACGATACTCGCTGTCCGGTGACGAACTCGACGAGATTCTCAACATCGTCAATCAGTACGTCTGATTCGAGAGGACCCCGCATCGAGACAGCTATCCCGTCCTTACCTGCGTACGTTTAAGTGGCCAGTCGCCATACCATCGTGGTATGACTGACGACAAGCGTGACGAGAGCGAGGAGGTTGTCGTACTGGACTTTCTCGCACATGGGCGGAGTGACGACGACCGGCCCCAGTACCAGAAAGAGCCACTCGCATACGTTATCGACAAAGGCGAGTTCCACCTCTACGAACTCGTGATGGACCAGGATGCGAACATCTCCATCGGAGACTCATTCCAGCTCGACGCGAGCGAAGATATCGCCCGACAGACCAGCATCGACTACGACGACCTGCCAAGCGGCGCGAGTTCGGAGCTCGACTACGTCATCGAGGAGCTCGTCGAGGCCGACGAGCAGCGGTTCGTCGACTACTTCAACGATGCCCAGCCGATTACGCTCCGGCTCCACCAGCTGAATCTGTTCCCCGGTATCGGCGAGAAACTCCGGAACGACATTCTCGACGAGCGCAAGCGCAACCCCTTCGAGAGCTTCGAGGAGCTCGACGAGCGCATCGACGGCCTCCACAGCCCGAAGGAGGTCATCGTCGAACGCATCCTCGAAGAGCTGAAAGAGGACGAACTGAAATACCAGCTGTTCGTCCGGGACGAAGACTGAGAGACGCTTCGAGATGACACACCGAGACCCCGATTCACTTCGTGCCAGAGCCGGCGTCGCCGGCGACCCTAATCAAGACCAGCATTTCCTCGTCGACGACCGTGTGCTCGACCGACTCCCCGGCTACCTCACGGACGCCGGCGGCGACACGACCCACGTGCTCGAAATCGGCGGCGGGACCGGTGCGCTGACCGACAGGCTCTGTGCCGTCGCAGAGAGCGTGACCGTCATCGAGCGCGACCCGAATCTCGCGGCCTTCCTCCGCGAAGAGTTCGAGACGGAGCGGGCGGACGGGACGCTGACCGTCGTCGAGGGTGACGCCCTCGACGTGGAGTTGCCGGAGTTCACCGCCTCCGTGTCGAATCTCCCCTACGGCGCGTCGAGTGAAATCGCGTTCCAGCTGTTGCCCCACGGGCACCCGCTCGTCTTGATGTTCCAGCTCGAGTTCGCCGAGCGGATGGCCGCAGGCGTCGGCGACGATGAGTACGGCCGACTCTCTGTGACGGCGAATCACTACGCCGACGTGGAACTCGTCGAGACAGTCCCTCCCGAGGCCTTCGCGCCACAGCCGGCCGTCGACAGTGCCGTTCTCAGGACGACTCCCCGCGAGCCGTCGTACACTGTCCCCGATGACGATTTCTTCCGGTCATTCTTGAAGGGCATCTTCACCCAGCGACGGAAGACGATGCGCAACGCGGTCAGAAACACGACCCACATCTCGGGACTGGGCGACGGCGACGCCGTCGTCGACGCGGCAGACGAGGAGCTGATGGGTCGTCGGGCTGGCTCGGTGTCGCCGGCGGAGTTCGCACAGCTCACCACCCTCGCCTGGGAAGTCGGCAAGCCCGACGCCCGCGAGCGATGACCGACGACGAGACGCCGCGGCTGGCCGAACTCCGCGAGGTCGACCAGGTCTACCAGCCCGCAGAAGACTCACACCTGCTCGCAGAGACCGTCGCCGATGAGGTCGAGTCGGGTGCTACTCTCCTCGATGTCGGCACCGGCTCGGGCTATGTCGCCGATGTCGTCAGCACGGAGAGCGACGCGACAGTCGTCGGAGTCGACCTGAATCCGCTGGCCTGCGAGCAGGCCAGGGCTCGGGGCGTCTCGGTCCTCAGAGGTGACCTCGTTTCGCCGTTCAGGGGGGACGCCTTCGATGTGGTCTGTTTCAATCCACCCTACCTCCCGGAGGCCCCTGAGGGCGTCTGGGACGACTGGATGGAACAGGCAGTCACGGGCGGCGAGGACGGCCGGGCCGTCATCGCGGCGTTTCTGGAAGACGTAGAACGCGTTCTCCGCCCCGAAGGGCGCATCTATCTGCTGATTTCGACGGTGACCGGGGTCGATGCCGTCCGGTCGCTGGCCGAGAGCCACGGCTTCAAGTCGACTGTTCTCGCCGAGGAATCACACTCCTTCGAGAGACTGCTGGTTCTTCGGCTGTGGTCTCACTAGCTGTATCCTCGCCACCGATGTCCGCACTCCTTGCACTTGCAAGAGTGCGGCTAAGCGGGGTTTGCTTATAAAGGTTGAGCAAGCCTTTTATGCAAGTTGTCTGTTGTGGTGGCGAGACTCAGAAACCAGAGATTCATCGGTCGAACCACCCCTTCGCATTCTTGCGGTTTTCCTATCAGATTCACAGAATGGCCGAAACTCGCTGATAGCGACTAATCGCAAGAAGGCGTCGGGGAAACACTTAAGTAAATTCCGAACCCGCGGGATATGAGCAAAGTAACCGACACTTCGACCGACGAATCACCTACGACCAACCAAGCAGAAGCCGACCTATGCGACTTCCTCGCAGAACGCTCAGAGCTATCTGTGAGCTTCGAGGAACCTGACGACGACAGGGAAAGGCGATACGACCGGCTACCTGTCGCCCGCACTCAGGCAGGCACTCAGGCCGATGTGAGCGACTTCCCATCGGGCAAGAGCGATGAACGGGGGAACTTCTCGAAAAAGACCTACGTGCGCTACCGTGATACCGTGAACGACTTCATTCAGTCGCAAGACGTGAACGAGTTAATGGAGGTGACGCCACGGGAAATCGGCCGATGGAACCAGATTCTTCAACAGCGGGACTACGCCCGCACAACCAGAGACGGCAAGCTCGAAACTCTCGGCGTATTCATCAAATGGGCCGAACGTGAGTGGCGAATCACGTATGAAGATGGGAGAGAGAAGCTTTCGGACGTTATCTCGAAAAAGCGAGACGACTTAGACGTAAGTAATGACGAGAAATCACGGGCAGGAGACGACGATTACCGTATTTCGTCTGAACGCGCCGAGGAAATTATAGGCCATATGGCAAAACACGATTACGCCAGTCGTCAAATGGTTGAGTTTCTGCTAATCTATCACATCGGCTGTCGGAAGTCGGCGCTTCTGTCGCTCAACTGTGGCGACATTCGACCACAGAAGGGTATCATAGAGATTAGGAATCGGCCCGAACAGGCAGGTGTCCGACTAAAGAAAGGCAATTCGGGCGAACGAGACGTGAATGTCACCGACGGCGTGATAGGTGTGGTGATGGATTACATCAAGGAGCATCGGACAGAACCACAAGGCGGGAGCGATGCACTACTCACCTCGTGGGCTGGTCGAATAAACGAAAGTACCCTGTATCGGGACATAGCGGGACTCACCAAATGCGGTGACTGTACCGATAATAATGGGGAAACGCTCACGAAACAGAACGCAAGTGACTGTCCCGAAAGCATCGGCCCGCACGACCTTCGCAGAGTAGCGATAACGACAATGCGGGATAAGGGTCTGTCGTGGCAAATTATTAGTGGTCGAGTGAATGCGAAGGTGGAAATGCTAAAGCAACACTACGATTCCCCCACCTACGAGCGAGCGGCAGAACGCCGTAAGGCAGAGGTAATAGACGCTCTGTAATCTGGCAATAGGATAGTTGACTCTCTGCAGGTGTGTATGTGGACAATGTTTTATAATCCGGTTACGTTGTTGTATATATATGGGATGGAACAAGATTGGTGAACTCCATCGAATGCGGGGGAATATCACCGTGTATCGAAACGAGCCTTGGTCTGAATGCCCGAATTGTGGAGAATATGATTATACTGAATACAAATGGTCCAAAGATAAAGCCATAGGCTCGGATATTGTTCGTGCAAAAGGCGGACTCTGTCATAATTGCCGTTATAAAGAACCAATGGAAGGCGAAAAGAAATTCAACAAACGTGTGAATAGCGGCATCAAACTATCACAGGCATATGGGGAATTAGACAATAACCGATACAAAATCAAGTAACGTTCCAAGCTCGTATTGCTGAATCCTATCGTCGGACCAATAGAGTGCGGCCCATATGCGAGCATATTGCCATTCTTCACTGAGATTCCGCACGTCTGTTTCTGGACCGACTTCGGCTGATTCTATCTGCTCTATGGACTGCGGGCAGTCAAGCCAGAGAGCATAGTGCTTGTGCGAGTAGCCTGTCTTTCGTGGCAGAACGCCGTAAGGCAGAGGTAATAGACGCTCTGTAGCTCTGCGCCAGCATCAAGGCGCTGGTAGCAGTTTGCTGGCTCTCATACTGACGCGTACGCGCTTTTTTAATCTAACTACCTATTGTATAAGGTTTGTGAAAATTCTACGAGAGTTCTACAGCATTCACTTTACCTATTAAACAATAGCAAGTCTAAACACTAACTCTTACACTAATAGGTAAACTATCACTCGTGGAATTAGATTGCGCCGACCCCGAATAGATTACTAACCCCGATAGGTTGTGAGATGTCCGGTAAGGCGCGGCGATTACGACTAATCCGAGAATTAAATTTTTTATCGATTCGGGGTAGGGCAGTAGGATTCGATGATAGGTGCGAAACGATTAGACCGACGTTATACTCTGACTGATACGAGGTGATAGTCTCGGTATAGGTATAGAATTGTATGAGAAGTCGCTGAGTGGGGCGTGAGTCTGTTTAGATTTCAGACAAGTGGTATGGGCATTGTATTGAAATTAAACCGACTGTAGGACCACTGAGAACGTCTAAGATAAATCAGGTATATACCGATAATTAAAATAATTGACTATGAATTGTTGGACTCAGATTACAACATATGATTACTGCTATTAGCGTCTATGACTTCAACGAGTGGGGAATCCCCTCCGTCGATATGCTTTCGATTTGAGGCGAACTCGTTTACTATCTGATATTGTATTATCTTGTTCAATATCGGCCACAGACGAGTATTCTGAAAGTTCGTCGCCAGCGTTAGTTGAGTCTGCCAGATTTTCGAGAGCTTCGATAATCTTCTCATCATCTATCTCGTCCAGACTGTCGGCCAGCGATTCGTCAAGCCGCATATAATATTTCTTACTCATCGTCTACCTCCTCACACAAATGACCGATTATAAACACAAACGGCGTATGTTCCTCGAACTGCTGTTCCTTAAGCTTGCTCAGTTTTCGATGCTCCTGTTTCGATAGCTTCACTTCCTTCGTTCGCATAGTAATCAGAGAGCGGTCTGATTCCGCTCCTATCTTAACACTATATGTGTCGGCCTTTAAGTACCGATAACTGAAAAGTAACCTCCATCCACCGTCTCCTATATACTGTCTTAGAGGGATTTATAGTCCTTCTAACAGTATTTAAACGTATTATCTCAACAATAATTGGGGAGCGGGTGGCTGGCTCACGGAGAATATCTCTCGTGCAACTACCAGCAATAGTTGCTTCCATTTTACCCTGAGAAATTCTTTCGAGGAGAGCGGTTCATACCGCCGATAATGAGAGAATTGAAACCGTCGGTTTCGGGAGGTAGAGGTCCGAGCGCATCAAGTGACGGCATTCTCAAAGCGTCTCTTATAAAGGGTTGGCCCTCTATATATAAGAAATTTTATATATAGAATATATAAAAACTGATGTGGCAGGAAATCGCTCTGTCTACCATTGAATCGCCAGACTGCAAAGGGATAGATAAGGTCAGTCAACAGAAATAAGTCACTTCGAAACAGTGGTCTAATCGGATAGCACACCGATGCAATCTTTGGCAACCGGCTTCAACCCGATTCCGACTATTTCAAGGGTCTCAGAGCCTCTCAGTTGTATTCCCGCCAACGATTGCCACAACTCTGGCACTTGAAGAATCTCGTCGGCGGTTCGTCCGCTGATGCTGTCTGCTTGATTGTGTACCACGCCTCGTCGTGTCCACAGTCGTCACAGATGACATCGGTCGCGGTCGGCTTCCCCTCGAATCCAGCGTCTTCAGAGGTCTCGATGAGTTCCTCGCCGGTCTGTTCTTCCGTCGAGATGAACTCCTCGGTGTCTGCCTCCTGTTCGGCGCTGGTCCCACAGCTGGTACAGACCATGACGCCGTCTTCCTTTTTCATCATCGAACCGCAGTCATCACAAAACTGCATATACCCGAAGGTGTGTCTTTTAGCGTCATAAGCTCGGGGGTTGGCGGGGCCTACTCCTCCTGGAGTTCTTCTCGTTCTGCCACAATCGGGCAGTCGACGACCCGGACTGTCTCCATATCCAGAAACTCCACGATATCCGTTCCCTCGTGGGCACAGGCGACATCCGGTGGCGGTGAGAAGTGCTCACACTGCTCGCAGTAGGCGTGTTTCGACACCTCCGCGAAGGTCCGTTCGTACTCGCCGGCGGCCCCTCTGGCGTCTGCGCTGGCGAGGTCCTGCCACACGGTATCAGGGTCGATTCCCTCAGTCTCTCTCTCCTCAAACAGGGAGTCGTTCTCCTCAAACGGGTCACCCTGGCGGGGCCGTACGTCTCCCAGTGGGTCGGACTCGGTGTCCGGTCGCCGGCCGACATTCAGGTCCATCCCGTCGCGGTCGAGGTCGTCATCGAGCGCAGTCGAGCTGTCGCTCACAGCCTCGTCCGTCTGCGCTCCTTTGGCCCGCTCGACACCGGGGCTCTCAGGGGGACCCTCCTCTATCTCAAAGTCCTCGCCCCAGACTTCGTCCGACTGGTCGTCCTCTCCTGTCTCCGCCGCCTGTTCGTCGGCAGGCTCCTCGGGAGCTGCGTCCGAGAGGGACTCGAAGGGGTCGCCTTCTCGGTCGGCGACGTCGGCTTCAAGGTCCTCGAAAAGGTCACTGGTGTCGTCGTCGCTCATGGTTCGTTCCCTGATTCGAGCTGTGAGGCGACAGTCAGCGAGGGATTCCCGAACCACCCGCTGGCCGGCTCGACATCGGTCACCGTCGCGTCACAGTGTGGACAGTGGGGGTCGGTCAGAAGCGAGATGATGACGCTATCGCCGCATTTCTCGCAGGTGGCGCGCTCGATGTCTGCCTGTCCCGCAGCGCGCTTGATCCGCTCGACGGCCTCCAGGCCGCTGGAGGACTGCTGTGCCTCGCGGAGATCACTGACCACCCAGGCGACCGTCTGAAGACGGTTTTGCATTTCCTCCAGCCGGTCGCCTTGGTTGGCAAGCTGCTCACTGTGGTCCGGCACGGTCCTGTCGTGCTGTTCTCGCAGTTCGTCGAGTTCTGCCCGGAGTTCCTCGATATCGCCCTGGAGTTCCGGGACCTCGTCGAGGTCGGCGTGGCCGTGGTCGGCAGCCGCCTTCTCGTCGACCTCCTGTTTGAGCTGTATGACCCGTTGGCGTACGTCCTGAATCTTCTCGTCGAACTCAGCCTCGACGGAATCGAGACGGCTACCTAGCTGGCGTTGTACTCCGTTTGTCGCCTCGGTCACACGGTCTGTGACCAGCTCTTCGATGCGTGTTTCGATGGCTTCCTCGACTGCAGCGTCGACGGCGTCGGCGACCTCTCCACTCAGTTCCTCGGCGACGTTCGCTTCGACAGTCTCGGCCACGTCACTTGCGTCGACCAGTAGCGATTCCTCCTCAATCTCCCCCTCAAGTTGCTTGACGGCCTGATACGAAGCGAGTAGCTGGGATACCATCGTCCCCCTGTCCACGTCGGCGGCCGCTGCCTCCTTGTCGAGCCAGTCGACGAGGCCCCGGGAAAGCTCGACCGACACCGTCAGTTCCTCGCTTGCCATTACCCGATATATTCAAACTGGATAGTTAAGCGTTTGCCGTCGATATCACGAATCGATACGGCCGTCACCTGATCTTTCTGACATCGCTGATGTCGAAGCCTGCCTCGCTGAGGTCGGTCTCGAACTTGACGATGTTCTCGGATTCGAGCTGTGAGAGTACGCCTCTGAAGTTCTTGACGACGAGTGTGCGCGCCCGCGTCGAGCCGCCGGTCTCCCACTGGAACTGGAGTGTCCCCGAACAGTTGTCGATGAGCTGTCCGTGCTGTACCTCGGTCAAGGTCTCGAAGTTGACGTGGATGAGGATGAGCGCCCCCCACTCGTGGGCCGCTTTTGCCAGTCCCTTCGTGACGTAGTTGATATCCGACCACTCGATGGTATCCCCGGCAGCGGCAACGAGATCCGAGAAGGAGTCGATAAGAACGAGATTCCCGGGCGCACGCCGACTGACCGTATCTCCCAGTGCGCTCAGAAGCTTCTCACGCTCCTCGTGGCGTTTCCGGAGCGACCTGATATCAGCGGTCTCCTCGGCGTACCACGACCGAGGGACCGGACTTCTGTGGAAGTAGTTCTGTGAGAGTGAGACGAACTCAACCTCCTCGAACCCACGGCGGCCGATTTCCTCGTCCATCGACATATCTATCTCGGCCTCAATCTGGTCGCGCTCGTGGGTAAAGGAGAGATAATGAATCGCCCCCGGAAGGGCCGCACCAGCTTCCAGGTCGCCGTAGTGGAGGCCGAACAAGTCGTCGCCTGTCTGTGCGAGGCCGTTCATGACCGCTGTCGTGTACATGAACTCCCGCGCGCCGGCACCGGCCTCCCCTGAGAGCAAGACGACACTCCCCTGTGGTGCCCCGCCCCCGATTGTGCTGTCCAGTCGGTCGATACCGAAGGGAATCAGCTCCATACCATACACACGCCGTCTGCTCGTATAAATAGCTGGGTGCACGCGTGTTGGCAGGCTGGACTGGAAGTGTTGTCTCCCACCGAAGTGCTCCCGCGAGAAGTCGGAACGCCTTTGAATTACCACCACGCCCACTCGTGTATGAACCTCGCCGGGATGGCAAGCAACCGGGGGCGGAACCTGATGAACATCGCCGACCGCGGGCCTGGGGGTGCGGCGTTTGAGGTCATCCTGACCAACGACGCCGGCGCGCCAGTGCTCGAAACGGCCGACAAACGCGGTATCGACGCCGTTGCGGTCGAACGCAACGAGGGCGAATCGCGCCGTGACCACGAGCGCCGAATCGTCGAGGCACTCGCAGGGTACGATATCGACCTGGTCTGTCTCGACGGCTACATGCGGATTCTCTCGGACACGTTCCTCGACGAGATGCCGACGACGCTCAACGTCCATCCGTCGCTCCTGCCGTCGTTTCCGGGGACCGACGCCTGGGGTGACGCCCTCGATGCCGGCGTCTCGGTCACCGGCTGTACCGTCCATGTCGTCACCGACGCCACCGACGACGAGGGCAACGTCGTTGAGGACCAGGTCGACGGCGGCCCAATCGTGACCCAGGAACCCGTCCCAGTCTACGAAGGCGATGGGCCAGCAGACCTCAAAGACCGGACCCTCTACCAGGGAGAGTTTACAGCGTACCCGCGTGCCGTCAAGTGGTTCGCCGACGGGACGGCGACCGTCGAAGACGGGGCAGTCCACGTCGACGGGGACGGAGACGAGCAGTTCCCCGCCCGACGGCTCACGACCGGAGACAGACAGACGACGCTGCGGTACGGGGAGAACCCACACCAGGACGGCGCACTCTACGGGGAGTACGGCGTCGACGAGGCGAGTATTGTCGACGCCCCACAGCTCAACGAGGGCGCGAAGGCACTCTCGTACAACAACTACAACGACGCCGACGGGGCCTTGAACCTCATCAAGGAGTTCGACGAGCCAGCCGCGGCTGTTATCAAACACACGAACCCGGCGGGTTGTGCGACCGCCGAGGACCTGGCAGCGGCCTACGAGAAGGCTCTCTCGACGGATCCGATGAGTGCCTTCGGTGGTATCGTCGCGCTCAACCGCGAGTGCGACGCCGCGACCGCCGAAGAGATTGTCGACTCCTTCAAGGAGGTTGTTGTCGCTCCCGGCTACACCGCAGAGGCGCTGGACGTGCTCTGTGAGAAGAACAATCTCCGCGTGCTCGATGTCGGCGACCTCGGCGAGCGGACCGACAGGTTCACCGAGAAGTCGCTGGTCGGCGGCCGGCTTGTCCAGGAGCGCGACCTCCAGACCGTAACCGCAGACGATCTCGAGGTCGTCACCGAGCGCAAGCCGACAGACGAGCAGATTCGCTCGATGTGCTTTGCCTGGCAGACGATCAAGCACGTCAAATCGAACGCGATTCTGTTCGCCGACGGCACCGAGACCGTCGGCATCGGCATGGGGCAGGTCTCGCGGGTCGACGCGGTCCGCCTGGCCGCGATGAAAGCCGACGAACACGCCGAGGGCAAAGACGCCCAGGGCGCGGTGATGGCCTCGGACGCCTTCTTCCCGTTCCCGGACGGCATCGAACACGCCGCAGAGGCCGGTATCGAGGCCGTCATCCAGCCCGGCGGGTCGAAAAACGACGACGCCGTCATCGAGGCCGCAGACGAACACGGGATGACGATGGCCTTCACCGGCAGCCGGTGCTTCCGTCACGATTGACGACTGGCGTTGGGAAAGCGTAAACGTCCCTGCTCCGAACTCACGGACAGTCAATGTCGCTCGTCGCGTCGATACGAGCCGAAGCCGCGAGCCTGCTCGGCGGAGGGAAAGGAAAGATACTCGCGCCGGTCGCGGTCGGCTGGGGACTACTGGTCGGGTCCCGGATGGTGTATCCCGTCGTGTTGCCGAACCTGCGAGAGATGTTCGGCCTCTCGTTGTCGACTGCGGGCCTGCTCGTGACGGTGCTCTGGCTCGGCTCTGCGGTCGGCCAACTCCCCAGTGGCGTCCTCACCGACAGATACACCGAGCGCCGCATGATGGTCACGAGTACCCTCACCGTCGCGGCCGCGCTCTCGCTTGTCGTGGTTGCGCCGACTGCACTCCTTCTCTACGGTGCAACGGCGCTTGTCGGCATCGGGATGTCGCTGTACCCCATCGCTCGGATTACGATTCTGACAGAGACATATCCCGACCGACTCGGGAGCGCACTCGGCGTGACGATGGCGACTGGCGACCTCGGTCAGACGGTCTTTCCGCCGCTGGCCGGCGTTCTCACCGCCATCCTCGCCTGGCAGTTCGGCTTTGGCGTCCTGATACCGTCGCTGCTCGTCGTGGCTCTTGCGCTCTGGGTCGCACTGCCGGATACATCGACGAACGACACCGACGGGACCGAGCTTTCCGTCGAGCGACTTCGGTATATCGTCTCGGAACTGTGGAGCCCTGCGCTTGTCTTCATGACTGTTGTCCTCTTTCTGTTCATCTTCATCTGGCAGACGTTCTCCGCGTTCTATCCGACCTATCTCGCAGAGGAGAAGGGCCTCTCCGAGACGGTGGCGAGTGCGCTGTTCGGACTGTTCTTTGGCTTTGGCGTCCTGGTGAAGCCACTGGCCGGCTCGGCCTACGACCGCATTGGGATGCGGCGCTCGCTAGTAATCGTGCTCGTCGGGCCGGTCGTCGGCCTCGTGTTGCTTCCCTTCGCCGACGGGGTCCCGGCGCTGGTCGGCATCACTGCATTGGTCAGTACGATGCTCGGCACCGGCGCGATTACCCAGTCGTATCTGAGCGAGCTGTTCGCCGACGACATGCGCGGCACTGGGCTGGGCGCGGTGCGAACCACCGCCGCGACGCTCGGTGCGTCCGGGCCTGTCCTCTTTGGCGTCGTGGCTGACCGAGGCTACTTCGACGAGGGATACCTCGCGCTGGCCGGGATAATGGTCGTGATTGTCCTGCTGACACTGCGGATGCCCGAGTCCTAATCCGCTCGTCCCCACCAGCGCTTCGAAATGCTGAAACCGCCGCCAGTCGAGGCTCCTGTATGAATCACCGGTCCCGGACACTCCTCGCGAGTGCGGGTATCGTCCTGATTTTCTTCCTCGTCCAGGTCGGGACGCTCGCACTCGTCGAACCCTTCCAACAGGAGGGCCACCAGGTCGTCGAGGACACGAGCGATCCGACTATCAGCATCGCCTATCTCGTCGCAATCCTCGCCATGACCGGGCTGATGCTGTTGGCGTTCAAGTACGGCGGCGAGTCGATTCTCCGCCTCGCCATCATCTTCTCGGGTGCGTACATCGCCTTCTACGTCTTCGAGGTGTTGGCTCCCGAGAGCCTCTCCGTTGCGGTCGGCGGCGGACCGGTCAATCTGCTCGCCGTCGGCGGGGCTGCGGTCGTCGGGCTGGCGCTGTATATCCATCCGGAGTGGTACGTCATTGACGCCGCGGGGATACTCATGGGCATCGGCGCTGCGGGGCTGTTCGGCGTCAACTTTGGCATCCTGCCGGCGCTCGTGTTACTTACAGTGCTCGCCGTCTACGACGCAATCAGCGTCTACGGCACCGAGCACATGCTGACGCTGGCCTCGGGTGCGATGGACCTGAAGATACCCGTCGTCTTCGTCGTCCCCATCACGCTCTCGTACTCGTTTCTCGACGACGGCGGGCCCGACCATGTCGAATCCCACAACGAGGACGGTGAGAGCGAGCCACTCGACAGAGAGCGCCTCGAAGCGCTCGGGCCGGAGGGCGTCGCCGAGCTGGACGACGCAGCGTTCGACCGACTCGAATCCGGTGTCCTCGATGACCTCGGCGATGACCTTGAAGCGGCCGTCCGCGAACGCCTCCCCGAGCGCGACGCCCTCTTCATCGGCCTCGGTGACGCGGTCATTCCGACAGTGCTGGTCGCGAGCGCGGCGTTTTTCGCCGAGAGTGGCTCGGATATCAGCCTCGGCGTCGCCTCCGCGCCGCTGCCGGCGGTAACGTCAATGGTTGGAATCCTCGCAGGGCTGATCGTGTTGCTGTGGATGGTGTTGAAAGGGCGCGCTCACGCCGGACTCCCGCTGTTGAACGGCGGCGCGATCGCCGGCTATCTCGCCGGCGCGCTCTGGAGTGGGCTGACGCTTGCTCAGGCACTCGGCCTCGAATCCGTGCTGTGACTACAGGAACGCCTCACTTGCCGGCGTGAACTCGATTGTCTCGCCTAATCCCTTCTGGCTCGCTCTGTCGTAGAGCAGTTTTGCCACCGCGACGGTCTCGATACCGGTTCCACCGCTGTCGAGGACCGTTATCTCCTCTGTCGAGGTCCGACCCGCCGCCTCACCTGCGACGACCTCGCCGAGTTCGGCGTGGACATGGTCCGCGTCAATAGCTCCCTCCTCACGGGCCATGATGTAGGCGCCCGCGTCCTGTTCGAGACGACCGTTGAGGTCGACCACGTAGGTGGACCGCGCGACAGTAGTTCCGTCAATCTCTCGCTTTTCTGAATTGTACTGTCCCATGGCCGTGACGTGCGTTCCCGGGTCGAGGGCAGCACTCTCGAAGACCGGTTCGGACGCGTTCGTCGCCGTAATGACGATGTCCTGTCCCGAGACGGCCGCCGCGCTGGTCTCGACGGCCTCGACGGTCGCATCAAGTCTGTCGTCCATCTCCGTGGCGAAGGCCTCGCGGTTGTCGGGTGTTCGGGAGTACACCGAGATGGTATCGAGGTCTCGGACCGTCGCCGTCGCCAGCACCTGTCCTCGTGCCTGGGTTCCGCTGCCAATGACGCCGAGTCGAGAGGCGTCCTCGCGGGCGAGGGCATCGACGCCGACCGCACCCGCCGCGCCAGTTTTGAACGGATTCAGACCAGCGCCGTCGAGCACAGCCAGCGGCTCGCCAGACTCGACATCGAACAGCGGCAAGATGAAGTGTGCATCCCGGTTGCCAAAGCCTGCGGCGTAGGTGTAGCCGCCCATCGCACCCGCCTCGGGTAGGACGGCAAAATAGCCTGTCATCATACCCGGCGGCTCCTCGTTTGCGAGCAGACGGCGGGGCTCGGCGGGTGCGCCCTCGCCATGCTCGCGGTAACCCTCTCGGACGACGTCGACGTACTCTGCGGGCGTCGCGAGGTCCATAATTTCGTCGTTGCGGAGAAACAGTGTCTCTGTCATGGCTGTCGGTTCGGACGAGAGAGGCCTAAATCTGTGGACTTCGGTATCAGCAGTGGTTCGGTTAGCGTGTTGGCTAGCGATGGGATGTGAAACAGCAAGAAAGCGAGTTGGGGCGGGACTGAAAGGGGCGAGCCGTTCGACGAGCGAGACGACCCAAGGACCGCAACGGAGTGAGGACCGCAGCGAGTCGCAGCCGTCGAACGGCTCGGGGCTTTCTTGCTGTTCTGCCCTCTCTTGGTACTCTTTCTTAGATGAACACTCCCTCGTCACGCACACCGGCGACGCCAATCCCGGCAGACTTACACTGTCCCCGGTCGGAAAGTCGGATATGCGCACACTCGATGAAATCGAGACCGTCGGCGTCGTCGGCGCCGGCAACATGGGTAGCGGTATCGCACAGGTTTCGGCGACCAGCGGATACGACGTCATCATGCGCGATGTCGAACAGGAGTACGTCGAGGCCGGCTTCGACACCATCGACTCCAGTCTCGACCGGATGGTCTCCGGCGACCACATCGGCGAGGAGGAGGCCGACGCAGCCAGAGACCGCATCACCGGAACGACTGAGCTTGACGACCTCGCCGAGGCAGATGTGGTCATCGAGGCTGTCGTCGAGAACATGGACGTCAAAAAGGACGTGTTCGGGTCACTCGACGACACCACCGACGACGACGTGATTCTGGCGACGAACACCAGCACGCTGTCGATTACGTCGATTGCGAGCGCAACGAGTCGCCCCGAACAGGTCGTCGGGATACACTTCATGAACCCCGTCCCGGTGATGAAAGGTGTCGAGGTCGTCGTCGGCGAGCGAACCACAGACGAGGCTGTCACCTTCGCCCACGAGTTCTCCGAGGACCTCGAAAAGACCACCTGGGAGGCAGACGACAAACCCGGCTTCGTCGTCAACCGCGTGTTGATGCCCTGGATTAACGAAGGTATCCGGGCCTACGACGAGGGCGTCAGCAGCAAGGAGGACCTCGACCAGGGGCTCAAGCTCGGAACGAACGTCCCGATGGGGCCGCTGGAGCTCGCAGACCACATCGGCCTCGACATCTGTCTCGACGCAAGTCAGACCCTCCACGACGAACTCGGCGACCGGTACAAGCCTGCCTACCTCCTCAAGCGGAAGGTCGAAGCGGGCGAACTCGGCAAGAAGACCGGGAAAGGCTTCTACGAGTACGAGTAACTACAGCAGTCGACCCAGCGCCTTGCAGTGGAACTCGACGGCGGCTTCGGTGTCGTGTTCCGGATACATCGGGTTGGTAACTATCCCCGTCGAGTCGACAGCGCTGTCGGCGATTGCGGCGGCCCGGTGGACGCGCTTGATTGTTGGATACTCTCGCAGCCTCTCGTACCCCTCGATGAAGGCCTGGCGAAGCGGCTCTGCGTTCTCGACGTACCACTCCGCGATGAGATACTCCGCTTTGGCTACCGAGAGTGCGGGCGCGGCGGCCATCGGTGCCTCCCAGTCGAGAACCGCAGCCAGTTCCCCGCCTTCGACCAGCGCGTTACCGGGCCTGAAATCCCAGGGGTACAGCCGGGCTGGCGGGTCTCCGGCCTCGTAGGCGTCGAACAGCGCCAACAGGTCGTCTCGGAGCGGGTCGAACGCCGTCGGGAGTCGCCCAACCGCGTTTCGGCCGTACTCGTCGAACCAGTCGCCCCAGTCCTCGTGCCATGCCCGCAAGAAGTCGCCGTCGACAGCGAGTGTCCCGTAGCTGTCAAACCGGAACTGCTCGTGCAGCGCGGCCAGATGGGAGCCAAACGCTCGGGCGAGCCGTCGCCTGCCCGCGTCTCCGAGTTTAGTGAACGTCTCGTGGAGGTCCTCGCCAGTGACGTGGGCGGTGACCATATAGGCGACTCCGGCAGTGACACCGGAGGCAAGTACGGGCGGGACTGGTACCGCCGTTTGCTTCCGGATATGCGCGAGCAGCGTCGACTCTGTCTGGAGCCAGGTGCGCTCCTCACAGAGCTGTACCACGACCGAGTCACGCGTCTCGTAGGTGACAAGCATCGAGAGCTTTCGGTTCCCTCGTCCCAGCCGCCGGAACTCAGCTGGCTCCGTCGTCGTGACCGACTGTAATGCAGTTTCTGCGGCCGCCGCGAACGACTCGTCCGGCACGACGTCGGTGATGCGGGTCATCGCTCACCCTCCAGCAACGCAGGCAGAGCATCGAGTGAATCGAGGATGTACTCGGGGTCGTACATTCCAGAATCGCCCTCACCCCGGAGCCACGCGACCACCATACCTGCGTTCTGTGCACCGGCGACGTCGTAGCCGAGCGAGTTGCCCACGTACAGCGCGTCCGACGGTTCGACATCGAGGTCCGCGAGCGCCCGCTCGAAGGGAGCGGCATGTGGCTTCCGTCGGGGCAAATCGTAGGCATAGACGGTCGTCTCGAAGTACTTTCGAATGCCGAGCGCGTCGAGTTTGATACCCTGACGTCGCTGTGGTCCGTTCGTTACCAGCCCAACCGCACCGACCTCCCTCGCGCTGTCGAGTGCCGCTCTCGCACCTGTACTGAGTTCCACGTTACTGTCGTCGACGCGGTCGGTAAACGCGGCCGCCAGCGCCACCGGGTCGACATCCGTGCGGCCGTGCTGTGCGGCCAGACGTGCGAACCCCGCGCCGATGTAGCCCACCTGGTCGTCGTGTTCGGGCGGCCCATCGAGACACGCCCACAGCGCCGCGGGCTCGGCGAAGGGTTCGACCCCAACACTCTCGAAGGCCTCGTGGTAGAGTGCGTCGGTGTCCTGAGTCCGGTGACAGAGCGTTCCGTCGAGGTCGAACACAACGGCGTCGAACGTGCTCACGGCCACATCTTGGCGGGAATACAGATAAGCTGTCGGCTCTGTGTGGTCTGCTGACTCCGGTGCTGCCGTGAGAACAGACGGCGTCAGTCCTCCTCGGGGACGGTGACAGTGTGGGTCAGCTGTCCGACACCCTCGATTGTGACGCGCACGTGGTCGCCGTCAGAAAGCGGACCAACCCCCTCGGGCGTTCCGGTGGCGATGATATCCCCTGGTTCGAGTGTCATGTAGGCAGTAATCTCGGCAATCAGCTCAGGAATCGGGAAGATGAGATGGTCGAGCGTCGAGGACTGCCGGCGCTCGCCGTTGCAGTGTAGCTCGACGGTAGCGTCGTCGGGCACGTGTTCGGGGTCGGCACACACCGGCCCGAGCGGCGCGGCGTTGTCGAAGGCCTTTCCCCGAATCCAGTTCGTCTCGCGGTCCTGGTCGTCGCGGTTCGAGATGTCGACCATGCAGGTGAAGCCCGCGACGACGTCCATCGCGTCGGCCTCGTCGACGTGGCGGCACTGCTCGCCGATGACGACCGCCAACTCGGCCTCGTACTCCTGTCGGTCTTTCTCCGCGAGCAGCGAAATGTCGCTTCCGTGGCTCGCGACGGCGTTCGGTCCCTTCAAAAAGAGCAAGGGCCTGTCTGGAACGTCTTCGCCACGTTCGTCGGCGTGGGCAGCGTAGTTCCGACCGACACAGACAATCTTACTCGGCTCGGACGGCGGCAGAATCGTCACCGCGTCGGGGTCGTAGGATTGCCCCGCGGCCCGAATCTCGCCGCCCTGTCCTGCTGTCTCGGTGTCGGCTGGCGTGCCGTCGTCGTCGACCCATTCGCCGGTTCTGACAGTTCCTGCTCGGTCGCGAAATCGGACCTGTTTCATACCGACAGGTCTGGTGAGTGGCTGTTAAGCGTTTGGAAAAGCGTTTTCAAGCGATATCTCGGCTGGTGTCGATAGAGACCTCGTCAATCAGTTCGAGCTTGATAGTGTCGGCAGGCGCTCGACCGCCCCGGAACTTCGGAATCGACAACCTGTTTTCGATCTCGTCACCGGCGACGTTCGTTTCGAGGTCGAAAACCACATCCGCGAAGTGTTCTGTCGTGTCCCGTAACGGTGGCGTCGACCGACTCTTCAGGCAGTGCAGTATCGCCATACTGTTGGTGTTAAAGATGTGGTTCTGGAGGTCGTTCATGAAACTCCGGAACCGGGATGGGGGCTCCTGTGATTCGAGCACGTCGATGGGGTCGACGATGAGATTCGAGGTTTCGGGGAGTGCGCTCACAAGCTTTCCGGCGTTATCGAGCGGCGCTTCTCCGGAGATGTGGCGCACCGTCGGGTCGCCGGTTTCGGCCGGCGTGTTCTCGATACTATCCCTGACAGCCTCGCCCGTCCGATTCAGCGAGAGCCAGAGCGTGCCACGCGTCGCCGTCAGCTCGTAGAGAAACAGCTCGGCCTGGCTGGCCGGACTCGCCGACAGCGCGACGATACTACCGGCTGGGATACCGCCGTCGAGCTTCCGGTCGAGGACATCGATCCCGGTCCGCAGCCGGTCTGTCATCTACTCTGACTTTGGTATACCGCCCGTTAAATATTCCGCCTACGGTATCTACGCTGACCACAGAAACATCTCTATCGGTGTCTGTCTCCAGTCCCCGTGGTCTGGTAGACCGCCGCTGCGATTGTTTGAAACACGTCCATAGTGCTATCATCTTCCAGTGGCGTATCGGCGACAGGGACATCGCCAAGGATGTGCCACTCTGGTGGGATACGTCGGCGCGTCGAGACCGTGTCGTCGGCTCCGGCCTGGACACTTCGGCGGACGACGACCCCGGCGACAGACGTATCGAGTCGCCAAGCTATTCGGCGGGTCGTCTCCGCGTCTTCGATGCATTGGGGCTGGTCGGTCGAGACAATGATGGCCCGCTCGGCGTGTCGAAGCGGCGTGACGGCGTCAGGGTTCGTCCCTGCACCGCAGTCGACAAGCACCGGACCGTCCCACGGCTGTGCTCGCCGAAGCGCGGGCTCCAAGGCCTCTCGTTTTCCTCCCTGAACGACGCTAACACCAGGAAGCGCGTCGGTCCTGCTGGTCACCGCCCGGAGTGGGCGACCCCGAGCAAGGGCATCGATTCCCTCATCCCGTGGTAACCCCAGCCGGTGATGAACGTCGGGCATGTCACAGTCGCCGTCGACAACGAGCGGGTCGGCTCCGCATCGCCCGAGCGCAGCGGCCACGCCGAGGGTGGTCGTCGTCTTTCCACAGCCGCCTTTTCCGCCTGCGAACGCGAGCATAGCGAGGCTGGCCCCCCATCGGATATGAACCCACGGTACGGCATCACGGGACATGTCGGGGCAGTGTCGGTGAATTAAATAGTGTCCGCACCGGTGCTTCGAGCGATGCGTCACGACCACATCACAAGTGCGCGACAGCTCTCGCGCGAGGATATCGAGGCGGTCCTCGACCGCGCGTCGGAGCTGGCGGCGGACCCGTCTGCCGTCGCCAACCGACACGAGGGGGCACTGCTCGGACTCCTGTTTTTCGAGCCGAGCACGCGGACGAAGATGAGTTTCTCGGCCGCGATGAAACGACTCGGCGGCGATATCGTCGACATGGGACCGGTCGACTCGTCCTCGGTCAAGAAAGGGGAGAGTCTTGCCGACACGGTCCGCGTTGTCGAGGGGTATGCCGACGCACTGGTGTTGCGCCATCCGAGTGAGGGGGCCGCGGAGATGGCGAGTGAGTTTGTCGACGTGCCGCTCATCAACGCCGGCGACGGGGCCGGGCAACACCCAACACAGACGTTGCTCGACCTCTATACGATCCGTGAGAACGCGGGCCTCGACGATGTCTCTATCGGCATCATGGGCGATCTAAAATACGGGCGCACCGTCCACTCGCTTGCCCACGCGCTGACAAACTTCGACGTGAGCCAACACTTCATCAGCCCAGAAAGTCTCCAGCTCCCCCGGAAGGTCAGATACGACCTCCACCAGGAGGGGTCGGAAGTGAAAGAACACACCGACCCAGAGGCGATTCTTCCCTCCCTCGACGTGCTGTACGTGACTCGTATTCAGCGCGAGCGATTCCCCGACGAGTCCGAGTACCGCAAAGTCGCCGGCGAATACCAGATCGACGCCGAGAGTCTCTCGGTTGCGAAAGACGACCTGGCTGTGATGCACCCGCTCCCACGGGTCGACGAAATTGCCTACGATGTCGACGAGACCGCGAACGCGAACTACTTCGAGCAGGCACACAACGGCGTCCCTGTCAGAATGGCACTGCTCGATCTACTGCTTGGAGGTGACCAATGACCAACGAAGAACTCCGCGTCAGCAAAATCGAACGGGGGACAGTCATCGACCACATCCCGGGCGGCCAAGCGCTGAACGTCCTCGCAATTCTCGGCATCGACGGCAGGGAGGGTGATGTCGTCTCGATTGGAATGAACGTCCCCTCGGACCGTCTCGGCCGCAAGGATGTCGTCAAGGTTGAAGACCGCGAGCTGAGCCAGTCTGAGGTCGATGTTCTCTCACTCGTTGCACCGGAGGCGAGCATCAACATCATCAAGAGCTTCGATGTGGTCGAAAAACACCGTGTCGAGCGCCCAGAGCGGGTCTCGGGTGTGCTCCAGTGCTCGAATCACAACTGTATCACCACCGAGGGAGAGCCCGTCGACTCCGAGTTCGAAGTGCTCGAAGACGGCATTCGCTGTGTCTACTGTGACACGATTATCCGGGACGATATCACGGCACACATCCTCGCCTGATAGTAATTGTTGCGGTTATTTTCGTGACCGCGTCGCGAATCTCGGTGTTTCACGGCGTGAGACCCACACCTCGTTTCCCGACGGCGGTAACGACTCGCAACAATCACTATGAGGAGTGCCTGCATCGCCAGGAGAAGGCATATGGAGAGACTGTCCCAACAGTAGGTATGGAGTACGTCACTCGATGCGGAGACGAGGTGCCGAAACTCGGTGTCGGAACCTGGCAGATGGACAGCGAGACGGCCGAAGACGCCGTCTCGACGGCACTGGAGCTCGGCTATCGCCACGTCGACACCGCACAGGCCTACGAGAACGAGGACGGTGTCGGGCGAGCGATTACCGAGGCTGACCCCGACAGAGAGGAGGTGTTTCTCACGACGAAGGTGTTGCCCACCAACCGGACTGTCAGCGACATCGTCGCTTCAACCGAGGAGAGCGTCGACCAGCTCGGGGTCGACCAGGTGGACCTGCTGCTCATCCACTGGCCGAATCCGGTTGCAGACCTCGAAACGGTCATGGCGGGGCTCAACGCGGCCCGCGACCAGGGGCTGACCCGTCACATCGGCGTGAGTAACTTCGGGACCGACAGGCTCCACCGCGCACGCGAGTACTCTGATGCGCCGATTTTCACCAATCAGGTGCTCTTCCATCCCTGGTGGCCCCAACGCGAGTTGCTCTCGTACTGCCAGCAGCACGATATCGTGCTTACGGGATACAGTCCGCTCGCAAACGGCGGCGCTATCGACGACGACCTGCTGTGGAACCTCGGCGAGAAATTCGACAAGACAGGCCCACAGGTGGCGCTACGGTGGGCGACCCAACACGACAACGTCATGACGATTCCGATGTCGACCTCCCGCGAACACCTCGCGGAGAACATCGATATCTTCGATTTCATGCTCACACAGGCCGAACACGATCTGGTGACCAGACCCTCCTATCTCAAAACCGGTCTCGCGATGTTCAAGGGCGGCCTATAACTCGAATTGGGATTCGATTCGGCCGAACGCCTCACGCTCGCGTGGTCCGCCACACCGTTCGACAACATCGCCGAAGTAGTCGATTCGATCGACGAGCGTCTCTCTGTCGTATGCATCGACATCCAGGCGAGAGGCGGCGACGGTCGCTTCGACGACTGCCGCGTAGCCACGGTTGAAGGCCGGAGTTACCTCACGACGGTGCGTTGACTCCTCAGGGGTCAGCTCCCAGTCGACCCACTGCGTGTCCCCCTCGGTTCCCTCGTCTGTCTGTTCTGCAGAGACCGTGACCCAGGCGGCCGCCTCGTCGTGGACCGGCTCGTCTTGCTCGTAGATATCGAGCGCGGCGTCGACGAACAGCACCGGGTCGCGGCTGAACTGGACGATGCCGGACCCGCGCTCTGTGAAATTGCGCCACGTCCGGGTTCGTCCCCAGGTTCGCGCCCGGACGGTTTCGGTGCTTCCGGGGTCGATCCCATCGTCTGGGACGTGGAGACCAAGCGCCGCGAAGTTGTATCGGTTGTTGGGGCCGAGCGTGGCGACAATCGACTCGGTCACGCCGCGAAGCTCGACCGGCCACCCCGTCGCTGTCATCACACCGACAGTCCGCGTTCGAGCGCAATAAACAGCGCGCCAGCAACGATATCAGCCGTCGTTCCGGGATTTATCTCGCGGTCGACGAACTCTCTGGCGAGGTCGTAGGGGTCCTCGTCGCCATCGAGGACTGCCTGTGCTCGGTCCCGGACCTCCAGGGCCGTCTCCGTATCGTGCTGGGTCACGACGAACGTGTCGACCTCGCTTGCGAGCAGTGCCAGAAACAGCGCCGACGCGCGGTTCGCCACCGGGCCGTCGCTCTGTGACAGTCCGTGTGCGGCCTCGAACGTCCGCGGGAAGCCATCAACCCACTCGGCGGCGATGCCGTCGACATCTGTGCTCTGTTCCATCACGTCTTTCAGCGTCAGGCCGCGGTCGCGGATGGCGGACTCGGCTTCGCTCCCCCGACGCACGTCGAGTGGCTCCATCCCCTCCGGCGGGTCGTCGACAGCGACATCGACATGGTCGAACGCACGATAGAAGATCACCGCGTCTTCGACGGTCGTATCGGCGACGACGCCGCGGGCACCCTCTCGAGAGAGTGCTCCCTGTGCCGCGGCCGCGGCCAGTGGCGTCACGAGCAAGAGCGCGCCGAACTGCGTGTTGCCGCCGCGCTGGTGGCTCATTCCCGCGACGGCTCGCTCGAATGCGCGGCCGACGGGTTCGTCCCCTGTCGCTAGCTCCAGCCCATCGCGCGCACCGGCAGCACCCGCCATGAAATGCTCGAAACGCAGATCGTCGTACTCGCGCTCTCTGTCGACATTGCCGGGTTTTGGAGTTCCAGACACTTCGAGCAACAGTGCGAGCTGTGCGTTTGCGGCCGTCGACCGCTCGGGTCGGTCCATCACTCACCGCCTCCGATTGTCTGTGTGGTCTCTATGTTCGTCATCGTTCGTGTGTCTGGGTCGTCCCTGAAACCTCCGTCGGCGTCGAACCACTCGGTTGCAGCACTGTGGATGCGTGAGAGCACACGCGGGTCGTCACTCGGTCTCCCGACGCTGACCGCACCTGCCCCGTGAGAGAGGTACTCAGCCACGGAGGCGCGGTCCCGGACCTCGTTGTTGGCGATGACGGTGATATCGGCCGCCCCAGCTACCTCCCCGACAACCGCCTCGGAATCCATCGCGTCCAGATGCAGATACTCAGCGCCGGCATCTGCAACGCGACGCGCCAGTGCGGGCAGGTCGACGCCGGGAACTTCGGCACGGACCTTGACACTGACCGCGTCCCCGTGTTCGTCCGCGACGGCAACCTGCTCACAGAGGCGGTCCGGCTCGGTCAACAGCGACTCTCCGCTCCCTGCCGCACAGATTTCTGTCTGCCGGCAGTGGGCGTTGATTTCGAGAATCGCGTCGTGTCTCCGGCAGACCTCGGCGGCCTCGGCGAGCGGCGGTAACGCCACGGTCCGGACGTTGAACCCGGGTCGCACGGGAAGGTCGGCGGTCCGCGCGAGTTGGTCGTCGATGAATGCGGTCGGGTCAGCAGGAAGGTACTCCGTCCGGTCGCGGTCGACCATCGCTCGTGCGGCCTCCCTGGTCGCCTCGTCGATGGCGATTCCACCGAGGAAGGCGACGCCAGCGTACTCGGCTCCGGTGGCCGCCCACTCTGCGTCAGACCGGCCGCTCAGGCTGGCCAGCGCAACCGGCGGGTTGAAAGCGGGTTCGTGTTGGGGAGTGTTGTCACGAGTCATTCAAGATCGTTCAAGAGCGTGCGAACGGCACGGGCTACGCGTGCCGAATCCGCCTCACTGCGTAGCGTAGTGTTTGTCCGGACGACCGGCCGGTCGAGCGCGGTCCCGTCGTCGGTGTCGAGCACGAATCCGTCGGCGAAGGGGTACGCCGCTGCCATTCCTGCCGTCGACGGCTCGTATCCCTCTGCCGCCATCAACTTCGCCGCCGGCCCCGAGAACACCTCGTCTTCGACGAACGGCGAGACTGCGACGACCGTCGTCGATTCCAGCGCCTCTTCGAACCCATCCAGGGCGAGCATCGGTCCGATACTCGTCACCGGGTTCGAGGGACCGATGACGACTGGCTCCGCCAGTGCGTCGAGCACGGCGGGTGTCGGGTCGGCACTTTCTCCACCTCGGAACTCGACACCCTCGACGGCTGGCTCGCCGTTCCGTGCGACCCAGAACTCCTGGAAGTGCATCGTTCCCGCCGGCGTCTCGATGAGCGAGGCGACCGGGTCGTCGCTCATCGGCAACAGCTCCCAGGGAACGTTGTAGGTCTCGGCCAGCAACGCCGTCGCCTCGGTCAGAGAGTACCCCTCGTCGAGCAGGCCCGTCCGCGTCAGGTGGACCGCCCGGTCCCGGTCGCCGATGAGCATGAACTCGCCGACGCCAGAGAAGCGTCGCCAGGCAGCGATATCGCGGCCCGCTGTCTGCGCCGTCTCGTCGAGATATCGGGGTCCTGTCCCGAGGTCGGCTGTCTCGGCGATTTCCTGGAGCCTGTCGTTGGTGTTGGTGGTGTCGTCCGCGATACCCCACCAGGTCTCACGGTCAAGAACGCCCCCGCCGAGAAAGAGCACCGTGTCCACGTCCGGACAGACCAGGAACCCGCCGAGCATCACGTCGTCGCCCGTGTTCGCGACGACGGTTGTCTCCTCGGGTGAGAAGGTGTCCTCAGCACCCGCCAGGAGTTTCGGCGTCCCCGTGCCGCCGGAGAGAAACGTCACCATACCACCGTCTATGTGAGTCCGGAATGATAAACCGCCCGCCCTTTGATAGACCGGTCCCTAGGAGGGTGATATCGAAGACATGGCGCGCTCGGCCTCCGAAACGGCCAATCGTACAACGCTAATGGCTGACTCTTTTAAATCATGACGACCAACTGTCGGATAATGGCAACAATCAAAGACAGCGTCCACGACCATATCGAGGTCGGTGGGGTTGCAGAGAAGTTACTCGACACCCCACCGGTACAGCGGCTACGACGAATCAACCAACTGGGCACCGTCCGGATGGTCTACCCCTCTGCGAACCACACCAGATTCGAACACAGCCTCGGTGTCTTCCATCTTGCGGACCGAGCGCTGGACCACCTCGGAATCGAGGGCCAGCAGGCCGAGCGTGTCCGCGCAGCGGCTCTCCTCCACGATATCGGACACAGCCCGTACAGCCACAACATCGAGTCGGTCATCTACCGGGAGACGGGAACCTACCACGACGAGGTTCACGGGCTCATCGGCCGCGGGCAGGTGGCAGAGATTCTCACCGAGGAGGGGCTGAATCCGGACCGGATTGCCGACCTCATCGCCGGCGACGGCGAGTTGGGACAGCTTGTCTCCGGCGAACTCGACGTCGACCGGATGGATTACCTCGTGAGAGATGCCCACCACACCGGCGCACCCTACGGAACGATCGACCACGAGCGCCTGATTCGAGAGCTTCGATTCGTCGATGGGACCCTCGTCCTCGACGAGGGTAACGTCCAAGCCGCAGAGAGCCTGCTGCTTGCGCGGGCGCTGATGAATCCGACGGTCTACCAGCATCACGTCGCCCGCATCGCCAAGGCGATGCTCCGACGGGCGACCGAGCGAACCCTGGAGGCCGGCGCAGCCGACGCCGAGACGATTCGTCGGATGGACGACCACGGCTTTCACGCACTGCTCCGGGACTGCGAGGAGAGTGCAGAATACGCACGGATGCTCGACGAACGCCGCCTGTACAAACGCTCTATCTGGGCAGAGCTCGACGCCGTGCCCGATGCGGTGCTCGATGCGGACCACGAACAGCGCCGAGAGCTCGAACGGGAGGTCGCCGCCGAGGCCGGCGTCGACCCGTCTGCGGTTATCCTCGACGTTCCCTCGGAGCCGTCAATGACTGAGTCGACCTCGCGGGTGCTCGTCAACGGCGAGGTCCGTCGGCTCGGCGAGCAGTCGACGCTCGTCAGTGCCATCCGACAGGCCCAGCAAGACCAGTGGCGACTCGGCGTCTACGCGCCCGAAGCCGAGAGCGACCGCGTCGGCGAGGCCGCCGTCCGGACGCTCGACCTCGATATCGAAGGGACTCGAATCCGGGACACTCGGCCAGGTATCAACGCGACACTCGACGAGTTTGGGGGCTGAGCACGGCTCGCCGTTAGTTGAGCGACTGTGCCGGATTTTGTCCAATCCGGCGGAATGAGGGACACCCTGACGATATTACAACAGAGATATAAAATATGGACGTTCTATGTAGTATTCTATCACTTCGGATGTCACGGTATCGTTCGTGAACCAACCGCTCTGTAGGGCGGTGCAGTGATACGCAAGAGAACGCACTCATCAGTAATTTGTTACAACTGCCGTGCAAGATATAGAGCATACATCTTGCACGCATAACTGTGTGAAACCGTTGGTAGCTCCGCCTGCATACTGAACGATTCGTTTCGAGCAATTCCAGCGAGACACAATAAGAAGGGCACTACCAACAGGGGCGGTGTCATTGTCTCACATATAAAAACTCTAACTGTATCGGAGTGCTGGTTCGATTTATTTCATAGACGACAGTAATAGCGTGATAATGAAGCTTCATAACTCGACAAAGACCCCCAGTCCGACAACGAGTAACGGTGGCACAGACCGGCGGAAAATTCTCAGGAGCGTGGGTTCTCTTTCGGTTGTGGTGATAGCGGGGTGTTCCAGCGACGGCGACGACAGTGGCTCTTCGCCTGTTTCGAGGACGGACGGAAGCCCAGAGTCGAACGAGTCTTCAGAGCGAGCGAAAACTGACTTGGACCCAGCTATGCTCGAACGGCGCGCCCGGAATTTTCTAACGCTTCAGAGTGACGGTTCGTTTGAGGCTGCCCATGAACGACTCCTCACTCCCACAGCGGCGGATTTCTCTGTTACAGACATGGAGAACAGCTGGCAACAAATCGTCACTACGTCGGGAGAGTTCGAATCGATTGTCGAGAGCGAATATCAAAAGAGGACAGACGGAGCCGCTCTTGTTATTGTCAAGACTGCTTTTGCCAGGGTTAGGAATACGTTTGAGGTCGTGCTGACGAGAAAGGGTGTCCAGAGCTACCAGATCACAGCACAGGAGGAGTATAGCTGGGAGCAACCGTCATACGTAGACACGTCGGCGTTTACCGAGACAACAGTCACGATCGATGCGACCACATCGTGTGAGTTAGGTGGAACACTCTCCCTGCCTCCGGATGAGGCACAGGTCCCCGGATTGGTTATTGTCCACGGAAGCGGGCCGATCGACAGAGACGGGACCTTCGGCCCGAACAAACCGTACAAAGAACTTTCGTGGGGGCTAGCTAGTCGTGGTATCGCCGTACTGCGGTACGACAAACGGACCAACGCCTGTGATGTTGACCGTTCAGACGTGACAGTCAACGATGTGACGACAGACGACGCGGTAACTGCACTCAAGCGTCTCCGTTCACAAGAGGGAGTAGCTGCTGACAGTGTATTCGTTGTTGGACACAGCCTGGGTGGCGTACTTGCTCCGCGCATCGCAACACGTGACGAACGCCTCGCTGGCGTTCTCATGCTCGCACCTGGACCGACCCGACCGATAGCTGAGACGGTTCTCGATCAACGTCGTCATCTTATTGAGCAACAGAACCTCTCCGAGTCAGAACGCGAGGAAGCGCTTGCCAATGCGCGAGAGAGAGCTGAAAAAATCCGTTCACTCGATATCGACGACGACGAGGTGGTGCTCGGCCTCGGCGGCCGCGAGTACTTTCAGAGTCTCGCCGAGTACGATGGTCCTGAGGCGGCCGCTGAGTTAGAGATTCCCCGATTCGTCGGGCAGGGAGACCGCGATTACCAGGTAACTCCCGACGGAGATTTTCCGATTTGGAGAGAAACACTCTCCGATCAGTCAAACGTTCGGCTCGAACTCTATGAGGGCCTCAATCACTTGTTTCAAGACGGAACCGGACCCTCTACAGGGGCAGAGTACTTCAATGCCGACGCTGTTTTCGACCAGCGTGTCGTCGAAGATATCACGACATTCGTCGAACGACACAGCTAACCGCCGGTCTGAGGAGTGGGGGTCGGTCTAACTGTTGACGCAAGTACGCTCACTATCAATCAGTTGCGTGTATTTATCGACGACCAGTGTTAATTGTTCCCCGCCTTGTTCGACCGACAGCGACAGTCGGAGTGGATCTTCTGACCGCACTGTCGGATCCGCAATAACCAACTCCAGATCCCACAACGATGTTTCGGTGATGTCGACACCGTGGTCGTGATAGAATGCCACGACCGGTGGTTCTCGGAGCAGGTACGTGCCAATCGGAGAACCTGACACCCGTCCACAGCCCTCGCAGGTCGCAATGAGAACGTGACTCGCTTGCGGTGCGTCCAGCACCGTATGCTGGCGTTCGACATCGTCGAAACATGCAGGACACACCCCGTTACGGACAAGTTCACAGTCGTGTAACGTCCGATGTTTCTGGATGGAAATTGCCTCTTCGAGTGTCCGTCCGTCGACTGCTCTCGGAGGGAGAAAGTCCCGTGGATAGTCGTGGTCATTCTCACACGATATTGAAAGGATTGCGTCCTCGTAGCGGACGGAGAGTTCGGTGTCACAGATACTGCACGTCGCATCGAGGGACTTCGGCCCGCAGGCCCTCTCGACACCGACGCCAGCCCGGAGCGTCCCAACGAGTGATGTCCCTGCGTTTGTCAGCGCGTATCCGTTCTCAGTCTGTCTGACGTACGACGGCTGTAGTTTGTTGAGATGGTAGTTGAAATTTCCAGAATCCTCGATCCCTGCGGTCTCGCGGAGATCCTTGAATCCCACCGACGGATCTCGCGGATTCTCGGCCTGATAACTCGCTAGTGTGTCAAGTATGGTAGCACGCGTCTCCTCTGTGACAAGTTCGAACGGTGTGAGAGAAAACTGTGTTACGGGAGACTCTGTCGATTCTTCCCCGTTTTGTATTTTGGCTGGTTTTTTCTCCCCAGCGTCGTCCATACTGAACGGTTGGGAGCTTGAATAAAACAGTTTTCGACTATGATGTTTACTGATCGATTCTCAACAGTATTGCGATGCTGGGAACCTATTTAAATATACATACACTGATGCATATTACATGACCGAAGAACCGCTGTTCCGCGAGACTCAACGTATGCGGCAACCCTGGATTTGGGCACTTCTCGTACTGGCTAGTGTTCCAACACTCGTATTCAGCTCTGTGGTTGGAGCGTTGGTTATATTGACTGTTGCGGGGTTGTTGTACTCTATAAAACTCATAACAGAGGTGCGTGACGATGGGATTTACGTACGGTTCGCACCGATTCATCGTTCGTTTCGGCGGCTACCATTCGACCGGATAGAGCGGGTCGAACGCGCGGACTTCGGATTGCTCACCTACGGTGGGATTGGAATTAGGTGGACAGCGAACACGGTGGCATACATGACGACGCGGGGGAGTGGCATTAAGATTGACCGAAAGAACGCAAAGTCAGTCGTCATCGGATCACAGAACCCTTCGGCGTTGTTGGAAACAATCGACGAGTTACACTGAACTCGACCATTGCTCTTTCGTGTGAAAACCAGTCTTAACCGGCCAATAGCGTCCATGCATTGAGCTCCGCTATCGGGTTCACGCACGCTTGGTTCGAATGCTGACTATGCGCCCTGTATTCAGCAGCGTCAAGTTCACCTACCCTGTTCCTGTCACAACCCGACTGCTGTATATAGAGAATCTCTCTCACAATGTGTTCGTGTTAAATATGATAAATTAAATGGGTTTTTTACCTTTCCAGAAGTCTATGCGAACGGGCTGAGAAGCGTCTGGCGTGTCCACTATTCCAGAGCCACAGCCGGTAACAGAGTATGTCGCCGATGGTGCACGAATCGCAGCAATTCTGATTATATGGGGAGCCATTGCCGCGTTTTTTACATACGGCATCACTGAACTCGGACTCCCATTTGAACGAGTCTGGTATCAGCTTGGCAATCTCTTTGCACTAACCGGGTTTCTCAATGCCTTCCTCTACATTCTCTATCGCACTGTCTCCTATTGGAATAACACAGCATGACTGGTCATGCGCCGGTCTAATTACTGAATTTACGCGCCCTATCTTGGGCCTTCCGGTCAGATCTATTCAAGAACTGGTAGTACTGCCGTGCAAGACACAGAGAAGGTATTCAGCACTCAGTCACGGTTTACCATCGATAGCCACTTTGGTTCAGTTCCCCGTAGAATACTTCGTTATAACCGTTCAACTATCACGGTCACAGGACGATACCTCTGGGGTCATGGTTCTTCTACTATGAGATCACTCTGAATCTTCCACGAGGCCGCGTGCGAACGTTTCAATCACCACATCTCGCACGTTGGGATATCTTTCTGTCCCTATGTCGTCTTTGTGGAGAGTCAGATACGGAATTGCAGCGATGGCACTCGCCACCAGTTCCGGATCGTCTTCGTAGAAGTGCCCCTGTTCAACGAACGGGTCCAGAAAGGCTCGAATCGTCTCGATTTCTTCCTGTCGCTCGGCCTCGCGCTCCGCTTCGGTTCGATGGCTCCGAACTCGGTCAAGTTCTCCGGATATGATGAGTTGTCGGACGAGGGGATTTGTCTCGATCTCTTCGAAGATAAAGTGGAGGAACTGTGTGACGACTTCCTCCGGGTCAGTCACGTCGTCGAGATTCTGTTCGGCGAGTCGCCGACTAACTTTCTCTCCCTCGGCCTCAAGCACAGCCAAGTACAGGTCCTCTTTCGAGTCGAAAAACCGATAAAACGTACTCCGGCCGATACCCACCTCGTCAGTGAGGTCGGAGATTGTCGTCTTCTGGAGCCCGAACTTTGGAAAGAGCGAGCGACCCGCTTCAAGCAGGTCTCGACGAATCCGTTCACGCTCTTCGTCGGAGAACCCACGCATGTGCCAGCATACGAATCACGAATGTATAACAGTTGAGTTCGTGATTCGCACCAAGACCACGACTGGGGCCACGAGACCGCTCGCTGTGGCCAGACCCCATTCAGAACAACAAAACAAAAATATTTTTGTATTTTCGGACCTGAGTTACGATCAAGACAGAGGCCGATTGAGATTCAAAAGATGAACGTAGAGAAATCCCTCGCACGACTGTTTGGACTGGAGGGCGAGCGCTGGCTACGACACGCGAACCCCAAGAGCGTCTATTCTCGGTTCCCGGTGTTAGTATTGATCGCGATTTCTGTCTGGAGTCGTGTTTGGGTAGGACGGTATTTTCTCGCCCCACTCGTTGCGACGCTGCTATGGACGTTTTTGAATCCCCGGTTGTTCAGCAAGCCAGACTCGTTCACCAGTTGGGCAACAAAAGGCGTCCTCGGGGAGCGAATCTGGAAGGAACGAGACTCGTATGATATCCCGACGGTGTGGGCATGGCAAACCCACGCGCTGAACGCGGTGCAACTGGTCGCCATGGGTCCGTTCCTATTTGGACTCTACGAGCTTCAGGTCTGGATGACAATTACTGGGCTTACAGTTGCGTTCCTCGGTAAGATCTGGTTCTTCGACAGGATGGTGTGGCTGTTCGAGGATCGAAGAGAGAACGAAACCGTTCGTGAGTGGATACAATAGGTGACCCGAGCATCCAAATCAGAACAAAATGAGGACGGACACATGGAACAGGTGGAGGCAGAGTTCGAGAGGGGTATTCTCTCGATTCGAAACAGATGTACCGACCGATTCAGTTGGCCTCCTAGGTATCAGATTGTCGTACAAGATTCGCGCCCTCTGTCTTGCATACCAGTGCAAATATGAAATCTATCTTGAAGGTTCTACAGTGGACAGTTTGCAACGGTACCGAGCACTCATTACAACCGTAGGCCAACACCGACCGCCGTATTGAGTATACACCCTTTGTGTCGACAAAATCCAGAGAGGGCCGTTTCGCCACTGTCGAAACGGACCGCCCCGCGACGGCGTTACCGCGCGTCGTCTATCTTATCGAGTGCGTCCGGATTCTCGATGCTGGAGAGGTCACCCATCTCCTCGCCCTCGTAGACGGACTGGATGAGCCGCCGGACGATTTTCCCGCTCTGGGTCTTGGGGAACTCGTCGACGAAGAGGACTTCGCGGGGCATGAACGGCTTGCCGAGTTCCTCCCCGACCTGGGAACGCAGTTCAGAGCGGAGGTCGTCACTCTCGTCGAAACCGTCTTCGAGAATGACGTAACTGACCACAGCGGTCCCTTTGGTGTCGTCATCGGCACCGATAGCGGCGGCGGCGTTGACTGCCGCGTGGTCGATGAGCGCGCCCTCGACCTCTGCGGGGCCGACCTTCCGGCCGGCCACGTTGAGTACGTCGTCCGAACGGCCGTGCAGGAACCAGAAACCGTCCTCGTCTTTCTGCGCCCAGTCGCCGTGGTCCCACATGTCGCCGAAGCGACTCCAGTACTCCTCCAGATATCGCTCGTCGCCGCTCCAGAGCGATTTCGTCATCGAGGGTGCGGAGGATTTGGCGACCAGATACCCCCGCTCGTCGGTGTCGACAATCGACTCGCCGGTCGCGTTGACGATGTCGATATCCATGCCGAGTGCCGGTCCACCGAGCGTACAGGGTTTCAGCGAGTGCGTTGGGAGCGGTTGGAGGAAACAGCCGAAAATCTCGGTACCCCCGGAGATGTTCATAATCGGCGTGTCGCCGTTGCCGACCTTCTCGTGGAACCAGTGCCAGGACTCGGGGTCCCAGGGCTCGCCGGTCGAGCCGAGCAAGCGGAGTGTCGAGAGGTCGTAGCCCTCCAGCCAGTCGTCGCCGTGTTTCTGGAGGGCGCGAATCGCGGTCGGTGAGATACCAAAGACAGTCAGTCCGTGGCGGTCGATCATCTCCCAGAACCGGTCTGGCTCGGGGTGGTCCGGCGCGCCCTCGTACATGAAGATGGTGCCGCCGAAGGCGTGGTTGCCGATGAGCGTCCATGGCCCCATCATCCACCCAATGTCGGACACCCAGAAGAAGCGGTCCGAGGGCTGGTGGTCGAACGAGAAGTACATTTCCTTTGCGGGCTGGACCAGCCCGCCGGCGTGGGTGTGGACAATGCCTTTCGGCTTGCCGGTCGTCCCCGAGGAGTACAGTAGCATCGACTCCTGGTCGGCGGGCAACGAGCGCGTCTCGAAGGCGTCATCCTGTGTCTCGACAGCGTCGGCCCACCACTCGTCGCGGTCGTCGTCCCACGGGATGTCCGCACCCAACCGCTCGTAGACGATGGTGTGCTCGACGTGGCCGGCCTCGGCGATGGCATCGTCAGCGGCCCCCTTGAGCGTGATTTCGTCGCCCCGCCGGTAGAAGCCGTCGCCAGTGAACAGAACCCGACACTCAGAGTCCGCGATTCTGGTCGCCGTCGCGTCGACACCGAAGCCAGAGAAGATAGGCACCGCGATTGCGCCGACTTTGAAACAGCCGTACAGTATCGAAGCGACTTCCGGCACCATCGGCATGTAGAGGCCGACGGTGTCACCGACGCCGATACCGCGTTCGTCGAGCGCGTTCGCGACCTGATTGGCCTGGCGGTGGAGTTCGTGGTACGTAACCTCGCGTACCTCGCCGTCTTCGCCCTCCCAGATTGTCGCGACGCTGTTTCGATTCGAGGAGTCGGCGGCTGCGTGGCGGTCGACGACGTTGTGAGCGATATTCAGTTCGCCGCCAACGTACCAATCGGTGAACTGTGGGCCATCCGAGTCGTCGCGGACGGCCTCGTAGGGCGTATCGAACTCCAGGCCCAGGTGGTCGACGACCTCGTCCCAGAACCAGTCGAGCCCGGAGGCCTCGACGCCCTCAACGTCGGTCACCGACCGTCGGTGGAACTCCTCGAAGTCCTCGATGTCGTGTTTTGCCATGAACTCAGCGACATTGCTGTGCTCCCGTAGCTCCCCAGACGGTTCGTACACCACCTCGTCGATGTCCTCGAGTGTCTCGGTCATATCTCGGTTCATACAGATGACCAGTACCGTCAAAAAGTTAGGTGATAGCGAGAGCTATGAGCAGAGACCGGTTCTCGCAACTACTTTTTACGTGGCGTGAAAAATGGAAGTCATGTACGTACGGGACGCGAAAAACCGCGACGAGGCCTGGCTACTCGACCACATCGAATCGATGGGCTTAGACGAGACGGCGTTTCGGTCCCGAGATTACGTCATCGCGATGGACGAGCGCGAGAACAAGCGCGCCGGATTCGGGCGAGTGCGCGTCCACAAGACCGACGAGGCCGAACACTGTGAGTTGACGAGCATCGGGGTTCTTCCCGAGTGGCGCGGCCAAGGCGTCGGCGCACACGTCATCGAGCGGCTGGTGAAGACGGCGGGCGACCAGGATTTCGACGTCGTCTACGCGCTCAGCGGCGAGACCGACTATCTCGCACAGTTCGGATTCGACCCCGCAGAGCCAGCACAGATTCCATCCGTGCTCCAGCGGCGACTCTCGAAAAAACAGGAGAGCCTCGACCCAGAAGCGGTCCCGATGCGTATCGAGACCCGACGGTTCTACATGCCTGGTCGGCTCCGGGAGGCGTTCAAGCAAGCCAGTGCAGAGGACGACGAGAACGATGAACCCGAGGAAGGTCCTGAGGACTTCGGTATCGACCCTGAAGAGGCCAGCTACAAGTACGACACCGGGCGCTGAATTGGGGTCGCCTGAACACTGAACTGTTAAGGTCTGCCGGAGCCGACAATGTTTGTATGTTTAACGCCGACGAACTCGAGGAGATACGGTCGGTCCGCGAGGAGTGGGAGGAGGAGCACGTCGAGCCCGTCCTCGACCGGTTCGGCGAGCGCAAAGACACCTTCGAGACCGACACGGGTGGTCAGACCGTCGACCGCCTCTATACGCCGGCCGATGTTGACGACTTCGAGTACGATGATGACCTCGGATTTCCCGGAGAGGACCCCTACACACGGGGCGTCTACTCGACGGGGTACCGCGGCCGCCTCTGGACGATGCGCCAGTACGCGGGGATGGGGACCGCGGACGAGACAAACGAGCGGTTCCAGTACCTGCTAGACGAGGGCCAAACCGGGCTCTCGATGGCCTTCGACCTCCCGACCCAGATGGGGTACGACTCCGACGACGACATGGCGTCGGGAGAGGTCGGAAAAGCCGGAGTCGCCATCGACTCGCTCCGGGACATGGAGACAGTCTTCGACGGCATTCCGCTCGACGAAGTGTCGACGAGCATGACAATCAACGCGCCGGCGAGTGTCCTGCTGGCGATGTACATCGCTGTCGGTGACCAGCAGGGGGTCGACCGCGCGGAGCTACGGGGCACCATCCAGAACGACATCCTCAAGGAGTACATCGCCCGGAACACCTACATCTTCCCGCCGGAGCCGTCGATGCGAATCATCACGGACATCTTCGAGTTCTGTGCCAAGGAGACGCCGAAGTTCAACACCATCTCCATCTCTGGCTATCACATCCGGGAGGCTGGCTCGACAGCCGCACAGGAGCTCGCATTCACGCTCGGAGACGGTATCGAATACGTCGAGACGGCAATCGAGGCCGGCCTCGATGTCGACGAATTCGCCCCACAGCTCTCGTTTTTCTTCAACGCACACAACAACATCTTCGAGGAGGCCGCCAAGTTCCGGGCCGCTCGTCGGATGTGGGCAAAGATTATGGAAGAACGCTTCGAGGCCGACAACCCCAAATCGAAACAGCTCAAGTTCCACACCCAGACAGCCGGCTCGACGCTGACGGCTCAGCAAATCGAGAACAACATCGTCAGGGTCTCGTACCAGGCGCTTGCGGCGGTACTGGGCGGGACACAGAGCCTTCACACAAACGGCAAAGACGAGGCACTCTCGATTCCCACCGAACAGTCGGTCCGGACCGCCCTGCGGACCCAGCAGATTCTCGCCCACGAGTCGGGGGCCGCAGACACGATCGACCCACTCGCGGGGAGTTACTACGTCGAGTCACTGACCGACGAAATCGAATCAGAGGCCTTTGAGTTGCTCGACCGCGTCGACAACCGCGGCGGGATGCGCAAGGCAATCGAGGACCAGTGGGTCCAGCGCCAGATTCAGGACACCGCCTTCGACCGCCAGCAAGAGATCGAGGACGGCGAACGAATCATCGTCGGCGTCAACGAGTTCACCGTCGAAGAGGAGGAACACGTCGATATCGAGGAGGTCTCCGACGAGGAACAGCGCAAACAGGCCGGCCGCCTCGAATCAGTCAAAACAGAGCGCGACGACGCGGCTGCCGAAGACGCGCTGGCGGCGCTGGAAGACGCCGCCCACGGCGAGGAGAACCTGATGCCGTACATCATCGACGCGGTAAAGGCCTACGCGACGACCGGCGAAATCTGTCACACCTTGCGAGACGTCTTCGGCGAGTACCAGCCGGGGGCCGCACTATGACTGGGACTTCGCTCGACCACGTCGGCATCGCAACCGAAGACCTCGACGAGCTGTCCTCGCTGTACACGGAGCTGTTCGGTGCCGAGGTTGCACACACCGAAACCTTCGACGGCATGCAGGTCGAGTTCCTCGCCGTCGGAGACACGTATTTCGAGTTGCTTGAGCCACTCGAACCGGAGGGCGCTATCGCCAGCTACCTCGACAGGGAGGGCCCAGGCATTCACCACGTCGCGGTGGCAACGCCGGACATCGAGGCGTCGCTCGCGACTGCAGCCGAGATGGGTGTCGAACTGATAGACGAAACGCCGCGCGAGGGTGCGTGGGGCCACGACGTTGCGTTTCTCCACCCGAGGTCGACCGGCGGTGTCCTCTTCGAGTTCGTCGAGCACTGAAACCGGACAGTGGTTGGTTGAGTTACACATCACGCACGCTCCCAGGGCAGATTCGCGCAAATCGCGGGGAGGTGTTTAGATAAGACGCTATGTTTTCGACACCGAAAGCCCTCGCGGCGTTCGACCACTCCGGGGCTCGCCCGGGAGGGTTCGAACCCCGCTCGCCCTTTCAATCCGCCAGGAGTCGGCTGATTAGCCATCTAAATCCTGGCGGCTGGAAGGGCGAGTGCAGTTGCAGGAACCCCGGCGTTCGCGGCTTCGCCGCAGGCTCGGGAAGCTCTGATTCCCGGCGACACAAACACCTGCCCGACCGCAGCGAGCCGCGAAACCGCAACTGTACGAGGGCTTTCGGTGGATCACAGAACCAGAGCACACTCTTATCTGAACAGTACTAATTGCGGTGAGTCAAGCATTTTATACTGCCGTCCCAACGCCGCGACATGGATTCACGTATCCGAGAACACGCCGAGACACTCGTCGATTGGAGTGCACGCATCGAGTCCGGCGATACCGTCGTCGTCAGTGTCGGTGAGGGCGCTCACGACCTCGCTGTTGCTGTCGCAGAAAAACTTGGAGAGCGCGGTGCGGAGTACCACCCGGTCTATGCCTCGCCCGAGATGAGTCGGGCCTACCTCCGGGCGCACGACGGCGACTTCTCGGACGGCTCCGACATCGAGGTGGCGCTGTACGACAAGGCAGACAGCGTCCTCTCGCTGCGTGGCACCCGGAACACGAGCGCCAGCGCCGACGTGAGCGAGGAGACACGCCAGGCATACGGGAAGAGCCGACAGGAGAGCAGGGAGGTCCGGATGGACACCGACTGGGTCTCGACGGTCCACCCGACCCGCGCGCTGGCCCAGCAGGCGGGAATGAGCTACGAGGGGTACTGTGATTTCGTCTACGACGCAATCCTCCGGGACTGGGAGGCACTGGCCGAGGAGATGTCCCAGCTCAAGCAGATTCTCGACGACGGGAGCGAAGTTCGGATTCACAAGGCGGGAGACGAGACCGATCTGACGCTGTCGATAGCGGGGCGAACGGCAGTCAACAGCGCCGCGAGCGTCGCCTACGACTCTCACAACCTCCCGAGCGGCGAGGTGTTCACCGCACCGACGGCGACGGAGGGGGAGGTCCGGTTCGACGTCCCGATGACGATTCGCGGGACACAGCTCCGAAACGCCTGGCTCGCCTTCGAGGACGGCGAGGTCGTCGACTACTCCGCCGACCAGGGAGAGTCTGTCCTCGGCGGGATTATCGAGACAGACAACGGTGCACGACGGCTCGGCGAACTCGGCGTCGGCATGAACCGCGGCATCGACCGCGTGACCGACCAGATTCTGTTCGACGAGAAGATGGGCGGCACGGTCCACCTGGCGCTGGGTCGCGCCTACGACGCGAACCTCCCGGAGGGAGAGTCCGGCAACGACAGCGCCGTCCACACGGACCTCATCACGGATATGCGGACGGAGGGGACCGAGCTGCGCGTCGACGGCGAACTCATCCAGCGCGACGGCGTCTTCCGCTGGGAGGAAGACTTCGAGTAGTCAGTCGTCGCCGGCCGCGACCGCCTCGTCTGGGGTGCTCCCAGGATCGCCGCCGGTTGGGAGATAGCCGCTCCGATAGCACAGCGCCATCCCGGTGATGACGACCCCCGCGGCTACCGAGAGCGTCTGGAACGTAGTATCGTAGCTGAAGCCACGGGTGACCGCCGTTCCGACAGCCCCGGAGCCGAGTGCCTGGATGAGCATCATCGTCGCAGAGAACAGCGCGTAGGCACTCCCTCTGTGTTCGTCCGGCAGCGAAGACAGCATGTAGGTGTCCATCGCGGGGAACATCGAGTGGATAACGTAGCCGATGAGCAGGCTCAAGATGGCGACTGCGACTAGCCCCTCGACCAGCGTGAGGACGAACACCAGAACCGAGAACGTCGAGATAATCCCGATAATAAGCGGGACGTTCGGGAACCGGTCGGCCAGTCGTCCCGTGACGAGAAAGGCCGGCACCCCGGCCGCAAACATGAGCGAGAGCAACAGCCGCCCGGTTCCAGCGTCGATACCCTTCGCGACATCCAGATAGTCGCCGTAGAGATTGAACAGCCCGTTCCAGAGAAAGCCGGCCACGCCGACGAAGACAACACCGGTGAGGATGAGCCGCCACTGCGCTCTCCCGGCGACGGCCAGGCTCCTGTCGGCAGTGCCGGCATCTGGCAGGTCGGTTCGGCGCGTGGCGACAATCAGCCCCACCGTCGATACACCAGCGAGCGCAGAGATGAACAGGAACGTCGTTTGCCAGTTATCGACAACCAATATTGCACTCACGAAAAGCGGCGCACCGACCGCCGCCACCTGTGCAGCGGTCCCGTGAACCCCGAGTGCGGTACCGACCCGGTCCGGGAAGAGTTCGCTAATAAGCGGGTTTGCCGAGATGTAGTACATGCCACTCGATAAACCCATGAGAAACGCACCGGCAGTCAGGTGGGCCACAGAGCCGGCGAACGCCGTGAAAAGTGATGTGCAGACGAGCAACGCACCCGTGGCGATTGCGATGTAGTGGCGGGGAAATCGCGTCAGCAGGTAGCCTGTCGGCAGCCGCGGAGATGCGCTGCCGAGCCATGCGGCGCTCGTGACGATTCCGAGTGACGCCGCAGTCACGTCGAAATCGGCCGCAGCGGGCTGAACAAGCGGAGCAAAGATGAGGCGTGCGATGTTGACGAAAAACACCATCGCACAGAGCGACCCGAACAGTTCCCGTCGTGACACTGGGAAGTAGTTCTCGCGGCAGGGTATGAAGGAATCGAAACGGAGAGTCTGTTCACCTGACCTAACAGGTCTCTCGGATTACTCGTCGTCGCCAGTCGTCACCGTCACCGGACCATCGAAGCCGAGGATGATAGCCTGTGCGGTGTCGCCGAAGACTGCCTTACCTGTCGGCGACCGCTGTTTGCCGTGGATGAAGATGTGGTCGGCATTCTCCTCGTCAGCGACCGTCATAATGGTATCCTGTGGGTCACCGATACGACCCATCGCAGTGAACTCGACATCGTCGAGAACCTCCATCCCGATCTTTTCGGCGAACTGTTCGGCACCGGAGCGGGCGCTCTCTACGTTGTAGCCAGCGTCGAGACCCGCTACATTCTCTATCGTCGAGCGTCGGTTCTGGAACTCCTCCTCTGTCGTGACGTGCAACAACAGCAGCTCTGCACCGACTGCGTTGGCGAGTTCCCCGGCTTCGGCAACTAGTTCTTTTGTCGCTTCTTTCGGCTCGACGACTGCAAGTGCTCGTTCCATACCGACCTCTTTTCGACCAGGTGTCATAGTATCTACGACTTTCTCCGGACGGCGAAACGCTTTGGCTGTTCGAGTCCAACACTGTCGTATGCGAGACGAGGAAGAAATCCGCGAGCAGTACGAATTCCTGGCCGAAGAACTCGACTCCGAGGAGATGAACCACGAAGGAGTTAGACAAATGTTTACATACTACAAGCGCGCTCTGGGCTGGGTGCTCGAAGAGGAGTACATGTGACCACAAAGTAGGAGAGGTCCAATACATTTATTACCCTCTACCTGGTTAGGATTAAGTGACGCTTCGTCTGGAGGGCCGAAGCGTCAGCGGGGACCAATTCAGGGCGGCAAGCACCGTGCGCTTTTTTACGCACGGTGCTTTCCTTTCCGTTTTCACACTACACAGCCACAGGTGCATCGAGGGAGAGGCACTAGACGGCTGTCGAGCGTCTCGAAACGCCACGCAGACAGCGTCTCAAAATGATGGCTGAGTCGTTACCGTCGTGACGGTACGGAACGCATACCTAGAACACCGACATCCGTGGCGTGGGTCGCGCCGATACCAATCAGTCCTCGGCCATCGCGACGACATCGTCGAAAAACGACAGTGAGTCGTGCGGGCCAGGATTCGCTTCGGGGTGGTACTGACGGGTGATAATATCGAGGTCGTCGTTGTCGAGGCCCTCCGGCGTATCGTCGTTGACATTCACCTGTGTCACGTGCAGCGTGTCGCCGGGGTCGGCAACGGTGTAGCCGTGGTTCTGAGTCGTCATCACGACCCGCCCGCTGCGCAGGTCACGGACGGGCTGATTGACGCCGCGGTGACCGAACTCCATCTTTTCGGTGCGCCCGCCCAGCGCATTCGCGACGACCTGCTGGCCGAGACAGATGCCGGCGAGGGGAACCTCCCCGACGAGGGAGTCGACCACTTCGCCTGCCCGTTCGAAGTTCTCTGGGTCGCCCGGCCCGTTCGAGATAAAGAGGAGGTCCGGGTCGACAGCCTCGATGTCGCTGACGGAGGTATCGTAGGGGAGCGCGTGGACGGTAGCATCACGTTCGACCAGCGAGTCGATGATAGAGCCCTTCGCACCGCAGTCGACCAGTGCCACGCGAGGACCGTCGCCTGCCTCGTTGTGAACGGTCGGGCCGTCGACGGAGACCTGTGCACCAATCTCCGTGTGGTCGGACATGTGTTCACACTGGTCGAGTTGTTCGAGAGCGTCCTCGCGTGTCGCGTCCGGTCCGGCCGCGATACCCGCCCGCATCGCACCCTCGTCACGGATTTCGGTGACGATATCTCGCGTATCCAAGTGGTCGACCGCTGGAACGTCCTCGCCGTCGAGCCACGAGGCCACGTCCTCGGTCATCTCCCTGGCCAGGACGCCCCGGGGGTGGACTCTGTCGGACTCGAAACGCTCCTCGCGGACGCCGTAGTTCCCGATGAGTGGGTACGAGAACGTCAACAGCTGCTCCTCGTAACTCGGGTCGGTGAGACTCTCCTCGTAGCCGGTGTAGGCAGTCGTGAACACCAGCTCACCGCGTGTCGTTCCTGGCGAGCGCGCACGCGCTTCGATTATCCGGTCCCCTTCGATGGCGACGAACGCATCAGTCATTACGAGATGCGTACGAAAGACCCGTTGATAAACGTTGCTTTCGA
This sequence comes from Halovenus salina, assembly GCF_026410925.1. GTDB lineage: Archaea > Halobacteriota > Halobacteria > Halobacteriales > Haloarculaceae > Halovenus > Halovenus salina. The sequence goes on along the minus strand of NZ_CP112972.1, from coordinate 3,182,938 downwards.
AACTCAGTTACGAAATTCGTAGCGTTGAAGTACTGGCCAGCAGAACGTACATATCTCGATGGACGAACTCGACCGTGAGATTCTGGACATCCTCCGGCGAGACGCGCGGACGCCGTACACGGAGATAGCAGAACAGGTCGGCACCTCGGAGGGGACGATTCGCAACCGTGTCGAAGGGATGGTTGAATCGGGCGTAATCGAACGGTTCACCGTTGCAACACGGACAGGAAACGTCAAAGCGATGATAGAGATTACCGTCGATGTAGACGTCCACACCGGCGGGCTGACCGAACAGATGGCGAAGTGGGAAGAGGTCGATTTTGTCTGGCAAGTCTCCGGGGAGGAGGACATCGTGCTTGTCGTAGACACAAAAGACACTCGCGGTCTCAACGGGCTGATATCACGAGCCCGTGAGATGGACAAAGTGGTGAGTACCACAACCCAGCTAATCCTCGACGAGTGGCGTGGGTAGCGTCTTTATGTCGCGTTCTCGACCGGTATGGCCACTCTGATCGGCGAGACGTAGAGGCAATTTACACTGTCTGAAAAAGTATACACTCATAGTGATTGTTGCGAGTTGTTACCCCCGTCGGGAAACGAGGTGTGGGTCTCACGCCGTGAAACACCGAGATTCGTGACGTGGTCACGAAAATAACCGCAACAATCACTATCAGGGCTGGTCGTCGAACATGCCAGTCGTCATATACCGCTCACCGGAGTCCCAGAAGACAGTGATAATAAGTGGGTCAGACTGTTCCTCGCGGAGCCGTCGCGCCACCCGTTTCGCACCGAGTAACGATGCTCCCGAGGACTGGCCGACGAGGAGACCTTCCTCTCTGGCGAGCCTGCGGCACTCAGCCTCGGCCCGTTCGACGGTTACCGTCTCGACCCCGTCGAGGAGTTCCCTATCCAGATTATCACTGACGAAGCCCGGCCCCATCCCCTGGAAGTCGTCGTCACCCGACTCTTCGCCCGACAACACGGCATTTTCATCGGGTTCGACGCCGACGACCGAGAGCTCGGGGTACGCTTCGGTGAGCCGTCGGCCGATGCCTGTTATCGTGCCGCCTGTTCCGACACCAGCGACGAGCGCGTCGACCGGCCGGTCAACCTGGTCGAGTATCTCGGCCCCAGTGGTCTGGTAATGTACCTCCGGGTTCGCGGGGTTCTCGAACTGGTGCATTCCGATGTGGTCCGGACGACTCTCCAGTTCGGCAGCGCGGTCCCGGGCCACCGAGATGTCCCCCTCGACGAGTTCGATATCCGCGCCGTAGGCCGCCATCAGCTGGCGGCGTTCGGGCGAGCGAGAGGCCGGCATCACGAGACAGACATCGTACCCTTTCGCTGCGCCGACCATAGCGAGGCCGATGCCGGTGTTGCCGCTGGTCGGCTCAACGATGGTGTCTCCCGGCTCCAGTTCGCCGCGGTCCTCGGCGCGTTCGATCATCGCAATCGCGGGCCTGGCCTTGGCCGACCCGCCGGGATTGAACGATTCGATTTTCGCCGCAATCGTCGTCTCGGTGGGGCTATCAACACTCACGAGAGGCGAGCCCAGCGTCTCCAGTATCGAGTCGTTCACCACACTAACCTCAGACGCTCACGTATAAATACGCGATGACTGCGGCAGTGGGCTACCGAAGCCTCGCCACGACAGCCAAGCGACAGCGTAAGGGCCGTCGAACCGGAAGGAGAGATATGGCACTGACAACGCTCGAACCGAACCCAGCCTGGGCGGGCGGCGCACACGAGGAGACCGTAGACACGCTCGAAGAACACGGCGATGACCTCGTCTTCCACGTCTGGGGCGGGGACTGGTGTCCCGACTGCCGCTCACAGCTTCCTGACTTCGCCGCGGCGCTCGATGCCGCCTCGGTTCCCGAGGAGAACATCGAGCAGTACGAACTCGACACCGACAAACAGGGACCGGGTGTCGAGGAGTACGAGGTCGAACTGATTCCGACGGTCGTGGTCGAACACGACGGCGAAGAACTGTGTCGCTTCGTCGAGAGCGAGGGAGTCCCGATTGCGGTCTATCTCGCCGAGCAAATTAAGACTGAACTGGCGTAGGCGTTACAGCATGTGTTCGGACCACGCCAGCGCCGTCGAAAGCTGATTGCGCGGCGGCGAGCAGGTCCGTGCCCGACAGACGTACGCAGTTTTGTGGTCCAGTCGCGCGTCGCGGTCAGCCCAGATGGATGGGTCCTCGTCGAGTCCCAGCGTCTCCAGCCACTCGCCGTACTCCTCCTCGTCGATGGGCCGCCAGGCGACGATTCGCGAGCCGAGATAGCGGTCTTCGAACTCCTCGAGCCAGGCCTCTGGCTTGTCGTCGGTGACGAGCGTCGCCTCCAGAGTCCCGTAGGTCACCGTATCGGATGCGAGCGTCAGCGAGGCGTGCTGGAGCGGGTTCGCTTTGACGTTGTTGCCCTGTGTCTCGATGACCGTCTCGGCGACCTCGGCGAAGCGGTCGTCCGTCCGGAAGTGGTCGAGTTTGTCGAGCAACTCTGTGGCGACGCCGATGCTCGACGGCGTCGACTGGTCGGTCAACTCCTGTGGTCGCGTGATGAGCGACTCGCCGTCTTTGGGCGTGTAGTACAGCGTTCCCGCCTCGGGGTCGTAGAACTCGCGTTCGATGGCCTCGGCGAGGTCCATCGTGACCGCGAGCCACCGCACTTCACGGGTGGCCTGAAACAGTTCGAAGGTGCCCCGAGCGAAGAAGGCGTAGTCGTCGAGGTAGCCGTCTATCTTGGTCACACCGTCCTTGTGTCGGCGCTTGAGCCGCTGTTCGTCCTCGTCCCAGTGGGTGTCGAGTACCGATTCGGCAGCCGCGACAGCCGGCTCTGCGTACGCCTCGTCGAGGACCAGTGCTGCGGTCCCAAAGGCACGAATCATCAGCCCGTTCCAGCTCGCCAACACCTTCTCGTCACGGTGTGGTCGGGCGCGCTCGTCGCGGCGCTGTGCGACCTGCTGGCGTGCCCTGTCGAGTGCGTCTTTGATTTCTTCGTCTGTCAGGTCGTACTCGTCGGCCAGCGAGTCGAGTGAGCGGTCGAACGTCAACACGGTCGCCCCCTCGAAGTTCCCGGCCCGGGTGACGCCGTATCGCTCACAGAACAGTTCGGCGTCGGTCTCGTCGTCGACGGCCGTCTGGACCTCCTCTGGCGTCCAGACGTAGTAGGCCCCTTCTTCGCGCTCGCCGTCGTCGGTCTCGCTCTGGGCGTCGAGCGTCGCGAAGAAGCCGCCGTCGTCGTCAGTCAGCTCGCGCTCGACGAAATCGAGCGTCTCCCGGGCGACGGTCGCGTACCGTTCCTTGCCCGTCGCCTGGTAGCCCGCCAGGTACGCCCGGGGGAGTTCGGCGTTGTCGTAGAGCATCTTCTCGAAGTGTGGGACCGTCCAGTCGCGGTCGGTCGCATAGCGGTGGAAGCCGCCGCCGATGTGGTCGTACATCCCGCCGTTTGCCATCGCGTCGAGCGTCTCTTCGACCACATCGAGGTAGACATCCCGTTCGGTCCGCTGGTGAGCCCTGAGCAGTATATGCAGTCTGCCGGCGTGGGGGAACTTCGGTCCCGACCCCCAGCCGCCGTACTCCCGGTCGGCGGCCCTGACGGCCGCTTTCGCCGCCTGCTCGACGGCATCCTCGTCGGGCTCGTGGGGTTGGTCGGGGACCGTTTCGAGTTCGCCTTCGACTGCGTCGGTCCACTTCTCGGCACGGTCTTCCATCTCGGCGCGCTCCTCTGAGTCGTTCCAAGACTCGGTGATGTCTTCGAGCAGTTCGAGAAATCCGGGCATCCCACGGCGTGACTCCCGCGGGAAGTAGGTCCCGACGTAGAACGGCTTCTGGTCTGGGGTCAGCCAGACCGACAGCGGCCAGCCGCCCCGACCGCTCACCTGCTGGCAGAGCGTCTGGTAGATGCGGTCCACGTCGGGCCGTTCCTCACGGTCGACCTTGATTGGGACAAAGTTTTCGTTGAGGACCTCCGCGACGGACTCGTCGGCAAAGCTCTCGTCGGCCATCACGTGACACCAGTGACAGGCCGAGTACCCCACCGAGAGGAAGATGGGGACGTCGCGTTCTCGGGCCTCTTCCAGGGCCTGGTCGTCCCAGGGCTGCCAGTTCACCGGATTGTCGGCGTGGTCACGGAGGTAAGGGCTCTCCTCCTCGTCCAGCCGGTTCCTGCCCGCGATTTCTGTCATACGTTCGCTTCGAGCCACGAACAGGTAAACCTTCGACTATCCCCCGTGGGACACGGCCCGTCGACTCACGGGGCCTCTCTTTCACCCTCTATCTCGTCGATGACGCGCTGGTGGAACTCCTGGAGAACCGCCGACTCGTCCTCGGCGAGAACCACGTCCGAGGCCATCAGCGTCGCCAGCCCGAACGCCTTCGGCGTGGGCGAGTCGACGCGAGTCGTCGCTACGGTCAGGTCGCCGGTCTGAATATCCTGAAGAACCTCGGCAATGCCCGCGACGTTGAGCTTGTCTTCGAGGATTTCGCGGTAGGTCTCCTCGATGACGGCGAACTCTCCAAGGTCCTCGGCGAAGCCGAGCAACATCTCGCTGTTGACCTGCTGTTCGCTCGCGGATTTCTCGTATCCCTTGTAGCGTTTGAGAATCATCAGCGCCCGCGTGGCGTTGATGCGGAAGTACCGCTGGAGGAGGTCGGTCCCCTCCAGGCTCGCCCGGAGCTTCGCCCGGGCTTCCAAGGGGTCGACGCTCTCTAAGAGACCCGCGAGGTCGACCTTCCGGTTCAACGGCAGCGACAGCGTGAATCCGTGGTCGGCGACGGCGACTTTCACGTTGGCGTTGACCTGTTGGGCACACTCGTAGGCGAGCAGTCGCGAGAAGCCGTCGTTGAACCGCCGGCCGTAGTTCGAGTGGACGTAGTACCGGCGCTCGTACTCCTCGTGGTCCATCTCTTCCTCGATGACGAGTCGCCGGTCGGTGCTCACGCTCTCCGGACCGGCATATCGGCGCTGCTCGTCGAACATCGTGGTGATGGCCTGGACGCTGTTTTCGTCGAGCGGGAACTCCCGGAGCCAGACTCTGGCCGCCGACCGACCGCCCTCGTTGAGTCTGTCGAGCAACGCGCCCTGAAAGTCGAGAATCTCTCTGCCGAGGTCGTACGACAGGGGGAGCCGCTCCGAGAACCACGAGGGAACGGTCGGGCGCGCGCTCGTCCGGTCGACGTACACCTTCGAGCCGCGACGATAGCTGTACTCGAAGCGGTTGCCGCCGAGAACGAACACGTCGCCCGACTCCAGCGTATCGAGGTACTCCTCGTCCAATTGTCCGACCCACTCGTCGCTCTGGCGGGTGAACACGTCACACGTGAAGGAGTCTGGAATTGTCCCGATGTTGGTCATGTAGATGACCCGCGCGAGCCTGCCGCGCTTGCCGATGAGCGGCTCGCCGACAGAATACTCGTCGTAGTGATACTCGCCGTCGGGAGCGTCGTTGGTATCTCGCCAGATTTTCGCGTAGACGTTCTTGTCTTCCATTCCCTCGTAGTCGGCCGTGAGATACCGGCACAACTGCTCCCAGTCCTCGTCGTCGTAACTCCGATACGGATAGGCCGACGCCAGAATGCGGCGTATCTCTGCCTCGGGGCGTGGGCCGTTGATTGCCATGCCGTAGACGTGCTGTGTGGCCACGTCTTGGGCGTTCTCCGGGACGAACACGCGGTCGACGAACCCCTCCTGGGCTTTTTTCAGCATAACGCCACACTCGATGAGTTCGTCGCGGTCGAGCGCGACGACCCGGCCCGTGACAGTCTCGCCGAGTTGGTGGCCAGCCCGACCGACGCGCTGGAGGAGTGCGGCGACGGATTTGGGCGAGCCGACCTGGACGACGAGGTCCAAGTGTGGCATGTCGATACCCAGTTCCAGCGACGTGGAGGTCGTCACGACGTCGAGTGTGCCCTCTTTGAGTGACTCCTCTATCTCCTGGCGGCGGTCTTTCGAGAGACTGCCGTGGTGACAGCCGGAGTTGGACTCGTCGTAGGCCGCAAAACGCTCCCGGAGGTTGTGCAGAACGCGTTCGGCCCCCGAGCGCGTGTTCGTGAACACGAGCGTGTTGGTGTGTTCCTCGATGAGTTCGTGGAGTTCGCGGTAGAACCGGTCGTTGACGACCCCCGAGGGCGTGTTGATGAGGTCGTCAGTCGGACAGGAGAGTTCGATGTCGAACTCCCGGACGAACCGGGTGTCGACCAGTTCGTACTCTCTGGGGGTCCAGTCGTCGGCCTCGCCGTCGAGGTCGACCTGTTCGTGGTCGGCACCGACGAGAAACTCGGCCATCGTATCCAGCGGTTCGACCGTCGCCGAGCAGCCGATTCGCGTTGGCGACCCTTCGGCCAACGCTTCCAGCCGTTCCAGCGAGACCGAGAGGTGTGTCCCCCGTTTGTTTTCGGCGAGGCTGTGAATCTCGTCGACGATAACGTACTCGACGGTCCGGAGCTTCTCGCGGAACTTCGGCGAGTTCAACAGAATGGCGAGTGTCTCCGGCGTCGTGTTCAGGATATGCGGTGTCTCGTCGAGCATCGCCTGGCGCTCGCTGTCGTCGGTGTCACCGTGTCTGATTGCGTGGCGTATCTCGACATCTTCGCCCCGGTCGTCGAGTTTCTCGGTGATGCCCGCAAGCGGTACGTCGAGGTTCCGATGGATGTCGTTTGCCAGTGACTTCAGCGGCGAGACGTAGAGACAGTAGACGCTGTTTTCGAGCCCTTCGGTCCGGTCGCGCTCGAACAGTTCGTTGATGATGCCGGTAAACGCAGAGAGTGTCTTGCCGCTGCCGGTCGGCGAGCAGATGAGCGCGTTCGTCCCCTCGTCGATGAGCGGGATTGCTTCCTTCTGTGGCGGCGTAAAGAAACCCCCGTTCTGTGGGACGAACTCCCCAAACTGTTCCACCCACCACTCCTGAACCACGGGGTCGAGCAACGAGAGTACGTCTCCGTCGTCGATATCTGCCCCCAGGTCGACGTCAGTGTCGGCGAGGTCTACGCCGAGGTCAGTCAACCAGTTGTCACCGAGATTCTCTGCGTCTCCCATCCTCTGTCCGGGTGGTAGGACTGGAGTGCCTTGGTCGTTTGGGGCCGGCCGCTGACATCCCAGAGCACAGACACTATCCGTCGATTTCGGGATTCTCAGGGCGAAACAGAGTCGACCAGTTATCAGTGTCCAGCCCGTACAGTAGTGTATGAAACAACGCTACAGCTGGGGGCTGGGCGTTCGGATGGTCCTGACACTGCTCGCGCTGGGTGGGCTGTACATCGGCCTGGGCTACGGCGTCGCGATGCTGTTTGGCTTTTTCACCGGCGCGACCGGAATCGGCCACTTTATCGGCATCGCCATGGCCGTCCTGTTGCTCGTCGGCGGCCAGTACTACTACGGGGCCGACCTCGCCTTGCGGACACTCGACGGGCGTGTCGTTGACCGCGAGGAGTATCCCGACCTCCACAGCCGAGTCACGTCGCTGGCGCGCCAGGCAGACGTTCCGAAACCCCGCGTCGCCGTCGCCGAGAACAAGACGCCAAACGCCTTCGCGGCCGGTCGCAAACAGAGTGACGCTGTCATCTGTGTCACGACCGGGCTGCTTTCCGAGTTGGACGACGAGGAAATCGACGCGGTGCTTGCACACGAACTCTCCCACATCGTCAACCGGGACTTCCAACTGATGACCGGTATCACGGCGCTGTCGATTATGGCCGGCTGGATTGTTCGCTGGGGCTTCCTGTTTGGCGACGGCGGCGGTGGCGAGGGTGGGGGCGGCAGTATGATTGCCGGCTACGTGGCCGCGCTGTTCGTCTGGGTCGGGGCGTTTTTCGTCGGCCGGCTCGTCTCCCGATACCGCGAGTACACCGCAGACCGCGGTGCCGCGACGCTGACCGGCAACCCTACCGCGATGATTAGCGCGCTCGAAACTATCTCGGACGAGCTCGAATCCGTTCCTGAAGACGACCTCCGGGAGGCCGAGCAGGCAAACGCACTGCTGGCCGCAGAGGTACGCGAAACCCGTCTCGGGCGGCTGTTCCGGACCCACCCCGCGGTAGAAGACCGTGTCGAGAAGCTCCGGAACCTCGCCGTCGAGATAGAGTGAATGCTCACCTCAGCATCGTTCGAGAAACGTCTGTAATTCGGCGTATGCGGCCTCGTATTCGTCACGGAAGATGTAGTGACCAGCACCAGGAACGTGTACGAGCCGCCCCTCGGCGAGTTGTTCGGCCGCCTGGTGGTCGCTCACGCGTTCTGATACCGCCACGTCACGGCGCAACACCAGCGTGGGGGTGGAGATATCCTCGAATGCATCCGTGACGGGGTCGTGCTCCTGTGCAATTCGTGCGATGGTCGGACTGCATTCGTCGGTCCCAACGGCGAGACGGCGCGCGTGGTCTCGTTCGATGTCGTGGTCCTCGGCCAGTTCGTCGACTCGCTCTTCGATTGGTCTGGACTGGGATTCAGACAGCTTCTGTCGGGTAATCTCCTCTGCACGCTCGACGCTCAACTCGGGTGTGTCTCTGAAGCGGGCGGGGTCTTCGAGAACGAGCCCAGCGGGGAGGTCCGGAGTACTGGCAGCCGCCCACGCGACGGTTGCCGCCCCCATCGAATGGCCGAGGAGAATCGGGTCGGTGAGGCCCAGTTCCTTGACCAATCCCACGAGGTCGGCCACCCGACTGTCGATATCGTAGCCAGATTCCGGGGCGGCCGAACGGCCGTGCCCTCTGGCATCGTAGGTGATGACCTCGTACTCCTCGGCGAGGGCCTCCGCTAGTGGAACCCATCGCCGGCCGCTGTCGTACATCCCGTGAGCCATCACGACCGGTGGGCCGCTGCCTGTCCGATAGTATCCAATGTCGATTCCGTTCGCCGTGACCGTGTCGGCTGTCCACCCGTCGGGGAGGTGCATCGCCTGTCGGTTCATACAGCACACACATCAACGCTCCGTCTTAGCAGTCCAGTAACACGGTCGTAGACTGCACCACAGGGGTCTGGCTCTGCTTGACCAGCATCTTGAACAACAGCACAAGGCAGCCATTATTACCTCGGAACGAGAACACACGCGTATGGATTTCAGCCTCACGACCGAGCAACGCCAGATACAGGAGATGGTCGCCGAGTTCGCCGACGAGGAGATCAAGCCACGCGCAGCCGAAATCGACGAGACCGACGAGTTCCCCTGGGACCTCGTCGATGAGATGGCAGAACTTGGCCTGATGGGGATGCCGATTCCCGAGGAGTACGGCGGTGCCGGCCTGGACTATCACTCGTATGCGATGGCACTCGAAGAGATTTCACGCGGCAGTGGCGGGCTGGGCACTATCGTCGCCGCCCACATCTCGCTGGCCTGTAACATGATCTATGACTTCGGTGACGAGGCCCAGAAAGAGGAGTTCCTTGTTCCCCTCGCCGAGGGTGAGGAAGTCGGCGCGTTCGCGCTCTCGGAGGCCGGCGCGGGGAGTGACGTTCCTGCGATGGAAACGACCGCCGAGAAAGACGGCGACGAGTACGTCATCAACGGCGGCAAGCTCTGGATTTCGAACGGGTCGGTCGCCGACACGGTGGTCGTCTTCGCCAAGACCGACCCCGAGGCGGGCGGCAAAGGGATCTCCTCGTTCGTGGTCCGTCCCGAGGAAGACGACGGCTTCATCGTCGAGGGAACCGAGCACAAACTCGGCGACAAGGGATGCCCGACCGCAGAACTGCGCTTCGACGACCTCCATGTTCACGAGGACCGGCGACTCGGCGAGGAGGGACGTGGCCTGGTCCAGGCGCTCAAGACGCTCAACGGCGGCCGCATCACTATCGCGGCCCGCGGTGTCGGTATCGCACAGGCGGCGCTTGACGAGGCCCTGGACTACTCACAGGACCGCGAACAGTTCGACCAGCCGGTCAGCGAGTTCCAGTCCATCCAGCACAAGCTCGCTGACATGGACACCAAGGCCGAGGCCGCCCGGATGCTCATGCACAAGGCCGCAGACAAGAAGATACGCGGCGAGAGCTACGTTAAAGACGCCGCACAGGCGAAGCTGTACGCCTCCGAGGTCTCCCGAGAGGTCGCAAACGAGGGTATCCAGATTCACGGCGGCTACGGCTACACCAAGGACTTCCCCGCCGAACGGTTCTACCGCGACGCCAAGCTCAACGAAATCTACGAGGGGACCAGCGAGATTCTCCGGAACACCATCGCCGACGAGTTGCTCGACTAAACGACCACAATCCGGGTTTGCACAGCCACACGAAGCTACTTTTTACCTGCCGTGTCGTGTCGGTGTATGGACCGACGCGAGTACGCGACGCTGCTCACCACGCTGGGAACGGCGACTATCGCAGGATGTTCCACGGTGGAGGATATGCTGGGCGGAGACGACGGGGACTCGGAGCTACAGCAGATCAAGGCAAACGCCAGGTCGCCCGGCTGGAACACCCTGATGGAGAACATCAACGACTGGCGGGGCGAGCCGGTACACTACGCGGCTGTGACCATCACCGCGACCACCGAGATGAACAACGGGTCGTTCCAGATGACAATCGAACACCCGGATTACCGTCCTGACGGAGACCGCCTGCTCCGGTGTGATTGGTTCGGCGATAGTATCGATGCCGGAACCGATGTCGACATCTGGGGCACCGTCGAGGGGACACATACCTTTTCAGTCGGCGAGGAGCGAACGGTCCCCAGTATCCACCTGGAGGATATGTACCCGAGCGTGTAGGCCGAGGGCGAAACAGAAAGACGTCAGGCGATACCAACCCAGCGGTTAGGCACCTCCTTTATAGTCGCCCCGTTGTAATCATCTGGTGATGACTCTTGCAGACACGGACGTGACCGTTATCGGGAGCGGATTCGCAGGCCTCTCGTCGGCGTGTTATCTGGCCGACGCAGGTGCCGACGTTCGAGTTCTCGAAAAGAACGAGAGCCTCGGCGGCCGCGCCTCGGTGCTCGAACGTGACGGCTTCAAGTTCGACATGGGCCCGTCCTGGTACATGATGCCCGACGTCTTCGAGCGGTTTTTCGACCACTTCGACAGAGACGTCGACGACTACTACGACCTCCAGCGGCTCGATCCACACTACCGGATCTTCTACAAGGACGGCGACAGCGTCGACGCCCGCGGCGACCCCGACGCGATGGCCGAGGTCTTCGAGTCCTACGAGGAGGGTGCGGGAGAGGCCTTCCAAGAGTATCTCGACACCTCGAAGACCCACTACGAGACAGCGATGGAGAAGTTCGTCTACGAGGACCGGTCGAACCTCACAGACTGGGTCGACACCGATGTGATGACCGCCGCCCCAATCGGCCTCCAGCTTGTCGGCTCGATGGAGAACCACGTCGAGAAGTACGTCGACCACCCCAAGCTCAAGCAACTACTCCAGTACACGCTGGTCTTTCTCGGCGGCTCACCGAAGAACACTCCGGCGCTGTACAACATCATGAGCCATGTCGACTTCAACCTCGGCGTCTGGTATCCCGACGGCGGAATGAGCAGCGTCGTTGACGGCATCGTCGAGCTTGGCGAGGAACTCGGCGTCGAGTACGTTACTGACAGCGAGGTGACAGGACTCACGCGCGGCCACGACGAGTTCATTCTCGACACCGAGCAGGGTCAGCGCCGGGCCGACACGGTCGTCGCAAACGCCGACTACGCCCACGTCGAGCGTGACCTCCTGCCCGAACACGAGCGCCAGTACGACGACGACTACTGGGACTCGAAGACCTACGCGCCGTCTGCGTTCTTGCTCTATCTCGGCGTCGAAGGCGACGTCGAGCCACTCGACCACCACACGCTCGTCTTGCCCGAGGACTGGGACGACCACTTCGAGCAGATCTTCGAACTGCCGTCCTGGCCCGACGAGCCGGCATACTACATCTGTGCGCCCTCGGTAACCGACGACTCGGTCGCGCCGGAGGGACACAGCAACCTGTTCGTGCTCGTCCCGCTCGCGCCCGGCCTTCCCGACACGGATGCGCTCCGCGAGCGCTACCGCGACCAGATTCTCGACGATATCGCCGAGAACACCGGTGTCGAGTTGCGCGACCGCATCGTGCTTGAAGAGTCCTTCTGTGTCCGTGACTTCGCAGAGCGGTACAACGCCACCCGCGGCACCGCGCTCGGCCTTGCCCACACACTCCGACAGACTTCTCTCCTGCGGCCGTCGAACCGGTCGAAGGTCCTCGACGGACTCTACTACACCGGCGCATTCACGACGCCGGGAATCGGCGTCCCGATGTGTCTCATCAGTGGCCAACACACCGCAGATGCGCTCATCGAAGAACAGGCCTAGAGCGAGATACCGAGGTGGCGAGAGGGGAGGTCGCTGTCGCCATCCTGACTGTCTGCTACCAGAGCTGTCCCGACACTATTTGTGAACGCTGTCGCGTTGCTCCCGTTCAGGACCTCTGCGAGGTCGGCTTCGACGGCGAGTGTCTCGTCCTCGACCGCCTCGCGTATCGCTGACTGCGTGTCGGTCTCCGTCCGGTCGGCAATTCGTTCAAGTTCGAGAGCAAACGAGACGCCCGACGCCAGATAGTCGAGCGCCTGCGTTTCGGGCTGTGGCACGTCTGTGATCGTTGAGAGATACCGTGTGGCGCTCATCTCTGGCACCGTCGCGGTCGTCTCGATCCAGTCACGGATAGCGTCGACCTCAACGGGCCCATCGAACTCCGTGCGAGCCTGTTCGAACAGCTCGGCCTCCTCGGCCGCGATGTCGTGGAAGATGTCGCCGACGACGACGGCATCCGCTCCTGCATCGAGCACGGCCTGTGCGTTCTCTCGGTTGTCCAGTCCGCCGCCGTACCAGAGCCGGGACCAGGTGGTAGCCCCGTCGATGGCCTCCAGGATGTCGACAGCTTCCTCACCCCCGTAGGTGCCGGAGTATTCGAGATAGATGACCTCGCTTTCGAGGTGGTGTTCGGCGGCAAGGGCGCGCTGTTTGGCCACCTGTGGCGACAGCAGGTCGTCCTCGGTGACGTTGGCCTCACGCGCGGCCGCGCTGTCCGAGTTCATGATTATGTAGGCCTCGAAGACGGCATCTTGGAGCATGTAGCCGGCGGCGAAATTACCGATTCGGTCGCCGAACACGCCGTCGAGTGAGACCCCCAGCTTGTCGGCCAGCATCGACGGTCCGAGGTCCTCTTTGACGTATTCGATACCGAGCCCGAGTGTCCCGACGAGCGCCTCGCTGTCCCCGTTGAGTACCTCGGGAATCGCGAGAAACGTCGATTGCTCTCGTGTCTCGTCGGTCACGTGGGTCGCGTCACTCGGCTCGTGAAAGGCGGGAGCCGGCGAGAACTCCAACAGGTCGAAGGTCTCTGCGGTGTTCTCGCTGGTCACGTCACGCGAGCCACCGACCGAGATGGCACTTGTGTGGGAGAGATACAACGGATAACACAGCGGCAGCTGTTTCTCACCTTCCGGGTCAACCTTAGTGATGTGCCGCCAGTCGGCGGCGACCGGATTGGTGTCCAGTCCGAGCAGCGACCGGCCGGCTATCGTGGCCGTCGACGCGGCCCGTTCCAGCCGTGTTGCGATGTCCGGTAGCGACATACGCTAGACGACTCCACAGGAGCTTAAAAGGATATCCTCTCGTCGCCGGTCACGGTGGGAGGATCGACGGGTCGCCGTCTCTGCGGATGTACTCCGCCGCGATACCGGTTAGTGTCGAGTCCGCTGCCGTCGCCTGTCGCTCGGCCCGGTCGAGGTACTCGTGGCTGATATTCACGACCTGCTCGTGTGCCGCAGTCTCGTCGTCAGTGAGCAGGTACTCAGCGGTCACCGGGGTGAGCTGTCCGTCGGCCATATCCGCCGGGTAATCGTCGACATCATCGAGCCAGAGCTGGGCACCGATGATCGCCAGCACGATCGACCGGTGGAAGTCGTCTTCGATTTCGAGGCCGCTCCGGCGGTACATCTGAATCATAGCGTCGTAGATGACGCCAACACGGTCGTACTGGGTTTTCAGATACGGGAGCGAAAGTTCGCCCTCGGAGAACAGCGACGGCTCCTCCTCGAAGCCGGCGAACTTGTACTCATCTCTGATAGCAGCGAGTGCCTCTGCCTCGCCGTCCCGTGCCCGCTCCATCAGCTCTCTGAAATAAGGGTCCTCCTCCTGGTGTCGTTCGGAGATGGCGACGGCCCAGTCGTACACGTCACGGACGTCCTCGGGATGTGTCGAGAACTGTCGGTCGACTCTTGACTGGATGACCTCCTGTGCAATCTCCGCGACGCGACGGCGGTCTGCTGTATCAGCAGCGAAATCGACCTCGAAGTCGTCGTACTCATCGTCGTTGATTGCGTCACGCATATCCCCGTCGAGCAGGGCCTCAACCGCGAGCCTGGTGACCTGTTCGGCCTTGTGGTGGACAGATTCGTCGGCGTGTCGATAGAGATATCCAAGCGTGAGATTCGCCGGGAGGAGAAGTTTCGTACCGTAATCGAAGGAGACGTACTCGTATCCGAACTCCTCGGCGATGGCTTCCTCGACCGCCCCGAATGTGTCCTCAACGTACCCCTCGATGCGGGAATCGACGCGGCGCTTGAGTCGCAGACTCCCGACATCGAACACCCCGGCCTGGGCATAATAGCCGAACACAGCACGTGCTGAGGTGGGTAGACGGTTGTGTCGAGCGAGCCACTCTGCGCTCCGTTCGAGCATTGAGAGAACATGCGAAATCGCACCTGTTTATCCTGTCGGTATCGGGGCGGCAATCTGAGGTTTTTTACGAGTCCCGCGTGAACAAATTGTCCGATGACAACGGAAACCCGCGATATCGTGATTGTTGGCGGCGGGACCTCGGGCTGTTTCGCGGCCGCGACCGCAGCCCAAAACGGGCTCGACGTAACCCTCCTCGAACGGAAAAGCGAGGACGAGGGCGGACATATCGCTTGTGGGGACGCAATCAAGGGCAAGAGCACGTTCCCCGACGTGATCGACCGGGATTACCTCCGCGAGGAATCGTTCACCAACGAGAACATTCAGCGAGCGATGTTCATGAACCCCGACGGAGAGAACTACGACATTCCGTTCAAAAGCGGCAGTGGCGCTGTCGTCGACCGGAAGCGCTACGGCGAGGTGTTACTGGAGGAGGCAGACCGCGTCGGGGCCGAGATCGAGTACAACACCGTTGTCAAAGACGTCCTCCAGAACGGGAAAGTAACCGGCGTCAAAGCCATCAAGCAGGGCGACCCGGTCGAGTACGAGGCCGAGGTCGTCATCGACGCCGCCGGCGCTCTCTCGCTGTTACAGGACAAGGTCGATTTCGACGGGACGACCTACGACACGAACGTCAACTACCAGCAGTTCTGTTCTGCCTACCGCGAGGTCATCGAAATTCCCGAGCCCGTTGAGTACGATGACGCTATTGTCTTCAAGCCGACCGACGAACTCGGCTATCTCTGGTATTTCCCCCGCACGAACACAGAAATCAACGCCGGGTTGGGCTTCCAGATGAATAAGCCGTCGATGGAGCTGGTCTCTGTGCTCAAAGACGACCTCGAAGCACGCCCCGAGTTCGAGGGGGCCGAGGTCAAGGACAAACTCGGTGCGGCGCTGCCGACACGCCGGCCCTACGACTCCGCCGTTGCGCCGGGATTCATGTCGGTTGGCGACGCCGCAGGGCACGTGAATCCGACGACTGGCGGCGGCATCCCTGGCGCGGCAAAGGCCGGTCACTGGGCAGCCGAGGTCGCGACGGAGGCAATCAGTGAGGGCACCGTCGAAGAGTCGGCTCTCTGGGAGTACAACCACCGCGTTCAGACCGGTTTCGGGAAGAAATTCGCCGCAATGGACCTCTACAACATCTTCGGCGGTGCTCACGATGTCGACGAACTCACCGAGGTCGTCACGGCGCTGCCGGGCGAGATGATTATCGACCTGATGGGGAAGGAAGGCTCTGTCTCGCTTTCGCTGCCGGGGAAGATCAAAGCCGCAGTCGTGACTGCACTGAAGACCCGCGGCCACTGGAGCACGCTACGGGAAGCCTATCAGGTGAATCGACTCGCTGCCGACCTCAAGAGTACCTACGACAACTACCCGACCACACCCGGCGAGTTCGAGAGTTGGCAGGCAAACCGTGACGACGTAATGGACAGAGTCTACGAGGTTACCGGCGCGGAGCCAAAGTACTGATAGTGATTGTTGCGAGTCGTTACCGCCGTCGGGAAACGAGGCGCGGGTCTCACGCCGTGAAACACCGAGATTCGTGACGTGGTCACGAAAATAACCGCAACAATCACTATGAGTCGGGCCTCTTTTCGTATCGTCAGCTGGACAACGGAGAGAGTGTCAGCCTATTCTCGCTTGTGGGAGACGGCAATGTACGCTCGGTCGGAGATTTGTGCACTCCGGGAGTGAACGCCAGATGTGCCGCCCTGATAGTTCTGAAGCAGACCCATTCAACCCACTATGTTTATGTGATGCTATGACATATTATCAACAGATGGGCTTGATAAACTCACCAAGTGTGCGCCGACGTATCCCAGTTGTGTCACTGGGTTTCGTCGCATTCCTTGCCGCGGTGCGCATTGTTGAGTACGAGCCAATACCGTGGGTCTGGATTGTAGGTGTCGCTGTTGGAGCTGCTCTCCTCTCTGGGCCGTTGGTCTGGGTCATCCATGACCGGACTTCCGAAGAACGGCGCGAACGGCTCAGTTACGTTGCGATGGGTGTCGGTTTTCTGATTATACAGAGTCTGCTCGTACTGGGGATCCTGACCGGGAGCCTTTTTTTCGTCCTTGATATCGTTGTACTCGGCAGTTTCATTGGCCTTGCACTCGCCACACTCTTCGAACGGACCGTTATTCCTGAACGCGTTCGGGGCGCTGTCTGACAGGTATTTGTTGGATCGATCTACTGACTCTCTTCTATGTAAGACTCGCGCCCTCTATGTTGCATACCAGCATCATACGAGAGTCTATTGATCGATCTACCATCGGTAGCAACGGGATGATTCAACCGAAAACAGATAGTTGAATGACTTGGGCTGGAGTTGCACACCACACTAACTGAGGAATTGCGATGTGCGTACAAAGACCCAACTCCTGCAGCATTCTC
Organism: Halovenus salina; assembly: GCF_026410925.1. Lineage (GTDB taxonomy): Archaea > Halobacteriota > Halobacteria > Halobacteriales > Haloarculaceae > Halovenus > Halovenus salina. Next base: position 3,165,902 of record NZ_CP112972.1, on the reverse strand, counting down.
AGACAGGTAGGTGTACTCTGCTCTCACTCATTTGTTCGCAGAAGAATGCTCGGTCAGGGATTTGAACCCTGGTCTTCGGCTCGAAAGGCCAAAATGATTGGCCGGACTACACCAACCGAGCGAGCGCATTCATAGGTGAGAATCTATCGGTAATAAACCCTGTCATTCGAGCCGGAGGTGTGGCACTAATCGCCTGACTAGGGCCGTGTTATCGCCACACAACCCATCTCTGGCGAGCCGAGAGGGGCAATACAGCCGACGGAGACAGCAACCACAGAGCGCTCCCCGGCGACAACAGGACCCACTGCTCGACAGGAAAGCGCGATACGGGCCCTGCCAATTCTTATGTGCAATGGTATTAATATACAACCGATGACCACAATCGACGCGGAGAGGCTCGAAGTGTTTGCAGCGTCGCTGCTTGAGGAACTGGGTGCGCCAGCCGACACCGCCGCGAAAGTCGCCGTATCTCTGGTCGATGCCGACCGCACGGGACATACCTCACACGGCGTGTTGCGGATTCCAACCTACGGTGAGATGATTGCCGACGGCGTGCTCGTCCCAGACGCTGAGCCGGCAGTTGAGCAGAGCGCCGGCGGGACAGCCGTTGTCGACGGCGGGAACGCGTTCGGCCAGCTTGTCGGCCGGCGGGCGGTTGATATCCTGGTCGAGCGCGCGTCCGAGGACGGAATCGCCGGCGTGGGCATCCGAAACGCGACACATCTGGGTCGAATCGGCGAGTGGGCAGAACAGGTCGCCGACCAAAAGTTGTGTTTCCTGTCGTTCGTCCACACATCGGGCGGCGGTCTCGTCGTTGCACCGGCGGGCTCAACCACGCGACGGTTTTCGACGAACCCGATTACTGCTGCAGTTCCGACCTTCGATCAGCTCCCCTTTTCGCTCGTTCTCGATATGGCCACCTCACAGGTCGCTCACGGTAAGCTCGACGCCGCCGAAGCCGACGGCAAGGCGTTACCGGCAGAGTGGGCCGTCACACCCGAGGGCGAGCCGCTGACGGATCCGAGCGAGATGGGATCGTTCCGCGAGGGCGACGAGTGGGGCGCAATCCGCCCGCTGGGAGGGACGACTGCCGGACACAAGGGCACCGGCCTCGCTGTCATGGCCGAACTGTTCGCGGGTCTTCTCGGCGGCGGTCCAGTGGCGGGCCAGCGGGACCCTCAGTCGTGGTTCAACAACGGTGCGTTCTTCATCGCAATCGACCCGGCTCGGTTCGGGGACCGCGACCGGATGGCAGACCAGGTCCAGGCATTCGTCGAGCACTTCCGGGCCGCTGACTCCCATCCGTCCGTGGCCGCCGGTGACGCCGCAGGCTCGTCGCCGCTGTTGCCCGGCGAGGCAGAATACCAGACGGCACAGGAGCGGGCAGAAGATGGGATTCCGCTGCCAGAGAGGGTAGTCACTCAGCTCACGGAGCTGGCCGACCAGTACGACATCAAGCACCCCTTCACTGACGAATAGGTAGAGAGAGCTATACCCCGAGATACCGCTGTCGCATCTCCTCGTTCTCCCGGAGCTTGGCCGTCGAGACCGACTCGACGATTCGTCCTTCGTCGAGGATGTAGTGCCGGTCGGCAACCGCGACGGCGGCGGCGACGTTCTGTTCGACGAGCAGGACAGCGATTCCCTGCTCGCTGTTGATTTCGGCGATAATGTCCTCGATGCGGCGAACGATATAGGGAGCGAGTCCCTCGAATGGTTCGTCAAGTAACATCAGCCGTGGGTTGGCCGCGAGTGCCCTGGCGATGGCGAGCATCTGCTGTTCGCCGCCGCTCATGTTCCGAGCCTGTTTCTCGCGCATCTCGGAGAGTTCCGGGAAGAAATCGAGCACCGTCTCGATGTCCTTGGGGTCCTCCGCGTGGTTGACCGCGAGTCTGATGTTTTCGGTGACAGTGAGGCGCGGGAAACAACGGCGCGCCTCGGGGACGAAGCTAAGGCCCTCCTTGGCGATACTGTAGGGAGCCGTTCCCGTCAATCGCTTGTCGTCGAAGGTGATGTCGCCGCCAAGCACCGTCGGCTCGGCAGCACCCGCAATGGACCGGAGCGTCGTCGTCTTTCCTGCGCCGTTTCGGCCGAGCAGCGAGACCAGTTCGCCATCGTCGACATCGAGGTCGACACCGAACAACACCTGGCCGGTCTCATATCCTGCTTCGAGGTCTTCGACTGTGAGCAGCGTCATATTTCCTCCCGCATGCCGCCGAGGTAGGCGTCTTGGACGGCCTTGTTTTCCTGGATTTCGGCTGGTTGGTCTGTCGCGATGATCTCGCCGCGGTTGAGGACGGTGATACGGTCAGAAATCGAGAGGACGACGTCCATGTCGTGTTCAATGAGAACGACAGTCAGGCCGCGGTCATCTCGGATCTCCTCGATGAGCGAGGCTGTCTCAGTCGTCGCAGCGGGACTCATTCCGCTGGTCGGCTCGTCGAGCAGCAGTACGTCGGGGTCGGTCGCCAGCGCCATCGCGATGCCGAGACGTCGCTGTTCGCCGTGTGGTAGATTCTTCGCCTCGGCATCGAGGTCGGCGGTGAGGCCGACATCGTCGGCAATCTCGATTGCGCGGTCGCGGCCCACGTCGTAGTGGCTGCGCAACAGGTCCATCGAGAACGCGCCCTGTTGGGCCGTCTGGACGACCAGCCGGATGTTTTCCAGCACCGTCTGGTCGGCAAACAGCTGGTTCGACTGGAAGGAACGAGCCATCCCCAGGTGAGGGCGTTGTTCCTCGCCCTGGTCTGTTATCTCGCTTTCGTTGAGATAAACCGACCCGTCGGTCGGCGCAAGCGTTCCCATGATACAGTTGAAAAGCGTCGTCTTGCCGGCTCCGTTGGGGCCGATGATGGCCCGGAGTTCGCCGGTTTCGACACCCAGACTCACCCTGTCGACCGCCAGCACCTCGCCGAAGGTCCGGGTCAGTCCCTCGACGCCGAGCACTGCCGAGGACGGTGCCACTGCCGGCTCGACCGCCGATTCGGAGTTGTCTGTCTGCTCGCCAGTCTCATCTGCGCGACTCATTTTCTCACCCCCAGGAGACGCTCACGGAACCAACCGGGAATCGACCGAAGGTATCCCCAGATACCTTCCTCGGGCGCAGTCAACACGACGACAACAAACAGTGCGCCGAGCAGGAACTGCCAGTAGACCAGAATGTCGCTCAGGTCGACCGTCACGAGCGTGAACTCCGAGAGCGGGAACTGCAACAGCTCGAAGTTCGTCAAGAAGTCCTCGACGAACAGCCACGAGAACGCGCCGGCAATCGGCCCGAAGAAGTAGTTCACGCCACCGAGCACCGCCATCAACACCGTGTCGCCGCTGGTGAACACACTGAGGTTCTCGATAGCAGCACCGGAGCTCTGGATCATCAACAGGACGCCTGCGAGTGCCGAGAAGACACCGCTGAAGGTGACCGACCAGATCTTGTAGCTCGTGGTATCGACGCCCATCGCCCGTGCAAGCTGCTCGTTTTCGCTGACTGCGACCAGCGACCGCCCGAACGGCGACCGCACGACCTGCCAGAGCGCGAGCATCCCGAGCAGGAAGACGACGGCCACGGCCCAGTACCAATCCAGCGACAGCCCGAAGGCCTCGATTGCAATCTCGCCGCGAGTCTGTTCGACGAAGTCGGGTAGGGTTCCCTGGGTGAGGCCGTTCGACCCGCCGGTCAAGTCAGCCGGGTTTCGCAGGACGAGGAAGTAGATTGCCTGCGAGAAGGCAAGCGTCAACAGCGCGAAGTAGATCTCACCCATTCCGGCGATGAGCGTCCCGAGCAGGTAGCCGTAGACGGCGACAGCCACAAGCGCCAAGACGGCCCCGACGATGAAGGTAAGATTGCCGCCGGCCGGAAGCATCGGAGCCCCATTCAAGACGAGAATTGCCGGGATGTAGAGCCCGAAGCCGAGAAACATCGCGTGACCAAAGGAAAGCAGCCCCGTGTAGCCAAAGAGGAGGTTGAATCCCGCGACGAACAACATCATGATGAGCATCTTGCTGGCGATGGCGTTGTATCCGAGCAGCAGGTCGCTCGAGATAATCGGCCGTAACGCCACGACGAGGACGACCAGCCCGAGTGGAATCTTGTACCGTTCCAGCGTCGAGGGGAGTGCAACCCCGCTCCTGTTGGATTCCTCGCTCATTCGAGTAATCCCTCCTCACCAAACAGGCCACGCGGACGGACGAGCAACACGCCAATCATCACGGCAAACGGGATAAGGTCACTGATGCCTTCGACGTTGATTGCCGAGACACCAGTAACGACCGCGAGCGCACTCAACACAACCGGGACAAGGAACTGCGCCCATCCGACAAGCAGGCCAGCGAGTACGCTGCCGAAGATACTCCCAACGCCGCCGATGACGACGACGACGAAGGCGAGCAGGACGAACTCCTCAGCCGCCCCAGGGTCGATACCGAACTCGACGACCCGGAGCGCACCGCCCAGACCGGCGATGGCCGAGCCGAGAAAGAACATCGCCGTGAAGCGAAGCGGGAGGTTCACGCCGACGAACTCGGTCATCTCGCCGTCCTGAACGCCAGCACGGACACTCAGACCGAAGTCGGTGTTCGTAATGAGGTAGTAGACCGCCGCCACCGATACCGTCGAGACAGCCACGGTAAAGAGACGATAGGTCCCGACCTGTGTCACAACGAGGTCGGTCCCGCCGGTGAGAAACTCGGGTTTCGTCGGCTGGACGGCACTCGCCCCCCAAATGAACCGGGCGGCCTCCTCAATCATCAGCGTCAGCCCGAACGTCGCAAGCAGACCGATAATCGGCTCTTTCCCGTACAGCCGCCGGAGGACGACCACCTCGATGATGATGCCGACAATGCCGACACCGACCGGGGCAATCAAAAGCGCCGCCCAGAACGGGAGTCCATAATCCGCCATCACGGCGTAGGTGAAGTACCCGCCGAGCATGAACAACGCACCGTGTGCAAAGTTGACAACACCCATGAGACCCAACACGAGCGCAAGCCCCAGCGAGATCATCACGAGAATCATGCCGTAAACCAGACCACCGATCGCCTGGTCGATGAACAGTCCCGTCTCCTGGACTGCGGCGTTGCCAAGCAACAATACAGCGGCCAGCGCGCCGAGAAGCGCCGCTGGCGAGCTTTCAGACACAAGTCGTTGCATCCGGGCGCGAGCATCGAGTGTACTGCTCATGATCTACAGGGAACAGCCAGTCTCATCGACCGACCGGGCCACGTCGTCGCCAGCGAACTCGTTCTCGACGGAGAACCACTCCTTGTAGGGGTCGTCTGCCATCTCCTCGGTCGGTCGGGAGGTGACGGTGTAGGTCGGCTGGATGAGCTGGTGGTCTCCCTCTCGCCAGTACATATCGCCGCCGCCTTTCATGTCGACAATCGGTGAGGCGACCTCGTGGCCTTCGAGGGCATCTCGCATATCCGGTGCGGCAGTCGACTCCGCTCGGAGGGCTGCACGGACACCCTGGTCGACCGAGATATAGCCGAGCAGATGCCGGACATACGGGTCCATGTCGCCGTTCTCTGTTACCCGCTGCTTGAAGTCCTCACCGCCGTCGACCGCCGGCCCCCAGACCTGGCCTGCCACGTCCAGAATCGAGGCCGCGTCTTTGTCCATCCCCCAGAAGACGAAGTCTTCGAGCTGGTGCATCGCCAGCGTCCGGTCCTGGATGCCGCTGGCGATAATCTGGCTGCTCGCCTTCCGCAGGTCGAGCCCGGCAATTAATACGCCAATCGCCGGCGCGCCCGAGGCCTCCGCACGGTTGACGTACTGCGCGTAGTCGTCACTCGGGAACGGCACAGCCTCCCGTCCGACGACGGTGTTCCCGGCGTCTTCGATTGCTCCCTGGACGGCGTCAGCTGCCGTCTGTCCCCATGTATAGTCAGAGTACATCAGGAACCACTCGTCTGATGCCTCAACCATCCCGCTGCTGATGCTGTTTGCGAGCATCGAGTTCGACGCCGACGGCCGGAAGACGTACTGACCACACTCGCCGCCTGTCAGCGCATCTGAATGCGAACCAGTCGGGAAATAGGCCACCTCGTTGTCAGTGGCCCAGCCAGCCAGTCGGAGCGCCACCGACGACGATACCGCTCCCATCAGGTAGTCAACGTCCCCCTCTGTCACGAGCGCCCGTCCCCGTTCGAGTGCCGTTCCGGGTTCCAGCTGTGAGTCGTCCGTCGAGAGGTCGATCTCGACATCGAATTCAGATTCGAGATCCTCGATTGCCAGCTCGGCCCCGGTTATCGCCGCGTTACCGAACACAGCAAACGGCCCCGACGTGGAGGTAACCATCCCGATAGAGACGCTGTCGACGGCCGACCCCCCCTCAGTCGTGTCTCCACCATCTGAGCTGTCGCCTCCGTCCTCGCCATCGGAGCTGTCGCCTCCGTCCTCGCCGTCGTCGCCATCGTCGCCGTCGTCACCGCCGATACAGCCAGCCAGTCCAGTGAAGCCTGCTGCGCCGACCGAACCGAGGACGCGACGCCGCGTGACCGCATCCGAGAGTCGGACTGTCGACGACTGCTGGCCCCTGCCATGCGTGTGGTTTTCATTGTCAGTCATAGCCTATACGTGTTCTCGAATCCAGTGTACTAAAGTCTGTGGTCGTTCGGTCAGATCTGGCCGGATTTTACCCACACTTTTTGCTGATTGTGGGCCTGAAAGAGAGACGCCTCGGTCTGTCAGCAGCGACAGCTGGCCCAGACGAGGAATCGGTCACTCAAATCGTCGTTTGTGCCTCCGTCGTTTATAATACCAATTCGGGTGAACGGACTCGTGTATGCGACGTAACTACACAACAGCCGCCGTAGTCGGGCTGACAGTGCTCGCAGTCGCGCTCGTCGGAGCGATGGCTGTCTCAGGTGCTGTCGGGGCCGACTCAGTTCAGGAATCGTCCGTAGACGAACGTATCTCAGTCAGTGCAACGGGGTCAGCAGAAGCACAACCCGACCTGGCGAAGGTGCAGGTCGTCATCAAATCCGAAGGAGAGGACCCAGAAACGATTCGCGAGGAGTTGGCGAACGGCGCCGAGGAACTCGAAGCAGCACTGAACGAGGAAGATGTCGACTACAAGACGACTGACTTCGAGATCCGAGAGCCCTACCGGGACCAGCCCGATTCGCCGGACTACGTCGGTCGACACGCCTTCGAGATTACGGTCAACGACCCCGACGATGTCGGCAGCATTGTCGACGTGGCGACGAGTGCAGGTGCGGAAATCCAGCGCCTCGATATGACACTCTCCGAGGAAAAGCGTCAGGAACTGCGCGACCAGGCCATCGAGAGCGCGATGGACGACGCCCGTCACCAGGCCGAGACCATCGCCACCGCCGGTGACCTCGTCGTGAACGATGTCATCACCGTCGACGCCTCACAACGTGGCTACCGCCCGGTCACGTTCGAGTCGGCACTGCAGACTGACGGTGCCGACGGTGCCGCAACGAGCATCCAGACGGGCCAGGTCTCGGTCAGCTACTCCGTCAGCGTCACCTACGACGCTGCGTCCTGACGGTCACACCCGTTCCCCTTTTCGAGACAAAAAGAGATAGCGCAGCCGTAACTGTTCGTCCGCGTTATTTGCCCTCGAACTCGGGGTCTTCGTCGCTCTGGATTTTCGAGACGCCTTCCATCACGTCCTCGGTGGCGATGAGGTGGCCGAAGGCAAAGGCCTCGGTTTCGAGGCCCGCCTCGGTGTCGTCGCGGCCAGCGAGCATCGCCTTCTTTGCGTACTCCATCGCCAGCGGCGGCCCGGCGGCGAGGTCGGCCGCAAGCTCGAGGGCGGCGGATTCGAGGTCGTCGTTGTCGACGAGGCGGTTGACGAATCCCCAGTCGTGCATCGTCTCGGCGTCGTAGTGGTCCGCGGTGAAGATGATCTCTTTCGCGCGACTCTCGCCGAGGAGGTGTTTCAGGCGCTGGGTGCCGCCCCAGCCGGGGAGGAGCCCGAGGTTGAACTCGGGCTGGCCGAACGTCGACCGCTCGGTCGCGACGCGCATATCCGCACAGGTGGCCAGCTCCATGCCACCACCAAGACAGTAGCCGTCGATACCGACAACCGTCGGCATCGAACTGGATTCAAGCTTGCCCCAGGCGTCCTGGCCGGCGCGGGAGAGTTCGACGGCGTCGATGGGGTTGGCCTTGCTCGCCATCCCCATGGCGTCGGCCCCGGCGCTGAACGCGCGGTCGCCCGCGCCCGTGACGAGAACTCCACGTACGTCATCGTCGTCTTCCAGTACGTCAATTGCCGCGCTGAACTCCTCAATCATCTCGAGGTTGACCGTGTTGAGCTGGTGGGGGCGGTCGAGGACGATATGGCCCACCATCTCTTCGGGGTACTCGATTCGAACGTTCTCGAAGTCGTGACCCTCACTTTCCTCGTCAGCTCCGTAGAAGCCACCCTCCTCGGCGGCCTCGCGGAGACCGTCCGAGACCTCGTAGCGACCGTGGCCCGTCTCCTCGTGGTGTGCTTCGAGCGTCTGGACGAGACTGTCCAGACCGGTGTCGTCACATATCTTGCCGGGACCGTCGGGCCAGCGCCCGCCCAGCTTGACTGCCTCGTCGATGTCTTCGATGGGTGCGACCTCGGCTTCCAGAAGCTTGCCGGTCTCGTTTGCCAGCACGGCGTTGAGTCTGTCACGCACGTCCTCGCGGCTCTCGTCAGCAGGGACCTCCGCGCCGTCGCCGTCCTCGTAGTCGTAGAATCCGGCACCGGTCTTGCGGCCGAGGTCCTCGCTCTCGACTTTCTCTTCGAGGAGCGGGCACGGCTCGTATGGCTCGCCCAGGACCTCGTGCATGTATTCGAGAACGTGGTATGTCACGTCGATACCGACCTGGTCGCCCAGTTCGAACGCGCCCATCGGCAGGCCGATGTCGTATTTCGTCGTCGAGTCGACCTCGGCGATTGTCGCGTCGCCCTCCTCGACAATCCAGCAGGCCTCGTTCATCAGCGGGACGAGGATGCGGTTGACGATAAACCCGGGTACGTCTTTGCGGACCCGGACTGGTTTCTTGTCGAGGGCCTCTGCGAGGGCCTCGATTGTGTCCATCGTTTCATCGTCGGTGTGCTCGCCGCGGATGACCTCGACGAGGTCCATCCGGACCGGCGGATTGAAGAAGTGCATCCCACAGAACTGCTCGGGTCGGTCAGTCGCCTCGGAGAGTTCGGTGATAGAGAGACTGGACGTGTTCGAGGCGAAAATCGTGTGGTCCGGACAGTGTTCGGAGACCTCCTCGTAGACATCCTTCTTGATGTCCATATTCTCGACGATGGCCTCGATGACGACATCCGTCTCGTCGACGGCCTCGCTCATCTCGACAACAGGCGTAACGCTGTCGACTGCCTCGTCACGGAGGTCCTCGCTGATGCGGTCTTTCTCTGCGAGTTTGTTCAGACTCCACTCAATCTGGTCGTATCCCTCTTCAACCAGCTCCTCGTTTATATCACGGAGGCGAACATCGTAGCCGGCCAGTGCGGCGACCTCTGCGATGCCGTGGCCCATCGTTCCTGCGCCGAGAACCGTTATTGTCTCGATATCTTCGGGTTGCATAGTTCGTCCTGCTAGACTCGCGCCCGCGGCTTCAACGTTTTCGTTCGTTCACTGAAAAACTCTCAGTGAGTTTATTAGGGTATGAAAACGGTTATCTGGGATGGTGTGTAACACTTACTCATGGAGTTTGGACTATCACAGGAGCAACAACAGATCAAGAACACAGTCCGAGAGTTCGCCGAGAACGAGGTCAAGCCAGTCGCCGGCGAGTACGACCGCGAGGAAAAATATCCCCATGAAGTCGTCGACAAGGCCGCCGAGATGGGGCTGACGGGGTCGAACATCCCTCTGGAGTACGGCGGTGCCGGCTACTCGTCGCTGGAGACGATGCTCATCATCGAGGAGTTGTTCGCCGCTGACCCAGGTATCGCGCTCTGTATCGTCTCCACCTCGTTCGGAACCGAGAACATCGTCGAGTTCGGCACCGAGGAACAGAAAGAGGAGTATCTCCCGCCAGTCGCCGAGGGCGAGGCGGTCGCTGGTGCGGCTATCAGCGAGCCACACGCTGGCTCTGACGTGTCCTCTATCTCGACGCGCGCCGAGAAAGACGGCGACGAGTTCGTCATCAACGGCAACAAGATGTGGATTACGAACGGGACCGTCGCCGACTACGTCGTTGCACTCTGTGAGACCGATCCCGACGCAGAGGGTCGGTACAACGGCTTCTCTCAAATCATCATCGAGACCGACCGGGACGGGTTCTCGGCCGAGAAAATCACGGGGAAGCTGGGTATTCGTGCCTCAGATACGGCAGAACTTATCTTCGACGACGTACGCGTTCCTGAGGAGAATCTCGTGGGCACGCGCGGGGCGGGCTTCCTCCAGCAGATGCAGTTCTTCGATGAGACCCGGACCGCCGTCGCCGCACAGGGCGTCGGCATCGCGAAAGGTGCCGCAGAGCGCGCTCTTCAGTACGCCGACGAGCGCGAGCAGTTCGGCCGCTCTATCGGCGAGTTCCAGGCCATCCAGCACAAAATCTCGGATATGTTCACCAAGACCGAGGCCGCTCGAATGTTGACCTACAAGTCGGCGTGGTGTCAGGACAACGACAACGAGGAGGACCTGACGATGCTGGCCTCGATGGCGAAGGAGTACGGCTCCCGCGTCGCGGTCGATGTGGTCGACGAAGCGCTCCAGATTCACGGCGGTGCCGGCTACGTCGACGACTTCGACGTCGAGCGACTCTATCGCGACGCCAAAATCACCCAGATTTACGAGGGGACGACCGAGATTCAGAAGAACATCATCGCCCGCGAACTCCAGGGCAAAGGAATGGTCTGATAGTGGGTATTGTGAGTCTTTACCGTTGAGTTGACACGGTTCGCTGGTCTCAGACTGTCTTGATACTGTTGTCGGTACGCGACCACGAAAATAGCCGCAATAACCACTACGAGTTACTCGACGCCGACCATCGAACTCTGTCCCGGCGGCAGAAACTCCTGGATGAGGTCGGGACTGGCGATTTTTCGTACGAAGGTTTCGTCTTCGAAGCGCCCCTTGAACTCCCGGTAGAGTCGCTTCGCAATGTCGTTTTGGGCGTATTTGCCGGGTTCGACGACAATGCTTGTCTCTGCGCTGTCGGTAATTGTCGACGGTGGCCCGCCGATGACACGTGTCTCTGGCTCACAGGTGATACCGACGGCCACGCTGACTGGTGTGTCCTCGAAGTACGTCCGGTCCCCACGGATTGCGAAGCCGCCTTTCTCTAGGTACTCGCCGCTCTCTGGCGTCTTCGAGACCTGGTCCTCGCCGACCATGTAGACGTCGGCCTCGAATTTCCCTTCCTTCCAGATAGACGAGTACGAGACTGCGAACTGGGCGGCTTCCTCCTTCGAGCGATTGGGAATCTCGATATCCTCGTCGTAGGACTCGCTCGGACCGGTGGCTTTCAGTATCGTCGCGGGACCGCCGTGGGCCTGTGTGTGGAAAAAGCGGTCTCCCCGCGAGAGGTACTTCTTGACGAGTTCCTCGTTCTGGTCGGCGTTGCGCCCCCCGATGACGAGAAAGCCGTCGCTTGTATGGAACCAACGATACGATTCGTACCACTCTTCAGAGGACCTGACTGGAATCGAGGGCCGTTCGAGCCAGTCGACGTCCTCCGATTCGGCCTCTGGTTCCTCGGTCTCGTCGTCGGCGTCCCACTCCTCACGGCGCTGTTGTATCGCCTCGAGTTCCTCGCGGGTGTTCTCGATGGCGGCCTGTGCGCCCTCCTTTTTGCCTTCGATACGCTTTGCCTCCTGGTAGATGCGGTCGGCGTTTTTCTCGACACCGTCGCTCACCCGGAGTGTCACGTCGTGGCCGCCAACCGTGAGACTCACCGTGGCCTCGCTGCCGTCGACTGCGTTGACGGCTTCGGCCTCCTCGATGCCGCGTTCTTTCCCCTCCTCGAATCTGGCCTCGATATCGTCCCAGGGCGTTCCCTCCTCGCGTGCCTCTCTGACTGTCGAGAGGACGTTGTCGACCAGGTCGTAGTGGGCATATAGCGCCTCACCTTTCTCTCGCTCTGTTTCGGCCTGTCGCTCGAAGTTCTCGATTGCACCTTCCTGCTGTTCGATGATGCGTTCTTTCTTCTCGATTTCGGCCTCGAAGTCCGGGCGCTGTGGCGTGCTGTCTGCGGGCACGTCATCGTCGTCGTCCTCTCCCAGACCGGCGAAGTAAGCGTCGAGTGCATCGGTGAACTTGTCGTACCCCTCCCGCGCCAGGTGGGAGTTTTCCTCCAGTGGAACCGGCGTCACGTCAACGGCGGTACGGCTCTCGCCGTCGGTCTCGAAGTAGATATTGGCGTCGAGGTCGCCGCGGCCGAGTCGCGCGGCGAGGTCCTGTACCACCTCGTAGATTCGTTCGTAGTTCTCCCGGTCTGCCTCCTGGATGTCGAGTGTTTTCTCGACGCCTGCCCGGGTGCAGAGTTCCTCGGCCCAGAGGCCGCCGAGGTTCAGCTGTGTCGCAAGCGTCCGGACGACATCCGTGTTTGATTGGTCCATCCTGGCGACGAAGCCGTCGATGTCGACGGCAAGGGGATTGAACCGAGCGTCGGGGAACTCGTAGACCGACCCCGGCGCGACGGTCCGGGATTTCAGCCGGACCGTATCGAGACAGTCGACCACCTCGCCGTTACCGTCGAGTACCGCGATGTTGCCGTCTCCGAACAGCTCGGCGACGATGGTCGTTCTGGCGTCGTCGCGCTCGAAATGTATCTGGACGATGCGGTCGAACTCGAACTGCTCGATGCCGACGAGTTCGGCCCCCTCCATCCGGTTGCGAAGCATCATCGCAAAGTTCGGCGGCCGCTCGGGGGCCGGAGGGACGCGCTCGGGCGTCGCCACCCGGAGGTGTTTCGTCTCGCCGGTATCGAGCAGTAGCTCGACGCGCCCGCGGTCGTAGTGGCGCAGCTTCAGTCGGACCAGTCCGTCGTCGTAGAGATACGCCTTGTCTAGACGTGCACCCTCATATGCCGCAAACTCGCCGGCAAAGGCCGCAATATCGACGCTCGTCAGCTCCCGCTTTGGTTCCATAGTCGTTGTTCCGGAAGGGGACCCAAAGAGGTGTCGCTACGCCGAGAGGGATTAAAAGGGGGCAGCCGGCGAGTCGTCCTCGTTCTCGTGCTCGGTCGCGGTCGGACCGTCCCAGCCGGTGATACCGGGTTCGAGACTGTCGACCCGCCCGTCGAACCCCTCGAAGGAGGCGATGAGCCGGGCCGCTCGGACGCTCGCCTTCCCGTGGGGACAGACGGTCACCACGTGGTCGGCGTCGTCGAGCTGGTCGACCTCTCGCGGCAGCGATTCGAGCGGAATGTTGCGACTCTCCGGAATGTGGCCCTGGCTGTAGGCCATCGGATTCCGGATATCGACAACTGTTGCGGCGTCGTCGTCGAGAAGTGACTGCAGTTCGTCGGCGGAGATTTCGCCGTCCATATCCGTGGTTGCCGTGCCGTCAGTAAACGCCTGGCGTTTCGTGACCGCCACTCGTGGGCAAGTGAGAATCATTATAAGAGACAGCGACAAGTGCCAACCCGTGATAGACGCTGACGCACTGTACGACATCACGCAAATAGGCGACGCTGCTGTCTCCCCCGACGGCGAGCGCGTCGCCTTCCTCACAAAGGAGTACGACCCGACCGAGGAGGAGGCGGTCAACTCCCTGTGGGTCGCCCCGACAGACGGAACGCGAGAACCCCACAGACTGACGCGTGCCTCCGACGGTTCCAGCCCGAAGTGGAGTCCGGACGGCTCGATGCTCGCCTTTCTCACCACCCGCGAGCGCGACCCGGACCTCCGCGTAGGCCGAGACGATGAGGACGACGAGGACGACGACGGAGACGACGACAGCGATAACGAAGACGACGAAGACGCAGAGAGTGACGCCGGTGGCCCGAAGCCGCAGGTCTGGGCGTTCGACATGGAGTTGGGTGGAGACGCAACACAGCTCACCGACCACGACGAGGGTGTCTCCTCGTTCGACTGGGGGCCAGACGGCGACCGCCTGGTTGTCGCCGCCCGCGACCCGACCGACGAACAGCAGGAGTATCTCGACCAGCGCGAGGACGGCGGCCCGATCGAGGTCGAGCGCCTCCAGCACAAGTACGACGGACAGGGGTATCTCGACGAGGTGACCACCTACCTCTTCGTCGTCGACGTTGCGACACAAGAGATAGAACGCATCGACGAGGCAAACGACGGCGGCTACGGCTTTGCCGGCGGCCTCGACCCCGCCTGGGGACCAGACGACCGCATCGCCTACACCGCGAGCCACACCGACTGGCCCGACGACAGTTACGTCAGAGATATCTACACCATCGACCCCGACGGGGGCAACCGCCGGAAGGTGACGACGAGCGACCACGCGGCGGCCAGCCCGGTCTGGAGTCCCGACGGCGACCGACTCGCCTTCACCGCCAGCGACCCGGAGAACTGGTACACCCCCACAGAGCTGTTCGTCGCCGACAGGGAGGAGTTCTGGTCGGTCACCGACGGACTGGACCGGACGCTCGGCCGCGGCGCTCCGGCGTGGGTCGATTCGGAGACGCTGCTGTCGCTGGTCGGCGACAAGGGACGGACACGGTTCGTCCGGTGTGACGCCAAGGGCGGCGCGGAACGCGTCTACGAGCGCCAGGGCGACCTCGAAACAGTCGGCACGATGGACGTCGGCGGCGATACCGTCGTCTTCGCGGCCTCCGCGCCGACGGAAGGAACGGACCTGTTCGCACTCGACGCCGGTGACATCGACGCCTCCGACGCCGAACGGACGAGACTCACGGCCGTCAACGACGACTTCCTCGACGAACACCCGGTCCCAGAGTGTACGCGTCTCAGCTTTGAGGGCGCACGCGGCGACGAGGTCGAGGGACTGGTGTACTACCCCGACGATTTCGACCCTGAGAACCCCGACGAGCGCGGGGTGATACTGAGCATCCACGGCGGGCCAATGACGTACGACGAGCCCGGATTCCGGTTCCAGAACGCCTTGTTCACCTCGCGTGGGTATCTCGTCTGCAGGGTGAACTACCACGGGTCGACCTCCTACGGTCGTGACTTCTGTGAGTCGCTGAAAGGAGAGTGGGGAACTCACGAGGTCGCCGACCTGCTCGCGGGCGTCGACGAACTGCTCGACCGGGGGTGGGCCGACCCCGACCGTCTGTTCCCGACCGGCTTCTCACAGGGTGGCGTCAACACCGGCTATCTCGTCACCCAGGACGACCGGTGGGCCGCCGCCGCGGCCGAACACGGCATCTACGACCTGCGCTCGTCGTTCGGCACGGACGACTCACAGAACTGGCTCGAAGCCGACTTCGGACTCCCCTGGGAGAACCCCGACGCCTACGAGGCAGCCTCTGCAATCACCGATGTGGGGAACGTCGAGACGCCGCTTCTCGTGACTGCCGGCGAGAACGACCACCGGTGTCCGCCGAGTCAGTCCGAGCAACTGTACGTCTCGGTCCGCAAACAGGGCGTCGACGCCAAGCTCGTCATCTACCCGGACGAACATCACAACGTCGGCGACCCCGACCGCGCAATCCATCGGCTGGAAACTCTCGACGCATGGTTCGCAGAGTACGACCCGGAGCGCGAAAACGAGGCGTAAATCAGTCGTCGGCTGCGGTGGCCGTCGGGGCCGTGGGCGTCGTCTCCGCGGAGACCGGCGTCCAGTCGAGGGCCTCGTCGTAGTGGAATGCCCGGTGCTCCTGTTCGGGGTCGACGACGGTCAGCGAGAGCCAGTCGTTGTCCAGCAGCATCTGGAGCTGTTCGTTTTCCGTGAGTATCTCGGTCACGCGCTCGACCGGCGCGTGGATGACAGTCGAGAGCCGGAGGGGTTGGTGGTAGGGTTCGTCGTCGGCGCTCATCAGCGACTGGAGCGGAAGCCCTGTCATCAGGTCGCCGCCGTTGCCCTGGTAGACGCCGAGGTTGCCGACGGGGTTGTGTGTGACCTTCGAGCCACTGCCGTAGGCCGCGTTGTCGACGGTTGCAAAGTAGTACTGCGTGTTAATCCACTGGGTCACGACCATCGGTCCAGCCATAATCGCTTCGAGGGCGTCGCCGTCGTCGGTCGACCAGTCATACGAGTGGAGGAACGACCGGCCGTCGAGGTCGAGATTCTCGGTAAGCTCCCGCGGCCCGACGACGAAGCCGGCGTTCCCTGCCAGCCCCCACTCTGGACGGGTTTCGGCCCAGTCGGCGGCCCGGCGCTGTGTCTCGCGGACGCCAGAGTTCGGGTCAGCGCCCATGTCGCCGGTGCGTTCGGCGGCAGCGCCCGCCCGCGCGGTCGCGAGGTCCGCGCGGAGGGCCTCGATGTCTTCCTCGTGAGACGGGGGCACGTCGCCAGCGTACAGCTCGATTTCGTCGGTCGTCGTGTTGTGTTCGCCGGCGACAAAGAGGGTGTCCTCGGGGACTTCGATGCCCCGCTCTCTAAGCGCCGACCGGACGGCCTCGTCGTTGCAGATGGCCGCGAGCACGCGAGCGTTTGGCCCGCCGGGGTTACCCGCACAGGCCCCGCAGTCCAGACTCGAATCGAAGGGGTTGTTCGCTGTCTGGCTTGCGTGGCCGGCAAAGACGACGACGCGGGCGAACTCTTCCCAGCCCATCAGCTCGAAGGCCGTCGCGGCGTACTCGACTTGCTGTTCGTGCGTGAGACCGGCCGGTAGCTCGTGGCCCGCGTCGGGGTCGTGGTCGACTGCCGGCTCACAGAACTCGTGGTCGTCTGGAACGCGCTCGTCGGCCTCTTCGAAGACGTCGTAAACTCGGCCGGGGAGCAGCGTCCGGGCAGCGAGGACAGCCCCGTAGCCGATTCCCGTCTTCTCGACGAAGCTGAATGCTGTCGCGGCGTTTGACTCCAGCCGCTTGATTGCCTTCTTCGTGGTGTCGAGCGTGGCCCGCCACTGGTCGTAGTGTTCTCTGGACTCCGTCTCGACGGGGCGGTCGGCGACCCGATGCTGGGCGTCGAGAATCGGTGGACAGGCGTCGACGGTGGCCTCGGAGTCGTACCCCTCGTAGCGCATCGGAACGCCGAAAAATCCGGCGTAGCCGTGTGTCTCGTAGTTGCCCGTCGCTTCGATGTGCCGGCGGATAATCTCAGAGCGCGTGTCGATACAGAAGACGAGCTGTGCGTCCGGGCGTGGTTCGGGCTCTCTGTCGTCGAGAGCCGCTCCGGCCTCGGCCAGCGAGTCGACGAGGTCGTCCCGATAGCTCTGCTCCCAGGCACGGAGCCAGAGCTCCGGCACGGGGACACTGTCTTCGGTATCGTCCTCGCCGGGCATCTCTCGTGGCGGGACCGGCGCGTCGAACGCCTCGACGAGCGCCAGCCGGGCGGCGAGATAGCCGGCCAGTGTTATCGGGTAGGCCGACTGCCAGGCGTCCTCGTCGGCGACCTGCTGTTTGATGAAGCCAGTCCAGCCCGGTAGTGCAGCGAGCTGGGCGCGGAAGATATCCTCCCACTCGCCCTCGGGGTGGGTGTCCAGCGCCTCTTTGATTGCTTCGACCGGCTCGTCTGGCAGGTCGGCGGCCTCGTCGGGGATCTCGCTGTCGTAGGTTGCGACCGTTCGGAACGCCCGGTAAAATCCCTCCTCGCGGTCTGGCATCGACCAGTCGGCCTGGCCCTGGTCGAGAAAGGCGGCCAGCCACTTCGTCAACACGGCATCGACCTGGTCTGTCTCGGGGGCCGTCTCGCTCCTGCCGGCGGACTCCGTTTCGGCCATCGCCTCGAGTGACGCCTCCGGCTCTCTCTCGTCGCCGTGAGCGGCCAGCTCTTCCCGGAGAATATCTCTGTCGATGCGGCCGGCGTCGAGTGCCGCCCGGAAGGTGTCGGGAGTTGGGTAGCCGTCCCCCCCGAGCAGTTGCTCTGCGTCTTCGACGGCCGTGTGAAACGGTTGGTCCTCGAAGCCGGCCAGCGGATTGGCCGTCACGAAGGAGTGAAGCGGCCAGACCGAGCCGACGGCCTGTGCTGCGCTCTCGATGCTCTCGTGGATGGCAGACTCAGTACTCATTGTATTCCTCCGTCGTGGTAAGCAGTGTCTCTGTCGCGGGCTGGCTCGCGTTCACCAGGAAGACGTAGAGACGCCGACTGCGCTGGTAGAATCCGCGGTCGATAGCCAGGTAGGCAACCGCGAAGGCGACGGCAACAACGACGTGAACCGCGGTCAGCTCCGCAGGCTGTCCGACGGCGGGTAGCTCGGAGAGCAGCCCCGCCATAGCCTCGTAGATGCCGGCGTAGACGGCGATAGCCGGAAGCGCGACCAGCGGGACCGCCCCGTACCGGACGCCGGTCGGCAGCGCCGGGTCGCTCGCGAGTTCGCGGGCCGCGTGTAGAACGGTCACCACGACCAACAGCGTCAGCAGGAGGCCGGTATCGAGTTTCGTTCCCTTTCCAGTGAGGCCAGCAAAGAGCAGTCCACCCGCAAGCGCCGTGCCAGCGACCACGAGACCCCCAGCGACCCCCGGAGAATGCCGACTGTTCGATTTGGCCGGACTCTCGTGGGAGACGCGAGCGCCCGAGGAGAGGAACTGGTAGGCCTTGTAGAAGCCATGGAGAATCAGGTGTGTGATAGCCGCGGCGAAGAATCCGAGCCCGACCTGCATAATCATAAAGCCCATCTGTCCGACCGTCGAGCAGCCGAGCTTGGTCTTGACGTCGGTCTGGACGGTCTTCAGCAGCTTCCCCAGCAGCGCACTGGTCGCGCCGACGAGGACGACCACGAGCATGAATCCCGCCTCGACGGTCACGACCGGTGCGAACCGAACGAGGAGGATACCGCCCGCGTTGACGAACCCTGCGTGCATCAACGCCGAGGCTGGTGTTGGCGCCGTCATCGAGGAGAGAAGCCAGGTGTGGAACGGAACCAGCGCGGACTGGGCCATTGCCGCGAGAAGGAGTCCGCCCGCGGCGAGCACGACCACCGTCGTCGAGGCCGTCTCGACCGACGAGGCGAGTCCCGAGACGGTCGTCGTGCCGGTGTGATACCAGAGCGTGCCGGCCGCGACGGCGAGGGCGGCCGTCCCGCCGAGGAAGTACCGCCGAGCGACCGATGCCGCGGCCCGAGCCTGGGGCCACCCCTCGGTGGTGCCGATTAGCTCGGCCATGACCAGCCCCATCAGCGCCCAACAGAGGACGAAAAGTGCGAGGCTGTCGGCCGCGACAAGCGCCATCACCGTGAGCGTGAACGCGAACACGCGGGCGAAGAAACCGTCTATTGTTGCGCTCCCGGCCATGTACCGCCGCGAGTAGCTGTGTACGATACCGCTGAAGAACGTGACCGTCGCCCACATCGTCACGGTCAGTCCGTCGACGACGACCAGTCCGTCGACCTCCCAGAGAGCGCCTCGCTGGACGAACATCCCCAGCACACCCAGACTGACACCCCAGAGGAGCCAGACCAGTCGCGTCAGCACCGCCGGAATCGGCGAACCCGAACTGTCTGGAGTCGAGAGCTGTGCCACCGTCGTCGTCTCTGATTCGCCTGTCATCGTTTGTCCGTCACGACCAAGTGCTGTGCGAACAGTACCGGTCGTCGTTACTATGTATTATGACCAAAGTGTGTATTAAATCTGTCTATCCTACCATATTGTTCTTAGATTTGTCTTAATCGAACAAAGTGTTTTCTAGAGATAGCACTATCTGTTCAGGCTGGGCGCCGGCGCGGTGCTACAGTCGGCAGAGAGCCGCTCGAACGCTACAAGGGAGTATCGACAGCGGTCAGCGGCCTTACTGGCAGCCTCGCCTTTGTCTCCAATAAGACTAACGGATTGTTCGTACAATTTGATTAGAAAACCATATCGTTACGCTGATTCTGTACAGAGTATGAAGACGGTAGAGGGAACGGTTCTTTCCGGAAGAGAGTTCAGTCCAGTAGAGGGTCGCGTCGTCGTCGAGGACGGGCGAATCACGGCCGTCGAGTCGGCAGAGACAGAGTCGAACGATATCGTCGTTCCGGCGTTCGTCAACGCCCATACGCACCTGGGAGACTCCGTCGCCAAGGAGGCTGCCGTCGGTCTCTCCCTGGAGAAGGCAGTCGTCCCGCCGGACAGCCTGAAACACCGTCGACTTGCCGCGGCCGACCGCGAACAGCTGGTGGCGGTGATGGAACGGACACTCCGATTTATGCAACAGACCGGGACTGTTTCGACACTCGACTTTCGGGAGTTCGGGACAGCCGGCGCTCGTGCGCTCCGTGACGCTGCCGAATCACTTGAGATCGAGCCGTTCATCTTCGGGAGCGACGAGATAGCCGTCCTCGATGTGGCCGATGGCTACGGAGCCAGCGGCGCGAACGACAGCGAGTTCGAAGACGAACGGGACGCCTGCAGGGAGCGCGGTGTTCCGTTCGCCATCCACGCCGGGGAACCAGATGCGACAGATATTCACCCAGCACTGGAGTTAGAGCCCGACCTGCTCGTCCACATGGTCCACGCCCAGCAGGAACATCTCGACCGTGTGGCCGACCAGTCAGTTCCGATTGCTGTCTGCCCCCGTGCGAATACGGTGCTCGACGTTGGCCGACCGCCGATTCGGGAACTTCTCGACCACACGACAGTCGCGCTGGGCACCGATAACGTGATGTTGAATTCGCCGTCGATGTTCCGGGAGATGGCCTACACCGCGAAGGTGTTCGACGTGAGCCCGAGAGAAGTACTCCGGATGGCGACAACTGCCGGCGCTGAAGTCACCGGGCTCGACTGTGGCGTCATCGAGGAGGGAAAACGAGGGGCACTGACCGTCATCGACGGTGACTCCGACAACCTGGCGGGCGCTGTCGACCCAGTCGCGGCGGTCGTGCGCCGCGCGGGCGAGGCAGATGTCAAACGCGTCGTCTGTTAGTCTGTTCCGTCGAACTCGTCGAACGGCGTCGTCTCGTGGCTGCGGACGAGCACTTCATCGGCGACGGTCAGCCCCATTTCGAGCAGTTCCTGTGCCACGGGTGTGATGTCGTCATCGCTCTCGCCGACGGCCGTGACGAGCAGATTCTGCTCGCCCGTAACTAGTTCCTGGACCGAGACGACGCCGTCGATACCGAGGACCTCCGGGATGAGGTCGCCTCGCTCGGTAATCGAGGCGGTGCAGTAGAGCAACATCCGAAGCGGGTACCCCGAGCGCTGGTAGTCCACCTCGGCGCTGTACCCTTTGATTACCTCGCTGGATTCGAGTTTCTGGATGCGCTTGCGGACGGTGCTGTCCGAGGTCCCGGTTCGCTCTGCGATGTCACCAGAGGTAGTGTTTCGGGCGTTCTCCTGGAGTGCATGCAGGATTGCCCTGTCGACGTCGTCAAGGTCTGTCTCTGTCATGTCCGTATGTCAGCGGCATGGCTACTTTACTGTTGTACGTTCTCCAGAACCGCTCAGGTCGTCGCCTCCTCGAACAGTGTAACAACGTGGTCCTCGACTTCGTCACGAATCTCGCGAACCCGTTCGAGGGACTCGCCGTCCGGGTCGTCGAGTGCCCAGTCACGCACCTCGACCTCGTCGCTGACATCGCCGATGTCGAGCGTCGAACAGCCCATCGTCGCAACGTAATCACAGGCGTTGAGCTCCGCTATCGTGATTTCTCGTGGTGTCTTGTCGGTAATGTCAGTGCCAACCTCCCCCATCACATCGACGACAACATCGTGGACACTCTCTGCGGGGCGAGTCCCGCCGGTGAGAATCTCGACGCTGTCGGTGAGGTCACGGCGTTCCCGTTCGCGCTCTGCGAAGGCCGTGGCCATCTGGGAGCGGCCGGCGTTTTGCACGCAGACCAGGGCGATACGAGTCGGCTCGTCGTTGCTGTGTTGCGTCATGTATTGGGTCAGTCGTCTTCGATTGTCGTCTCTTTGCCAGTGGCAAGCTGTCCTGTGGTGGCCCCGGTCCAGTCGAACCGACGCTGGAAGTACAGAGCCACGTTGACCAGCGCAAGCAAGACGGGTACCTCGATGAGCGGCCCGACGACTGTCGTGAACGCGACCCCGGAGCCGACGCCGAACACCGCGACTGCGACGGCAATTGCCAGCTCGAAGTTGTTTGAGGCCGCGGTGAACCCGATAGCGGTCGTCGTCGAGTAGTCCGCACCGATTCCTTTCCCCATCCCGAAGCTGACCAGAAACATCACGACGAAATAGATTGTCAGCGGGACCGCAATCAGGAGGACGTCACCGGGTGCCGCGACGATGTTGTCACCCTGGGTGGCGAACATCACGATGACGGTAAAGAGCAGGGCAACGAGCGTGAGCGGGTCGATTTTCGGGACGAACCGCTCTTCGTACCACTCCTCGCCTTTCGAGCGCGTCCCGACGTATCGCGTGAGGAACCCCCCGGCAAACGGGATGCCGAGGAAGATAACGATTGCCTCGAAGACCTGTGCCGGCGTCACGTCGAACGTCTCGATGCCGGCGACAAGTGAGTCCATCCCGAGCAGCGGCGGGAGGAAGAGGCCGAAAAACCAGACGTACGCTCCGTACGTAAGAATCTGGAAGAGACTATTGAACGCGACCAGCCCGGTCACGTACTCGGTCGACCCCTCGGCGAGTTCGTTCCAGACCAGAACCATCGCGATACAGCGAGCCATTCCGATGAAAATCAGCCCCAGGAAATACTCCGGCCGCGCCGGCAGCCCGGGGACCAGGCCGCTGAAGAAAAACACAGCAAGCCCGAACATGAGCGTGGGGCCGATGAGCCAGTTCTGGACGAGGCTCAGCCCGAGGATTCGCCAGTTGCTGAACACGGCCCGCAGCTGGGAGTAGTCGGCTTTCGCGAGCGGCGGGTACATCATCGCGATAAGGCCGATTTCGACCAGATGGAGGTCCTGAATCGGACCGGTCACGGAGGGTGCGACGTAGCCGAGACCAACGCCAACCGCCATCGCGCCGAAGATCCAGACGGTGAGGTACTTGTCGAGGAAGTCCATCGAGCGAGGGTCTCCACAGCTCTCACAGCCACAGTTCGGCCCGTGCTGGTGGGTGGTCTCACTCATTTTACACACCCATCGAGTACCGTTACGAGCGCAACCGCGCGATTGGTTGCCCCGTACTTCTTCCAGCGCCCCTCCTTCTCTCCTTCAACCAGTCCCGCCTCCGCGAGTGCTGAAAGCGCGTGACTGAGGCCACTCTCGGTCACATCAACGACAGCCTGTAGCTCACAGACACAGAGTTCCTCGCCCGCCGCCACGAGGACCCGGACTAGCCTGTACCGCGTCTCGTTTGCGAGCGCCGAGAGGACTTCTAGTTCGGTATCGAGTTGCGCGTCTCCCAAGGCCGCCTCGAGCGTCCCGAGTTCGTCGAGTCGGCTCTCGACGTCTTCGCTCCGACACTCACCCAGTTCGTCGTCGAGATACCGGCGAAGCCGGTCGGTCGCCTGTGCCATCAGAACATACTTGAGTTTTTCTTCAAGTAATGCTTTCGGTGTGAGAATGAGGAACAGCCAAACCTGTTCAGACAGGGAAAAGAGAGATCTTCAGGAAACACGACATCAAAAATATGAAGGATTCCTAAACTCAATCGAGTGGCCAGGTAGCGACGAACCATCCTCCCCGACAGGGGAGCCCGAGAGACGACGTTGAGTTACGAACGCCACGAAACGTTCACGAGATGGGTCTATATCTGCAACTGTGAAAATAACGTAGAGACACTTAGATCTCAAATATACCTCAACAACGAGCAGATTGATTACACATACCGTTCTAATTAATAGTATCAATGCCTTTCGTGGCTGAAGTTTCTGAGGAGCGCGTTATCCCAGAGGAAGTACCCGATGAGACCGATGTTACTTGTCCGGTGTGCGAAGGCACAATGCGTCCTCGCGGGCCGTTCTCTGATGGAACAGCTCGGCATTTCTATCATCTTACCGACCCCCAAGCCTGTAGCGGCGGGGAATCAGATACACATCGGAAGTTGAAGTCTCTCGCTGTCTCAGCACTACGAACGCGGTTCAAAGATCAGGCTGAGGAGATCGGCCCGGAGCTCCCCATTGTCGTTTCAGACACAGCGAGTTCGGTGACACAGCGCCGTGTTGACGCGCTCGTTCGATTCAAACAGCCGCACGACGTGTTTGGTGACGGGCTTGCCGTCGAAGTACAGTACCGAAATGAAGGAAAAGATATCGAGGCAACCACTCACGATTATCTCTCAAACAGTGTGAGTGTCTATTGGGCAGACCCTGGCGACTTTCAACAAGACCGCTTTTCAATAGAATACTTGGATGATGCGTTCGAGGATACGAACGACTCTGCTGTTGCTTTTAGCGCGGTTCACGACACACCACCTCCTGTGTTAGGTGACAAGGGGATGCTGAACACATCACAGAATACCGAGACCAAAGGTGGGCGTTGGTCACGAAGAGATCCCATTCCTGGTTGTCGGCATGAATTTGTCTTGGGGAATGGCACGTATTTTTGCGTGCGTTGTGGACTTGAGTTAGAGACAAAAGTGTACGCGGAGCAAAGGAATCGCTACATTGACCCGTCGATGGGGTGGTCAGGTGATACTGAGATCGTCGCTGACACGCTGTCTGTAGAAAACGACTATGACCCACCCGAAATCAAAGAAGAGGGGGAACCGCCACAAATGCATTACCACAATTGGCGTGGTAGTTCTGAATTCTGGAACTATACTAAGTATGGGTGTTGGTGCGGAGCAGAAATGGTAACCAAAGATGAGAAAATCTTCATTGACCACGGTTCAGCGAGAGAGGAAGATGACTGTGACCATAGTTGGGAGATTCAGGGTGCCACAAAGGAGTGTAGCGAGTGTGGAGAGACGCGGAAACCGTGGGACGAATAGTAGGGCCGCCCTCACCTACAACTTCAAATTTAAACGATCGGGCCTTGGGTTAGAACGCTCTTAAGTTCGCCCCCGCGTTAGTTGCGTTTCGACATAAGCAGTCCAGAATTCATCCTGCCATCAGATGCTCCCGAAGCCGAGGCGTATGTTGAGAAAGCATATGACCTCGGACGGTTCGATCTGATCTATGGTGAAGATGGATCAGAGGTTCCGTGGTTCGTTGGGTTCAATGGACTGCCTCAACGCCTGTAGACGACACCTTCAGAGACTTATCGGTTCAGGCAGCCAAGGGCGAGATAGAACGTGCAACCGCGTCGCCATACGAGAAATATCACGAGCCGGTCTTCTACAAAGCTGCGCAGAACCGAGCGTATCGTGAACGAGTGATCCGCGGAGCGTTTTGCCAGGCCAGTACTCGTGTAGGAGCGGTGATTAGTCGGTTCGGCGGCCGAGATCGTAGAACATGAGCGTAGTGTGCTGGTTTCCGCTACCGTTGGGGAATGCCTTGGCAAATCCGTACTTTTCGTAGAACCCGACAACGTCATCTTGAGAGTGGAGAATAACCAGCCTGAATGGGGTATCTGACTCCAGTGTGTCTGCGAGAACGTGTTTCACGAGGTACTCTCCGAGCCCTTCGTCTTTGAATTGCTTATCAACAGCGAGATGCCCGAGAAGCCTAGCGGGCATATCGAACGGTCCCTCATACAGCTCACTTGCACCGTCGGCTTCCTCTTCGTTGTAGTCATCGTCTCGTAACGAGTTCGGTGATACGCAGAAGAACGCAGCGAACTCACCGTCGAAATAAACGAGCCTCGTTTTTCCGAGTCGTGCTCGCTGATAGCACTCGACCTCGGCCGTGTTGATAAAGTCGTTAAACCAGTCCTTGCCACAGTCAAATTCGGGGAGAGATTCACCCAGTTCGTACGGGCGGATATCTACCCGCGGGTGAATTTTCTCGAAGTTGGATGTCACTATGAATGAGGAAGAAACAGACAAATAAAAAGGTGATTAAGCGTCTTCTTGGAGTGCCTCGCGGTGCTGGGCGAGGTCGTCTTCCATCTCCTCCGGAACCTCGAATTCGTCCATCTCGCTACGGAGATGGTCAAAATCGTCTTCTGTGAGGGACGGAACTGGTTGTGGGTAAGCCATCGTAGATCTAGCTCGGTCACGCAGGCATATAATAGTTAACACTCAGTATCAATCGTCGCGTATTCGGTCTGAGACCTGCTTTCTAAGCTTCATACCTCCATATCTGTCTGCACTATCTTAAACAACAGAGACATCTGAGCAAGCGCGTCCTCCACTATTGGTCACAATTCCTTGTTCTGGAAATTACGAAATAGCACCCTTCCAATTACTACCTCTCAGAAAAGTCTTGGCTTCTCGTGAACGTTTTGACTGACATTCGCAACTCCAGAGACGACGTTGCGTATAGCATTATAAGATATACGAGGTCAGTGCGACCGACGCGCTGGTCTTAAACGGGCCGGGTGGCTACGGTACGACGAGATGGTCCGCAACGTCGCTGGCGAGATGGCAGACCTCGAAACGGAGGATTTCTATCTACTCTCTGGGGTCGAACAGGGAATGCGGTTTTCGGAGTACGTCAACCGGGAGAAGCTGCCGGAGTTCTCTGGACTCACCGCAGAAGACGTAGAGTACCGACTCGACCGGTGTGAGCGTCGCGGCCTCGTCGAGCGCAAGACGATCCAGTACGAGGGATTCAGGCTCACCTTCGAGGGGTACGACGCGCTCGCGTTGCATACCTTCGCCGAGCGCGAGACCGTCGAGGGGATGGGGTCGTCGCTGGGCGTCGGCAAGGAGAGTGACGTCTACGAGGTGCAGTCCTACCAGCCCTTTGCGCTGAAGTTCCACCGGGAGGGGTACACCGAGTTCCGCGAAGTCAACAAAGAGCGAGAGTACACCGCCGACCGCGAACACGTCTCCTGGATGTACACCGCACGAAAGGCAGCCGAGAAGGAGTACGAGGCACTCGAGGCGCTGTACCCAGACGTGTCGGTGCCACGACCGGTCGACCACAACCGCCACGCTATCGTGATGGAACGACTCGATGGGGTTGAGCTCGAACGGGCAAAGCTCGAATCCCAGCAGGTCGTCCCAATCATGGAGCTGGTGCTCTCAGAGATGGAAACCGCCTACGAGGCCGGCTACGTGCACGCGGACATGAGTGAGTACAACCTCTTTGTCGACACCGACGGCATCACTATCTTCGACTGGCCCCAGGCCGTCCCGACAGCCCACGAAAACAGCGACGACCTGCTCGCCCGAGATGTCGAGAATCTGGTCGGCTACTTCCAGCGCAAGTATCCCGGCGAAGTCGACGCTGTCGACACGGCGGCGATTACCGAGGCTATCGTCGACGGCACCTTCGACAGCGTCAACGAGTACCTCGAGATTTAGTACCTGAGCCTGTTGTTTCTCCCGATAGCGCCGTGTTCAGTTGCATTGCTTCCAGAGTGAATAAATTATATAACGATATATCAAACACTTCGTGAGAATTTCCCGTTACCTGCCGGTTTGGATATCTACAAGCCACCATTTCCCTGATATACCACACCTTCGGCAAATGAATTTCTACAAATCACCAAAATTATTATAAATTGTCCTCGGACTGGATTGCGGGGTTAGAACGGCTCTGCCGTGAGATACGACTGCGCCTATTCAAAAAATACAGAGCTATCGGCTCTGGTGAATCACTGGACAGCGTCGGCTTGGACCGTCAGAACTAGTGGAATGAAGCGGGAAACCGCCGATGGTCTATGTCGAAGATCTCCCGCTTCACGAAGAAAGCGGTTCAGTTAGCTAAAAATGCTGTCGGTGGCCGAGGCGAAGTCGCCGCCCCCGAAGGGGGTGGCGGCTTCGCCGATTACGCTGTCGTATCGCTCCATTGTCTCCGGGTTTACTTGGAGAAGTCCTACCGAGAGGCGTTGGATCTGCTGAGCGAGATGCCACATATTCTCGGGGAGATCGGCCTTGAACCGGCCGATCTCCCGCATCATTCGACGTTAGTCAAGTGGTTTGATAGAATCAAGACAGCACTCTGGCGAGTGCTGCTGCGCCTCTCGGCGCAGCTGCACGACCCGAGCGGTCACGCCGCTATCGACGCGACATTCTTTGACCGCGAAAACGCGAGCAAGCACTACTGCCGTCGGACGAATTACCGCGTCCAGACGCTCAAAACAACTGCTCTCGTGGACACAGAAAGCCACGCGATTCTGGACGTTCACTGTACGACCGAGAAACGTCACGACACACAACTCGGCTGGCAGGTCGCCCTCCGCAACGCGGGCGACCTCGCCAGCCTCGCGGCGGACAAAGGCTATGACTGGATGGATTTACGCGAAAAACTCCGCGAAGAAGGCGTGAGACCGCTAATCAAACATCGGGAGTTTCGGCCCATCGACCACGCGCACAACGCGCGGATCGATGGGCCTCGATACCGACAGAGAGCGATGTGTGAGACCGTCTTCTCGACGATCAAGCGCACGCTCGGCGACGCCGTGCGTGCGCGAACTTGGTACGGTGAGTTTCGTGAACTCGTCCTGATGTGTGCGGTTCACAACATCAAGCAAGCGGTGAAACCATGAAATCAAGCTACGTCTGGCGATTCACCACGGCCGAGCTATCCGAAATCCAGATTAGCTACTCGATGGTGACTGAATGACTCATTTCGTCAGTATACCACGAAACATCATCAGAGTCCTCAGAAACAATATAGACTGCGTAGGCCGTGTGACCTTGCTTAAGTTCTCCCCGAGGTCTCATCCCACGTTTAACAGCTCTATCACTCTGTAGTCAATCGACGCTCGTCTATTCTCTACCTCTAGTCCACTTCTGAACCACACATCTTCTATACTAAGAGCCCCTTCAACTACCTCTAAGGTTACAATCCCCCAGTATTTATCCCCAGATCGGAACTCCTCCGCCTCTTGGGTGATAATATCCGATTCCTTCGTGGCTCTTACCGAACACAGCGAAACAATTGTATCTGTGATATTGTCACCGACTAGCGTGCAAGACGGAACGCCAATGCGCGAACTTGCAGAGAAAATGTCGTCGGTGTGCTCCCTCAGGTACAAATCTTTGAGTCGGTCGACGTACCAGTCCAGCTTTGACTCCAGTTCCGTCATGACTTCTTCGCGGATCTCCTCCTATCCCGCTAACTGCTGTTCAATCCGTTCGAGTTCCTCTTCCAAGCGCTGCTGCTCCATCTCTTGTGATTCTTCAAGGAACTGTTCAATATCAAAGGCCTCGTCAGTTCTAACTCGGCCAAAGTAGACGCCTTCCTCCTCTTTATCGTAGGCCTCCCACTCCCAGTCTGGAAGGAGAGCGGCCTCCCACTCGGCTAACGATTCCTCCTCGTCAAAATCTGTAATCGTTGAACCACCCTTTCTACGCTTGAAGCTCGTGGACTTCCATCAGCTCTCTCAGAGTTTGCTCTTCATCCGGCCAGTACGGTTCCGTATCTCCCTGTTCGATTAACTGCCGGCTTCGACTGTCAACAGCCCTACGACCTAGTGTTTCCGGCTCAGGGATTTCGTTAGCACCGTTTTCCAAGAGTTGAGCTGCTTGCCCAAAACCATCCGCCAGCTCATAATCAGGGACATCCTGGGTGAAGTGTGTCAATGTGCGTGTAGCCGCGTTATAGGTCTCCCAGAGGGTAGGATTCTCCAGATCACCCACTTCATCGTATAACGAATTCAGTAGGTCGGGAAAAGGATCTTCGAGATACTATCCAATACCTGACTCCATCAACACGAGCAGGGCCTCATCTTGATTCATTAGTTCCCTGTTCTGGGCCTGTGCCAGTCTCTGTTCGATCTCTGCCGGGCTCTCGACTATTGCGTCGACGGCGTTGTAAGCTAACCCTGGTTGGAACGGTTCGCCGTGTGTCTGATCGAAGCCGAGCTCCGAAATGAAGGCAGTCATCCCGTTACTGCATACCTGGCGTTCCGCACCGATGTCATACTTCAGGCCGTGGAAGCCACTGTGTCCGCTTTGAATCTGTAATCTGAGATCGATGGCGTCGTCTTGGTTTGCGTAGACCTCTTGATCGAAGTCGAGTTTGGCATTCATCTTATGAGCCGTAGGCGAAACCGATACCCTGCCTGAGGGATCGATTCCGTGGCGTTCGAGTGCATCACCTACGGTTTCCAAGATATCGCCGTACTGAATGACGTTGTAGAAATCTTGGCTACTGGAGACTACACCTGTAGCTCGTCCATCCCCAGTCCACAACGAGTCACGGTACGGGATCTGCTCCCACTCATCAATCTCTTCATTCTTGGCGTAGACGTCGTGCCGGTCCACTTCAGGAAGTCTTTCCGCGGTTTCATACAGTTCATCTAAATCGTCGAAAACATAATCTTCTCCTTGAATCAGATACCACCCTTCTACCAGACAGTTACTAGAGAACAGGTAGGTACTTGACCACACACCCGGCTTCAGATGAAACCACTCCAAGGCCACCTCCCGGAATTATAAAACAATGACACCACTAACACGAAACAACAACCAGGTGGCCTCATCCTTTGAAAAGACGACAACTCCTCCTCGGAACCACCGGACTCCTCACCGCACTCGCCGGCTGCAACAGCCTCACCGAAGACAACAACCCCACAACGGACAACAACACTAATACAGATACAGCTAACCCCGATATCTCTGTAAGTATTTCCACAGAGGCCGAACCCTCACAGCTACCTTCCATCTGGAACGATCAAAGTATCGAAGACTTTCAGGCAGAACTCTCGGTCGAAAAAAGCGGACAGCCTACAAGTGTCATAGTAAGTAATGATAAAATAGAGATAGGTCAGGACTCAGAACAATGGAATGGCAACTCTGTGACGGTACAGCCAGGCCAGATGAACAGCGGTGGACAAGAATTCACAGCAACAGCAACAAAAGGCGAAGCACAGACCCAAGATACTACACAGGCCTCTAAACCTACGCCCGGCAACTACAAAGTCGACGTAGTACCAGAGAGAAACGAAGAGCTCAGACAGACCATACAGAATAATTCAGATGAAGAAAACTACCTAGAGGCCCGCGGAGAATTCATAGAACAAGACCCAGTATTCGACACATACAGCAGCCACGAAGCCGTAGGATTCGATAAATTCGGTATCGACCTGGTCGCACAAGAATGGCGACACGACAACGACTACGAAAGCTTGGCCGAAGGAAGCCCAGTAGAATCATCAGAATTCGTAGAAAGCATAGGCACAGATACCGGTAATACAGAAATACAAGAAATCAAAAACGGCAAGGGCGCCACATGGTATCCTAATGGCAACTTTGAAGAGAGAGAAGTAGGTAGCTTTGACTACGAAAAATTTGCAAACGCAGAGACACTTGGAGAAGCGCTTGGACCTCTACACAGCTACTACTTTAACTGGCAATCAGAAATGACAGACTCAGGCCCTATAAGCAGCGAAGACTTTATCTATTCACCAACACTCGAACAGGCCATCGAACAAAAAAACCAAAAAGATTTAGAAGCACACGCCTGGGACTTTGACCTCGACGAACACGGAAACGGCCTGATCTACGGGAAAAATGCGGATAGTGGCGACGAACTCAGGATCATGGAAACAGTAGCCAACCCGATAACAGCCACAGCACAAAACGTACACGAACAACTACATCCATTAGTTGAGGACTCAAACTATCTCAAACCAGACCACGACGAATTCAACACCTACTGGCACCCGCTCAGATTCGGATGGGAAGGCCATAGCGATAGTGCAAGATGGAATTTTGAGGAGGAAAAAAGAAAAGCAACAGGAGTCATAAGAATGATGGCTTCATCCTATCACCCAGAAAGTGCAGCAGGAGTTGGAGCCAGCAACCAGAACAGGCTAGGAATAACCACAGAATACCTACAAGACTTCACAGAAAAACTCAGAACTTACAACGAAAACGACGCCAATTTCGACGAACTACACAACCAAGCAAAAATCCTAGATAAACTCTACCGCAAACAAGATGAAAATAATGTCATCTATGGAGACACAGAAAATCCACAATACGCAGTAGTAGACGATGAGTCTGTAATTGAGGAGATCTGGCAGGATGAACAAGGCCAATACGATGACTTCAACCAGTTCCTCCGCGATAATCCTTCATACTCCATGAGCGCAGAAGAGGTAGAAGCAACACTGGAAGGCGAAGAAGATCTGGGCCAGCAAACACTGGCCAGCACGTAATTCTATCTGATCGGAAGGTTATGCCGCGTAGCGACAGCACTCACGGTATTATCTCTT
The DNA here is from genome assembly GCF_026410925.1 of Halovenus salina. Classification (GTDB taxonomy): domain Archaea; phylum Halobacteriota; class Halobacteria; order Halobacteriales; family Haloarculaceae; genus Halovenus; species Halovenus salina. Next base: position 3,133,844 of record NZ_CP112972.1, on the reverse strand, counting down.
ACAGATCACAAATTCCGAGGATATGACTGTTGGAAGATAGCCACGCAACAACCCCATCCTCCGAAACTGTGAATTTCTGAGAGGGGGACAGTACTCACGACCCTGCCGTTTCGGTGACTGGAGGCTCCCAGAGGAGGACGAGTGCCGAGCCGACGACGAGTATCACACCGCCGACTGCCACCGCAAACAGCGGCGAGACCATATCGGAGATGACACCGCTTCCGAGCTGAAACGGAATGACAGCGAGACCGCTGACCATTGCCATCGCACTCAACACCGTGGCTCTGCCGAGCGTGTCAATCCGGTCGTTGATATACTGGCCAGCGAACGACCGCGTGACATCCGAGAGCCCACGCACGAGCAGGAAGGTCGGAATGGCGAGTGCAGGGACGACGTACATCCCGGCCAGTGCTGTCCCCAAAAGCAGGGGTAAGACGAGAAACCACGTCCGAATGCCAACCCGGTCTCGTATCGCCCCGGTGTAGTAGCTGATCACCGCCCCGAGGAGGCTGTAAGCAGCATAGAACCAGCCGAGAAGCGACTCAACCCGGTCCGGTGAGACCCCAGCATCAACAACGACCGTCTCGAAGATTGGCTGGAGGAAGACGAATACCAGGTAGGTCACCGCAGCGTAAAGGACGTAATAGTAGAGGATGAACGCACGAATGTTCCGCTGTGAGAGGGCATCGCCCACGATGCCGACTGTCCGGCGAAGGCTAAGGTCGGCAGCGTCGCTCTCCTCGTAGGTATCTGGTTCCTCCAGCGTGATCAAGACAACCGCGCCCAACGCGGTGACAGCCCCCGCTACAAACCACGGATACGACAGGTCGATACTGCCGAGATACCCACCCGCGACAGCCGCACCCGCGCCGACCGCAAGTGATGCCGATTCGCCGCGCCCGCGAACACGGGCGAACTCGTCCTCCGAGAGGTCGTCGGTGAGCGTATCGTACAGCCAGGCATCTTCACTCCCCGAACGGAAGTTGTACCCTAGCGACCAGCAGATATAGAGCCCGACGAACGCTGGAAAGGAGGTCGCGAGGCCGATACCACACAGCGTGAGCGATATCAACACCGTTCCGACGAGAAGGCTGTTCCGTCGGCCGACCCGGTCGCCGACGTAGCCGGTCGGAACCTCGCCAAGCAGTGTCGTCAGATTGTAGACGGCTTCCAGGATAGCAATCTGGGTGAACGTGAGCCCCTGGCCGAGAAAAAAGAGATACATTATCGGCCGGTAGAACTCGACTGCTTTGGTCGCCTTGTAGAGGTAGTAACCGAGAACCGGCCCTATCCCACGATATCGACTCACGACCATCGTATTGCTGTCGATGAGAGAGAGGGAAACAGCTTGTCTTATTTCGCTATCGAGAGATCGTAATAACGGGCGTCTAAGTTGCTTGCCCGCTAAGTTGGGGTATGCGAACAAGTCTCAGCGTTCCCCAGGATGTACTAGAAGCCTTCGACGAGACGTGGGAGGCCGAGGGGATAGACTCGCGGTCACGAGCAGTTCGGGAAGCCATGCAGGAGTACATCGAACGGCATACCCGTCTCGAAGAGATTGAGGGCGATGCGGTCGCAGCAGTGGCCTTCGATTACGAACACACACTGGTCATCGAAGAGTTACACACCGTCCAGCACGACTTCGAGGATGTCATCGGGACCACACAGCACATGCACCGCGGCGAGTGGTGTCTCGAGACAATCTTCTGTTCTGGCCCTTCCGGGCGGATACGCGAGCTCGTCTACCAGCTCCGTGATTTCGACGCCGTCGGTCGCGTGAACGTGATGTTTCTCCGGCCTGTCTGAGCTGTTCGTCGAAACCCGAGAGTCGCTATCGTTTTACCCCGTCCGTCCAATCCGGTTCTATGGGATTTCATACGTTCGACGCCGAGAAGGCAGGCAACCTGGAGGACGAGGAGCGCTACCGCTGGTGTTCGCGCGAGGAACTCCTGACAATGATCGCACCGCACAAGAGGGCAACAGTCGCTGACCTCGGCAGTGGAACGGGATTCTATACGGATGTCGTCGCGCCCCACACCGAGACGGTCTATGCGGTCGACGTACAGGCCGAAATGCACGAGTACTACGAAGAGAAGGGCCGTCCCGAGAACGTCCGGCCGCTGAATGCGTCGGTCGCCGACCTCCCGCTCGACGATAACGCCCTCGACGCGGCGTTCTCGACGATGACCTACCACGAGTTCTCCGGGAGTGACAGCATGACAGAGCTTGCCCGTGTCATCCGACCCGGCGGCCGCCTGGTGACAGTCGACTGGAGCGCGAACGGCTCCGGGAGTGCTGGACCGCCCCTCGAAGAGCGCCACAACCTCGGACACGCCGTCTCCGCACTGACCGCGGCTGGGTTTACCGTCGACCACGCGGTGAGTCGAACCGAGACGTTCGTCTGCCGGGCGCGCCTGTGACCGTCAGAGATTTCGGACTGTTTCGAGCGTCACATCACCGTGGTCGACGAGCGTGCCGCCGTACTCGTCGCGAAACGCCTCTGCGTCGTCTGTTTCGCTGAATCCGACGAGCGAGCCACCCATTGCGCCCTCGACCTCACTGTCGACGACGTAGGTCAGTGACTCCGCCGACTCGAAGGTCTCTGATTCGAGATGGGCACTCAGAACAGGCGTCCCGCCGTCGTCGCGAACCTCGTACTCGACCGCGGAGTAATCTGTCGTATAGGTTCCAGCCGGCTCTGCGCCGCGTTCCTTGTTTTCCAGCACGTACACGTAGGTACACCACGAGCTACAGAAACGAGCGAAGCCGTCCTCACGGCCGTCTGGGAGTGATGCCGGCGAACCGTCGAGGTAGTACGCCTGGCCGGCAGGCCCAGGCTGGGCCGCAATCTCCATGTTACACTGATCGCAGGGCTGTCCATCCTCGATTGGCTGTGGGTCAGGGACCGTCTCACTGTCTCCGAGACAGCCAGCTGCCGCCACAACACCGCCAGCGGCCAGCGTCGACAGCAGCCGCCGGCGAGAGATATCTGTCGGTTCCTGGTGGTACACCATATGTCACTATATCTTCTGTCGATAGTTAGCGTATCTGGTCCGTCTCTCGAATGACGTCACCGAACAGTCAGCTCGCTCGCTTGACGGCAACTACCGACACGGCGAGCGTCACACCGAACCAGGCCAGGAGGCCAGCAGCACTTGCTCCGGCGGACGCATAGCCGGTCTCGGTGTCGAAGGCCGCATACAGCACCGTCTCGAAGACGAGTCCACGATAGGCGCTGGCCGGCGACATCGCCAGCAGCGTCGTCAGCTGCTGGTCGGCAATCCAGCCGGTACCAAAGCCACGGAGCAAGACCAGGTCGATGCCAGCGACGACGACTGTCAGCGCCACAACCGCGAGGACGATCGCGGTCCGGCGCGACCAGGCGACCGCCGACACCGCCATGGCCAGGGCAAGTGTCACCAGTCCGTACACCAGCGTGAGCGCCCCGAAACGGACAAACAGCGTGGGCGAGTCGACTCCCTGATGTGTTGCGAGCGTCGCCGGATCCGGTGGAGACTGCGTGCTGAGAAAGACCCCGATGACGGCCAGTGGTCCAAGGAGCGCGACACCCAGCGCCAGGGCACGGCCGGCGTAGACACCCAGAACGTACGCCCACGGGGGAACCGGGTAGGTCTTCAACACGTCGAGTTCGCCACGCCGGGCGTCGTCGGTAATGGTCCGATACCCGAGCGCAACAGCGACAGCCGGAACCAGCAGCTCGTAGGGTAACAGAAGGTCGACGGCGGCAGGTGCGTACCCCACCTCTGCACCGCCGCCCGCAAACAAGACCCCCATGGAGACGAGGAGGACACCCGCGACCAGACCGTAATATGCCCGCGACCGGGCGAGCGTGACTAGTTCGCGAACCAGAAGCGTCTGTACTGCCGTTCGATTGCTCATGCGGTCTCACCTGCCACGTCAACGGCCGTTCCTGTCTCGAAGACTGTCTCGAACACCGCCTGCAGCGACTCGCAGTCGTACTCCGCGAAGAGCTGGGTCGGTTCCGCGGCCTCGACAACCGCGCCGCGCTCGATGAGGATAATCTGGTCGGCAAACTCCGCGGCGAGTGTCATGTCGTGTGTGCTGAGCAGCACTGCAGCCCCATCAATCGCCAGCTCCTCGACGACCTCGAAGGTCTGCTGGCGCATTCCCGGGTCCAGGCCACTCCCGGGTTCGTCGAGAATAATCACCGGCGGGTCACCGACAGTCGCCTGGGCGATACCCAGGAGCCGTCGCATCCCGCCCGAGAGCGCCTCGACGTTTCGAGTTTCGGCCTGTTCGAGTCCGACTCGGTCGAGCAGTGACTCCGGGTCACCGCCGACGAGAGACGTGTAGAAGGCAAGCGTCTCGGCTGCGGTAAAGCCCGAGCGAAAGGAGGGTTGCTGTGGCATGTACCCAATCTCGCGCTCGGCCTCGGGCCCGTGATAGTCGACACGGCCCGCTGTGGGCGAGAGAATGCCCGCGAGGACACGCAGCAGTGTCGTCTTTCCGGAGCCGTTCGGTCCGATGAGTGCGGTGACGGTCCCGGCCTCGACCGACAGCGAGATATCCTCGAGTACGTCCACGTCGCCAAAGGAGTGTGCAACATCACTTGCCGAAAGAATCTCACTCACTTTCATCACCACCCGACAGGTCGTCCTCGTTGTCGGCTACCGCTGCGACTACCTCCGGCGCGTGGGGCTCGAAACGGGGTGCGAGGTCGACGACATCACCCCGACGAAGGCCAGGAGAGGTCGCCCGAATCTCGGCGAGCGCCCTGGCGGCCGGAGATTCCGCGAGCGTGACCGTTCCGTCGACGCGGTGAAGCTGTTTCTCGGTCGGGTCTGTCGGCGAGTACGACCGGTCCAGCGAGTCGCCGGAGCGGTCGCCGTAGGCACCCTCCCAGTAGTTTCCGACCCCGCCGTCGGTCCAGATACGGAGTGGACCGATGCCAGCCGTCGCGTGTTCTTCGTTTGCGACGAAGTCGTTCTCTCGGACCACGTTCGACGGGAGTGTCGACCCCGCGCGCATCCCGATCCCGTTTCCGTAGATAACGTTGTGCTCGTACAGCGACTGGGCCGACCCAGCCATGATACCACGCTCGTTGTAGGCGACGACGTTGTCGGCGACGTAGGTCCGGGAGCCACCTGGAATGATGCCGTCAGACGTGTACCGTATATCGTTGCCGACGACCGCGTTACGGGCGGGGCTTGTCATGATTGTAATGCCGGCGGCGGTCTGTTCTCTGGCGACGCTATCTGCGACCAGCGTATCTGAGGTGTACATAAAGTGGACGCCGAAGCGGTTCTCGCGGAACGTGCTGTTGCGAACGACCGTCTCGTGAGCGCGGTGGAGGTAGACGCCGTCACGGCCGCCGTCGAACACCGAGTTCTGGACGACCAGCGGCGAGCGAATCGAGATTACACCCATGAAGCCGTCGAAGGGCTCGGCCGTCCCGTTGACACGGAGGCCGTCCACGACGCCTCCCTCAGCGTCTCTGAACAACACACCGCTTGTGGGTGTGTCGATTGTGACGTTGTGAACGGAGACCTGCGAGGCGTTCGAGACCCGAATCCCGGCGTCGCTGTGGCCGTAAGCCACATCGACAACATCGTCCCACTCGCCGCTTCCCGATGCGTCTTCGGCCTGTGTCTGGTCGCCGATACCGGTAATCGAGAGGCCGTCGATTGCGACATCGTCACTGGTGACATGGATAACTGTCCCCGTGTTGTTGCCGCGTATTGTGGCTGTTCCCCGGAGTGTGAGCGGCTTGTCGATGGTGAGGTGTTCGCTGTACGTTCCCTCGGGGACGCGGACGGTCGAGTTCGGGGGGGCTGTGTCGATTGCTGCCTGGACTGTCGCGGTGTCCTGCCCGACGACCGTGCGCACCGGTCTGTCGAGGTGGCTCTCGACCGCCGCCGTTCGCTCGTCGGCAGACGCGCGCAGTTTGGGGACGTTCTCACGGACTGCAGTCGCGTCGGCCATCTCGACATCGGCGGATTTCACCGTCGACCACGAGTGGACCTCGCCGCCGTGGCGCTGGGCGAAGGCCTCGGCGGCCGAGGCCGTCGAGAACGGAACGACCATCTCGCTGACGGTCGTCCGCGCGCTGCTGTTGTAGACGAACCAGGCCTCGTCGGCGCTGACCCAGCCTGGCTCACGTTCGACATCGAGATAGCCGTCGTCAGTCACGCTCGCGTCTGTCCCGGCGTAATCGGAGACATAAACCGCGAGCGGTTGGCCGAACTGCTGGTCGTGTTGGGGTTGTTGGAGGGTGTCGATTGCGCGTGCCAGCCCCTCGTAGCCGACGACGTAGTTGTACTGGGAGTAAAACACTTCGACGCGCGGGACCGAGAGACCGCGCTCTTCGAGGGCGAGGCGGTCCTCGTTTGGCATGCTGAATGTCGTCGCCTGCTCGAAGGGAACAGGGTCCGGCTTTGCGTCACCGGCGTCGGCGATGAACGCTCCGGCAGCGACTGCGACCCCGACCACAGCCAAGCCGAGAAGCAGACGGCGTGGCAGGTCACTCTCATACAGCCAGCGTGTTCCGGTCACTGGTCAACTCTAGCCCCGGCGCAAATTTAGGCATACTGGTACGGAAGTCGAAACATCGGCTGACAGTCGGATAGAGACGACGCCAGCCTTCTTGTTGTGGTCAGGAGCCGCGAGCCGGCACCCTCGTCTTCTCTGTCGCTCTCGTCTGGCACACCCGATTCTATACCTGTTCCCGTCAGAATCAGTGAGTCGTCCGCGGACGGTCGACGTACTCGCGTGCGGCTTCTCGTATCACGTCTTCGGGTCCGAGAACACAGTCTCGGCGTAGCGGCGGGAACTGTCCGTCGAGGAGCGACTCGATGGCGTCCAACTCGGCGACCTCCTCCAGATGCATCCCCTTCAGATGCTCGGAGAGGATACTCGCGACTGCTTGACTCACCGCACAGCTCTGGCTCTCGAAGGCCAGTTGCTCGATTGTCCCGCCCGGACCGATGTCGACATAGAACTCGCCGTCGTCGCCACAAACTGTCTCCTCGGAGGATTTCCGCACCGTCGGGTCGGAGAGCACGCCCGCATTACTGGGATTCTCGTGGTGGTCGTAAATCGCGTCGTGGTACCGCTCCGAGCGGAGATACGCGTCTCGTTTTTCCTCGGCGTCGTCTATCGCGTCGAGGAGCGCGTCGATGTCGTCAGTGGTGTTGTAGACATAGAACGAGGCGCGGACCGAGCCCGGGATATCGAGGGTCTCGTGGAGCGGCTGTGTGCAGTGGTCGCCGGCACGGACCGCGATTCCTCGGTCGTTCAGCAGCGAAGACATGTCGTGGCCGTGGACGCCGTCGACGTTGAACGAGACGAGACCCGCCCGCTGTTCCCCAGAGGGTGGCCCGTATATCGTCGCGTCATCGCGGTCCTCCAGCCGTTCGAGGAGGTACTGGGCGAGGCGGTCCTCGTGCTCGCGGACGCGGTCCATGCCGATGTCGTCGAGGTAGTCCGCTGCCGCAGCGAGCGCGATTCCCTCGGCAATCGGGGGCGTGCCAGCCTCGAACTTCCAGGGCGGGTCGTTCCAGACCGACCGGTCGAGCGTGACGTGTGTGATCATCTCGCCGCCGTAGAGAAACGGATCCATCTCGTCGAGAAGATGGCGTTTGCCGTAGAGACAGCCGATACCGGTCGGGCCGGCCATCTTGTGTCCGGAGAACGCGAAAAAGTCTGCGTCCATCTCCTCGACGTCGACCGGTCGGGTCGGGACCGATTGAGCCCCGTCGACGACGACGTAGGCGTCATGTTCGTGTGCTAGCTCGGCCAGCTCTGTGACCGGGTTGACGGTCCCGAGCACGTTCGAGACGTGGGTCACCGACAGGACGGCAGTCTCTGGCCCGATGAGTTCCGTGGCGTGTTCCATATCGAGGTGTCCGTCCTCGTTCACTCGGATGAACTGTATCGTCGCGCCCGTCAACTCAGCAATCTGTTGCCAGGTCACCAGCGAGGCGTGGTGTTCCATCTCGGTCGTGACGATAGTGTCGTCCGGGCCGAGATTCTGGAGACCCAGTCCGTACGCGACGAGATTGATGCTCTCGGTCGTGTTCTTCGTGAACACCAACTCCTCACGGCCACCGCTTGCTCCGACGAACTCCGCCAGCCGGTCGTGGGCCTCCTCGTAGGCAACTGAGGCCTCGTGGCTCAGCGTGTGGATGCCACGGTGGATGTTCGAGTTGTACTCTCGATAGTATGTTTCGAACACCTCATAGACCGACTCCGGCGTCTGTGTCGTCGCTGCGTTGTCGAGATATACCAACGGCGTTCCATCTATCTCCCGGTCGAGTATCGGAAAATCGTCTCTGATCGCTTGAATATCTCTAACCATCGTACCCACGTGTTGCCTCGAACGTCTAGCACCCGCAATGTAAAACTATGGGGTTCTATCGAGGTGATGGTCAGATACGGCGCTGCGTTTGCATCATTCACGACACCGAAAGCCCTCGTGCAGTTGTGGTCCCGCGACCCGCTGCGCTCCAGCAGGTGCTTGCGACCCTATTTTCGTCTGATAGTGATTGTTGCGAGTCGTTACCGCCGTCGGGAAACGAGGCGCGGGTCTCACGCCGTGAAACACCGAGATTCGTGACGTGGTCACGAAAATAACCACAACAATCACTATGAGTGCGCAAGCGCACCGCTCGTCGAAAAGCATGGATCAAAAAGACTCGGCGCTCACTCAGTTCGCGCCGAGAGAAACGGCTCCCTCCGGTCGCCGTACTGCCTACTGGTAGTCGACTTCGCCGTCGCCATCGCCAACCCACGCGCTCCGGTCCGGTTCGCGTGATTCCAGCGGATCGATGTCTTTGTACCACGGGACGTTTTTCAGCTCCTCTTTACTGTAGGCCAGTTCGTCTTTGGTATCGCCGACGAACTCGAAGTTCTGGGTGAGGAGAATTGCATCGACTGGACAGACCTCCTCACAGAGCCGACAGTAGATGCACTGACCGATGTGGAGGTTGTACTGTTCGCCGTTTCGCTTGTCGTCCATCACAATCTGGATGGTGTCGTTCGGACAGACGTTTTCACACTGTCGACACCAGATGCACCGTTCCTGGCTGAACTTGTGGACGCCACGGAACCGGGGCGAGACCTCTGGTTCCTCCTCTGGATACGAGACGGTGAACGTCTCGCCGTCCAGTGCGTGTTTCATCGTCGTTGCCATACTCTTGAGGACGCCTAACATGTTGAATCACCTGCGTTGTGTAGCCGCGAGCGAGTCATACCGCGAGCACCCCCACGATTGCCGCCGTCACGATGAGGTTGGCGAACGATGCCAACAACAGCCCTTTCCAGCCGATGCCGATGAGTTGGTCAACGCGGATACGTGGGAGCGACGACCGACACCACTGGGTGAACAGGAAAACCGCCCAGATCTTGATCAGGAACCAGACGATACCTGGAAGCACCGGCCCGGCCGGGCCGCCGAGGAACACCGTCGCCACGATTGCCCCGCCAAGGAAGATGTGGATGAACTCGCCGAGATACAGCAAGACGAAATACACCGAGGAGTACTCCGTCTGGTAGCCGGCGACGATCTCCGTCGGTGCCTCGGGGATATCGAACGGATTCCGGCCGACCTCGGCCAGGTTCGCAATCAGGAAGAGCCCGAGTGCGAACGGGTTGAGAATCCCGAACCACGCCGGGACATCAACCGGACCGAGGCTGACGAGCGTCTGGCTCTGTGCGGCGACGATTTCGCTCATCTGGAGCGAGCCAGCGAAGATGACCACCGAGATACCAGTCAGGATGAGCGGAATCTCGTAGGCCAGGTTCTGTGCGACCGCACGGAGTCCACCGAGGAACGAGAACTTGTTGTTCGAGGCGTACCCCGCCATCACGAGACCGACCGAAGCAATCGACGCAGTGGCGAAGACGAACGCCAGCCCGACTTCGGGGTCGGCGAGCTGGACGTTGATGCCCAGAATCGAGCCCATGGGGATAACAGCGAACCCGAGCAGCGCCGAGGACGCGATCACCATCGGTGCCAGGTCCCAGGCCGGGCGGTCGACACCCTCCGGGACGACTAGTTCCTTCGAGATGAGCCTGACTGCGTCTGCAACCATGATGAGCGAGCCGAAGGGACCGATGTGGTTCGGCCCGATTTTCTCCCAGAAGCTCGCCATAATCTTGCGTTTCAGCCAGGGCCCTGCAATGGCAGTGTTGATGAGGATGAACGACCCGACGAGGGCCGCGCCGACGAGGCCGCCGAAGAAGGTCCCGGCGACACCGCCGATGCCGAGTGCATCACTTATCGTCTCCGGAAGCAGCGTCATTATCGGTCCACCTCCCCGAGCACGATATCGAGACTGCCAAGCGCCGCAACCATGTCAGGGATGTACTCACCCTCTGCCAGAACCTCCATCGACTGGAGGTTACAGAACGCGGGACTCCGTATCTTGAACCGGCCGGGTTTGTCCGTCCCGTCCGAGCGGATGTAGATGCCGAGTTCGCCTTTGGCACCCTCGACGGCCCGGTAGACTTCCGTATCTGGGTCCGGTTTGAGCGTCCGGGGGACGTTCGACTGAATATCGCGCTCGTCTTCGGGCCAGTCTTCGAGCAGGTCGACACACTGCTCGATGATGCGAGCGGACTGGCGAATCTCCTCCAGGCGGACGGAGGCGCGAGCGAAGTTATCACAGCCGTCTCTGGTGACGACGTCGAACTCCAGTTCGTCGTAGTAGCCGTAGGGGTCGTCACGGCGCAGGTCGTAGTCGATGCCCGAGGCTCGCGCCACCGGACCGGTACAGCCGTAGTCTTTGGCTTTCTCGGGGGGCAACACACCCGTATCGAGCACACGCATCTGGAACAGCTCGTTGCCCGTCAGGAGGTTGTGGTACTCTTCGAGCCGTTCGGGAATGTACTCACAGAAGTTCCGGACGTTCTGGAAGTACTCCTCGCGGGGTTCGGGCAGGTCCCAGGCGAGCCCACCGAGCCGGAGGTAGTTGAACATCAGCCGCTGGCCGGTGAGGTCTTCGAGGAGATGCTGGACCTTCTCACGGTCCGTGATGGCGTACATGAAGATGGCGGTGAAGTCGCCGTAGATATCCAGCGCGAAGGTCCCGACAGCCAGCAGGTGAGCGGCGATGCGACACATCTCGGCGGACATGGTGCGGATGACCTGTGCGTACTCCGGCACCTCGATGTCCGCCAGCGTCTCCGCCGTCCGGGCGTAGGCCCACTCGTTGAGGATGCCAGCCGAGATGTAGTCCCACCGGTCCGGGTACGGCATAATCTGGTGGCGATACGTCGACTGCTCGCACATCTGCTCCTCACAGCGGTGGAGGTAGCCGATGTCTGGGTCGACATCGACGACCTGCTCGCCGTCGAGGACGGTCTTGAGGTGCAAGACCCCGTGTGTCGCCGGGTGGTGGGGCCCGATGTTGACGAACATGCTGTCCTGCTCGTCGGGGGCATCGGTCTTGTGCTCCATCGGGTCGGCCTGCTCGCGCAGGGGCACAATCTGGGGCTGGTCCTGGTTGTAGTCACTGGACAGCGGATGGCCCTGCCAGGTCTCCGGAAGCAGGATGCGCCGGAGGTCGGGGTGTTCGTCGTACTCGATGCCGACGAGGTCGTAGGCCTCTCGTTCGTGCCAGTTTGCCGTCTCGAAAACCGGCGCACCGCTCTGACTTATCGGGTCCTGGCGGGTCGTCGGCACGACCACCGACAGCTCGTGGGTCGGGTCGTCGTACTTCTTGAGGTGGTAGATGGACTCGTAGCGGTCCTGGTAGTCCTGGGCCGTGACCAGCGAGAGGTGGTCGAAGCCAGCCTCCTCGCGGAGCGTCTCCAGCACCGCCGCCACCTCGTCGGGTCGGACGACGAACCCTTGGGCGTTGAGGTGTTCCTCGCGGTCGAGGAGATAGTCGTCGAGCAGGTCGGCGAGTTCGTCGTAATCGAGGTCGCCCTCGGGGGTGACGCCAACATCGCGTGTCTGTGGCTGCTCCAGGCTCATGGCGAATCCACCCAGTTGTACCGCATCACGAGGTCGTCCTCGTCGATTTCGTTCGCGAGCTGTTGAACCAGTTCGTCGCTGTCGAGGTCGCCGAACTCCTCAAGTTCGTACGGTTTGACCGTCACGGGGGCGCTCTCGCCCTCACGAATCTGTTCCTGGAGCTTGAGAACGCCGTAGACCAGCGCCTCTGGCCGTGGCGGACAGCCCGGTACGTGAATGTCGACGGGAATGATCTCTTCGGCACCCTTGATGACGTTGTACCCCTCCTGGAAGGGACCGCCCGACACCGTACACGACCCCATCGAGACGACGAACTTGGGCTCGGGCATCTGGTCGTAGACGCGTTTGAGCCGTGGCCCAAACTTCGAGACGATGGTTCCCGGGACGATGATGACATCCGCCTGCCGGGGCGAGGCGCGGGGAACGCCTGCGCCGAACCGGTCGAGGTCGTGTTTCGTCGCGTAGGTGTGCATCATCTCGATGCTGCAGCAGGCAATCCCGAAAAGCAGCATGAACATCGAGTTGCCCCGCACCCAGTTCATGAACTGGTCGAACTTGGTGAGGATGAACGGGCTGGCCCCGAATGCTTCCCGGAGCTTGGAGTTGAACCGGTCGTCGGTCCCCGATCCCATTCGGGCTTCCTGTGTGCTCTGTGCCTGTTCCAGCGTGTCGTGTAGTTCCTGTTCCTTGCTCATGATTCGCTCACCCGCCCGCTGTCGACCTGCGCGTTGCGGACCCATTTGACCGCGCCGTTGCGCCAGGCCCACCCGAGTCCGAGCAGGAGGATACCGATGAAGACTGCCATCGGGAGAATGGCCTCGACGAGACCGAGTTCGATGACCGCATCCTCGTAGATGACCGTCCACGGGATGATGAACACCGTCTCGACATCGAAGACCACGAACAGCAACGCGACCATGTAGTATTGGATATTGAACTTGATGGTGCGGCTGCTGCCGACGGGTATCTCCCCGCTCTCGTAGGTGGCACGCTTTCCTTGTTCGGGGACACTCGGCCGGAGAAGCCACGATACGACCATCATCGACACCGGGATGAGTATCGCGACGAGTGCCAGCGCCCCGATAGCGATCCAGTCACTCATTTCTTGTCGTTTCGTGGCTTTGAATCCTGTCTATATAAGGGTTGATTGTTCGAAGCACAGCCGGTAGACGGCTGTCCGAACTGCCCTGTAGCCACAGCCGATTTGCCATGCTTTCGCGGCCCGACTAGAGCCGCGTCATCACTGCAGCTCGTTCGATTGCCGCCGCGAGCCAGTCGTACTGGTCGGCGTCGGGGCCGACGCGAACAGCATCGAGAGCAACATCGTGCCTTTCGATACCGCCGACCGCCTCGCTCTCCCCGAGAGCCACGAGCGGAACCCTGTGGGCCGACTCTGTGAGAGTCGCCGCAATGTATTCGGCTGTGGCGTCGGGGAGGTCGTATTCGGCGATGGTCTTGATCGGGGGGACGGCGACTGCTCTCTTCACCGGCGGGGACAAGAGAATCTCCGGTGAGAACCACCCGTTCCTCGCGGGCTTCGAACACCTAGTCATCGTCGACCGACAGCGAGAGAACCGCCGTGAAGTCCGCAAACTTCGATTCGTTCATCGGTGGAGGGCAGACCCCTACGAGTCCCGACGCTGTTTGAACTCCTCAGTTCCCATCGAATGCAGGTCCTGTGAGGTCGTCGCGACCGAGTCCTGTAGCCCGTTGTGATACTCTTGGAGGCGGTCGCGTAACTGCTCGTGTTCTCTCGCGAGCATCTGGACGGCCGACAGCGCCGCGTTGAACGACTTCCCGGCGTCGACGGCGACGAGTGGCGCACCCTGGGGCATCCCGATGACCGAGGGGACGGACTTCTCCTGGACTGGGACACCAATGACCGGCAGCGGGTAGGCAATCGAGGCAGTCATGTTCGGCAGGTCTGCGCTTTTGCCCCCTGCTCCGGCGATGATAACATCAAGCCCGCGGTCGGCCGCCGTCTCGGCGTAGGTATACATCAGCTCCGGCGTCCGGTGGGCGGAGACGACGTAGGTTTCGAAGGTGAACCGTGCGTCGGGCGAGCTGTCAGCGGTCTGTTCGGCGAATCCAAGCTCTGTCAGCGCGTCGTATGCGCCGGGGCGGCCGGTCTCCGAGCCCATCATCACGTCGAGGTCCGAGTCCGACCCCATGATAATTCCAACTTCTGGCGTCTCAACCGCTGGGCGGTCGGCCGCGGCCTCCTCCCGAAGCCGGTCTTGGACAGCTGTGAGGGTGTCGCTCATATGTCCTGTTGAACAGGGGGGTCTACCTAAGCGTTGATGTTTGCTGGCTGCAAACGAGAGATATGCTCAAAATCGACGGGAGCGCGGGTGGGGGACAACTCCTCCGGACCGCGCTGTCGCTGTCTGCGGTCACAGAGCAGCCGGTGACGGTCACGAACATCCGGGGAGCACGCCCCGAGCCCGGCCTCAAACCACAGCATCTGACTGCTGTCGAGGTGCTTGGGGCGGCCTGTGACGCGACGGTCGACGGTGTGACGGCTGGCTCGGAGGAGGTCGTCTTCCGTCCAGGTGAGCCCAGTAGCGGTGACCTCCAGTTCGATATCGGAACTGCCGGCTCTATCTCACTGGTCTTCGACACCGTCTTGCCGGTCGCGGTCGCGCTCGACGGGCAGCTGTCGGTCACAGTTTCGGGCGGGACTGCGGTGAAGTGGGCTCCGCCGCTGTCGACCTATCGCCAGGTCAAACTCCCGGTGTGTCGGCAGTTCGGCTTAGCTGGTGCGGTCGAGCGGCATCGGAGCGGCTTCTATCCCGCCGGCGGCGGCAAGGCAACGCTCCATCTCTGGCCGTCGACACTGTCGTCACTTTCACTCGAAGAGCGTGGCCGACTCCAGGGCGCTCGCGTGTACTCGCGAGCGTCGGACGACCTCAACGACGTTGCCAAACGCCAGGCGACGGCCGCTCGCAGGGCGCTCGAGGATGCCGGCATCGACCTCATCGAACAGCGAGTGACTGCGACGAACGCGGCCTCGACAGGGTCCTCGGTCACGATTGGCCTCTACTTCGAGCGGACGCGTGCCGGCTTCGACGCGCTCGGAGAGCCAGGGAAACGGGCCCGTAGAGTCGCAAAAGACGCGGTCGAGCCGGCGCTGGCGTTTACAGAAGGACGCGGCTCGGTCGACAGACATCTCGCCGACCAGCTGTTGGTCTTTCTCGCGCTCGCAGGCGGGACGGTTTCCGTCCCAACGTACACCGACCACATCGAGACAAGCCTTGCGCTGCTCGGTCGCTTCGGGTTCGACATCGCAGTCGACGAAACCGGGCGGGCGGTGAAGCTGACTGCGTGAGGCCAGCTACAGGAGGTCGAGGTCCTCGGCGACGAGGTCGGCCAGCTGGTCGGCGATAGCCGGGTCGACCTGCGCGATTTCCTCGCCGTCGTGTCTCTGTTCGTTGTGTCGGTCGAGAGTCTCCCCTACCTCCGAGAGCGGGAGACGCGTCTCGGTCCCGCAGTCCTCACAGCGGATTGGCACTGTCGGTTCGCCGTCTGGTTCGGCCATACGAAGTACCGTACCTCGCGGCCCCTCTTGAACGGCTCGCTTGCGGCCGGGTCGCAACGCTTTTTTCATAACCGAGAGAGGGGCCGACATGCACTCGCTACTTCGGGCAACCCTCTTATCTCAGGCCAACGACACCGCGATTGGCGGCGAATCCGGCGTCACGCGGCCGGGTATTATCCCAGACGGCGTCCCGATATGGGTACTCGAAGTGGGCTATACCGTAGTCGTCTTGATGCTTGCGTCGCTGGTCGCGCGTCTGCTCGTCCACCTGTTCAGTCGTCGGATTGCCCAGCACTTCGAGCGCCCCAGCCTCACCCGTGTTTCGCTTGCAGCCATCCGCGTCGGCGTCTATATCTTTGCCCTGCTCACGATTCTCCGTATCTTCGGGCTCGACCTCGGAAACATCGCACTCTCTGTCACGGTCTTCTCTGCTGTCCTTGGTGTCGTCCTCGCACCAATCGTCGGCAGCATTATCAGCGGCGTCTTCCTGCTGGCCGACCAGCCCTACGAGATAGGCGACATGGTAGAGCTGACCGACCAGGGGACCCGTGGCTACATCGAGGACATCACGCTCCGCTACACGAAGATATTCACGCTCGACAATACGTTTCTCGTGGTTCCAAACGGCGAGATGCGGTCGCGTGACGTTGTCAACTACTCCGCCGAAGATACCCGTGTCCGGCTTACTCTCGACGTGCTGTTGACGTACGAAAGCGAGCTCGCGACCGCCCGAGAGAAGATACAACAGAGCGCACGAGCAGTCGACGGCGTCCTCTCGGGAGGGCCTGGAATCCGCATCGGCTCTGCGCGCTATCCAGCCTCGCCACAGTGTCTTATCGCGGATTTCGCCGACGATGGTATTCTGTTGCGCCTCCGTTACTGGGTCCAGGAGCCGTACCGGATTCCGGCGATACGGTCCGAGGTGAGCGCGAACATCTGGGATGCATTCGAGGGCGAAGCAGTCGAAATCGCGTACCCCCACTCACATCTGGTCTTCGACGAGACCAGCGGTGAACTCCAGCTATCGACAGAGAACACCACCGCGAGCGAGGAGAGCCCAGACGTCTCCTCGCGGTACGACACCGGGGAGACGCCCCCGGCTGAGGAGACTGGACCGACAGACGAACACGCCGGCGCAGAGTAAGGCCTATGCGTCGGCAGTGACAGTGACCACGCGACAATCGAGGCGACCGCGCAGGAACTGTTCGATATCCGGGTCGTCGGCGAGGCGACGAATCATCTTGCGCCACCGGCCGACCTGTTTCTTGCCGATGACGACTACGTCGGCCTCCTCGGCGGCGATTTCTTCGAGAATCGACTCCTCGACCAACAGGCCGCTACGAATCGTATAGCGGGCGTTGTCGAGGGCTCCAAAGGCCGATTCGACGGCATCTTTCAGCTCTCTGCGGGTCACCTGTCGGTTGTTCTGGTAGAGGTTGACGTGAAGGACCGAGAGCGCGGCGTCTTCTTCCTCTGCAATCTCGATAGCACGGGCGAGTGTGGCCCTAGAGTGGTCGCTCAGCGGATATCTGACCGGGACGACGACCTGTTTCATCGGGAGGCGATTCGCCCCTTAGCCACCTGAGCGTTTCCACTCGTGACTGCGCTTGCCGCTGGCGGGTGAGTCTTTCCCATTCGTAACCGTCGAGGTTTTTTCGGGCCCACAACAACATCGGCTATGGAGTTCGCCGAGTTCGCCGACCACATCGCAGATATCGAATCACTCGACAGCGATATCGAACGCTGTGAGCGCGTCGCCGACCTGCTTGCAGTCGCCGGTGACGACCTCGGGACGGTCGTGCGGTTCCTGCTGGGACGCGTCTTTCCGGCCCACCGGTCGACCACGCTCGATATCGGGCCGCGGCGCTGTTACGAGGCTCTCGCACGGGCTGGCGGCACCAACGTCAGCGGCGACGACGTGGAGGCACGCGTGGCGACAGAGGGCGATATCGGCCGCGTGGCCGCAGACCTCGATCTCGGCGGCCAGCAGGGCCTGGCTGCGTTCGGGGCCGGCGACCGGAACGCACTCACTGTTTCAGAAGTCGACGACCGTCTCGAAACGCTCGCAGAGACGGCAGGAGAAGGCAGCGAGCAGACGAAAGGCGATATTCTCTTCGACCTGTTCAACCGGGCCGACTCGCTCGGGGCCAAATATCTCGCGCGCCTCGTCCTCGAAGAGATGCGTATCGGCGTCGGCGAAGGGACAATTCGAGACGCCACCGCGAACGCGTTCGACGTGCCAATCGAGACCGTCGAGGCGGCACTGCAAGTCTCGAACGACTACGGACTCGTCGCCGAGACAGCCCGTGAGAGTGGGACAGACGGACTCTCCGAGATACGTCTGGTGGTCGGCCGGCCGGTCCAGGCCATGCTCGCACAGACCGGCACAGTCAACGACGCAATCGACAACTGGGGTGCGGTCGTCGTCGAGCGCAAATACGACGGCGCACGCGTTCAGGCCCACTACGACGGGGAGACCGTCCGGCTGTACTCCCGGAACATGGAGGACGTGACCGAGCCGCTGCCCGAGGTTGTCGACGGCGTCGAGGACAGTCTGAGTGCTCCCGCTATTCTCGACGGCGAGGTCGTGGCTGTCGACGACGGCGACCCCCTTCCGTTTCAGGAGGTCCTCCGACGATTTCGCCGGAAACACGACGTTGCCAGGGCGCGCGAGAACGTCGAGGTGCGACTCCACGCATTCGACTGTCTCCACGCCGACGGCACCGACCTCCTCGAACAGCCCCTGGTCGAGCGCCACGACCGACTGACTGAACTGGTCGACCCCGGAGACGGCGTCGAACTCTCCGACCCCGTTGTGAGTGAGGATCCCGACGAAGTGGCCGAAATCGAGGCCGAGGCACTGGCTGCCGGCCACGAGGGAATCATGCTCAAAAACCCCGAGTCGGCATACACACCGGGGAAGCGAGGGCAGAACTGGTTGAAGCGGAAACCGGACGTCGAGACACTGGACTGCGTGGTGACTGGTGCCGAGTGGGGAGAAGGGCGGCGCGCCGAACTGCTCGGAACCTTCGAGCTGTCAGTGCGAGACGGCGATGGTCACGCGACCGTCGGGAAGGTCGCAACCGGTATCACCGACGCCGAGTTGGAAGCGTTAACCGAGCGTCTGACCGAGTACATCCGGGCAGAGGATGGGGCCGAGGTCGATATTGAGCCGGCTGTCGTCTTCGAGGTCGGCTACGAAGAGATACAGGAGTCGACGACGTACTCGGCGGGGTACGCGCTTCGATTCCCTCGCTTTCTCGGCGTCCGCGAGGACAAGGACCCGGCGGACGCAGACTCACTGGAACGCCTCGAATCACTCGCGGACTCGCAGTAGCGGACTGCTATTCGACGACGACGGCACCCTTCTGTCCGAGCGCCTCGTGTGGCTCGCAGTGATACAGGTAGGTGCCGGATTCCTCGAAGGTGTGGCTAAAGGTATCGTCTGCCTCGTTCTGGAGGTTGCTTTCGAACTCGCCGTCGGCCTCAACGACGTTGTGTCCGACCTCGCCGACCCACTCCCAGACAACCTCGGTGCCGGCGTCGACGCGAATTGCAGGCGGGTCAAAGACGTAGACCTGCTCGTAGTCGCCGACCTCGCCGACCGTGACGGTGGCCTGCTGCTCGCCGGTGAAATCTACGACCGTTCCGTCGTAGTTGTCGGTCTCAGAGAGGTGGTCGTCGACAGGCGACTCGCCGGTGGATTCGCTGTTGCTTGCGCCAGCAGAGGACTGGAGTGTGGTCGAGTACTCACCGTCGTCCCAGACGATTGACAGGCTGTACTCGTCTTCGACGGCGAGCGTGACCGCGTCGCCAGCGGAGACAGTGCCGTCAACCTCAATTTCCTCGGAGAGTTCGTGCCACGCGCCAGTGTCAGCGATGCCCTCGCCGCGGATGAACAGTTCGTCTGCAGGGACGCTGTCGCCGCTAGCGTGTGTGACGGTGAACGTGTCACTTTCCCAGTCCGTGTCGAACTCGATACTGGGTGCATGTTCCTGTCCCACTCGGATGAAATCAGACAGTCGCCACTCGCCATCGGCTGCCGTCAGCTCGAACTTGCTCATCAGAGCTTCCTCTGCGTCCGGGAACAACAGCGACAACTCGACAGACGCACCGTCACCGGTTCGTCCGGAGCCGCTGATGTTCGTGATTTCCGGGGCGTTCTCGGTCAGCTGGTCGGTCTGGTCCTCTGTGACCGGGTCCAGATTGCCCGATTCCGCGATGAGGCTGTTGAACGTCTCGATGTCACCATCCTGCCAGGCTGCAACGAACGTTTTGACGACATCGACTGGGTCGGAATCTGCTTGCTCCCGGGCGGTGTCATCCTCCTGGCTCTCGCCTGCCTCGCCGCTCTCGGTCGGCTCCTCGGTTGGGTTCGGCGTCGGAGACGGTTCGGGCGTCGGAGACGGTTCGGGCGTCGAACCGTCACCCTGCCCGTCAGTCGAGCCGTCGTCAGAGTCGCCGACACAGCCTGCGACTGCCAGTGCACCGGCCGTGCCGGTCCAGCGAAGCATCGTGCGTCGTTTCATAGCTGTCTGTTGTCGTACACGGCCCCTAATACTGCTGGTAACGTAAATCCGCACTTTAGTGTCAAGTGTCCACACGAATTGAGGCCCGGCGCACTCACACATTTATGCTCGTGGCAGTCGACTCTATCGTATGAGCCTCGACGTAGAGACCCCCGACCCCCCAGAGCTCGAACAGATGGACCCAAACGAGTACGAGGACGCCGAGGTCGTCGGCGACACCGACTACAAACGTGAGGAGCTGGAGGAGTTCCTGCGAGAAGGGGCCTGGGAGGAGGCGTTCTCACAGTGGAGCGAGCAGGCCGACCTCGACGAGGAGGCGTTCGGAATCATGCAGGACCTGGCGATGCTCGACCAGTTCGACTTCTTCTGGGACTCCTTTGCCGAGCGAGTCGGATATCACGCGCCGGGAATCCCCGAGGACTGGAAGGAACGGGATTACCACCCGGATATCGACTCCTGGGAGACTGTCTCGGGCATCAACGCCGAGATAACGGAGCTCGGCCAGTTGGTCTGTGACGTGCTCAAAGACGAGTACATCGACTGGGAGGGCGACTACGAGGCCCCAGACGACCTGCCTGATTTCTGAACGTTGAATCCAGCAATTTAACTTCGCGGGCGGGCATACCCCTGGACATGGAATTCTGTGACGAATGTGGTTCGATGATGAAGACAGAGGACGGCACGTGGGTCTGTGGAAGCTGTGGCTACGAGAAATCCCGAAACGAAGAGACAGAGGAGGGGATGGTGACGACGACCGGCCAACAAGAGAGCGAAATCGTCGACATCAGCGACGCCGAGGACCAGGGCCGTCCGACGACCACCCAGCAGTGTCCACAGTGTGACAACGACACCGCCTACTGGTACATGCAACAGATTCGTGCCGCAGACGAGAGCGAGACCCGGTTTTTCGTCTGTACCGAGTGCGAACACAAGTGGCGTGAAGACGATCACTGAACCGTGACCCCCGACCCAGCCCCGCCGACCGTACCGACATCGCAACTCGATGAGGGGGGCTGGGAGCGGACTGAGCTATCGACGGAGACAATCTTCTCGTTGCCGACGGTCCAGATACGAACTGCGACCGTCCAGTACGCCGATACAGCGGCCGCAGAGGCACTCACCGAGACGCGCGGCGAGGAGTTCGACGGTCTGCTCCGCTTTTTTGCAGCCTCGCGGCTCGCCTTCGACCCGCCGCTTCCGCCCGGAGTGACGCCAGCCGCAATCGGGTCGATGCTCCGGAAAGAGGCTCGTCGGACGTTCAAAAAACGCCTGCGAGAGCGCGGGCTCGTCGACATCGAGCGCGACGGGTCCCAGCGCCTCCGCGTCGGCAACCGACGGCGAGCACAGGTGACGAAATTCGCCGCCGCGATGCCGTTGTCCGATGGTCGGCTCCCGCTTGCCTGCTGGGTTGCCCCCTGGACGACCAGCGACGACGCACTCATCGTCACGGGCGGTCACCCCCAGGTCGGCCTCGCCGAGTTCTTCGGATTGGAGACAGACGACCCGCGACTCACCCGGTCGCCTTCGGCCTATCGGGAGGAGTTTTTCTCGCTGCTCCGGGGCGTCGAGTAGAATCGGTACGTTGATTCCTCGGCCTCCTTGAGGACAGATATGAGCGTCCGTCTTCTCCACTATTCTGACCTGGAGACCGCCCTTGACGAACCCGAGCAGTGTGGTGCCCTCGCGGGAACCATCGAAGCCCTCCGCGACGAGGAGACCGTGGTCGTGGGCAGCGGCGACAACACAGCCCCTGGTGCCCTCTCGCTCGAAACACGCGGTCGTATCGCGCTCTCGTTTTTCGCGCTGGTCGAACCCGACGCCGACACGTTCGGCAACCACGATTTCGATTTCGGGGGCGACAGAGCCCGCGAACTCGCCGGCGACGCCCCACAGGAGTGGCTCTGTGCGAACGCAACGGTCGACGGCGAGCGGTTCGCTGACACGGAGACCGAGCCAAGGACACTCGTCGAGGCCGGCTCCGAACGAGTCGGCATCGTCGGCGTTGCCCACCCGAAAACCGCCGTGATGAATCCAGCGGCCGAGGGAGTCTCCTTCGAGGACCCCGTCCCGGACGTCCGGGCGGAGGTAAAACGACTCCGCGAGGATGGGGCAGACTACGTGGTCGTCATCTCACACTGTGGCCGAATCGACGAGCGAATCGCGGCCGAAACCGATGTCGACGCGGTCGTCGGCGGCCACGTCCACGACGTTCACGAGGCCGTCGTTGCGGGCACCGCCGTCGTCCGTCCCGGACGGGCCGGGCGATACGTCTCGGAAGTCGTCCTCGGCGAGGAGACACAGACCGCTGTTCATCAGGTCGACGACGGGCACGTCGACCAGGACGTGGTCGAGTTGCTCCGCGAGAAACACCGCGAGTACGGACTCGACGACGTTGTCACGACCGTCGAGACGCCGATTCCCCGGACCGAAGAGGCAGTGACAACTGCCGGGAGCACCGTCGGGAGTCTCATTACCGACGCGCTCCGGTGGAAAACGGGCGCGGACGTGGCGCTCAGCCCGCCGGGCGGCATCCGCTCCGGTGACCCGCTGGTCGGCGACGTGACCGTGTCTGATGTCGTCAGTCTCTCGCCGTACGAAGACAAACTCGCGCTCGTCGAGCTGTCCGGGGAGCGACTCCGCGAGGCGTTCGTGGCGGTCCCCTTTGGCTATCACGAGGACGGCCAGCCCGACCGCCACTGCTCGCACGTCAGCGGGGCGACCCTCGTCTGGGACGACCAGGCCGGAGAGCTGGTCGAGGCGACGGTCGACGGCGAGCCGATAGACCCAGAACAGACCTACACGCTCGCGGCCGACGACTACGTCATCGATACCGACCACGTCAACGACGCCTTCGACGAGGACGACGTCGTCGAGCGGTACGGCCTCGGACGGGACGCAATCGTCGAATACGCTAGGGAAGTCGGCTTCGACGGCGACACGGAACGGCGCGTCGAGCGGCCGCGGCTGAACGCGCCGCCAGAACAGTAGAATGATTCGTGGCTCTTACCTAATTTGGCGAAACAATTATTCGGGATATGAGATGGGCCAATACTGGCTGCTGAATATAGAAGATCAATACAGCAGTTGGCCACATTTGTTCTTGACTCTTAATCACAAATCACCTACTCAAACAGCCTGCAAACTGACCTCTATTTCGACGAGATCTCGGGAATCACTCGCTCAGCGGTATATAGACTAAATGGAAAGCAGTGGCTGTTTTTCCACAGAAATGACACAATCAAAATAGACGATTGAGAGCGGCGCTGACAGCCATTCGGTTTTCGTGACCACACAAGAGTGTCTGATACCGACAACCACAGACTTCTTACTGGTTTAGCATCAATCTGTGTGACAGGCTACATGGTTTCCGAGCGGCTCCTGCTCACAGCTGTATTCATGCTGGGGGGCGTCGTGCCGCTTCCGCTGCTGAAACCAGCGCTGGCCAACCGCGAGAAGCCGGGGTCGACAGGGTTCATCTTCGTGCTCCTAGGTATCAGCGCGTGGTCATTCGCTGACGCGGGACTGACCTACGCGACTACCCTGGGACCGGCACAGATCGCGTTCGCACTCAGGATGGCAGGACCGCTCATCGCAGCCTCGGGGTTTTTCATTCTCGTCGCAGAGTACACCGGCGTCCTCGAGCCGACACGAGTACTGCTAAGGAGCGTGCTGGCGCTGGCGGTCGCTATCCAGATACTAATCTGGACGAATCCGCTGCACAACCTCGTATATGGCCCCGAAGTTTCACTCACTGCCGAGACGATACGCTTCGAGAAGATGGGTCCGGTTTGGGTCCTTAACACCATCGTCTCCCACGGGTTCAATGTCCTGGCTTTCCTGCTTGGTAGTCGCGAAGTTGTCCAGTCCAGCGAGATACGCCGCCAACAGATGATTGCTGTGCTGGGGGCCGCGATTCCGCCGCTGGCGCTGAACGTACTTTCGCAGTTTTGGGTATCGCTGTCCTTCGACCCGACGGTACTCGGATTCGTTGTGACGGCGTTTATTATGGCCGGCGCGCTATACGGCGGGAACTTTCTGGACATTGTGCCCGTCGGCCGCAAGCAGGCCATCGAAACCATGGGTGACCCCGTTGTCATGGTGGATAACGAGAGGCGTATCGTGGACAGTAACCCCGCAGCGCGGTCTCTCGTTGACGAACACGGTAACTGGCAGGGAAAGCCCGCGGCGGATTTTTTCGCGCCCTTTACCGAACAGTTCGAGCGCTTCTCTGACGCCGAGGACGTGACAGCAGAAATCAGCGTCACGAGCGACGGTCAAAAGCGTCACTTCGACCTCGACATTTCGCCGATTCGTAGCCCACAAGGACAGGTCCGTGGTCGTGTCGTCGTCCTCAGAGAGATTACGGCCATCAAAAAGCGAGAGAGCGAACTCGATTTGATGCGGCAGGTTCAGTCGCGAGTTCTGCGTCACAACATCAGCAACGAAATGCAAACTATTAGAGGTATCAACGAGATGCTGGCCAACGAGTTGACCGGTCGAAAAGGCGAACTCGCCGAAAAAACCGTCAGGGCCAGCGATGCGCTTATCCAGACCAGTGAAAAGGCACGCACCGTCGAACGCCTGCTGGAGCGAGAGCGGTCACCAATCTCAGTAGATCTCGCCGCAGTCGTCCGGGATACCGTCAAAACCTACCGCTTGCAGAATCCCGAAGTCGCGTTCACCGTGGATGTGCCTGCGGAGTGCGTCGTCAAAACCATCCCGGCAATCGAGACCGTTGTGGACAATCTCGTGGAGAACGCCACGATTCATAACGACGACCCGTCCCCTGAAGTGACGGTGACGTTAACAAAGCGACCCGCGCCCGTACTGGTCGTCAGAGACAACGGCCCTGGCATCCCAGCCCACGAGCTGGACGTGCTCTTGAGTGGCGAGGAGACACAGTTGTCTCACGGCAGTGGCATGGGGCTGTGGGTCGTCCAGTGGGTTGTTGACCAGGCTGGCGGCACCATCAAGTACGACAGCGGCAAGGCTGGCACATCGGTCACCGTCAGGTTCGACCAGTACGAAGCAGGTAGCCAGAAGTGAGGCATCAAGCGACTCGACTTGTGCGGAACGCACGCCCCCGGTTCGAAGGCTCTGGTGAACCGCTGGACGCGTGATTAGTGTGCACCATGTCACCGCTTATTCGTCATTATACTGCTCCTTGTAGGTATTGTTGGCTCTGTGGAATTGTTTTAGTGAGTTTGGTTGTGACTGCAGTCGAAGACAGGGGTGATTCGAGAATACTGTTGTTTAGTCTGCTGCAAATGGCTCAAATGCTCTTTGACTGAACCAGAGATAGACTTCTGTACACCAGTTATCTATTGGATATGAACCCCAAACGGCTCTGTTCAGTGGACCACGTACAATAACTGTCACCCTCACCCTCGCTGAACAGTTACTCATCAAAGAGCTTCTTGTCGGGGTAAGACACAGTGGGGTTCTTACCTCTGACTACAATCTGTTGGGCATCTCGTCTAAACTGAGCAATCGGGAGACCCAGATCAGAACTGCCTGTGGGTGCAAGACTCGCGCATTGTATCTTGCACTGGCCGACCAGCCAATTTCCCGACAGATTCCGCTGTTTCATTGAGTTCGGTAAGAGCCTTATTCGTTTCGCGCGAACGTGAGATAGCCGGTGTGTCCAACGCCGGCAGTCGAGGGGCGCGAACCACGGTCATCGAAGTCCATCCGCCGTTGAATCGTCTCGAAGGTCCGGATATCCGAAAGTCCTGCCTCGCGAGCGGTGTCGACGACAGCTCTGGTATCCTCGACGAACGGTGAGTAGACAGCGACAAATCCGCCGGGGACGAGCAGGTCGGGCGCGTGTGCGACGACCGCGTCCGCGTCGGCGGTGTCGAGTGTCACCACGTCGAAGCCAGAGCCGTCGAGGTTGTCGGTCACGTCGCCGGCCTGAACGTCCACCCGGTCAGCGATACCGGCCAGTTCCATGTTCTCGCGGGCGACCTCGGCGAAGTCGGGGTTGCTCTCGTAGGTCGTGACCTCGGCACCCGCGCGTGCCATCGCGCTCGCGAGTACACCCGTGCCGGTGCCGGCATCGAGCACGCGGTCTCCCTCAGCGATACCGGTATGTCCGACGATGAGGCCCACGTCGCGGGGCATCATCGGTGCACCAGTCCGTTCGAAGTGGTTGAACAGGTCGGGACCGCGGAGTTTGCGCGCCGTGAACGCCGTCCCGAGATGCGTCTCGACGGTCTCGCCGGGCGAGACATCCTCTGGAACTTCCAGCACGCCGAGGTCAGATTCCAGCGTCTCGCCGGGGGAAAGCAGATACTCTCGGTCCTCGTAGACGAACAGCAGCGGGTCGCTCATTCGAGCCGCGAGACAGCGGCCGCCAGGTCGCCGTCGGTGGCTTCCAGTGCCTCACGAGCCGCGTCCTCGCTTGTGCCGGTACGCTGAGCGACGAGTTCGATATCGTCCTGTGGGATGCCCTCCTCCTCCTCGTCGGTCGCCGAGTCACTCGTTTCGCCCGGCTCTCGTCGCTCGGGTTCACCGACGATGTTGTATGTCTCCTGACCCTGGGCGTCCATGCGCTGGACGTCGGCGTCGGTAAAGACGAGTTCCTCCTCGGAGGTCCGAATGATGACCTCCTCGGCGTCGAGTTCGTCGATATCGATACCCATCTGTTTCATCATCTGTTGCATCTTGCTCGGGTCGAGACCGCCTCCGCCTCCAAACATACCTCGGACTTCTCGCCAGGGAGACAAAAGCGCTACGTATCTCATACTGGTGGCTGTACTTACGTAACAACCGTCTTCGGCGAACGTCTGTGTGACAGGCTGTCCGGATCTCACGACGGGTGGCTGGTGAGATGGTTACAGCCACCAGTATCAGAAGGGGAACCAGTCGCGGATTCTATCGAAGGCATCTGTCTCTGTCTCCTCGCTGGTGCCGTTGGTCAGCACGCGCTCCTGTGGGACAACTACGGTTTGTCCGCGCTCCTGTTCGATCCGTATCAGGTCGTCGCGTTTGAGCCGTGACAGCGCGGTCTCGATGGTGTCGATATCCTCCTCAACGGCGGCCCGGAGTTCGAAGACAGTCAGGCCATCTTCGGGGCGCTCTGCGAGGGTGCCCAGCACCGCGACATCTGTCTCCTCTCGGTCGCGGTACTCCGGCTTGAGCATCATTGTACGGGAGTACGGGAGGATACCTCTTATAAGTTCGACTCGCACAAACAGTACGCTTATGTGGGACACGCGGGGAACTCTTGGCAATGGGTTACAAGTGCGCGATACTCGGCCACAAATTTGGTGACGCCGAGGTCGAACGCGACCGACAGGAGGACGGCAACGAGGTCATCATCACCGTCCGGGAGGTAGAGACGTGTACTCGGTGTGGTGAGTCCCGTACCGTTTCGGAGAACAAGGAGGTGACGACCCTGGAGACAGCGGCGGACATCGTCGGCGACGAGCTCGACGAGTCCGGAGACGACTCCACAGCGGACGACGTCCGAGAGCCAGCGCAGTCGGCCTCTTCTGGGCCGACCGAAGAGGTAGCGATTCCGGACACCGAGGCGACAGTGTCGGGCGCAGGGTCAGTCACAACAGACGAGGTCGTCGACTCCACGGAGGACGACGCAGTTATTCTCGACGACGAGGACGAAGACGAGGAAGCTGAGGACGAGCGCCAGCGTGACCCGGGCGAATGGCCCGAGGAGTCGACAGACGGCGACGACGAGTCGCCAGACGATGTCTCCTGGCCCGAACCCGAGGCCGAGGACGACAGAGAGGAGTGGGAGATGTCGACTGAAATCGACCCCCAGCCTGAAGATGGTGCCCCCAGGAGCATCGAGAGCGATACACTCACTGTTCCGGAAGGTACGTTCATCTGTCCGGAGTGTGAGTTCTCGACACCCGTGGAGTCGTCATCGCTACGCGAGGGCGATTTCTGTCCGGAGTGTCACATGGCCACGCTCGACCACCAGACCGACTAATCTGCTCCGATAGAGGTAAAAACATCGCCGAGTAACCCTTCGTTCATGCGCGAATACAAGATGCGACGGGGAGAGTATCTAGAAGACCGAGTCGAGGATATGCAGGAGTTTGTCGAGGACTACTTCGGCGATGTGACCACCACCGAGGACTACAAGGACAGTGACCTGCTGGTCGTTGAAGACCCCAAAAATCCGGTTTTCAAGCGTGTCACGGCCGGTACCGTGGCCTATTCGGGCAAGAAAGACAAGATCGCGCTCGACATCGAGGAGCGGCCGGCCGAGGACGTTATCGAGGAAGGGCACTTCGACGCCGCAGAGGATGCCGTCGCGGTCAAAAACAACTTTCTGGAGGCCGCGACGGGACGAGACGCCAAAGCGCGTCGCGACTCGATGAAACGCGACGTGGAAGACGACGAGACACCGGACAACGTCGCGTAAGCGGCGTCAGTGGTCGATTCGTTCGCGGCTGATACGAACGCCCGACGGGGTGATGATCAGCTGGTCGTCGTCTTTCTGGACGATATCGCCGCCGACCTCGTTGACGACCTGTTTGAGTTCGTCGGTGATGTGTTCCATCGTCCTGTCTTTGGTGCTGTGACGAGTGATATCGGCGAGGACGATGTTGCCGTCGTAGACCTCGTCTTTGATATCGATGACATCGGTCTTCTCGCCGATGTTTGCGATGCGGATCTCCGTGTCGGGGTTTGTGTCCTCGACTGCCAGACCGTCGGCCGAAAGCTCGACATAGTCTTCGGTCTGTCGCGAGGAACCCTCCCCGAATATCTTGCTCATGAGCCCCATACACTGTGACCGTACCCCCGAGTGCTTAGGCTTTACGTCAGACACGACGCCAGTGTTTAGCGTAGAGTGTCGGCTAGCGACAGCGTGTCATAGAATACATCCCACACGCTGGTCGGTCTGGTTATAGGTTGAACAGGCGCAATACCACGGCGTTCACGCCGTGGATACGCGCCGTCACTCAGTGACATGTTCCACCGATACCGACAGAGCTGGATATTCCACGACAATCATGAATTTTAATATCCTATAATACATAACTAGTTATGAACACAGCACGATGCTGGAGACGACCCGTACCTATGTCGCACGCATCACGAACCACAGTCAGGTCCGTGACGACCTCAACCAGTGCGGGTTCTCCGCATCCAAACTGTGGAATGTCGGACGCTACTACATCCAAGGCCGGTGGGACGACGACAGCGAGATACCCGACGAAGCCGAGTTGAAATCGGAACTAAAAGACCACGAACGCTACAGTGACCTGCATTCTCAGTCAAGTCAGCGAGTTCTCGAAGAACTTGCTGAAGCGTTCAACGGCTGGTACAATTCCAACGACGGCAACAACCCACCTGGCTATCGGAAACATGGCGACCGACACCCACGCTCCACCGTGACATGGAAGCAGAAGGGCATCAAACACGATGACAAGCACAGCCAACTTCGCCTCTCGAAAGGTTGGAATCTGAAAGACGGACGGTCGGACTTCATCCTCGCAGAGTACGAAACCCGACCCGACGTACAAGTGGAGAACATCCAGCAGGTGCGTGCCGTCTGGAACGGTGAGGAATGGGCATTCCACCTCGTCTGTAAGAAAGAGATTCCAGTTGATGATGCGCCCGGTGACAACACAGCGGGAATCGACCTCGGCATCAGCAACTACCTCGCAATTGATTACGAAGACGGCCCTTCGGAGCTGTATCCGGGGAACGTACTGAAAGAGGACAAGCACTACTTCACCCGCGAAGAATACCAGACAGAGGGCAAAAACGGGCCGTCAAAGCGTGCGCGGAAAGCCCGCAGGAAACTCTCCCGGCGCAAAGACCACATTCTCCACACGCTCTCAAAACATATCGTACAACGGTGTGTAGTAGAAGGCGTGGAAAAGATCGTAGTTGGCGATCTTAGCGACATCCGCGAGGATGAGAACGGCGACTCGCGGGACTGGGGTACGTCGGGCAACAAGAAACTCCACGGGTGGGAGTTTGATCGGTTCACAAATCTGCTCGAATACAAGGCCGAGGAACACGGAATCCTTGTTGACCGTGTGGACGAGGAAAACACGAGTAAGACGTGTTCGTGTTGCGGGCAAATCCGAGACAGCAACCGCGTGGAGCGAGGTCTGTATGTCTGCGAGTCGTGCGAGACGACGATGAACGCAGATGTGAACGGTGCGGTAAACATCCGGCGAAAGATAACTCAGAGTCCCCCGACTGGGGATATGAGTAACGGCTGGTTGGCACAGCCCGGAGTCTTCCTGTTTGACCGCGAGAGCGGACGGTTCACACCGAGAGAACGGGAAGGCTGCAAACCCTAATATCCCAACGCTTGGGATTCCTCCGCCTTCAGGCGGAGGAGGATGTCAATTGTAAGCCGGGACAGATTCAGAAGTCCGTGCACCCGGTGCACGGAGGATATAACCATTAGAGAGGAACTGTTCTGTTTTGGATACTGAGACAGCATCATTGTAATCGGGTGTGGAACACGCGACTGCTGTGAGAACGGAGACGAGGGTCTCGGTGGCGCTGACTACGAATAGACAGACAACAGCGGACTATTCTATGACACGCTGACACTGAATAGAGAGGACAAGGCAGTCGGCCACTTGTTGCAGACCTGGCTATGCCAGAGAGGCGGTCAGCTGTAAGCCGACATCAGAAAATTCGAGTTGGCCGAGCAGCACGAGCGCCAGGAAACCACCCATTACGAGTGCAGCCAGACCCAGTATTAATGAGACGAGGCCACCGCCAATGTACCGCACGACCGTCCGGGTTTCCGTCGTATCGGAGACGGAGAACGTGTCTGTCTCACCACCGTCACCGATGTAGAATCGTCCATTGTCCGGACTGTCTCCCTGGGCGTGACGCTTCTGGCCGAAGACGTGTACGTGATCCCCAGGTGCCAGTAGTCCCTCGTACTTCTTGCTCGTCGAGGCGTCCACTGGTCCGATATCTATTTCCGAGCCTCCCGAGATCTTCTCCGTGTCAAGCGAGACGTGCGCCCCGTCTGGATCGACGGCGACACTCCCGGTCTCGTCAGTCACGTAGAACGGTTGTACCTCTGTACCGCTCTCGGTGGTTTTCCATTCCGGCCCTTCGTCGCCGGTCCGGTTATCCTCGTGCACCTGGAGTTCGTACTCGTGGGCAACCGCCGGCGTGTCGGTGTACTCCGTGGTGAGCAACTCGTCTTCGAGTTGCTCGACCTTCCCTTGAACCTCGACGACACCGTCCTCGTACTCGATGTCACCTGCATTGATTGGGTCGCTCTGCCAGATGGTCCAGCCACTCTGTAGGTACCCCAATGCCTCGTAGGTGACATACGCACCGAGGACAAGCCCGGCAAGCGCTATGATACCGATGATCGGTTGTGGGATTTCAGTCATCGTAATCACTGGTTTGTTCGGTCCGATAATTACGCATGAATAACACATCACGTATCCGTTATTTATAGTCTTTGGAGAATGCAATGCTTTCTGTATGTGGTTACAAGCTTGCTCGAGGAGTCCGTTCGGTCGATTTTTTGCGAGCGAGAAGCGCTGACGCGCCGAATCTCGCGGATCGAACGAACGACTTGCGTGTCACTCGTCCAACGATGCGAGCGTTACAAAAAGTCGAAATGTACGCGTGAGCTATCTAACGTTCAACTCAGTCGAGTTGTTGTGGCAAACAGCGGTCCTCCCGTGCTGAGTAGATGCTCTGTATCTTGCACCGGCTTTCTGATAGAATACAGAGAGGCCCCAATTCGTTGCAGTACATCTGTCCACTGTACTGACCGCTGAGAAAGCGTGCGGCAGTTCTCGTTACTATTTCTCAGATAAGCACGACCGACGCGACTCACGGGGAGAACTCGTAGAGGTCGTCACCGACGTGGTGGATGGAGTCGACGACCCGTCCCTCCTGGCCGGCCATCTCGTCGCCGTCGACCAGGGCTCTGCCGACCGCGAGGAACTTGCTGTGTGCCTCCTCGTTGATGACAACAAAATCGCCTTCCTCGATGTCCGCGTCGGCCTCAACGATGCCTGGACGCATCACGTCAGCACCGTCGGAGACGAACTGGATGGCCCCGGTGTCGACGGTGACGATGTGGCTGGTCGGCTCGTGGGCATTCGCGCCGTCGACTGTCAGGAACGGCTCGCCGTCCAGGTAGAGGACGTGTGGTTCGCCGTCGACGAGTACGACGTCCCATGTGTCGTCGGTCAACTCGACTTTCTCAACGGCCTCCGCCGAGAGGTCGACACCCAGATTTGTTGCCAGAGCCTCCTCTATCTCGCTGATCGCGTCCGAGCGAAGGTGATGTCGGGATTTAATCTCCATACCAGTGGGTCGACGGCCCGAAAAATAAACACCTCGCTCCGGCGACGCGAGAGAAAGCAAGTCAAACCTGTCTAGGGCGACTCAGTTTGCCACGGCGTCTTCGACAGCGGCTTCGACCTCGTCGTAATCGGGCTCGACGCCCGCGTTCTCGCCGACCCAGGCGTAGGTCACCGTTCCGGAGCCGTCGATGACGAAGACGGCCCGTTCGGCGATATCTTCGACACCGATGTCCGCGAAGTCGGTCGCCACATCGTAGTCGTTGACGAGGTCGCGGTTCGTGTCGCTGATCAGCCCGAAAGAGAGCCCGAGTTCGTCGCGGAACTCGTTGAGCGAGAAGGGTGTGTCGATGCTGACGCCGAACAGCGTCGCGCCGTGCTCGGTCAGAGCGTCGAGGCGGTCCTCGAACGTGCTCATTTCGTGGCTGCAGACGCTCGTGAACGCGCCCGGGAAGAAGGCGAGCACGACGGGGGCGTCGTCGAGTCGGTCCGAGAGCGTCAGGAGTTCTGTGTCGCCGTTTGCAAGCGGTGCGGTGAAATCTGGCGCATCGTCACCTGCTGAAACCATACCACCCGATTGCACCTGTCGGCTCAAGTCCGTTGTGACTCGGTGTGGCCTGAAAGCGATGAGAGGTTCAACAGGGCCCCAAACGCTCGTAAGAGCTTTCCTGTCGCCCGATAATCGGATAATTCTGCGTCTGAGACAGCGTTCTCAGTAGGCTCAACAGAGCAAAAAGACTATAATCGGCAGTAGGCAACGTGAAGGTAGAAATGGCAAGTACACTCGTACCGCTGTTCGGCCCAGTGCCCGGCGGCATGGAGATGGTCGTCATCCTACTGATCGCGGTGCTCCTGTTCGGGGCAAACAAGATTCCGAAGCTCGCCCGCTCGACCGGTCAGGCGATGGGTGAGTTCCAGAAAGGTCGCCAGCAGGTCGAGCAGGAACTCGAAGAGATGGAAGAGGCAGTCGACCCTGAAGCCGACTTCAGCGACGAAGACGACGACTACATGGACCTTGACGAAGAGCCGACGACGACGGAGACGACGACGGAGACGGTGACCGACTCGGAAACTGACGAACAGTCGAGCTAACACGACACTCTCTTTTTATCTCCGTCAGACAGCTGCCGGAGTTACTCCCGGATTCGGACGACCCCGTCCCGGAGAATCTGTTGATTGGGGAGGATGTACTCCTTGCCGTCGGCCTCGACGTGTGTGACGAACATATCCACCTCTTGGACGATCCCACGAGTCCCCTCGATGCGGACCTCGTCGCCGATGCTGTACGGTTCGTTCAACAGCAGATAGATACCGGCGGCCGCGGCCGCGAGCAGGTCTTTGAACGCAAGGCCGCCCAGGAAGACGAGGCCGAAGGCGTATGCCCCCAACAGAACGAGTAACGCCGCAGTTGCCACACCGAGCTGTGCGAGCGCGATGAGGCCCGCAATGTAGTAGATGCTGTATTTCACGAGAATCGGGATGATAGCGACCTCGGGGAGTTTGATTGACTGGAGTCGTTCTTGGACCAGCAGCTGGCCTTTCTCACCGGCGAGCAGCCCGACGATAATCGCGACCAAGGCGATAAACAGCCGTGGGAGGTAATTCGTGACGCGCGTCCAGAACAGCGCCGTATCGAAAATCTGGGCCACGTTGAACGCGAAAATAGCTGTCAGCACGTAGACGAAAACCGCCAGAATCTGGCCGAGGATACCGGCAGTCGACGTTCCCATACCCTGTGCAGTCCGCTCGAAGGAGGTGCCCTCTACTGCGTCGTTGATACCGGTCCGTTCGAACACTCTGTGGGTCCAGCGCCAGACCAGATAGGAGACGACGAGGCCGATAATTAGGATGCCGACAGCTAACGTAACGGCGGTCTCCGTCGAAAATATATCCCTGACGAGGTCAGCGGCGTTCGATGTCATCTAGTACTCCTCCGGGTCGAGTTCGAGGACGATTTCACCCGCTTTGAACGCACGGACCATCCCGTCGCTCTCGGAGAGGACGACCGCAATCGCGTTCGTGTCACGCGTGGTTCCGGCAGCGGCCATGTGTCTCGTTCCGAGGCCCTTCGGGATATCGATGCCCTCCGCATCCGGTTCGAGATAGCGGTACGCAGAGACTATCTTGCCGCCGTCGGAGATGACGAATGCACCGTCAAGCCGGGAGAACTCCTTGAGCATCACGTTGACGATAGGGTCTCCAACGTGGACGTGTGACTTCTCGAAGGGGTTGTACGAGAGCGGTCGGGATTTGTTCATCACCTTGCCGGCGTCCCCGACGACAAAGAGCGCACCGACTGGTTTGCCCTTCTGGCCTTTCTTGCCGAGTTCGATTGCCACCTCCAGCACATCCCGAACCACATCTGCGTCCGGTCGAGAGTTCGTGAACAGGTCGTAGAGTCCGGTTCTGGTGAACTCATCGGCGCGGATGCGGACGACCGTATCCAGGTCGTTCTCGTCGAATGACTGGGTGAGACAGGCAATATCGTCACCGCCGTCGACGAACTCCTTGTCGAGTGCGCCCTCCAGTCCAAACCGGATACGCTCCTCCACATCGGTGAATTCGAGTGGGAGAGAAACGTACCGTTCGGCGTCGACAGCGTTGTCGTTTGCCACGACAACCGTCGCAATATCCGCCTCCGCAAAGCGCTCGTACATCGAACTGTCCTGTGTGAACAGCAGGACAGCGGCGATGTTGTCGACGAGATCGTCGAGGAAGTCACCCAGTCCAGTCATTGTTGACTGTCCCGTTGGAACCCCCAAAGGTGTTGTGCCCTGTCTGTCCTCTGTCAGCCAAGAGTCCGTCAGACGTCAGACGGGCTCAGGGTAGGAACGGCACCTCGGTACGTTTAATTACGAGCCTCCAGTTTATCCGGCTGTGAGCGACATTCTACTCGGGCTTGGAATCCTGGTCGTCATGTTTGTGGGATACAATATCGGTGGATCGACGACCGGCCCGGCGTTTGGCCCAGCAGTCGGGGCAGACGCACTCTCGAAGGCGTCAGCTGCCGGCCTCTTTGCCGCATTTTTCTTCGTCGGTGCATTCACCATCGGCCGCCGTGTCGTCGACACACTCGGCGAGGAACTGGTCTATGCGACAACAATTTTCACGCTGCAGACGAACGTAACGGTTCTCTTCTTTATCGGCGGTGCGCTGTTTATCGGCAACAGAGCAGGGGTACCGGCCTCGACATCGATGACGGCGGTCGGCGCGATTGCCGGGCTCGCGCTGGCGGCCGGGGAACTGAACTGGACGGTGATGGGCCAGATCATGACCTGGTGGGTCGTCGCACCGATTATCGCGTTCTGGGTGTCCGGTGTCATCGGGAGGTATTTTTATGCGCGGCTCAACCGCCGTGTCGCACTCGTCCAGAGCGACGGGCCGCTGATAGAGCTCGACAGGACAGGCCCGATTCCGTGGGTTGTACCCGGCCCGAACACGACGCGTCGAGAGTTCATCGGCACCGCGACGGTTGTACTCATCGGCTGTCTGATGGCATTCTCGTCTGGAACGTCGAACATCGCAAACGCTATTGCACCGCTCGTGGGGAGCAACGACCTCGAAATAAACCGGGGAATCATCATCGGCTCTGTCGCCGTCGGTATCGGTGCGTTCACTATCGGCCGCCGGACGCTCGACACGCTTGGGAACGACCTGACGTCGCTCCCGCTGACGGCATCTATCGTCGTGGCCTCGGTCAGTGCGACCATCGTCACGTTGCTCTCGGCAATCGGCATCCCCGCGAGTTTCGTCATCATCGCGACGATGAGCATCATCGGCCTCGGCTGGGGTCGTGCCACGCGGACGACCAGAGTCAGCGACATTCCGAGCGAAGACGTGCCGGCGGCCTCTGTCGGTGCACTCACTGCTGACGAAGGTGGCGAAGAGCTCCCCTCTATCGGTGAGGAAGAAACGGAAGACATTCCGGCCGCGAGTGAGCTGTTCGACCCCTCGACGACCGCCAGGGTCGTTCTCATGCAGAATGTCGTCCCGTTTCTCGCGACCGCGGGCTCGTTTCTCACGTTCAGCTTCGTCCCGATATTCGGGCTGTGAGAGCGCTATCACGCGTCACCGGGTGGCAGGAGCCGCCGAAAGATAACATATCAGATACATGCCCGCGCCTATTAGTATCTCGATACCAATACTACGGCAATGGCATCGTCCAACTCGTCGGGTGAGCCGGGTATCTCTACCGGCGACCTCGACGCACCGATCCAGCACACCGAGTTTTTCCGGTCACTTGTCGAAAACGGGTCTGACGCGATTGTTTCCATCGACCAGAGCAGCACGATTCTCTACGCGAATCAGTCGGTCAAACGGGTCTTCGGTTACGAACCCGAGGAACTGGTCGGCGAGAAGCTCACGATGTTGATGCCCGAACGATTCCAGGCCGACCACTTCGGCGCGGTCGACGACTACCTGGAGACTGGCGAGCGTGGACTCGACTGGAACAATATCGAACTGCCGGCACAACACAAAGACGGCCACGAGGTTCCACTCTCGATTACCTTCGAGGAACACAGCTATGACGGCGAGCGCATATTCTCGGGTATCATGCGTGACATCACAGAGCGAGTCGAATACGAGAGGACACTCGAACGCCAGAACGAGCGCCTCGAAGAGTTTGCGAGTATCGTCTCACACGACCTGCGAAACCCGCTGCAGACGGCCCGAGCGACGCTCGCGGTCGCCAAGGCTGGCGACGAAGAGGCGCTCGATGAACTGGATGATATCTTCGACCGGATGGACGAACTCATCGGTGACGTGCTGTCACTCGCCAAGCAGGGACAGACCGTCGGTGAGACCGAAGAGGCCGACCTCGATACGGTTGTCAGCGAGGCCTGGGCGATTGCGAGCGTCGAAGAGGCCACCCTCCAGACCGAAGACGACCTCCCGACGGTATCGACGGACCCGGAACGCCTGAAAACGCTGTTCGAGAACCTGTTCCGGAACGCGATAGAACACGCTGGACCCGAAGTGACAGTCCGAGTCGGTCCACTTGAGGAGGCAGGATTTTTTGTCGAGGACAACGGGCCAGGATTCGGTGACGAAGACCCGGAGGAACTGTTCGAACACGGCTACAGCACCGATACGACGAACACCGGTCTCGGCTTGAGTATCGTCGACGATATCGTCCACGCCCACGGCTGGAGTGTCGAAGCGACGACAGGAGCCGAGGGTGGGGGACGGTTCGAGGTCGATATCCGATGACAACTGACGACAGCCCCGTAATTCTCGCAATCGACGACGAGCCACGGGTCGTCCAGGCCTTCGACCTCTGGCTCGACGACAGCTACGACGTGCTAACCGAGACAAGCGGCGAAGACGGGCTCGAACGGATGGACAATAGCGTCGATGTCGTCTTACTCGACCGACATATGCCGGGGCTCTCGGGCGAGGAGGTTCTCGACCGTATCAGAGCCAGCGAGTACCACTGCAAGGTCGCGCTGGTCACGGCAGTCGACCCTGACTTCGACATCGCCGACATGCCGTTTGACGACTACGTCTCGAAACCAATCGACCAGGTCGAGCTTCGAGAGGTCGTCGAGAAGCTGGTTAGCCTCGAACAGTTCGACACGCGCCTGACCGAGTTCTACAGTATCAGCCGGAAAATTGCGACGCTAGAGGCCGAAAAACCACACCAGCGTCTCGACGAGAGCGAGGAGTATGCCGCCCTCCTTGATCGACGCGATGAGCTGAAATCAGCAGGCAAAGAGCTGCTGTCGGAGCTGGATTCCGAAGAAGTGAACAAGCTCTTCGAAGCGGCAGAGCCTGCCCCGAAATAGCGGCTACTGGTCCGATACAGCAGGCAGCTCAACGGTGAAGATACTGCCGCCACTGGGCGCCTGCTCGTAGGTCAGTGTCCCGCCGTACTCGTCGAGCACGGACCGGACCAGCCAGAGTCCGAACCCGGAGCCGTGTGTCAGCTGGGTCTGCTGGTCGTTGTTGACAATCCCTGTCAGCTCTGTCTCTGGGATACCCGGCCCGTCGTCGATGACGTTGACAGCGACCTGTTCAGCGGTCGCGTCGACTGTGATCTCGACCGTCGGAGCCGTCGCCTCTGTGTGTTCGAGCGCGTTCTCGATGAGTTGCTCGAAGACGTTGTCGAGTCGCCAGTCGGCCACGACCATCTGGTCAGTGTCGGGGACCTCGATTGTCGCCTCTGGGTACTCCGAGACGACCCGGTCGAGTGACCCACTCAGATCGACCGGACCGAGGTCGGTCTCGGCCTCGATGACGGTCCGGGAGAGTTCGTTCGCTGTCTCGCTCAACTCGAGCAGCTCACTGGCCGCGCCCTCTATCTGTGTCACGTGTTTGCTGAGGTCCGAGTCCGCAAGTTCGTCAGCCAAGAGACTTGCGGTGCCGTTGATGACTGTCATCTTGTTCCGGAGGTTGTGCCGCAGGAATCGATGGAGGACGCCCAGATGACGTTCGCGGCGTTTGAGTGCGGTTATCTGACGACCCTCGGGAATGAGCAGAGATACCTCTCCGTCCTCGCTGACGACCGGCCGGACCGAGAAATCGATGATTTCGGTCCCGGTCTCGCCCTGGACGGTCACCTGTTTGCGGTAGAAGTCGCCGGACTGAGCCGTCTCGACGGCCTCGCGGGCAACCTCCCGGGCCTCGTCACTGACCTGGAACCAGTAGACGTTCCAGAGCTTGGTTCCGATGACATCCGACCGGGTGAGCCCGCCGAACTCGACGGCAGCCTTGTTCGCTTCGAGCAGTGTTCCGTCCGGGTCCATCAGTCCGGTGAACTGGTAGGTGTTGTTGAACACCGCCTCGAACCGGCGCTGCTGTTCCTTTCGCTCGGAGATGTCTCGCCCGATGCCGACGAGTCCGAGTGTCTTACCGCTCTCATCGCTCATTCGTGCGCCGGTGAACTCGTAGGGAATGCGCTCGCCGTCTTTCGTGACGAAGTCGGCCTCGACCGTCACCGGTTCGTCGTTGACGAAGACCGTCGAAATCGCCTCGGCGACGTCGGCTTTGTCCTGCGCCGCGATGAACTCAACCGGTTGCATCGACGCAATCTCCTCGTCGTCGTAGCCGGTGACCGTCGAAAACCGGTCGTTCCAGCGGAGAAACGTGCCGTGTTCGTCAAAGGCATACAGAACATCGGGGAGTGCTTCGAAGATACTCTCGGTGAAAGCCTGCTCCTCCTGGAGTTGCTGTTCGCGGCGCTTTCGGTCGGTGATATCCCTGGCGTTGATGACGATTCCCTCGATAGTCGGGTCTTCGAGCTTGTTGGTCGCCCGTGCCTCGACCCACCGAAGGTCATCCTCGGCCGTTTCGATACGGTACTCGAAGGTGTACGTCTCACCCGGATTGTCGAGGATATCTTCGAGCGTCGCCTCGACCGTGTCGCGGTCGTCGGGATGGACGTAGTCGAGCTCGGATGTGCCGAGCAAATCGTCGGTGTCGTGGCCGGTCATCTCCGTGGCCGCCGAGCTGACGAATGTGTAGTTCCACTCGTCGTCGAGCACGCTGAGCCTGTCTGAGGACTGTTCGAGCAGCGACTGGAGCTGGCGGTCGCGCCGCCGTTCCATCAGCTCCTCGCGTTCGAGCTGGTTGCTCACCCAGTTGCTGAGTAACTCGACGAAGGTCACTTCCCACTCGGAGAATCCCTCGTTTCGGGAGTCCCTGTCGTAGAAACAGAACGTGCCGTAGGGTTCCTCTCCGACTGTCACCGGAGCGCCGACGTAGGCTGTGATGCCGATGTCGGCGTTGACCGACCGCTCTGCAAGCTCGGGCGCGTCGCGCTCGACGTTTCCGAACGAGAGCGTCTGTTCCGTGGCGACGACGCGTTCACAGTTGGTCGTCTCGACGGGGAGCGTATCTCCCTCTGTGACTGTCTCGCCGTTCGGAAGCTCCACCGCGGAGACGCCGTCGGGACCGACCAGTCCCTCGATATGGTACTCGCCGTCTTCGATTCGCGACAGCGTTGCAAACTCGGTGCCGAGCGTCTCGCGGACGACCTCTAGGAGTCCGTCGATGGTCGATTCGAGCGGCGGTTCTGCGGTCGTGATGACCTCGTAGGCGCGCCGAAGCGCCCGTTCGCGCTTTTCGAGCGCGGGGGTTTCACGGCTTCGCTTGCGGCCAACGCCGACGACACAGCCGTTCCGGTCGGGCAACGAAGACAGCGATAGCTCGATGCTGTGTGGTGTTTCGCAAGCGACTGTCGCACTGACTGTTTCGTCCGAGCCCGCAAGCGTCCGGGCGACTGCCTGCTGTAGGTCGGTGCCACCGCTGTCAAACAACTCGGAGACAGAGCGTCCAACGGTGTCGCCGGATGTATCGCACAACTCCCGTGCGGCGTCGTTCAAATCGAGCAGCGTCCCCGCCCGGTCGAGAAGAAAGACAGGATCAGAAAGCGCGGCTAGTCCCGGCGGCAGTGACTCGACGGGGTCGCTTACGTCACTCATCACATACCAAAGCGGACGCCAAGTGCAAGATAGTTGTGGTCACCGGAACGGAGAACTACTGGACGGCCCGTTTCCCGTCGGTAACCGTCTCGGCGAACTGCGCTGGATGTTCGGTGTGGGGAAGCAGCTTCGCCCGGTCGAAGACAACGAGACCGGCGTCAGCCGCCTCGGCGAGGCTGCGGCCCCGAGAGAGGGGGAGCATGTCGCTGTTGCGCCCCCAGACGAGGGTTACCGGTACGTCGACCGCCGAGAGGGTATCCGCGAGGTCGGTATCCGGGTCCAGAAAGCCACTGACGAACGAGGCCGGCGCGAATCGCGCGCCGGGCTGGTGGGCGGTCTGCCACTCGTAGTCCCGTACCTCCTCAGTGTAGTTGTCCATGTCGTAGTAGCCGTGGTCGGACTGGAAGTACGACAGGCCGCGCTTGCTGACCATGAGGTTAAACAGCCCCTGGCCGAGCACCGGCGAGCGCACCAGCGCGCGAAGCCACACCTGGCGCGAGCCCATCGAGGAGTCGGTCGGGCAGGCGAGGACGAGCTCGTCGATATCGGCAGATTCGGCGGCCTCGGCGACGTAGCTTCCAGTCAGTCCAGAGGCCACGACCAGCGGCTGGTCGGCAAGTTCCTCGATTGCGTCGGCGACGAACGTGGTATACAGCGACGCCGAGTACAGCAGTGGGGGACGGTCGGAGTGG
The DNA here is from genome assembly GCF_026410925.1 of Halovenus salina. Lineage (GTDB taxonomy): Archaea > Halobacteriota > Halobacteria > Halobacteriales > Haloarculaceae > Halovenus > Halovenus salina. The sequence continues at coordinate 3,092,422 of NZ_CP112972.1, read as the reverse complement.
CCGAATCCGGGCAGGTCCGGCGCGATGACGTGGTACTGTTCGGCGAGTTCCTCGGCGACACCGGCGAACTCGTGGTTCGAGGTCGCCGCGTTGATGCCGTGAAAGAGGAGAACGTCGTCGTCTTCGGGGTCGCCGAGTTCGGCGTACGCGATGTCGAACCCGCGCCAACGGTAACTCCCCTGGTCGCCGTCGAGCAGCCCCTCGACCTCCTCTCCACGAGAGGCGAGCAGCCTGTTGGCGAGTGCCGTCCCGCCGACCGTGCCGGCGGCCGCTGCGAGTACGTTGCGAAGCTTCATACTCGAATAGAGAATGGCCGCGTGCTTAGCTGCTGTGGTCTCTGCGCCGGTCGCGCACACAGTCGGCCAGCGGACCGACCAGCTCGTCGGCGACGGTGTAGGGGTCGGTCTCGCGGGTGAGAACATCCTCGACGTACTCGTCCATCCCACCTCGGCGGTCGAGTTCCTCGGCCATCAGGTCGTTCACGTCCTCGCGGACCAACGTCCGAATCTCTTCGGCGTAGCGGGTCCGAGCCTGGCGTTCGCGTTCGCCGGAGCTGTCGAGATAGTCGGCGTGGGTTTCGAGCGTGTCGAGCACCTCCTCGACGCCCTCGCCGCGTTTGGCGACTGTTTCGATAATTTCGGGGTCCCAGCCCTCGGATTCGGCCTCGATTTGCAGGCCATCAGCGCTCTCCATCGCGCCTGCGCCGTGATGGCCGGCCGACTGCAGGATTGCGCCATCGCTGTAGTCGAGCATCTCGCGCAGCTCTTGGACGGTCCGATTCGCGCCGTCGAGGTCGGCCTTGTTGACGACGAAGAGGTCGCCAATTTCGAGGATACCGGCTTTGAGCATCTGGACATCGTCGCCGCTACCGGGCGGGACCAACACCATCACGGTGTCGGCGGTCTTGACGATGTCAATCTCGTTTTGTCCCGCGCCGACGGTCTCAATAATGATTTTGTCCTTGCCAAAGGCATCCAGTGCCTTGACGGCGTCTGTCGTCGCCGTCGACAGTCCGCCAAGGGAGCCACGCGCGGACATCGACCGGAAGAATACGTCCATGTCGCCGATGTTCGACCCCATCCGGATCCGGTCACCGAGAACTGCCCCGCCGGTAAACGGCGAGGAGGGGTCGATGGCGATGACACCGACGGTCAGCCCGCGGTCGCGGTAGGTCGCGGCCATCTTGTCGACAAGCGTGGATTTCCCTGAGCCCGGCGAGCCGGTGACGCCGATAACATCTGCGTTGCCGGTATGTTCGTGCAGGCGCGAGACGAGGTCGCGGTGGCCGCTCCGACGGTCCTCTATTTTCGTGATGACGCGGGCGAGCGCGCGGTGTTTGCCCGCCAGCAACTCGTCGATCAGGTCGCTCATTCTTTCTCTGGCGTGTTCTCTCGCACGAACTCGACCATCTGCTCCATCGACGCCCCGGGGCCGAACACCTCTGAAACCCCGAGTTCCTTGAGTTCCTCCTCGTCATCGTCGGGAATAATTCCTCCAACAAGGACGAGCGTGTCCTCGAAGGCGTCGTACTCTTCGAGACCGTCGATAATCTCGGGGACGAGCGTGTCGTGTGCACCCGAGAGAATCGAGATGCCGAGGACGTCAACGTCCTCTTGGACCGTTGCCTGAACGATTTCTTCGGGAGCGCGATGGAGTCCCGAGTAGATTACCTCGAACCCTGCGTCCCTGAACGCCCGCGAGATGACGTGTGCCCCGCGGTCGTGGCCGTCCAGGCCAACCTTGGCTACCAGACACCGTATCGTTCGCTGTTCCTGGTCTGCGCTCATAGGTACACGTTTGACCGGTTCCCGTTTGGCTTTTTCGAATACAGCCCCGCAAACGCTCCGGAAGCTGCATGTTCTGACAGCTCCCGGCCAGAACACGGTGAGTGTGACCGAGTTACGGCTCCATCGCGGTCGTGATTCGCTCAATCTGGCCCGAATCGAATGCCGTGTAGTAGAGCCGGAGTTCACAGATTTCGCCGTCAAGATACTGACTCGGGTTCTCGAAGTCACGGCCGAGGTGCATATCACCCATTCCGACAGCCTCGGAGTGTGTTCCGCCGTCGACCCGCTCCCCGTCGACATAGAGGTCGTAGCTACTTCCGTCGTAGGTGCCGACAACGACATGAGTGGTGTTCGTCGACACTGCGCTCGAAGAGGCGACCTGATTTGCGTACTCTACGGCGTAGTCGATAGAGTAGCTGCTGGTGTAGCTTTCGTCGATTTGGCCACTTAGCTCGAAGAACCACTCCTGGCCGCTGCCGAACTGGTGTTCGATAAGCTGATTGACAGATTTGGAGCCGGTGTTACCGGTCTGGACGTATTTGACAGCCACGGTGAACTCCGTCACGTCTTCCGGCGCACTGATATTTGTGATATCGACGTAATCATCGTTGCCGTCGAACTGGAGGCCGCAACCACCCCACTGAGGACCGTTTCCGCCGTTATCATCTTCGAGTGTTCCTTCGTTTCCGTTTCCGGAACTATCGGCCAGCACGTCTGGATTCTCTCCCCGCTCGAACGTGTAGTAGGCGGTGAAGTCTCCGAGTTCCTCGCGGCTATCGACTTCCTCCCGGAGCAGGACAGAGTTCGCCTCGTCTTGGGAGACGACAACAATCTCGCTGCCGGGGACGGTCGGTACCAGGACCGTCTGTCCTGCGTTATCCGAGTCGATTCGTTCGATTTCCGTGCCGTCGAGTTTGATTACCACATCCGTCCCGAGTGCCCTGGGCTGAAGGACGAGACCGGCAGGTGACTGCTCAATTTCGAAAGACGCGTCGGCAGTCGGTGTTCCGTACCCATCGAGAAACGTCAACCCAACCACGGCCACGATGCTGCCGACAATCAACACCACCGCGACTAGTAGAATATTGCCGACGATAGGAGAAGCCGCGCGTCCGTCACTCTCGTCAGATATCATTAATCCTAGTCGCTGTGCAACGGAAATAAAAGCATCTCTTAGGAGAACTGGCGTCTCCAGTTCGCGTTTGCCTTAGCGCCGATAGAATGAAACGGCTGTCGAGTGAAGACGGTGGCATGGTCACAGCCGAGGGCGGAGACGAGTCGGCTGCCGTCGAGTACGAGCCCGTCGGCGTCAAACAGCTGCTGGTCTCGATGAAAGATGTGTCGGAACTGATGGTGGACCTGGCGTATTCGGCGCTGTTACACAACAGCGACGCGCTGGCAGACGAGGTACTCGAACTGGAGTCGCGGATGGACGTCCTCCAGATGCAGGCCCGGATGAACACGCTCATGGCTGCGCGCACGACGACAGATTCGAAACAGCTTGCGCCCGTTCTTGGCATCATCGGCGCTGCAGAGAAAATCAGCGAGGCTGCCGGCGACATCGCGACCGTGGTTCTCGGCGACGAGGAACTCCCGGGGTCGATACGTGCCGCTCTGCCAGATGCGATGGAAGTGCTCGCCCGCGCGACAGTCGACGACGGGTCTCCCTACGAGGGACGCACGCTCGGCGAAATCGACCTCGAAACAGAGACCGGCGTTCGGGTCATCGGTGTCCACGACGAGGAGGAGTGGGTGCTCACACCGAATCAAGAGACGAGACTGGATGCGGGCGACGTGTTGTTACTCCGTGGTGCAGAGTACAACCTCTCGACGGTGTACGAGACGGCGACTGGCACTCCCTACGAGCAGCCCGAGGAAAGCGAGTCAGACATCACCGACCTGCGGCGGGCGGTCGACACCATCGTGTTGATGAAAAACGTCAGCGAGCTGTCTGTCGACCTGGCATACGCGAGTGTCCTGCTTGACGACACCGACCTCGCACAGGAGGTCCACGCCCTGGAGGTCGAGGTCGACAGCCTCCAGTCGCGTCTGGAAGCGTGGATTCTCCAGGCCGCGACGGAGGTCGACCAGCCGGTGCGGCTCCGTGGACTCCTCCATCTCGCCAGCAGTACCGAGCTGATAAGCGACGCCGCGCTCGAAATCACCGAGGGTATCCTCAGAGATATCGACACACACCCCGTGATCACCGAGTCGGTCCGTGAAAGCGACGTGGCTGTCCGCCGGGTAGAGGTACACCGCGACAGCGAACTCGCCGGCAAGACCGTCGCCGGCGTGCTCGAGGCCAACCCCGGCGTTTCGGTTATCGCCATCCGCCGGTCGAACGACGAATGGGTGTTCTACCCGGACGGGGAAGAGCAGGTCGATGCCGGAGACAGGCTCATCGCTCGGGGAACCTGGAACGCGACCGAGAAGCTGGTCGCGACAGTCCGGGGCTGAGTGAATTCCGGAGGTGACAGACACCGGCCTGGGATTGGAGTCGGGAGATTCATTTTGCCGCGGGAACTATCCCTTCGTATGGTGGGTGAGATACAGCGCACCATTGCCGTCTGGACCGTTCTCCTCGTGCCCTTTGTCCTTCTTGCGCTGTACCTGTACGCAAACGGGGAGCTGACGCCCCGGTTCGTCGCGTTCTACTGGTTCCCGGCGGCGGTGTTGACTTTGATCGGCACGCTCCCGACGCCCTGGTCTGTCCTTCAAGCGCTTGCTATCCCAGGATAAGCCTGGACACGCCAAGAAAGATGACCATCCCGAACACGTCGACGACGTTGGTCACGATTGGGATTGTGGTGTCGTCGGGGTCGATACCCAGCCGGTAGGAAGCGTAGGTGGTTCCGAAGCTGAAGGCAATCGCAATGAGCGCAAGCGAGAAGCCGCTGAGAAGCGAGATGGCAAACAGCTGGGGAATCCCTGCCTGCGAGTCGATAAACAGCCCAAGTACAGCGGCTCCCGCAGCGAGAGCGGTAAACAGCGTCGCTGCAAGCGCGAGAATCGCAAGCACGTTCGCCCAGAGCACGCGGTCACGCGGGTCGAGTGTCGTCGTTCCGAGGTGGAATCGGGTGGTGAGCCGGGCGCTCAGGATAGCACCAAGGTTGCCGCCCATCGCGACCATCGTCGGCACCATCACCGAGAGAATCGGATACCGTTCGAGCAGCACCTCTGCTTCTTCGAGGCGGATACCCGCAAAGAGGACGATGACCACGAGCACCAGCAACATCGGGAACATGGTCCTGACGATTGTCTGCCAGCGCCAGCTTTCCCCGGTGCCGGATGTGCCGACCATCAGGATTGCACCCCTCGACTCATGGAATCACCACGCTCACGAGCCAGACAGAGAAAAACAGAAAAAGCATCCCGAAGACATCACCGAGTGTCGTGACAATCGGGCCGACGAGGTTGTCGGGGTCGTATCCGCGCTTGAAACCGGCAAACAGCAGGGCAAGCAGTCCGAAAATCATCACTCCGGAGGTCAGCAACGCGGCGATGAACATGATGAGGACGAACTCAATCAGGCGGGCGTGTTCCCAGCCGAGCAACAGGAGAGCGACCCAGGTGATAACACCGATGACGAGAGAGAGACCGATGCCGTTGACGAAGGAAGCGATGACGGCGTTGACGAGTCGGTCGTCGCGCTCGAAGGTGGGGTCGATAAGGCCCTGATGGAGGCCGCTTGCGACGCGTCCGCCGAGGGCCCCGTAGACGTTGCCGCGGGTGGCAAGAAACACCGGGACCATCACCAGAAGTCCGGGAAAGCGTTCGGCGGCCCCGACCAGCGCGTCGAGGACGAGTCCAGAGAACAGCCCGCCGAGGAGTGCGACGAGCAGGACCGGCAGCGACTCCCGGTAGATGCGCCAAAACTCTGCCCGGGTCTCCATATCTGGGAGTCGGCGAGTTCGCTGTTAAAGCTACCGGGCCAGGGGTTTTCAGTCGGCGCTCCCTCTAGCAGGTGTGACAGACCAGAAGTTCGTCTACACGACACACGCCACCCAGACACGAAGTAACAAGATGAACAACATCGAGTCGGTGATCAACGAACACGCGAGCGAGGGGTGGCGGCTCAGCGAGACACTCGAACGGGATGGAACGACAGTCGGCCTCGTCTTCGAGCGTCGCCTGGACTGACTACATCCCCATATCGTCGGCTTCCTCGGGGACAGGCAGGTCGTGGGGAGAGACGCCGAGTAACTCCGCGGCGTGGTCGAGCGCCATATCGAACCCGTAGTACCGCTCCAGTTCGTCCCCCGCATCGTCACGCACCTTCAGCATGGCGTACCCCTCGATGTTCTGTGCGACAGTCGCCTCGCGGCCGTCGTGTGTGAACGTCAGCAGGCGTTCGGTATCGGTCTCCTGGTAGGTGACACTGGGGCTGTTTTCGGTGTTCACAGCCGGATCTGAGGACCGAGGACACCCAAATCTACCGGTTCACTCTGTTACTCCTCTTCCGGGTCACCGATGTAGGTCACGTCGACCTCGACGCCGGGCGTGCTGCGGTCCGACAGCCCCTGGTAGGGACCGTCGGCCTGACTCTCACCGGACCGATACGGCAGCGCGAAGTCGAACTGTTCGTTCCCGTTCGTCTCCCGATGAGCGACGACAAGGACCGTCTGGTCCTGGGTGATTGTTCCCTCCTGTAACGGTACGAATACATCGCTGTGGCTGCCAGCCGAGAGGTACTCTGTGTAGCCGAGTAGCTCCACCTCGTCGTCATCGAGGCTATCACCCCCGTAAACTGCGACGTAGCCGCCCTCAGAGAGTGACGCTGAGTCCAGAAACACGGATTCGCCGTCGCTGGTGGTGTCGAGCGCCGAGATGGAGGCTACTGGTGAGGTGAGGAGGAGCACCGCCACGTACGCGATACCAAGCATGATGGCGGCGTGTTTGACGCCGTCACGAAGCGAGCCCTCGCCGAGTTGCCCGGCGATAAACCCCGCAGCGACGGCCTGGACGATTGCGGCATGGAAGAACACGAGCGTGTAGGCAGCCTTGTCTACCTCACCGAAGCGGGCGAAGGCATCGGGACTGGCCCCGAGTCTATTCAGCTGGTCACCTTCCGGAAGTGCGACGTTATCGGGCAGGCTGGGGACGAGCACCTCGTTGACGGCCAGGATGATGACCAGGAAGACAGCAAACGAGACGTAGATGACGACCAGATACGTGAACATCTGCTGGCGGCGCTGGCGGCGAAGCTTCACCTCGGCGCGGGCCTGTTCGGAGGCGATTCGGAGCACCGGCCCCATCTCACCGCTGGCTCGCATCGCGTTCGTCAACAGCGTCACGACGCGGGTGATAGCTGTCGTCCGAACCCGACGACCGAACCGGATGAGGGCGTCGTCGATGTTCGCACCGAACTCGATGTCTCGCCAGATACGCTCGACCTCGGGCGTGAGCACGCCGAGGTCGCTCCCTCTGACCCGCTGGAACCCCTCGACGACGGACATCCCGGCCTCGTTGAGGCTCGCGAGACGTTCGAGCATCTCCGGAGTGGCGGCCTCGATACGGTCGATTCGGCGCTTATACACCTCGCGGACGATGGCATAGGTGCCAAGCACGAACAACACCGACTGGACGACCAGGTCGTCCAGGATCCGGATTGCGATGCCGTCAGCCTGGAGCGCCGAGGGCAGTCTGAGAAAAAAGGCCACCAGCGCAATCGGGACGGTAACCCAGAGCAGCTTAGCCGGGTTTCGCAGGAAGACCCGAAGGGGACTCCCGAGCGCCGCCTTCAGCCCGCGGACCTGGTCGTAGAGGTCGAGCATCCGTCGGTTGTCCAGCTCGCGTTCCTCGTCGTAGCCGCCGTCTGGCTGTCGAACGGCACGGTTTGGCTCTGGCGCGATCGGCGTCGAGGTCGAGAGCTTGCTCAGAACCGACCCCCCACTGCGTCTCGCCACCCCGAGCTGGTCGAGTTTCTGCTGGAGGAAAACGGCGAACCCTGCGTTCGCAAGCGGAACCAGCAGGTAGACCATTATCTTGAGTATCCACAGCGTATCGGTCGTCGTCAGCCCGAAGACGAGCAAGATGGTGATGAGGAACAACACCCCCGCAACGAGGACGGTGACGTATCCCTCGGCTATCGTGGCGAGGACATCCAGAATCTCTTCCTGGCGTTCCTCAGCGTCCTCGCGGAAGCGCTCGTACTGTTCCTCGAGAAAGCCCGGGAGCTCTCGGCCGCTCTGGAGGATGCTGCTGAGATTCTCCGAGAAGGTCTTGAACTGCTCGCTTGGCGTCCGCTCGGCCATCCGACGCATCGCCGATATCATGTCGGTCCCGAAGAGATTCATCTCGCGGGAGGCGACAGAGAACTCCGAGGCCGTCTCGCCGTAGACCTCGCGGTTGTCGGTGAGAATCTGGAGAATCTGTGCGAACTCCATCCCGCCGCGCGAGAGCGCGAACATGAACGCCGTCGTCCGCGGGAGCCCCTCGTCGATTGCCCGTCGGCGAACCTCGGCGTCGCTGGCGGGCAGTTGCCACCTGAAGACGTAGGCAAGCGTTCCCGTGAGCAGCCCGGAGACCGCTCCACCGCCCAGCAGAACCAGCCAGCGAGTCTGGCTTGCCAGCTCGTACTCCCAGTCCGGCGTGATGCCGAGCGGTGTCGTAATCGTCCGTGGAAGCCCGGCCAGCAGTTGAACGATGGGTTCGAGCACCGCCAGGACTCCCGCCAGTGCGTACGCGCCAGCAATCCCGCCAGCGATGAGACCAATCACGGCGTAGAGGTACGTCTTTGCCGCGTACGTGCGGTAGCTCGTCTCGATAAAGGCCGACTGAATGCGGTTCTCTCGCTGTTCGTTCACCGAGACGAATCGGCCGAACAACACGCGTGCAATCCGGTTGAGCGTCCCCTCGATTTGGGGGCTGAGCTTTCCGCCGACGTAGGCAGACAGCGAGACGACCACCACCAGTGGCGGAAACAGCCAGACCGGGTTCACGATTGACCTCCCGGTACGGCCGTGCTGGCGTCAAGCGGACGGTCGTGGCGTTTCATCTTAGCCCTCCACTTCGGCCGTCTCGTTCTCGATACGCTCCATGACCTCCTCGGGGTCAGCGTAATACTTGTTGACCATCGCCGTGAACCGCCGGTAGTCGGTCACGCCGTTGTCCTGCAGATACCGGAGGAATCTCCGGCGGTTTCGGAGCTCACCCAGCAGCTCTGACTCGCTCCAGCCCCGCTCTTCGCGAATCTCTTCGAGCAACTCCGAGCCCTGGTCTCTGAACTCGTCGGTCTGAGAGTCCCAGGCGTAGGTGTTCGAGTAGTCGAGCTCGCCCGTCCGCTGGTCGATTCCCTCGATTTCGGCGACGGTCTTTGCACGGCGGACCCGTTCCCCGCCGGACCGGCCGAGCACCTGGACCCACAGAATGTCGAGCGACGTGACCATCGGACGAGGGACGTTGATCGGCTCGTTTTCCAGCCGATTGATGACCGTCTGGACCGAGTCGGCGTGCATCGTCGAGAACGTCGTGTGGCCGGTGTTCATCGCCTGGAACAGGGTGATAGCCTCCTCGCCACGGACCTCGCCGACGATGATGTACTCCGGCCGGTGGCGCAGCGCCGAGCGCAACAGGTCGTACATTGTGATGTCAGCGTCACCCATACGCTCGCGGGTGACCGAGGACAGCCAGTTGTCGTGATACAGGGAGAGTTCGCGGGTGTCCTCGATGGTGATGACCTTCGAGCGTGGCGGCAGGAACATCGAGATAGCGTTCATCGAGGTGGTCTTCCCGGCGGCAGTCCCGCCGGCGAAAATTAGCGACCGGTTGCTCTCGATGGCGAGCCACATGAACGCCAGAATCTCGTCGTCGACCGTGCCGTAGTTCATCAGGTCGATTGGCGTGAACGGTTCGTCGGCGTACTTCCGAATCGTAAATGCTGATCCCTTCGGGGTCACCTCCTCCCCGAGCGCCAACTCGATACGTGACCCGTCGGGCAGCGTCGTCGAAACTACGGGGTCCGAGACCGAGACGTGTCGGCCCGACTGCTGGGCGAGCTGGATGACGAAGTTCGCAAGCTCCTGAGACTCGTAGCTCACGCTCGTCTCGATGTCGGTGTACTCGTCGTGATAAACGAAGATGGGCAGATCCGGCCCGTCACAGGAGATGTCCTCGATGTGCGGGTCGTTCATCAGCGGGTCGAGCTTGCCGTACCCCTGGAACGAACGGTGGAGGTAATAGAAGAGACGGTAGAACATCTCGTCGGTTATCTGGACGCCATACTCCTCCAGTCTAGCCTCCAGTTCCTCTCGGAGGGCCTGCTCCGGGTCATCTGCAACCGCGTCCCGGTACAACAGCGGCCCGCGAATGTCTTCAAACAGTCGGTCGAGGAGGTCACTCTCCATCTCGGTCAGCGTCGGCTCGACGACGTGGTAGTAGTGTTTCGTCTCCTCGGGGTCGTAGTTTATCGAGATAAACGTAAACGGGACGTTGACCCAGTAGCGGTCGACCTCCTCGTACCCCGGAAGGCCGTCGAATCGAACCAGCGGGTCGTGACGTGCCGGGTCGTATTCGGTGAGTGTCACGGTCGACCCGGTCAACATTCTCGCAGCCCGCGAGAGCCACCCCCGGAGCCCCGCGGCTGCGTCTTGCCCCGTCCCCACACTGCTATCTTCACTCTGTTCAGACATCGTTAGTGCGTGAAATCAATGGTTGATTGGCACCTTGCGGAGCCATCTACTTAAATGACACTCGAATGCGTCTCCCGTGCCGTGGCATCAAACAGGACGTTCGTCTGAGATGCCGACACATTTTTAAGTATGGAACCCGAAGATGTAAGTAGAGAGTAATTTAAACTTTTTTCACAAGTTTTAATAGCAATTCTCCGCTACCAATTACTCCCGGAAGCAGGCTGAATATCCGGCCGTACCGAGACGTGACCACGAGCGAATGCAGTGTCGACGGACAATATGACAGGAGACACACACTATGCCCCTCCAGAGGCGACCGCCGAAGGCGCACTCACACTTGAAGACCCAGCCACCCTGCGAGAGCGCGAGGACATCACCGTAACGGAGACCACCCAGGAACACGAGACACGAGACCACTGCGGAATAGACAACGACGGGCACGTCGTCGTCGCGGTCAGAAACAGTAACGACGAGCTGCTTCTCATGCAAAACGACGAGCACGAAATCGCGATACTCCCACACGGTACCGTCGAACCCGGCCAAGACTGGGCGGCGGCCGCACGAGAGGAGGTAGAGGCGGTAACTGGCGTCTCTATCGCTCTCGACGGCGTCGACGTTCTCAGAGATGTCGACCACGTCGTTGAAGACGAGGAGGAGCCACACGTGTCGACATACCGCGTCATCTTTGCTGGGCGACCGGTCGGCGGCGAGATTCAGGACTGCAAACAAGGTCCAGAAGCCGGCAGCGACAGATGGTGGACCTGCTGGTCGGACGGCCTGCCCGCGGAAGCCTCCGTTCCCCCGGGCGGCCCGGGCGAGGACCTGACGTACATCCTCGACTGACGCGACGAGATATCGGCACCGCCTCACCGACGGCGTGCACCACCCCGACGGACACTACACTATGACACACGGAGATACGATTCACGACGTTGCAATCGAGCCGGAGACACTCGCAAGCCTGCCGTCGTTTTACGCGCCGACGCTCTCACCAGACGGCCGCGAACTCGCCTTCTTCCACGACACGAGCGGTCGGATGGAGCTCTATACCCTCTCGCTTGCCGACGGCGAGTGGACCCAGTGGAGCGACGGGAACGTCCCGACGAACCTCAGCGGTGGTATAGAGTGGGCCGCCGACGGCAGTCACCTCTACTTCCACCGCGACCAGGATGGCGACGAACAGAACGACATCCACGCAATCGAGCGCGACGGTTCCACCGAGCCGGTCATCGAGACAGACGGCCAGACCCATCTGATGGCGGTCGACCCCGACGGGGAGTTCCTCGTCTGTGCGTCGACCCACGCGGGCCAGATGAATCTCCACCGCTTCGATCTCGACGGCGGGACGACCCAGCTGACCGAACACGAGGACCGCGTCAACCACGTCGCCGGGGCACTCTCGCCCGACGGGACAGAGGTCGCGTACGCGACAAACGAGTCGGACGACCCGGAGAATCTCGACGTATTCGTCGTCGACACCGACGGCGGTGAGCCGGTGAACCTTGAGGTCGGCGAGACCGGTGCCACGGCCGGCGTTGGCGACTGGTTCCCGGACGGCGAGCGCCTGCTCGTCGGCGACGACACGCCTGACCTCGGCCGTGTCGGCGTCTACGACCGCAGCGATGGCAGCCTCCGCTGGCTCAGCGATGGCGACGGCGTCGAGCGACCGACAGCGGTTTCGCCTGACGGACAGCGGGCGCTGGCCTTGCGTACACGCGACGCGGCGACAGTTCCGGTCGTCTACGACCTCGCTACCGGCGAGAGCCGAGAACTCGACGTACCGACCGGTGTCGCGACTGGTATCAGCGGCTCCGACGGCGGGTTCGTCGACGAGAGGACCGTCCTGCTGACGAACCAATCGGGCACCGAGCGGCAGTCGCTGCTTCGGTACGACCTCGCCGAAGACACCGTCGAGACGGTCATCGAACCGGAGTACGACGGCGTCGACCCGTCGCTGTTCGTCGAACCCGAGTACGTCACCTACGAGTCCGAAGACGGCCTGGAGATTGGTGCCCTGCTCTACGAGGCACGCGAGGAACCGGGCCCCGCGGTCGTCTACCCACACGGCGGGCCGACCGCACAGACCGAGCGGGGATTCAATCTCTATCTGCAGTTCCTGGTCAGCGAAGGGTACACTGTGTTGGCCCCGAACTACCGCGGGTCGACAGGTCGCGGGCGCGAGTTCCGCAACCGCATCCGCGAGGACTGGGGCGGGATGGAACAGGTCGACATCAAGCGGGGCGCGGAGTGGCTGGCCGACCGTGATTCGGTCGACCCCGACCGCATCGCGATTTTCGGCATCTCCTACGGCGGTTACTCCGCATACTGTCAGCTGACGATGTATCCCGAGCCGTGGGCCGCAGGCGTCGCACACGTCGGCATGAGCGATCTCCAGGTGCTCTACGAGGAGTCGATGCCACACTTCAAGTCGATTCTCGAAGACATGCTCGGCGACCCCGAAGAGAACGCTGAGCGGTACCGGGAGCGGTCTGCAATCAACCACGTCGAGAATCTAGAAGACCCAATCCACATTATCCACGGCGTTAACGACCCGCGCTGTCCCATCTCCCAGGCGCGGCTGTTCCGTGACGCTCTCGAAGAGCGTGGACTGACCGCGGGCGAGGACTTCGAGTACACCGAACTCGGCGCGGAAGGGCACGGCTCGACGGATATCGAACAGAAAACCCGGGCGTTCGAGTTGCTCGCGGACTTCCTCGACCGCCGGGTGTAACGCGCCACGACCCCCAACCCCACGACTCGATGCTGAACGTTTGCCCACATCCAGAGAGATCTACGACAATGACAGACAAGACCCACGACGAAACAATCGACTGGAACGAGTTCTGGAAGACAGCCGACGAGACCGACCGAGAGGGAGCTACGCCGAGTTCCTACCACGCCATCGACCTGCTACCCGAGTTCTTCGAGGAGAAGGGCGTCCCCTCGTCGTTCGCGGATGTTGGCTGTGGCCCTGGCGACGTGGCTTTCACCATCGCATCGGAGCATCCTGAGACGACTGTCGTCGGCTACGACGCCGCAGCGTCGGTGCTGGACGAAAACCGGGCCCGCGCCCGCGAGGACGGCATGACCAACATCGGATTCGAGCAGGCGGTTCTGCCGGAGTTCGAGCCCGGCCGCAAGTTCGAGACCGTCTTCTGTTTCGGGACGATGGCCTACGTCGAGGAATCGAAACGTGCAGTATCACACCTCTACGATGCGGTCGAGCCGGGAGGCCACCTCGTGATGAGTTACGTCAACAGCAGCGGCCAGCAGCATTACAATCAGACAATCGAGAATCCGCAACAGCGGATGGAAGCAGACGACAACTTCGACCCCGACCGGTTCGAAGAGCGGTTCAAGCTGATTATTGAGGGCGAGAGTACCCTCTCGTACCGGGCGATACACGACGCGGTCGGGACCTGGCCCCGGAGCTTCTGGGAGTTCACCGAGAAGCCAGACCAGCCCTGGGCCTGGGACCACGTCCCTCTGGTCTGGATTCCCAAGTAGCCACGGTATCGGGCCGGGTGTGCTCCGGATTTTTTATATAGACTCCGTGAGCGATAGGAGATATGCGGGAGATTATCCACACGGACGACGCACCGGAGGCAGTCGGCGCCTACAGCCAGGGAGTCGAGACCAACGACCTCGTGTTCACCGCCGGGCAGATTCCGCTCACGCCGGAGGGTGACCTGCTCGACGGGGCCTCGATAGACATCCAGACCGAGCAGGCCCTCGAAAACGTCGAGGCCGTCCTCGCGGAGTCCGGCCTGGAGATGGACGATGTGGTGAAGATGTCGGTCTACCTCGACGACATCGACGACTTCGACGAGATGAACGAAATTTACGAGACGTTCTTCGACGAGGAGGCACCGCCAGCCCGCAGCGCAATCGCTGTCGACGAGTTGCCAAAGGGCGTCGGCGTCGAAATCGAAGCAATCGCCACGAAATAACGCCGCGTCACCGATGGACCCCCGTACCAAGTCCAGTCTGCTGTGGGGGGCCGTCGCTACCCTCTCGTTTCTGGTGTTGTTGCAGGCGTATCACCTGCTTGGGAACGACTTTGTCGGCATAGGGCCGATGGCGGCGGCAGCAGTCGGTGTGTTTGTCGCAAGTTCGCTGACGACACACCGCTTGGCCCCACAGCTTGCACCACGGAACGAAAGGCCTTAATCCACGCCCCCTGCTATGGTTCGATGGGCCAGGATGGCCGAACGGTAAGGCGCACGCCTGGAAAGCGTGTTCCCTTTCGGGATTCTGGGTTCAAATCCCAGTCCTGGCGCTTCTGTCAACGCCACAACGCGAGCGAAGCGAGCGCCGGCGTGGCCCCAACGTCTACCGAAGGGTACCGTCGCCGATACTCGGGAGAGACATGGTGCAGAAAACCACATTTGTGAGATTAAAGCCTGATTTTAGAACTTAAATCAGACATTTGTCCACTTCTGCCGGCGTAAATAAGCATGGGTACCCATGCAGAGAGACTATCCACACTGGCGTGTTGGATGTACGTGTCTATGGAAGATATAGAGCAGAACTGGCATCGACATGCACACGGTCAGGGGTTGTACGTACTGAGTTTCTACGAGAGCGCGGGAAAGGTATCGCCGATATTCGAGCGGCGTGCACGAGAGATTTTCGAGGAACACGGCCTCGACGATATTCAGGAAGACGAGTACTACCACTACGACAGAGTCGCGCCCGCCTTCTACGATGTCGTCGATAACATCGGCGAGAAGACGATGCGAGAGGGCGGCCGGCAGATGGGCCGAGACGTTCCCTGGCCAGACGGCGTTGAGACAGCACACGATGGCCTCCAGACAATAGACGCGGTACACCAGCAGGCGACACCGACTTTCAAAGACGGCAGGGAGATAGATGTCGACCGACCAGCCGGTGGATATACCTACGAGCGACTCGGTGAAACTGCCGCACACGTTGGCATCACCGAACGGTATCCGAACCCAGCAATCATGGCCGAAGGTGTCTTCCTGGGTATCGTAGACAGTCTATCAGCAGACGGTACCTCGGTCACCATCGAGGAGACCAATGCGGGCCACGACGAACGAAAGGCCTGGGAGCTTTCCTGGCAGTGACTCTCTCCGGGTAGACACTTGAATACCCCACAATAGTGTGGCTGTATACTCTTCCTGAAAGAGTTCGGAGATAAACTAATGGCAGTCTCGCGAAACCAGACGTTCGCCTGCCCGAAATGTGGCGAGCAGTTTCCGGTAACCGAGTCGACGCGTGACGCCCTCCTCCAGAACGGCTGTCCACGCTGTACGGCACGCGTCTCGGCCGAACACATTTCCGGGTAGGAGACGACGACCTCCCGACCGAGACCGTGGTCGCTGTCGGCGTTTCTGTATGACAGCAGGTGACATCCACGCCCGGGTTACGTTTGCCAGTTTTGGTGGCCGAGTCGTCGGACGGCTGTCTGACGCCATTTAATGATGAAAGAGGCCCATACATATTGTATGCGCATACGCCGAGGCGACTTCGAGCGGATTCGCTCGGTCCTCAAGGAGGCCGACGCGGACCAGCCGATGACGGCGCGCGAGATTCTGGAGTTACTCGACGAGCACGGCGAAGAGTTCGACAGCGCTCACCGTGTGGCCACAGTACTGGGCCGAGGAGCACAGAACGGTGCCGTCGAGGTTATTCGCGACCAGCCCTACCGCTACCGCTTTCTCGACGAGCACAACTGAGGTGTCCCGGCAACGATTCGGGCGAGACCACACCGTCGGCAGCCACCGGTGTGTCAGCCGTCCTTCCCGTGATAAACTCACAACGCCGGAAAAGTTGCATCAGATATAAATCTTTTTCAGCGGGTGCGAGATACTAGTGGTATGGTCAACAAAGACGACCTGCGCGAGCAGTTCATCGAAGCGTTCGAAGGAGCAGATTACCCGATCAGCAGCCCGATGGATCTCGTCCCTGCACTTCCACAGGGGCCCTCGACGACGTTCGAGTCGGGTGACTTCTCCATGACAGCGATGGAGTTGAACACAAAGATTAGCGGCGGCGACTGGCCCTACGAGAGTGCCGACGCCTTTGTCGACGACGTGATAGACCAGCTCGAAGACCAGGACCACATCTAAACCGCAGGCTGGCCCGGAGAGAAAGTAATGTACTTGTACGTGCAATTGGTAGACCTGGCTGCAGCCCTGTGGTGTAGTGGCCAATCATAGCGGCCTTTGGACGCGTCTGGCGTCGCCTACGCGGAAGCAAGCCGCTGACGCTGGTTCGAATCCAGCCAGGGCTATCCGGTTCTGGGCCGTATATCGCCCGACCAAGGTATTTTTGCTGACCTGTGAAAAACTGTGCGTATGAGTGAAGAAACCAGGAGTCTCGACGCAGCCGAGGACGGCATCGACCGTCATTACACCCCCGACGCCGACCACGCCTTCCCCGACAAACGTGTCAACGAGGTACTGGGGTATCTCGACGACGACGAAGAGATAGCTGCCTACCTCGAGGCCCAGAACGTCAACCCGGTCGACAGGTTGGGGTACAACGACCACGGGACCAAGCACATCGAGATTGTCCACAATCGGGCGCTCTGTCTCTACGACCTTCTCAAACGGGGCGGCGTCGAGTTCAACGGCGCAGCCGACCAGGGGCTCGAGGAAGCCGACGAGGCTGTTATCATCGCACTCGCAGCCCGACTGCACGATATCGGCCACGTCGTCCACCGCGAGGACCACGCCTACTACTCGATTCCGCTCGCGGCCGACATTCTCGACCGCATCCTCCCGGAGTTCTACGACACCGCCGAAGCAGTCCGCGTGAAAGGCGAGGTCCTTCATGCCATTGTCTGCCACCACAGCGAAGAGGACCCTCTCACGAGGGAGGCAGGCGTCCTCCGCGTCGCCGACGCGCTCGACATGGAGCGGGGGCGCTCACGAGTTCCGTACGAGAGCGGCGGACGGGGCATCAACACCGTCTCGAGCCAGGCTATCGAGGACGTATCTCTCAAGACAGATGTCGACAAGCCAGTGCTCGTCGAGATAGAGATGACCAACGCTGCCGGCGTTTATCAGGTCGACAGCCTTCTGAAGAAGAAAATCGACCGGTCCGGTCTCACCGAGTACCTCCGCATCGTCGCGGTCAACACCCACGACGGCGACGACACCATTGTCGAACGTATCGAACTCTGAGCCCGAAAGCTAGTTGTCCCCCCGCGTGCATCTCCCGACGATGACAGGACTCTATTACGAGGAGTTCGAGGTCGGCCAGACAATCGCCCACGACAAGCGCAGGACAGTCAGCGAATCCGACAATCAGCGGTTCTGTGATATGACGATGAACCAGCAGCCGCTGCATCTCGACGAGGAGTTCGCGGGTGAGACACAGTTCGGCGAGCGAATCGTCAACGGCATCTACACCCTGGCGCTTGCGGTCGGGATGACGATTCCAGACACAACAGACGGAACTGTCGTCGCAAACCTCGGGTACGACAACGTCGAGCACCCGAAGCCTGTCTTTCACGGCGACACGATTCGCGCAGAGACCACCGTACTCGACAAGCGCGAGACCAGCGACGGCGAGCGCGGCGTCGTCACGATGGAGGTCGAGGCCTTCAATCAGGACGACGAGGTGGTCTGTTCCTTCGAGCGGACCGTCCTCGCGCTCAAAGCGGAGTCCGCCGAGGAGTAGCGCCGTTCTCATCGAGAAGAATCGCGAACCCGCATTTATTACCCTGTGTGTCGTACCTCCGCGAGATGAGTAGCGGTAACCACACAGGCCACGCTGGTGTATCCAGGGCGACGCTCTTGTTTCTCCTTGTCGCTGTCGTCATCGTCGCGGTCGGTGTGGTTGCTACAGGTGTCACGGCCGCACAATCCAGCGACGATTCCCCACCTGAGTTAGGAGGCGGCGAGAAAATAAACACGACCGCAGTCGAAGTAACGATCGTCGACGATAGCGGGATTCTGATGAGTAGCGTCGATACTGACGATTTCCTCCTCAGTGACGGCGAACTATCCCACATCACGCGCCTGCCAGATGGGACGAGCGCGTCGGTTACACTCGTGTTGGCAGAGCCGATACCGGTCGAGGAACTGACCGTCGGTATTGCGAGCGACAGCGACATCAGCAACGTCAATGGAACACAGATCCAGACCGGCGGAGACGCACAAACTGTCACAATATCCGGCATGGACGGAGTGCCGCCGCGCGTGCTTGGAACGGATACGGGCGACGCCATCGGGAGCCCGGCAGAGCTCGAATTCAGGTTCGACGAGCGGCTGTCGGACATTACCGTCGAAGTCACCGGGCCGGAAAACACGACACTCGGAATCGACGACTTCGATAACCCGGTCTCGAACCGGTACGTCGCGCGGTATACGCCCCCGGAGTCCGGCGAGTACACGGTGTCGCTGGCCAGCGTGACAGACAGGGCAGGAAACACCAGAAACACGACCCTGGCCCGACAGATTCGGGCCGACAGGACCCAGCCCGAGGCGGTCATCGGCATCGATTTCGGTGCCTCAAGCGGCGTGAATATCACCTTCGACGCGAGCCAGTCAGCTGGGAACGAACTCACCTACCAGTGGGACTTCGGCGACGGCGCGACAGCGACCGGCGAACAGGTGTCTCACGAGTTCACGCCCGCGGAACACACAATCTCGCTGACGGTCAGAAACGGGTTCGGCAACACGGACCAGGACACCGTCGACCTGAACCTCACGGGTGGGCTGGACTCGGAGACAGACGTCGACAGGGACAACGAGACTGCGCCAGTCGTCCTTGTCAACAGAGATGGCTCCGAGAACGCCCAGAGCAGTCTCGTCAGCGTGACCGGCGCGCTCGCACGCGAGCAGATTAAAATCGGAACTATCAGCGACAGTGAGACGCCGCTGGTCACCCGCAACGCCGTCTCACTCGACCGGCTGGCTGTCACTCCGACAGTCGATTCGAGCTTCTCACTCGCGCTCTCCGGACTCGGGACAGGCGAGATAACCGACGCTGCAACGGGCGGTGCTGTCGAAATCGGCGGATTCAGCGTGCTCACCGACATCGAAGAGAACGAGGTGTCGACCGCCGAGTTCGTCTTCAGCATCGACGCTCAGCGGCTGGACGTACTCGGAACAGCTCCGGAGGATGTCGTGTTGCGCCGGGAATCCGGCGGCGAGTGGACGACCCGCAACACGACGGTCCTGGCCGACAGGGGCGAACAGTACCAGTTCGTCGCTGAAACCCCGGGATTCTCTCGGTTTGCGGTCGTCGCCACAAACGCGACGACAGCCCCAGGCGAGTCAGAACCGGACGGCGGCGAGAACGAGACTGACGAGACAAACAGGACGGCAGCATTCGAGGTGACCGACGCGGCAGTCGACCCGGTCGAGATAGCGCCCGGCGAGAGTGTTGAAATCACTGCACAGGTAGAGAACACGGGCAACGCTGCTGGGAGCTTCCGGGCGGGGTTACAGCAAGACGGTGCAGTCGTCGAGACGCGCGAGACAGCGGTCGAGCCGGGCGAGTCGGCGACCGTCCAGTTTACCCGAACGCTCTCCGAAAGCGGGACGGTACCGTTCGCCGTCAACGACACCACTGCCGGAGACGTCACGGTCCTCGAACCCGAGGACAACGGGAGTTCGACGAACACTACCCCTGGCGACGAGTTGAACGTCAACGAGAGTGCCTTCACCGTTGCGAACGTGACGATCAACGAGTCGAGTATCGGCACCGGAGATAGCGTTCGCGTCGAGGGCGATGTGGTGAACGAGGGGGACGAACAGGCCGACTACATCGCAGAGCTCGAAGTCGACGGCGAAGTAGTCGACACCTTCGACGTGCCGGCAGTTCACGGCGGGACGGATATCCCGGTAACGTTCACGCAGAGATTTAACGAATCGGGGACATACAACATCAGCATCAGCGGCACAGCGAGCGAATCACAGCTGGAGGTTGGAGGCGGAGGAGGACTGTTCAGCTTCCTTGGTTTCCTGCCGCTGGGGTTGGTTCAGACCGGGCTAGCGTTCCTCGGCGTTCCGCTGGCCGTTATCTATCTCGTGTTGAAATCAGTCGCCTTCTATCTGGGTTACTGATAGTGATTATTGCGGTACTTTTCAGACCTGTTTTAGTGAATCGCTCGTTTCATAGTCCGATGTGGGCGATAAGTGAAACCATGGCGGTAAAGACTCGCAATAATCACTATGAAGGCTACGCCAAGACAGATTCGAGAGCCGCGATGAGTGCGTCGTTGCCGACGAAGACGGGCGAGCGCTCGTGAATCTCCGTCGGCGTCTTCTCGAGCAGTGACCGCGAGCCGTCCGAGGATGCGCCGCCGGCGGCCTCGACGATGTACGCCATCGGGTGACCCTCGAACTGGAGGCGCAGCTTCCCCTCGGGGTTGTCGGCGAGCATCGGATACCCGAAGATGCCGCCGTAGGTCATCACCTGGTTCACGTCAGCGACCATCGCGCCGCCGTACCGGAGTTTGAGGCGGTCATCCTCGACGGACTCGACGAAGGCCGCGAACTCCTCGGGCCAGTCGGGAGCGCGCCCACCGAAGCCGTAGGTCACGGGTTCGGATGGGACCGTCACATCCTCGTTGAGCACCTCGCGCTCGCCGTCCTCGACGAGGAACTCCGTCACCGTCTCGCCGACTGCGGTCACCATCGTCGTAATCGGCCCATAGAGAACGTAGCCGGCGGCAACAAGCGCGTCCCCGGGTGCCGGTGGCTGTTCGTCGTAGATGCCGACGATGGTGCCCATCCCGTTGTTCGATTTGAGGTTCGAAGAGCCATCCAGAGGGTCACAGGCGACGTGATAGGAGCCGCTGTCCACGGAGAGACTGTCTCGTTCCTCGCTGGCGTAGGAGCCGACGCCGTCGAGCGCGAGCAGTTGGTCTTCGAGGCGGTCGTCGGCGTAGACATCGGCCGCGAGTTGCTGTTCGCCGCTCGGATTCTCTCCAGCCTCGTAGGAGCGACGGGAAGCTAACACCTCGCGCACGTCCCCCGCGACCCCGGCGACCGTATCGAAAACGGCCTCAATGGTATCGGTCATGCTCGCTTACTCGTCGGCGACAGCGAGTGCCGTATCGACCGACGATTCCTCGAAGATGACCTCCTCCAGCGCGTCGAGGATGTACTCGGGGTTCTCGCGCTGGAAGATGTTCCGGCCGACGGCCAGCCCAGCACCACCGGCGTCGATGACCGCCTTCACGCTTTCGAGGAACTCGCGGTCGCTGCGCTTCGAGCCGCCGGACATGATAACTTTCGTCGGGCCGGCCATCTCGACGACGCGTTCCATCGCTTCCTTGCTGCCGGGATATTTGACCTTCGCGATGTCAGCGCCGAGCTCCATTGCCTGTCGGGCCGCGTAGGCGATAACGTCGGATTTGGTGTCGTTTTTGACGCCCTGTCCCCGCGGGTAGGCCCACATCACGACCGGCATGTCGTGGTCGCGGGCGGCTTCTTGAACGTCGCGGAACTCCTCGGCCATCTCGACCTCGTGGTTCGAGCCACCGTACAGCGTGAAGCCGACCGAATCCGCGCCGACTTCGTCGGCGTACTCGACCGACCAGTTCACCGCAGAGTCATACTCGCCCATCCAGAGGTTCGATGTGCCGTTGACTTTCGCCAGCAGGTCCACGTCCTCCTCGTAGGAGGGATAGTACGCCTCAGCGACTCCTTTCTGGACTGCGAGGCTCGTCACCGCCGGGTGGGTCGCCACGTCGAAGACGCGTTCTGGGTCTGCGCTTTCGGGCACGTCCTCGAAGTCGACAGGCCCGTGTTCGAGTCCGTGGTCGTACGCGAGGATGAGTACCTTGCCGTCTCGCGAGAGGGGTGAGTCGTCGATGGGTCGCATAGCTATCCTCAGATGCACGCAGTACAAATAAAGGTCTTTTGACCCACTCTGACCGGCCCGTGACACGTCAGTACACATCAAAAGGCAGAACTATCTTGTTCATACAGACGAAGAGACGATACGTAGAAAAAGTCAGTATCATCAGCCACAAGTCCAGTATGTGTTGCCAGTCTCAGATAGCCGGAACTATTTAACCAACCCAGAGAGAACACAGTTCAGATGCTCGGAAGTGTTGGAACAGTCGAACAAGTGTATACAACCCTGTTCGCGGTGAGCGGACTTATTTCGATTGCCGCCATCCCACGAGCACGTCAATTCGACGACCCAGATGTCAGGCGAGGATTGGTCGGGCTGCTCGCGACCGCCGGGGGCTGGGCGCTGCTCAAGACAGCGTTTTTCCTGCTCTCTGACTACCGCGAACCTGTGTATATCGTAGGGCTTGCGCTCGGGTTTGCAACGGTCTGGGCGTGGCTGTATTTCTGTTCCGCGTACACCGGACGGCGCTACCACCGGAACAAATCGCTCCGGCGGCTGGGCGCGGGTGTGTTCCTGTTCGTCGTCTCGGTCAAAGCGACGAACCGGGTGCACGGACTGTATTTCACCACCGAAGAAGTAGAAACGCCGTTTGCGTATCTGGCAATCGAACACAACCTGTTTCACTGGGCTGCAACCGGACTCTCGTACGTGCTCGCGGCGGTCGGTATGTTCATGCTCTTTCAGCTGTACTTCGAGTCAGGGTACGAAACCCGCTCGCTGACGGTCCTGACCGGTCTGATTGGGGTCCCCGTCGTGCTCGATGTTGCGGCGCTGTTCACGCCGTGGCTCGTCGACGTTATCTATGCGCCTCTCGGCGTCGCAGCCTTCGCTGTCGGTGTCCTGTTCCTCTCTGAGCGGCGTTTCCTCGCGGTACAGGAGACATCTCGCGGGGACGGCCTATCCATCTATCTCGACGAAAACGGCCGTATCAAAGACTACTCTGCTGGAGCCAGCGACGTACTGCCGGAGCTCAGTGCCGCGACCGGGAGTCAATTCTCGACTGCCGTTCCGACAGTCGCCGAAGCAATCGACAGCGACGACAACATCCTCGAGCGCGAACACGACGGAGAGCAGCGCTTCTACTTTGTCTCTGCGAGCACTGTCTCGCTGGGCGAGTCCGGCACAGAGGTCGTTCAGCTGTCCGACGTGACGAAAACGGAGCGCCAGCGCCGCGAGATTGCCGACCGTGAGCAGGCGCTCGACGAGCAAAACGAGCTCTACCGGGCGGTCATCGACGCGAGCTTTGCGTTCGTCTTCCGAATCGACTTAGACGGAACGTACATGTTCGTCTCGCCGTCTGTCGAGGAGTTTCTGGGCTACTCGCCCGGAGAACTCGAAGGCCAACAGATCAACGTCACGCTCCCCGACGAGAGAACGGCAGAGCGGGCCTGGGACCAGATAGAGCCCGTCCTGCACGGCGAACAGAACAGAGTGCGGGACTTCCCGCTGAAGACGAAAGCCGGCCGGACAGTCTACAGTGATATCCGCGGGGTCCCAATCTACGACGGGAGCGTTCCGGAAGACGAGCGTGGCCCAGACGACATCGTCGGCATCCAATTGATGGTCCGGGACGCGACCGAGCGCCGCCAGCGCGAGGGACTCATCAGCGTCATCAACCGTGTCCTCCGGCACAATCTGCGCAACCGGATGAGTGTCATCACGAGCTACGCCAGCATGCTCGAATCCACGCTCGACGATGACGACGCCGAGAAAGCGACTCACATCCAAGACACTGCAGACCGGGTGCTCGATTTGACTGAGTCCGCCCAAAAGATAGAGGAAAATCGAGAGCTCTCGCCCGACCTGGAACCGATGGACGTTGTTTCGATGGTCGATCGGACCGTCTCCGAGTTGGAGGTTCGGTATCCGGAGGCGTCGATAACAGCCGACACCCCGGAGAGCGCTGTCGCCAACACACATGGACGATTCGAGACCGCACTCTCGGAGGTCGCCGACAACGCCGCAAAACACGGGGGCGACCCACCCATCGTCGATATCGAGGTCACCGTCACCGAGAGTCAGGTGGCAATTTCGGTCAGCGACAATGGGCCGGGGATTCCCGAGATGGAGCGGGAGGTGTTACAGTCCAGTACCGAGACACAGCTGGTCCACGGCGACGGGCTCGGGCTGTGGCTCGTGTTCTGGATTGTGACGAGTCTGAAAGGAGAACTCGAAGCGACCGTCTCGGACGGTTCGACGGTGACAATCTGGCTTCCGCGACCGTCGTAGTCGGGTCAGGCTTCGGTAACTTCTGGTCGGGCAAAAAAAGACAGAACCGTCGTTAGGCGAGCGCGACGCCCTGTTCGGCTTCGAGCAGCTCGTGGTAGCGGTTCCGGATGGTGACTTCGGAGATGTCCGCGACCTCGCTGACGGCGGCCTGCGTGGTCTTCTCGTTTGTCAGCAGGGCAGCGGCGTACACCGCGGCGGCAGCGAGGCCGACCGGCGATTTGCCCGAGTGGACGCCCTGCTCTTTGGCGTTCTGGAGCAGTTCACGGGCGCGGCGCTCGGCCTCCTCGGAGAGTCCGAGCGAGGAAACGAACCGGGGCACGTAGCTCTCGGGGTCCGCGGGCTGGACTTCGAGACCGAGTTCGCGGACGACATAGCGGTAAGTCCGGGCGATCTCGCTTTTCTCAACGCGGGAAACGTCGGTAATTTCGTCGAGCGAGCGCGGGACACCAGCCTGTCGTGCGGCGGCGTAGACCGACGCCGTCGAGACACCCTCGATGGAGCGACCCGGCAGGAGGTTCTCGTCAAGCGCGCGGCGGTAGATGACACTGGCGGTCTCACGGACGTTCTCGGGGAGACCAAGCGCGGAGGCCATCCGGTCGATTTCGCCAAGCGCCTGCTTGAGGTTGCGCTCTTTCGAGTCACGAGTCCGGAACCGTTCGTTCCACTTGCGCAGGCGCTGCATCTTCTTTCGCTGTTTGGCACCCAGCGCGTTGCCGTAGGCGTCTTTGTCGCGCCAGTCGATGTTCGTCGACAGCCCCTTGTCGTGCATCATGTTCGTCGTCGGTGCGCCGACGCGGGATTTTTTGTCTTTCTCCTGGGAGTCGAAGGCGCGCCACTCCGGACCGCGGTCGACAGAGCCCTCCTCGACGACGAGGCCACAATCCGTACAGACCGTCTCGCCGTGTTCGTCGTCCTGGACAAGTTTGCCGCTACACTCGGGGCAGGATACGGTGCTGTCTGCCTGTTCTTCGGTCGATTCCGTCTGCTGTTGTCGTGTCCGTGTATTCGAGTTGCTCATGGGTAGTAGGGGTGGAAATTCGGGCAGGATGTCTCCTGAAAATACCCCGTGAATTTCGCTGATCTTAAATAATTCCGAAATGCACTTAAATGTTTTGCAATCTAAGCCCGAACGACTGTCTGACGCGCCGAGCCCTCGATATTCTCCACAGTCGTTCATGGTATTAAGTATGATAACCGCTACCAAGACAGAGATTTTCGGCGACAGATGGCGTTACTCGGATGGTTCGTAGGTCTCACGATGGACGACTTCCGTGGCGTTCTCACGGACGATAGAGACGACCACCTGGTCGCCGTCTGGGTCGACAAGCACCCGGACGAAGCCGCTCGTCCAGGAGCCCGAGAGCTCTGTTTCGGCCTCTCCAACGACCGACTTGACTCGGATGGTGTCGGACTCGACGTCCGTCTCGTCGGTGAAGGCCACCTTGGCGAGACCCTCTTCGGGGTCGTTGAAGCTTACATCCGCAACGACCCGATTCTCCTCGTCGAGACGCTCTGACTCGAAGTCCGACTCGTCGGGCGGGTTCTCCTCGACAACCTGTGTAGTTTCCAGAATATCGTCGTTGTAGGTCGCCGAGACCGCGAGTCGATCCGCCTCCCCGGCTGTCGAACGCTCTGTTCCCTCCTGGCCGAGTGCCGATTCGAGAATGTCTCGTCGTTCGTCGTCGAACTCCTCGGCAGCGACCGCAACCTCGGCTGTCGCGGTTCCGTCGTCCTGGTCGAGTGAGAGCGTGGCCAGCACGTCGTCGGACGACTCGAACCTATCGAGGACGCTGCTCTCACCGAAGCTGTACGCGTCAAGGGTGGCGTCGCCGA
Source organism: Halovenus salina (assembly GCF_026410925.1). Taxonomy (GTDB): domain Archaea; phylum Halobacteriota; class Halobacteria; order Halobacteriales; family Haloarculaceae; genus Halovenus; species Halovenus salina. The sequence continues at coordinate 3,066,096 of NZ_CP112972.1, read as the reverse complement.
ACTGGCCGACCACGATATTCCCCGCCTCGATGGTATCGAGAAGCCACTCGGCGGTGTCGAACCGCTCGGAGGCGGTTTCTCGCTCGCCGGTTTTGGTCTCGATGATACGCTCGACCGTCTCGCGGCCGTCACTGAGCAGGATAGTCTCCTCGGCGACCGCGACGGTGCGTTCGCCGGTGCCCGACTCGCGTTCCGCATCGGTGATGTCATAGAGTGTGTACTCGTTCAGTTCACCGACGGCCTGGTGTTCGACTTTGAGCCGGGAGAGTGGTCCATCGCTTCGCAGCCGGTCGTCGACGTAGTCGGTGTCGAACTGGCCCCGCAACACGATGGTCCTGTCGAGTACCAGCATCTCGCGTGCCGGCTGTTCGGCCGTACCATCGACAAGTTCGTACAGCCCCGAGACGCCCACCCCCAGCGATGCAAACGTGAGCACGCTGCTGCTCGCTCGGACGGGAAAGGCAAGCAGCGGATCGTCGGTGGCGACATCGACGGCGAATCTGCCTGCGCTGGGGCTACCCCCCTCACCCGTGGGTATCGCGTCCCGTGCCGGAAGGAGCGTCGGGACCAGCGCACCCGAGCCGTCGGTGTCGTCTGCCACGGCCAGGTCGAGACGCGCGACGGTGAACCCCTCGCGGGCCGGAATCCAGTCCGCGTACGTCTCCTCATCCTCGTTCCTTAGACAGCCAGCGAGGGCGACAGGTATCGCGCCCGCGGTTCCCTTGAGGAAGCGTCGACGGTCGAACGCCGGGCCGGTCATCTGTGCTCGCGCCAGGTTTCGAGGTGTTCGCGGTCGCGTGTGTCCTCTGGCAGGTCGATGAACCAGCGCGCCTTGGTTATCTCGCCGTCCGGGTCCTCGACCGTCGGCGTGACCCCCTCGGCGCGTGCTTCGAACAGCGGGAGCACTCCCCAGGTCTCGTGTCCCCCCGACCGAAATCGGACGCGCCCGAGCATCCCGAGCCCGTCATAGACCGCCTCGACGCCGGCCTCCTCGGTCAGTTCGCGGGCAGCACCCTCTCGAAACGTCTCGTCCTCGCGAGTCTCGCCGCCGGGAAGCACCCACAGGCCGAGTGCCTCGTGACGAACCAACAGCAATGCCCCATCGGGCCGCTCGACGAGGGTGTGTGCGCCGTAGGGGGCCCCGTTGTCCTCGATACGGGCGGCGACCGTTCGAAACCGACGCCGAGAGACGTGTTTTGTCGTCTCGAACTCCAGAACGCCCTCGTGGTCTCCGGCGAGCCGGTGATAGGTCTGTTCGGCCTGCTGGCTCGCCTCGTCGGCGAGATACCAGAGGTCGTCGACAGTCGTCATCGCCTCGCGAGAATCTGCAGCCCATGTTCCCAGACCGATACCCGCCAAATCACGTGTCGCCATCTCATACCCAGATTTTCGTCTGCGTGACCAATAAGTATTCGACCTCTGTTTTCGAGGTCACACAATCAGTAATGATAATCACACACGAACGTTTATTTTTAAACTTTCCAAGTACACACAATGGTGAGAAAAGTTCTCTGTGTGGATACCGACGAGCGCGTGACTGATGTCGTCTCGGCGCTCGATGATGACGAGCAACTCACACCAATCTCGGTCACGTCAGTCGATTCGGCTGTCGATGTGATTGCCCAAGAGCCCGTTGTCTGTGTCGTCACGGCGTACGACCTTCCTGACGGGACAGGCCTGGATGTCGTCGACGCGCTCAAGACAGAGTCGCCACAGACGCCGAGCATTCTCTTTACCGACGTTTCACCTGCTGAGATTGATACCGCAGGCTTCGACGAGGTGGTCGTGGAGTACCTGAACCGTGACCTGCCGGACGCACACGACAGGCTCGGCTTCATCGTCAACGACGTCATCGAACACAGTGCTCAGGTGGGCTTTCTCGCGCCAGAAGACGAGAGCGAACGGCTGGAGACACTGGCCGCCTACGATGTCGAGGAACTCCCCATCGAGGACAGCTTCGACCGGCTGACCGACCTCATTGCCGGCCACCTCGACGTGGCCGTCTCCTTTATCGGCCTCATCGAGAAAGACGAGGAGAACTTCCTTGCCTGTACCGGCGCGGATTGGGACTCGCTGACACGGGAAGACACGATATGCACCCACAGCATGCTCCAAGAGGATGTGATGGTCGTCGAGGACATCGATACAGACAGCCGGTTCAGCGAGAACGAGCAGCTCAAGAATCTCGGCATCGTCTCCTATGCCGGTGCCAACATGACCGCACCGGACGGACAGGTCATCGGACAGGTCTGTGCTCTCGACCACGAGCCACGTGAGTACTCCACAGCGGAGCGCGAGACCCTCGAACAGTACGCTGAGACCGCGATGGAGATTCTGGAACTGCGTCGGGCTGTCGGCAGCGACGTCGAGGTGTCGATATGAGCCTCTCTGATGCGCCGGGATTCACGACTGACATGCTGCCCAACGAGGAGCTAGAGAGTGGCACATCAATCCTGTTGACCGGAGGCGACACTGACACGCTCAAGCGAGTGTTCGCCAGTCTCGTCGCCGCAGAGGACGACGAGTATTCGGTTGTCCTGGCGACAAACAGCGGCGGCCGGGCGTTCAGGCAGACACTCGACAGCGTCAAGCGCGGTGCAGGCCAGAACGCCGCCATCCTCACCTGCGAGGGGCCGGCGAGGGGTGACGACGTGACCGTCATCGACGAGCTGAGCGACCTGACGACACTTGGCATGGAGTTCTCGAATCTAATCTCCCAGGTGAACCAGACCAGTGACGGCTTCCGCTCGGGCATCTTCCTCTGTTCGACACTCGTCGGCGAGGTTGAGGATACCCGTTCGGTGTACCGTTTTCTCAACACGACGTTTCTGACCGACCTCCGTCGAAACGACGGACTGGGCGTCTGTGCGGTCGACACGAGCGCCTCGCTGGATACAGATATCGATAGCATGCTCACGGGTCTGGAGACCTCGATGAGCGCGCGTATCGATATCGAATCATCAGACGGCGACGACGTGGAGCTGACGCTGAGTGGGTTCGGCCCGACAGAGAAAACCGTCACCGCGCGCCTCTGAGTTACCGGCGAACGAACGGGCGGAACGGGAGGAAGACGTAGCGCCGGTGAGGGTCGTAGTTGATGAACGCGAGGCTGTTCGACATAACCGACACGCTGGATGCGGCCATCGCGAGACCGGCAAGTGCCGGATTCAAGAGGCCGAGCGAGGCGATCGGGACGAGTGTCGTATTGTAGACGAACGCCCAGAAGAGATTCTGGTAAACCTTTTCGATGGTCGCATCGGCCACATTGAGCACCTTGAGTACGTCCGCCGGATCGTCACGCATCAGAGTCACGTCGGCGCTCTCGATTGCGACGTCGGTCCCGCTCCCGATAGCGAGGCCGACGTGTGCCCCGGTCAGAGCGGGGGCGTCGTTGACGCCGTCGCCGACCATCATCGCCCGCGTCCCGTCGGCTTGGATGCCTTCGATTGCGTCTGCCTTGTCCTCGGGGAGGACCTCCGCCCGGACGTTCTCCGGCTCGATACCGAGTTCCGTGGCGACCGCGTGGGCGGTCCGTTCGTTGTCGCCGGTGAGCATCATCACGTCGATACCGCGGTCGGTCAACGCCTCGACGGTCGTCTTCGCGCTCTCGCGGATGCGATCCGCGGTCGCCAGCACGCCCGCGAGTTTGCCATCAATGGCGACGAGCATCGCCGTCTTCCCGTCCCCTTCGAGACGCTCCATGGTCGCCGCCGCGGGCGTCGGGTCGATACCATCGTCTCGGAGCAGTTTCCGGTTCCCGACGAGGACTTCCTTGCCTGCCGTGGTCGCGCGGATGCCGTGCCCGGGGACGTTCTCGAAGGTATCTGTGCCCGAAAGTTCGATGCCGCGGTCGCGTGCACCCTCGACAATCGCCTGTGCAAGCGGGTGTTCGCTCCCCTGCTCGGCGCTTGCCGCCGCTGTGAGCATGGTTTCCTCGTCGAAGCCGGGGTCGATGGTCGGGCCGCGGTCGGTCGTACTGCTGTCGTCGGGTGTGACGCCGCCGTCTGTGGCCGGGTCGTCGAGCGCCGACGCCGGGACCACATCCGTCAGCTCCATCTCGCCGTGGGTGAGCGTTCCTGTCTTGTCGAAGACGACCGCGTCGATGCCGCGGGACTGTTCGAGTACGTCCGACCCCTTGAAGAGGACGCCGTTGCGGGCGCTAATGGTCGATCCAACCATCGTCGCGGCTGGCGTCGCCAGCCCCAGCGCACAGGGACAGGCAACCAACAGCGCGCTCGCGAGGACGACCATTGAGAACTCGGCCAGCGGCAGACCTGCCTCTGTGCCCGGAACGGCAACCGTCGGGCCGCCGCCGACCGGGTCGAGTGCCGGTATCCAGGAGCCGACCGCCGAGGAGATGTCGTACATCAGTTCGGGAACGAGGAACCACACCGTCGCCCAGATGACCGCGTTGACGATGACAGCCGGGACGAAATACGCCGACACCCTGTCTGCGAGACGCTGGATGTCGGGCTGGCTGGCCTGGGCCTCCTTGACGCGCTCGACAATCTGCTGGATGGCGGTATCGGAACCGACCTTGGTGGCCTCGACCGAGAGGACGCCGTTCTCGTTGATTGTCGCGCCGATGACTTCGTCGCCCTCGCCTTTCTCGACGGGGACTGATTCGCCAGTGACCATCGACTCGTCGACCGCGCTCTGGCCGTCGACGACGACGCCGTCAGTCGGCACCTTCTCGCCGGGACGGACCTTCATCACGTCGCCGACCTCGACCTCGGACAGTGGGACCGTTTTCTCGTCGCCGTCTTCAAGAATTGTCGCCTCCTCGGCCTCCATCTCCAGTAGTTCCCGGAGCGCGTTGCCGGCCTGGGCCTTCGAGCGGGCTTCGAGCCAGTTGCCGACCGTGATGAACCAGAGAATGAAGGCGACAGCCTCGAAGTAGAATCCGCCGGTGATGATATCGAACAGGACTGCGGTACTGTAGACGAATCCGGTCGCTGTCCCGACAGCGACGAGCGTATCCATGTTCGCCTGTCGGTTGTTGACGAGCGCACGAACTGCGCCCTCGAAGAACTCTCTGCCGAGTGTCGCCATCAGGGCCGTCGCCAGCGCGAACTCGACCCAGTGAAAGGACACCCCGAACAGTGATTCGGGGACGAGCGTCGGCACGCCTGGGGCCATCTCGACCATCAGAAGAATAAAGGGGAGCGTAAGGACGGCACCGCCGGCGACGAGTCGGCGCTGTCTCCGGAGTTCCCGCTCGATTGCCCGCTCGCGCTCGTCGGTCATGTCATCGTCACTCTCCTCGACCGGGTCGTAGCCGGCGGCCTCGATTGCGTCGTAGAGTTCTCGCGGGCCCGTCTCGGCGGGATTGTAGCCCACGATGGCCTCGTCGCCCGCGAAGTTGGCGTCAGCTTCGAGGACACCAGGTGTCGACACCAGGGCGTCCTCGACCGTGCCAGAACAGGTCGCACACGACATCCCCATGACCGTAATCGTTCGCTGACTCCGTTCGGGCGTGTAGCCGGCCCCCTCAATTGCCTCGTAGATGGCCGACAACGAGACGCGTTCGGGGTCGTACTCGACGTGGCCCTCGTCGGCGGCGAAGTTCGCACTCACGTCGGTCACGCCGTCGAGGTCACCGACTGCGTCCTCGATGTTCCCGGAACAGGTCGCACACGACATCCCGGATATCTCGATTGTGGTTGTTCGTGAGTCCATTGGCTTACCTAGAGATACGTGAGTAAGAGTTATGCGGTTTTCTCCTTTGTATCGAAAGTAAGATTACACTCTAATTTTGGAAAGAAAACTAGAGGCAGCTCCAGTGGCTTTTTGTGCCGGTCAGCCGGAGTATCGGACATGAAGGAGTGTCCGGAATGTGGGACCAGCGTCTCCAAGGAGGGAAACTACTGTCCCGAGTGTGGGACACAGCTTGGTGACGGGAGCAACGGGCGGTCAGCCACGCGCGGACAGGGGGCTCCCGCCACCGGCGAAAGCGATGACTGGAAGTACCCCGTCGAGGAATCGTCGTCGTCGACAGACCCCCATCCCGAAGACCACAAGCTGCTGTTCGGCGGTGTCGTCGGGCTGTCGGCACTCGCGTTGCTCGAAGGACTCCTGCGGGTGATCTCGCCCGAGCGCGTCGCGACCGAGCTAGTGGAGACAACGTCGGAGGCCGGACTCGAACTCGAGATGGCCGTCGCCGAACAGATAGTTCTTGGAACCGGAATCGTCGGGATTCTCATCGCACTCGCCGTCTCGGGGTTGACCGTCCGAAACTACATCGAGGGGTCGTTACCGAACCGGTATTTCTGGGTGTTAGTGGCTATGAGCGTGGTCGGATTCCTCTTTGCGAGCAGTATCTTCCTCGCCTTTCTGCTGGCGTTCGGTATCTACGGGCTGGTCGTCCTGGACTAGAAGTCCGTCAGCGCGGCCTGGTCGCGTTCGCCCATGATGTCGCGGCTTGTCTGCCAGGACTCACGCGCACAGGAGGGGAGTTGCCCGCGTTCGTGGACAAAATCGCGAAGAAACGTCCGAGTCGTCTCGTCGCCGGGATAGCCGCTGCCGACCGTGCCGTACTCTGACTCCAACCCCGCGACGTGGGCCTCGCGGGCCGATTTGGCGATGATGCTCGCCGCGCCGACAACCGGGTAGGTCTCGTCTGCGCCGTGTTCTGCGCGCACATCAGCGTCTGCGTCAATCTGTTTTCGCACTCGGCGCTCGAACCTGACGGCGTTCGTGTCGCCGGCGTCGAGATAACAGTCGTCGCCGTCCGCGACGAGCCGACCGAGTGCCTTGCCGTGTCCGTCGACGGTCAGCTGGTTCATATCCGTCTCGGGGTTGTCGATTCGCTCGACCGGAATCTCCACCACGGCAATGTCGTCGACCTGCTCGCGGAGCTGGTCGGCAAGCTCCTCGCGGCGGGCCGGAGCGAGTCGCTTGGAGTCGTCGACGGCCGCCGGGAGCGCGTCGGGGTCCGCTCGCACGGCCGCGACGAACATCGAGCCGAGCACCGGCCCTTTCCCGGCCTCGTCGACGCCGACATACATACCACATTGTCTGGCCCGAATCGAATATAAACCTTGGCCGTCTGGCAGACGCCCGTCTGACGAAACGGCGCTATTCTTCGAACCACTCGGCTGCAACCGGCTCGGCGAGGGGATGGAGTCGGGCCGGGCTTCTGGCGCGCCAGGCCGCGCCGTTCAGTTCGCCGGGCTGGATTGCAATACTGCCGCCCGCGTACTCGCCGGTGAACACCACTCGGAGCGTATGGAGGATTTCGTCGTGGTCCGGGCTGGTCCGGCGCTCGTATCTCGTCCCGAAGCAGTCCTCGATTGTACATTCGATGTCCGTCTCCTCGCGGACTTCGCGGCGGGCACTCTCCTCGAAAGTCTCGCCGTCTTCGCGGCCGCCGCCGGGAATCGCCCACGCAGTTCCGCCGCGACCGAGAATCATGAGGACACGCTCCTGGACGTGTACGTCGTCGGGCATCGACTCACTGAGCGGGCTCGCCGCGTCGGGCCGTCTGACGACCCAGACGTAGCTGCTGCCGACGTAGCCGTCCCGGGCTGTCGCAATCTCCTCCCCAAATGAGTCGGGGTCGACGCTGACCCGCTTGTCTTCCCGGTAGCCGACATCGTAGCGGTCGTCGAGGCGGTCGAGCCGCGACTGGACCGTCTCTCTGTTGACGTGTTCGGCCATGAAACGCAGTACCGGCGCTCTCGATAAAAGGAATACTGGTCCGCAACTACGAGGAAAGCAGGGGCCGCGCGGAGTTGGTGACGACGAGCAGACTGCTGGTCCCCATTGCGACAGCAGCAAAGAGGGGGTTGATGCTACCGGTCACCGCGAGCGGGATGGCAACGGCGTTGTAACACAGCGCCCAGCCGACGTTCTGTTTCACGCGGCGGTTCGCGCCGCGGGAGAGTTTAAACACCGTTTCCAGCGAGCCAAGGTCGTCGGTCACGATAGCCATGTCGGCGGCGTCAGCCGCCAGCGCGGTTCCGCTCCCGAGCGCGATACCCAGGTCGGCCTGTGCGAGGGCGGGCGCGTCGTTGGTGCCGTCGCCCACCATCACCGTCTGTTTTCCGGCACCGAGCTGTCGCACGGTCTCTGCCTTCCCCTCGGGCGGGACGCCGGCGAATACGTGGTCGACGCCGGAGTGCTCGCTGAACGTTGCCGTCGCGCGCTCGTCGTCACCCGTCAGGATTGCGACCTCGATACCCCGCTCGTCGAGGCGGTCGACCGTCTCCCGCCAGTTCTCGCGCGGACTGTCACCGACCACGACGACGCCGGTCGCCTCCCCGTCCTCGCCGACGACTACGGGAACGTGTCCGTCCGCTCTGGCGTCGTCGAGCGGTTCCTCGAAGCGAGCAGGCACAGTCCAGCCGCGTTCGAGGAATAGGTCGGGGTGGCCGACGAGCACCTCGGTTTCCTCGACAGTCCCGCCGACGCCGGTCGGATAGTTCTCGAAGTCGGAGACGCGTTCTTCGGGAGATTCGATGGCCTCGGTCGCCTCAACGACACCACCGTCGGCCACGGCGTCGTCCCCGTACGCGTCTGCAATCGCCTCGGCAATTGGGTGCGAGGAGCGCGTCTCCAGCAGCGCCGCCCGTTCGAGCGTGCGTTCGTCGCCGGTTGCCTCGACCACCCGCATCTCGCCGGTCGTCAGCGTCCCCGTCTTGTCGAAGACGACAGTCTCCACGTCTCGGAGGCGCTCGAAGATGGTCTCGTCGAAGACGACGATACCGCGTTCCAGGGCTTCCCTGACACTGGAGGCGATAGCAAGCGGTGTCGCCAGCCCCAGCGCGCAGGGACAGGAGACGATGAGAACCGTCAGCGCAACCAGCAGCGTCTCCGAGACGGTCGCCCCGAGACCGGCGTGAACGACCGCTACCACGACCGCCAGCACGAGCACCAGCGGGACGAACACCGTCGCCAGCCTGTCGGCGAGCTGTTGGATACCGTGGTTGGCGCTCTGGAGGTCCCAGACCATATCGGTGATGCGGCCGAGACTGCTGTTGGCTCCCTCACCGACCTCGACGACGAGCGACCCCTCGGCGAGCAACGAGCCGCCGACGACAGTGTCACCCTCGCGTTTCGGCACCGGCCGGGATTCACCGGTGACGACCGCCTCGTCGACAGTGCCGTCGCCGTCGAGGACGGCCCCGTCGACGGGAATCCGTTCCCCGTTTCTGACAAGGAGTCTGTCGCCCGCAGAAATCGCCTCGACAGACACCATCTCAGTCGACCCGCTGTCGTAGCGACGAGCCTGTTCGACCTGTGCGCTGGTCAGGTCGGCGAGTTTCTCGGTTGCTCGTCCTTTGATTTCGTTCTCGTAGTAGCTCCCGGCTGTGACGACAACGATGATGCCGACGGTCACGTCGTAGTAGATGTGTGACTCGCCGACAAAAATCGCGAGCGTGCTGTAGGCCCAGGCAGCCCCAGCGGCAAGCGCGACCAGTAAGTCCATGTTGGGCTGGCGCATCTCAACGCTCACGTAGGCCCCCTTCAGAATCGGCCCGCCAGTAAAGAAGAGGATAATACTGGTGAGCACGCCCATCGCGACGAAGAAATACGAGGCTGAGGTGCTCGCGAGCATCTCTTCGAGCATCTCCGCCTGTCCCGGCGGATAGTAGAGGCCGCCCTCGAAGTAGGTGGGGTAGACGACAGCGAGATACATCATCATCACCGCCATGCCAAAGAGGACGCCGACGATGAGGCGCATTAGAATGTCGTCTTTGGCCTGGCGCTCGCCCATCGGGTCGTCGCGTGCGTATGCCCGGTATCCGAGGCCGGTGAGTTGCTCGCGGAGCGAGTCCTCGCCGACAGCGGGGTCGTGGGCGATTCGGACGGTGTCGGTGATGTAGCTGGCGTCGACGCTTGCGACATCGTCGTCCTTGCTCGCACGGCCTTCGATGAACGTCTCACAGGTCGTACAGTGCATCCCGTCGATACGGAGAAAGGTCGTCTCGTACTCCTCGGGAACCTCATCGTCGGACGACAGGGTGGCCTGAATCTCTTCGACATCGTCGTCGGTCGAGATGCCCTCTCGGTCTGCGAGACTCTGTGAGACGCCGAGACAGCCGCGACAGCAGAACTGCTCGCCGCTGTCGCTCTCGATGGGGTCGCTGCCGACGGGGAGGTCACAGAGTGAACAGCCGTTGTTTGTCATGTCAGTGTAGTTCAGCGGAGGCAGTCCCTCGGCGGAGCGGCCAGCGATTCTATGTTATACTAGGGAATCCACTCAAAATACGCTGTCGGTTACGGAAACTTCGAGGCGAAAGCCTCGCGCTTCAGCGCGGGAAGGGTGTCAACCAGCGTGACTGGCTGCAGCCGTCGGTATGGCGCTTACCACGAACTCCGCTCAACTGTTTTGAGATGTGTAACCGTTCCGCGATGGCTTTCCAGATCGAACCGCTCGATGCGTGCCAGGACACGACAGCCGACTAGATCACTGGACGCATTATCGAAACGGAGACGAGTCTGGCCGACACGAGCGAACACTTCATCGTTGCTCTCGTTGTAATCAGTTACGTACACCTCAATCTCCTCACCAACATCGAACTCCGGCTTGCTCGTGCGAAACGTTGCACCGGCCAGAAGTCGGCTGAGGAGACTCATACGCGATTCACCTCGCTAGACTGGCGGTCACTTGTGTACTCCAATCCAAAGCCGGTCAGCGCCGAGAAGATGAAGACACCGAACAGGAACCAGCCTTGGAAGACAAACGGCCAGACCTCAATCGGGTTGACAACCATCGACTCTGTGAACCATCCGTACTGGTCGGGCAACCCTTGCATCGGAGCGAACCCAACGAGAACGCCGCCAGCCCACGGGAAAATGTATCCCAGTGCGGAGGTATTCGCGTCGAGAATGTTTGCACGACGGTACGCGTTGATGTTGTACTTCTGGCCGATCCGTGCAATATACGGGGCAATAGCAATTTCTGCGGCAGTGTTGATGGTAATCATGGAGTTGACAAATGCAGTCCCCATAACCATAGTTGTCTCTGCCTTGCGGACTGTTGTCGCGACATTACGCAGCAGGAACTCCTGAATCGCGGCAAACGCGCCGCCACGAATCATGATTTCTGAGCCTGCGATGATGAGCAAGACAAGTGCTATAAGCGGGAAAAACCCCGCGGCACCGTTATAGATTGAGCCACCGACACTAGCATTCCCTGATTCAACGATAGCAACGACAGGAAGGGAAGCAGCTGCATCGGAAGCGATCGAGGTATCCGGGACACGAAAGACGAGAACGTCACTGAGTGGGGCAAGTCCGAAGATGACATTAAACAGGATTGCAACAATGAGTCCCCACGAGACTGCTTCGATGATATGTCGTCCGAGAACGGCAGTCACGATGACGACCATCATCGACACCAGGTGGACGAGACCCGCCGGTGTACTGTTCGACAGAAAGATATCGCGTGCTTCTTGTGATACCTGGAGACCAGACATTGCGGTCCCGGCGAACAAGTATGCACTGAGTGCCAGCACTGCGGCGACAATTGCGTATTTGAATCGTGATGTAACAACACCTCCAATATCGGCGTCTTGCGTGACCGCACTGACAATTGTTGTGTCACTTACTGGTGCAAGGTTATCACCAAACACTGCCCCCGAGAGTATTGAGCCGAACATGAGGATAGGGTTGGCACCAAGGAGAATACCAGCTGGGAAAAATAGTGTCGTGAAAGCAACAACAGTCCCGTACCCGCTACCGATTCCGGTCGCAAGCAATCCAGCAAGCAGGAACGTTACTGCAGGAAAGACAGCCGCACTCACAGCCAGCGTGTCAGCCGCCCATACAAGCCCCCCGACGAACCCGCCAGCCTGGAGTGTACTCGAGAACATACCAGCCCACAGCCAAGCGACGATAGTCGTTGCAGTGACGCGCTTTGTCATTCCATCGAAGATGGTGTCAGCATACACCTTCCAGTCACCTTTGACGAAGAACATTCCAACAATTAGCGATATCAACATCCCGGCGACGAGTCCAGTCGTGTCGCTGATTCTGAAGACACCGCTCTGGAGAATCGCCCAAAGAATGAACAACAAAATCGGGACAGCACTTATCCAGCGGCCCCCGTAAAACGTCAAATCATTCTTAGTAGTTTCTCCGATCCCCTCAATATCTGTACCAGCTTCGGTTCCAGGTTCAGTCATGAGTTTGGAACACATCCGATATGTGTAGTAATGGCCTCAATAATAGCCGCTTTCCGGAAATAAATCAGTCATTGTTGGCACGGTTGAATTATTTTGTACGTAACTGGCCAAAGGTGTATATAAAAGTCCAGTTATGGAAGAATATGGCACTGAACAAACCAACCATAGTCGCTCCCTTTCGTGTATACTGCGGGTAAGACCCATAATAATATTACTGTGGAACATTTTATAATTATTATTCATGCAATAAATACCCACTTCTGGCGCAACCATTTTTGTATAGCCGGACTTTTTTATACCGAACTTGTATAGCTTGGTATGGTAGACTCGAGTAAAGACGGTCTCCAGACAACAACCACGTCACTGAAGATAGTCGATCTTATCAGCGAGATGGGAGGGGCACGTATGACCGAACTTGCCGACTGTTTAGACTGCTCAACGAGTACGGTCCACGCACATTTGCAGACGCTACTTGAACAGGAATACCTCATCAAACGTGGCGAACACTACCTTCTGGGGCTGAGGCTGTTCCATCTCGGTGAACAGGCACGGACACGAAACGAGTGGTTCGGTACGGTCCGGACAACAGTGACTACGCTTGCTGATCGGTCTGGGGAAGAAGCGGGCTTCGGTGTTGAAGAGCACGGACGTGTTATCACGCTGTTCAACTTCGCCGCGAATCGTTCAACCAAAGGATTTCAGGTCGGCCGATATTTTCATATGCATAACTCGGCCGCCGGAAAAGCGATTCTCTCACAGTTTCCAGAGGACAAGGTCACTGAGATACTCGACCGCAGAGGTATGCCAGCCGAGACAGACAACACAATCACTGATCGGAAAACGCTCTTTGAGACCCTTGATGATATTCGTGAACGTGGCTATGCAGTCAACGATCAGGAGTCAATCGAAGGTGCGCGGGCTGTTGCAGTGCCAGTTACGGGACCTCGCGGCGGTGTACTTGGGGCGCTTGATATCTCAGGGCCGACATATCGGTTGGCTCCGGACGAAGAGCTGGCGGCGATAATATCCGAGGCAGTTGAAACGTTGGAGACAAAGCTCTACTCGCGGTAACAGACCCCAACTGATAGTAATTATTGTGATACGGTCGTTCGTGACTTTTTACCGCCACGCCGTCACTATTCGGCTGCTTCAGTCCCTGAAACTATCGATATGTCGACCCGGTCCCGAAAAGAATCACGAACGACCGTATGAGTTGTTATCGCCATGCTCTCGGTTCTCTCCCGTATCGGACCCTAAACGACGATTCGCTACACCAGGTCGAAAAATTACCGCAATAATCACTATGACTTCCTCGGCCGTGAGTACGGTGTTTTTCGGCTTGAAATCTTGGATAGCTCGGCACGCCGGGCTTGGAGAGCCCGCGACCCTGCTACAACCACGTGTTCATTGCGTCACAAGGGCCTTCTTTCTGTGCCGTGGTTCTCACAGAGGTATCTCGTTCAATTGGACAATATCGACCAACGGAAATCGGGCGGTCGACGGCCGAATCGAGGTTCGCGAATCGGAAGACGCCGACGGCGAGTTGCGCGTACGGGGACTTCGCAAGCAACCCGAGGAGTGGGAGCCGTTCACTGTCCCAGACCGGCGTTAGTCCGTCCAATCGTCACGGCGCTCTATCGTATTTTGCAGCTCCCGGACGCGTTCCGGCTGGTGTTGTGCGATGTCGGTCGCCGTGACCACTCCGACGAGGTCGAGGTCGTCGACGACGGGGAGTTTCTTGATGTCGTGGGCCTTCATGAGTTCCAGTGCGTGGCGGACAGAGGTGTCCGGTTTCGTCGTCACGACGTCGTCGCTCATGCCGCGAGTAACGGGAATCGAATCGAGTTCTGACCCGGCGGCGTACGCCGCTCTGAGAATGTCTGAGCGCGTGATGATACCGACCATCCAGTCGTCGACAACAACGGCGCTTCCGACGCTGTGTTCGAGCATGACCGCGATTGCATCGTACAGTGTTGCGTCGGTCTTGACGGTCACCGCTGGCGCCGACATGATGTCGGTGACCTGCATACAGGAGATTGGGGCTACAGAGACCTAACAGTTCGCCTCATCAGGTTACGCCGAGCCGTCGAGTGCACTGCCGGCGCGGATGATGTCACGCTCGCCAAACGCCGGGCCGACGAGCTGGATACCAACAGGGAGACCGTCGCCGGTCTCGCCCGCCGGGACGGAGATAGCCGGAAGGTTCGCGAGGTTGACGGGTGTCGTGTTTGCGTCCGCGAGGTACATTTTGAGCGGGTCATCCAGGCTCTCGCCGCGCTCGAACGGCGGAACCGGCATCGTTGGCGAGGCGAGCACGTCTGCCCCGTCGAGTGCCTCGTCAAAATCCTGTTTAACCCAGGCGCGGGCGTCCTGCGCTTTCTTGTAGTACTTGTCGTGATACCCAGCAGAAAGGGCGTAGGTGCCCAGGAGAATCCGGCGTTTGACCTCCGGACCGAACCCTTCCTCGCGAGCGGCGGCAAAGCTCTCGTTCCAGTCGCCGTCGTAGCCGCCTGAGTTGCCGTAGCGGACACCGTCGTACCGGGCCAGGTTCGAGGACGCCTCGCTCATCGCAATCACGTAGTAGGCCTCAACGGCGTGTTCGACGCTCGGGAGACTGACCTCGTGGTAGCTCGCACCGGCCGATTCGAGGGCGTCAATAGCGTCCCAGAACTGCTCGCGGACCGCGTCGTCGGCCCCCTCGACCAGCTCGGTCGGCACACCGATATCCATACCGGCCACGTCGCCGTCTGCGGCCGCGGCGTAGTCGGTCTCGCCCTCTGGGTCTCGCGTCGTCGCGTCGCGTTCGTCGGGCCCAGCTATGACGTCGAGCAGTTCGGCGGCCTCCTCGACGGTCGGTGCGATTGGCCCGATCTGTTCGAGGCTGTTCGCGTACGCAACGAGACCGTACCGCGAGACGAGACCGTAGGTCGGCTTGATGCCGACGACCCCACAGAAAGCGGCGGGGCAGCGAACCGAGCCGCCGGTGTCGGTCCCCAGCGCCATGTCGGCGTCGCCGGCCGCGACGACGGCCGCCGACCCGCCCGAGGAGCCGCCGGGAACGTGACCCTCGGCCGCGGGGTTTTCGGTCGCGCCGAACGCCGAGGTCTCGGTGGTTGTTCCCATCCCGAATTCGTCCATGTTCGTCTTACCGGGGATGGTCGCGCCGGCTTCCTTGAGACGCTCGACGACCGTCGCGTCGAACGGCGGCACGTAGTCGTCGAGCATCGCCGACCCGCAGGTTGTCGGGACCCCCTCCGTCGAGATGTTGTCTTTGACCGCGACGGTCCGTCCCGCGAGCGGGCCGTCGTCGTCGCCCTCGATTCGCTGCTCGGTGATGTAGCCGTTGTAGCTCATGACACCCTCGGGCCTTTGAACTGCCCGTCTTCGGTCTCTGGCGCGTTCGAAAGCGCCTGCTCGCGGTCGAGACTCCCCTCGACCTCGTCGGTGCGCATCACGTTCGTCAGGTCAGGCTTGCGGTCGACCTCGGGTACTTCATCGAGTGTCTCGAACGAGGCGAGAATATCCGCGAACTGCTCGGCGAACAGGTCGCGCTCATCGGCGTCGAGATCGATTCGCGCCAGCTCGGCGATGTGCTCGACCTCGTCAGTATCGACGGGTGAGTTGCTCATGCCGGTGTGGAGTGCCGTGTCGGCGGTAAGCGTTTCGAATCAAGCGCAAGCTGTCTACACGGTGTCAGCCTTGGGCAATGAGAGCGTAACCACCGTCCCCCTGGGTTTGTTATCGGAGATAGTCACGTCGCCGCCGTGGTTGATGACCAGCCAGTGGACGTGTGCGAGCCCGATACCGCTGCTGTGGCTCAGGGGGTCCTCGGAACCGACCTCGATAGCCGTGCGCTCCTGTTCGGGAATTCCCGGCCCGGTGTCTGCGATGTGGACCAGAACTGGATCCGAAGCCGTCTCGCCGGTCTCGACGGTGATGGTGACCTCCGGCTGGTCGCCGTCGTGATGCGAGACAGCGTTGTTGATGAGTTCTGCCAGCAGCGACCAGCAGGTCCCGGCGTCGATATCCAGGTCGACCGGCTCGACATCGACCGTGACTGAGGCGGCCGGATGGCTCCGGCGAGTGTCCTCGACGACATCCGCCACGACCGTTTCGAGATTGCAGGTCGAATCAATGTCGTACTCGTTGTCGAGCGACTGCCGGACAGTGGTTATCTTGTCGCTCGTGTCGGCCAGCGTCTCCGCCTGGGCCAGAATCCGGGAGAGTGTCGGCTGGTGTTCCGGGCCTGCCTCGTCGATGAGTGACTGGGTGTACCCCTCGATTGCCGTCAGGCTGTTCCGGAGGTTGTGACGGAGTATCCGGTTCAAATCGGAGAGTCGCTTCTCGCGGAGCTTTCGCTCCGTGATGTCGGACTGGACGCCGACGAAGTTGGTAATCTCGCCGTCCTCGTCGGTTATCGGCGCAATCGTCTGTTCGACGTAGTACAGCTCGCCGGACTTGCGGCGGTTGACGAGTTCGGCCTCCCAGACCTCGCCGTCGAGAATCGTCTCCCACAGCTCCGCGTAGAACGCGTCGTTCTGTTTGTCCGATTTGAGTATCGCCGGTGTCTTGCCGACAGCCTCCTCGCTGCTGTATCCGGTATCCTCCTCGAAGGCGGGGTTCACGAACTCGATGACCCCGTTGGTGTCAGTGATGAGCACTGAGTGTCCGGTCTGTAAGGCAGCCTCCTTGAACAGTTCGAGCTCGTGCTGTGACTGCTTGCGCTCGGTGATGTCGTGGACAATAGAGAACAGCAGCTCTCTGCCGTCTATATCGAGTGGAGTCGAGTGGACTTCGACCGTCCGCACCTCGCCGGAGGCGAGTTGATGTTCGAACTCGAAGTGGTTCCGGTCCTGCTCTTTCGCCCGCGTTCGCTCCCGTGCTACCTCCGTTTCCGACATGCGGTTTATCTCTTGAATCGTCATCTCGGTCAGTTCCGAAACGGGGTAGCCATAGAAGTCGACGGCAGCGGCGTTGGCCTCGATAATCCCCCCCGTATCCGGGTCGATCAACAGCATGGGTGCGCTGTGGGACTCGAACATGGTCCGGAACCGACGCTCACTCTCCCGGATGTTTCGTTCGGTCTCTTTGCGGTCGCCGATATCGCGGAAGACGACGATTGCGCCGGCACGCCGGTCCTCGACAGTGAGTGACGTGACACGGGCCTCGGCAGCCACCGTGTTCTGGCCCGCCCCAGCCTGGGGAAGTGACGATGTTAGCTCGACCCGACGTTCGTCTACGTCGCCGTTGATGACGATGTCGATGGTATCGCGAAGCTGCTCGAACCCCTCCTCGAAGAACTCTGTCAGCCGGGAGAATGGGCTGTCGAGGAGTGTCTCCTGTCGGGTAGCCAGCACCTCACTGCTTCGCTCGTTCGTATAAATAATATCACCGCTAGAATCGACAGCGATGACCGGGTCCTGGAGATTGTCCAGAATCATATTTTCCGTGACCCGGTCACGGTCAGAACTCATTGAAACGGTATACAGATTACAGAAGTATCAATATTCGGTCTCCGTGCCTGGTGTGACTTCTCTGGAGAAATGATAGGAACGCGTATGAATGGTGGACTGCCGAGATTGCACGGCGTTCGGACACGGGTAGGCCCGCGTGCCTCCTCCACCCCGCGGCCCTTCGAGCGACAGATGTCCGAGGGTCCGCTGCTCGCTTCCGCGCCTGGCGGACTGCCCTCGGTTAACCGGACTACTGCGCCCCTGCAGGCACAGCCGACCGGACCTCCATCCCCGAAGGACGAGGCTTCGACGTTGGCTTGCGGGGCCCGCGACCGTCTACCGCACGCCCCCGGAATTCGGTCCCACTTAAGGCCACTTGTGGTATGCGAGCGGGGCCTAACCGCCCGACCTAGTCCATTTTACTCTAAATCTCGTCCCCCATAAGGGGCTTTCGGACTTGTACGATAGACAGTTCAGGTCACGCCGCCGCTTGATTGTCAGTAACTCTCTTTGTGGCCCGTTTTATCACGAGATTCGAGACCACGACGTTGAGGGTGTAGTACACCATCCAGAGCGGTACCGGTCCAAGCACACGTGCAGTCCACGCCATTCGGCCAAGCACCGGCAGCGCTGGTGTCGTAGCGCCAATTGCGAACTGTGGAGCGACCACAGCCCAGGAGACCCAGAGAAAAACGGGAACCGTAACGAGCATCGTCCAGGCCAACGGTCGGAGCATGTGAGTCAGTATGCCCAATTGGGAACGCATCAGTTCGTCGCGTCGCTCGCGTAACCGTTCGACCGCCGTCTCGTCACCGCGCTCCTCTGCCTCGCGAAGCTGCTCTTTGGTCGTTTTCAGCCTCTCTTTGATACTTGTTACCTGTTGTTGATCGACAAGTCGACGACGAACCCCTGTCGAGATAGCTGCCACCGTAACCGCCAGAAGCGTCACGAGCATCCAGAATGGAACGGCTCCCGCGAGCGGCCCAAACATGATGTTTGCCCCACTCACGACGCTGCTTTTGATAGCGGGTATTTGATATCCGGTCGCAAGAACGAGCGCGCCGGCTCCGGCAACCTTGTCGGTCAGCCGCCATCCCGGAAGTGCCTCCGTCTCCTCGATACTGATATCGGCTGTCACGTCGATACCGGCAGTGTTCAGCGCCTCCCTGAGGGCTGGTGGGTCATCGATTACAAACGAGTCGCCGACCGAAACCAACAGCTCACTACCGACTATCTGTCCCCAGACCTCTGCAGGAACGGCTCCACTGACCGACTGCCAGGTGACCGTCCCATTCCCCTCCTCAGCGCGTGCCAGAACTATTGCCAGCGCCTCTGCCGTCGCCTCGTCTTCCAGAAGAGACTGGAGAGAACTATCAGTCATGCTGTAGGTTTCATTTGGTTTTCTTAAATAGCTTTCTCCGTGTTTCTGTCCGTGCAACGTCGTCTTCGCCGGAGCAGAAAAGCGGCGGGTGGTCGGAGGGTCGCTCCGTAACACCCAACAGGACTCCCCGGCTATCGTGGTGTATGGATATCAGCGGCACCGCAAAGAAGGTCCAGCGCGCGACGAAAGTCGCCGAAGAGAGCTACAAGAAGATGCAGGTGATGATGGAGCAACTCCAGGGACTCCAAGACGATATGGAGACGACGAGCGCGCAGGTCGACGACATGGAACGCGAGATGGCAGAACAGCGTGTGCTTCTCGAAGCCGTCGCCGAGCAACAGGGTATCGATGTCGAAGACGTACTCGCCGAGGCAGACCTTCCCGAGCCCGCCGAAGACGACGAGAACGAGGAGGAGTCGCCAGAAGAGCCCACGACAGAGGACACGTAGGTACCGACGACTCCCGCAGGACAACGAGAACGCCCGTCGTCAGGCGCTTTCGAGCCGGTAGGGCCAGTAGTCTTTCTCTCGGAGCGCCTTCCCTGCGGTCTTGTGGAACTCGGGGAAGTCCTCGAACTCGGTGTCGCCGTCGATGTCTTCGAAGATGTCTGCGACGCTGACAACAGTCTCGTAGTCGATACGAACCGGATGGTCGCCGTACTGGTCGACATATTCGTCGGCGGTAAAGGGGAAGTCTTCGCCCTCGTCGATTTTCTTCGCCAGCACCGCGTGACCGTACTTGCGTCGCCCCTCACTACCGTCGTCACCGTCCGGGTCGTGTGGCCAGTCCATACCCGATAGTTAGTGGAAACAGACAAAAAGGATTTCCTCTCGCCTCTGTCCCGCCCCTCTCGTTATCTGATCTCGATACCGTTCTCGGTGATGTGGAGGTAGGTGATGCTGACAATCGAAGCGTCCTCGGGGACAGTCTGTTTCGCTTCGAGGGCCGTGTCGAAGTGGACTCGTCCGTCTTTGCCGTTCTGGACTGTCACCTGTCCGGCGATAGCCGCCCCGTACAGGTCACTATCGACCGTTATCGTAGAGGTGAGGTCGGGCGCATAGATGGAGCCGACGAACTCGTCAGAGACAGTAGCGCCGAAGCCGTCGGCACCGTATATCGTTGTAATCGTCGCGTTATGCGTGTCTGCGGTCGTCAGTGCTGCGTTGATATCGACCGAATTGTTGACGAAGACGGTGAAGTCGTGATTGCCCTCGACCGTAATCTCGTTATCAATCGTCAGGTCCTCGACACCGAGAACAACTTCACCGTCGGTCGTGTTCACGTCGGTGATGCCGCTGACTGTGTCGGCGTAGTACGTGCCGGCAGTCAACGTGGACCCGGGCGCTTCCCCTTCGTCAGCGAGGGAGGCGAAATTCTCCGAGACGAACGGCGCTATCGACGGAGTGGTCGGAACAGCCGAGATCTGCTCGCTGTCGCCGATGGCACAGCCCCCATTGAACGAGTCGACGTAGCGCACGGTTCCACTCACTTTGGCACTCCCCCCACATTCGAACTCCTCTGCGGTGACGTTCCCGGAGATTTCGAAGTTGCCGCTGAGGTCGACCATTCCAGTTACCGACAGATTAGCCGTCCTCGTGCTCGACGAATACGTCCCTTCCGAGGAGTTGTAGGCATCGATTTTAACAACATTACCCGAGCCCTGTACGTCGAAGTCACCAGCCGTCGTCGTGACGGCGTTCTCGTAGGTCTGTGAGCCGATTGGCGTGATCAGCGTCAGCTGTACGCGCTGTGCGGAGTGGTTGTACTCGACGCCGCCGTCGGTCCGCTGCTCGAAGTACTGTCCCCACCCCTGGTAGTACTCGCTTTCGACGGTGAGAATCACCTTGTGGTCGTCAAGCGGGTTCGTCCGGTTGGCGCTCGTCCCGACCGGAAACAGTCGACTCTCTCCGGTCCGTGTCACCGTGGCCGTGTTCCCGACCGAGCCGTCACCCGTGATGTTCACAATCGGCAGCGTCAGCGTCCCGTTCCGGTAGTGGAACTCCGGCGGCGAGACCATCGTCCCGTTGCCGTCCCCGGACCGGAAGACCCCACCTCCCTGGTAGGCGAGCCGCGAGTCGCCGTTGTCGAACTCCAAGGTACCAAGCGAGAGCTCAACCAGCGGGTCGCCCCACGACGGCGTCGAGCCGTCGCTCCTGTTTCTGAGTTCGATTCGCAGCGTACCAGCGCTCCCGTCGACGGCGAACTCGTCGCCGGTTTCGGACGGCAGGGGAATCCGCTGTGAACTCGCCTCGCCGAGCGCGACCAGTCCTGCCTTCGAATCGAGCTGTGTCAGCGTCTGCTCGGCTCGTTGCTCCGAGAGTCGGTCTTCGGTGTCGTTGATTGCAGTCGCCCCCAGCGTGACAACAGCGGCGGCACCGGCCATCATGATACCGAGGATGAGAACGACCGCGACAGCGTTGCTCTGTGCCCGCCGCGAGCTCGCGCTCTCATCCCTGCGGGGGGTCATCGCCAACTTCTACGCCAAGCGTACTGATAAGGATACTGCAGAAGCCGCCGAGCCTCCCCGTGTCCGGAGGTGACAACGAGAGAGACGGCCCATTCGGCGGCGGAGTGTTTATATCGACGCTCGGCCGTAGAGATGGCAATGTGTGTCCACTGTGTATCGGCTGGCGTCTTGGGTCACCAGTCGGTGTGGGCCACGTCGCCGTGGGGTGACCGACAACGATGATACCACAGGGACCGAGAGACGACACTGCCATCACGCCGCTTGTCGGCGTTGTGTTGATGCTCGCAATCACAGTGACAGTGGTCGCAATCGCCATCCCGCTGGTGTTGACCCAGAGCAACGCGGTTACCGACGACCAGCCGACGGTGGACCTCGGATACTCCTACACCGAGGACGTCGACTCCGGCGCGACCGACGTCTTCGGTCTGACAGCCGACAACGCCACCATCGACGCGGACGGCCAGCTCACGATTATTTTCGAGTCAGGTGATACAGTCCCGGCCGACCGGCTCAGCATCAGCGGTGTCCAGAGCTCGGGCAATCTCACTGATAGCGACAGCTTCGCGGGAGGCGAGACAGTGACACAAGCCACGGAAGTGACCGTCTGGGCGAGCAGGGGTGAGACAGTACAGGTGCGCTGGACCGCCGAAGACGACGATGAGTCGGCACTCCTGGGGACGTTCACAGTTCGGCCGACCTCGTGAGTTCAGGCCGCAGCGAAAAGTAACCGTTAACAGTCCCGACCGAGTGTATCCGGGTGGGAACGCACGGCCGCAAATCTGACGCGCCGTCCGCTTGGGCGGCTTGGGATTGCGGAAGTGTCACCCGCCGGCAGCCGCTGTCAGACAGCGACAGCCGGCGGACAGTACACGCCGCTTTGGTCTGTGTTCCAACCAGATACACATGGCACGAATGCATACGCGCCGCCGTGGCTCGTCCGACTCGGACAAGCCGGCGGCAGACGAACCACCGGAGTGGAGCGACGTCGACGCGGACGCCGTCGAGGACCGCGTCGTCGAACTAGCAGAACAGGGCCACAGCCCGAGCGAAATCGGCGTCATCCTCCGTGACGAGGGCGTCCAGGGCACGCCGGTGCCCGACGTATCGCTTGTCACCGACAAGAAGGTGACCGAGATTCTCGACGAACACGACACGGAGCCCGAGATTCCCGAGGACCTCTACAACCTCCTCGACCGGGCAGTACGCCTGCACGACCACATGGACGAGAATCCGACCGACTACCAGAACAAGCGCGCACTCCAGAACACGGAGGCAAAGATCCGCCGTCTGATGGACTACTACCGCGGCGACAAAATCGACGAGGACTTCTCGTACAGTCCCGACATCGCACGAGAACTGCTATAGATGTCCACGACCGGCCGTTCCGACGGGTCCGCCCCTGTGGCGAGTGATATCGCCGCCCGACTTCGGGAGGCCGACCTCGTCAGACTCGTCGCTGGCGCGACCGGCGACGCTGTCGCCGCGACGGCTGTGCTGGCAACAGCACTCGAAGCCGACGCCGTCGCCCACCAGTGTTCGGTCGTCCCAGTGCCCGAGTCGGCACGGCGAGCGACCGACGCGGATCTGACCGTCGGCGTTGGTCGCCACGCGGCAGACGCCGACATCACACTTGGGACGGATAGAGAGCCGGCCAGCTCGACGGCCTTCGCCGTCGCAACCGAGCTCGGGGCGGTCGATTACGAACTCGCGCTCGCGGGCATCACGGCTGCCGGCGTGTCTCCGAAGAGTGACACGCTCGCCGCCGCCAACGCAGCCGGCATCGAACGGAGACCGGGTGTCGCCATTCCGACCGGCGACATCGCAGACGGGCTAGCACACGCGACGCTCGTCCACGCCTCGTTCTCGGGAGACACCGAGGCCACCGAGGCCGCACTCGAAGACATCGATGCCGAGGACGAAGACGAGGAGATGCGCCGCCAAGTCGCCTCGATGGTCGCGTTCGCGGTGTGTGGCGACGAGGCCACGGCACCGCGCGGGGCCGAGGCAGTCGAGCGGTTCCTCCGGCCACTCGTGGCACCGGGCGGTCGGTTCGAGACCGTCGAAGGGTACGGCAACGTACTGGATGCAACAGCGCGCGAACAGCCGGGACGTGCCGTCCCGCTCGCGCTCGGTGCAGTCGACCCCGACCAGGCACTCGACCTCTGGCGGACCCACGGACAGCGAGCACACGAGGCGATTCGCTCGGCGTCGACGGGCCGCTATGACGGGCTGTATGTCGTCCGCTGTGACGGCGCAGTCGGCACGGTAGCCCGACTCGTCGCAGCGTATCGCTCGCCCGAGCCGGTCGTGCTGGCCCTCGACGACGACGAAGCCGTCGCGGTGAGCGTCGACGAGACGGGACCGCTCGGCTCGCAGATGGAGACGGCAGCGAGCCGTGTCGACGGTCGTGGCGGCGGCACAGAAACGACCGGTCGGGCACGCTTCGACTGTGACCCGACAGCGTTTGTCGCCGCCTTCAGGGAGGGACAATGAGCCGGCACGCACGCATCGAGTCGACGTTCGAGAGTGAGGAAGCTGCCAGGCAGGTCGCAGCAACGCTCCGGCCGGACAACACGCCGGAGATGGAAACCGCCGTCGACGGAACGACGGTCGTGACAGCAGTCGAGCGCGAGACGACAGGCGGTCTGGGGGCGACAGTCGACGACTACGTCGTCAACCTTCAGGTCGCAACACAGCTTACAACCACGGACGGGGAGACGTCCACCACAACAGACAACAATGAGTGAACGATCAGTCTCACGACAGAAGCAGCAGAAACGCTGGTACACCGTGCTCGCCCCCGAGCAGTTCGACCGGGAGGAGCTCGGTGAGACGCCAGCAGACGAACCGGACAGGGTACTCGGCCGAACCATCGAGACGACGCTGGGTGACCTTCGAAACGACGCAAGCGACAACAACACGAAACTGACCTTCAAGGTCACGGAAGTTGCCAGCGAGAGCGCATACACGGAGTTCACCAAACACGAACTCACCCGTGACTACATGCGCAGCCTGGTCCGCCGTGGCTCCTCGAAGGTCCAGGCCTACGTGACGGTGCTGACTACCGACGACTACCGCGTCCAGATTCAGCCCGTCGCACTGACGACGAAATCCGCCGACGAGAGCCAGGAGAAGGCCATCCGCCGAACGATGATCGACCTCATCGAGGAGTCCGCCGCGAACCGGACCTTCGAGGAACTGGTCGACCGCGTTGTCAACGGTGACCTCTCCTCTGCGATTTACAACGAATCGAAGTCAATCTATCCGCTTCGCCGCGTCGAAGTCCAGAAGCTGACCCTCGAAGCCCGGCCCGAAGAGGTCGCCGTCGAGGAAGAGACCAGCGTCGCTGTCGACGACGAATAACGTCACCGTTCTTTTTCAGCGCCACATCGGAATCCGTATGAAGCGCAAACTCGGTTACGCGTCGTCGACGAGCTGTGCGTCGATTTCGTAGAACTCTATCTTCTCGTCTTCGTCGTGGATGTCTTCGAAAACGTAGTCGCGCCGTAGCTCGGTCGACCCAGAGAGTTCCAGTGGTTCTTGCTGTACCCACTCCTCGGATTCGCCCTCCTCGGGGTCGTAGCGGAGCAGTACCTCGACTGTACTCTCTTTTGTATCCCGAAAGCCGTTCTCGATGGTGAGCTGAATCTTGATATTGCCGCCCGGCTGGAGGCTGAGGGCGGTGTCCGTGACGAGAAACTCCGGCTCTTCGTCGTCGGTACAGCCGGCAAGCGAAGCGGCCGCCAGGGAGCCGAGCAGACCCAGCGTCTGTCGGCGTGAGGGTGACTCCATCAGACAACAGTCAGGATTCTTCAGACTTGTACGTTCTGAATGCGGACGACACAGCGATGTTCTACGCTTCGAGTTGGAACTCTATACGGTCGACGTCTGCCCCTTTCGAGGTGCAGTCGACGATGTCTACGTGTCCAACATCTCCGAGGCTGTCGACGTGTGTTCCGCCACAGGGACACATATCGAATCCCTCGACTTCGACAACCCGGAGCGGGTCGACCGAGTCCGGAATCAGATTTAGGAGCGCACGCCCCTCATCGACCTCCCGCTCGACCGCCTCACGCGGACGGTTTGCCTTCGTCACGGGGTAGTCCTGGTTGATGGCCTCGTTCGAGAGGCGCTCGATGCGCTCGATGTCGGCCTCGTCGAAGTCGGCGGGCTCGAAGTCGATTCGCGACCGGTCAGCGTGTACCTGATTGCCCGCGGTCGTGGCGTCGTACTCGTCGAGGACGACCCGGGAGACGACGTGCTGTGCGGTGTGCATCCGGCGGAGCTTCTCGCGGCGCTGCGTGTCGATATCGCCGTCGACGGTTGTTCCCTCCGCGGGTGGTTCACCGGTCATCGACTCGACGTAGTGGCGCACATCGCCGTGGTTCTTGCGAGCGTCCGTAACCGTTGCCTCGCCGCCGTCCCACGAGAGCGTGCCGTGGTCCGGGGGCTGTCCGCCCCCCTCCGGATAGAAGTAGGTCCCGTCGAGCACGATGTACTCCTCGGTGGCTTCGGTCACTGTCGCCGTGAACTCGGTCGTGCCGTCGTCGTCGGGCAGGTACAGCAACTCTGTCATGTGAACACCTTACAGACACTCCCTAAAGAATCGGTCGGAGGGAGACGACAAGTCGAATCATTTTAAAGGCCGTCCCGGCTACGTTGGGATACCAATGGCCATCAAACCTGCCTACGTCAAGAAGACGGGACGACTCCTCATGGAGCGATACCCCGACGCCTTCGGACCAGATTTCGAACACAACAAAGAAGTCGTCAACAAGCTCACCAACATCGAGTCGAAGGGCGTCCGCAACCGCATCGCGGGCTACGTCACGAGCAAGCAGAACACCGAACAGCCCGCATAGCTCCATGGCGGCCGTCGGTGGTTCGTATCACGGCCAACATCTTTTCATTCAATCGAGGTTTCTAGTGAGGTAGCTATGGTCTCCGACGCCACCGAGACACCGCCTGTAATGCCACGTAAACTGGGCCTGAGAGTTTCGAGGCATTCGTCGACAGCTCCGTCCTCGTGTTACTCGATGTCTGTACGGCGTGGTGTGGGCCGTACAAGGCCACGGAGCCAGCAATCGGGGAGCTGTCGGCAGAAACAGACGGCCTGCCAGTCGGGACATCTGTCGAACGTATAATCGGCCGAAAATCAAAGGATGCCCTTCTCTCGGCCGTCGACGGGTATCGCTGAACGACAGCAACATTACCAGGAATTTCGGGGGCTATCGAAATGTCGATAGTGGATAAAACCAATGATACCATGTCTCATGTAGACATACCCGTCATAATCAGACCCGTTAAGTTTGTGTAGGCCAAGAATCAGACATGAGCCAAGAAACTGACCTCGAAGAACTCCAGCGTGGGACCGACCTCGTCAAGCGCGGGTTCGCCAAGATGCAGAAAGGCGGCGTCATCATGGACGTCGTCAACGCCGAACAGGCTCGCATCGCCGAGGACGTCGGCGCGGTGGCAGTGATGAACCTCGAAGCCGTGCCGGCAGACATCCGCAAGCGCGGCGGTGTCGCGCGGATGGCCGACCCCGCCTCGCTCGACGAGATTATCGACGAGGTCTCGATTCCGGTGATGGGGAAAGCCCGCATCGGCCACACGACTGAGGCCCAGATTCTCGAAGCCGCCGGTGCCGACATGATTGACGAGTCGGAAGTGCTGACGCCGGCAGACGACAAGTACCACATCGACAAGCGTGACTTTACCTCGCCGTTCGTCTGTGGCGCACGGAACCTCGGCGAAGCGCTCCGGCGCATCGAGGAGGGAGCGGCGATGATTCGGACCAAAGGCGAGGCCGGGACTGGCGACGTGAACCAGGCTGTCCACCACCAGCGCAACATCAAGAGCGCAATCAGGAAGCTCGAAGGAATGAGCCACGAGGAGCGCGAGCGGTGGGCCCGCGACCACGAGGCACCAGCCCACCTCGTCCACGACACCGCCGAACGAGGCCGCCTGCCGGTAGTCAACTTCGCCGCTGGCGGTATCGCGACGCCGGCCGACGCGGCGCTGATGATGCACCACGGCTGTGACGGCATCTTCGTCGGCTCAGGTATCTTCGGCGCAGAGAACCCACGAGCGATGGGCAAGGCTATCGTCGAATCGGTCAACAACTGGGACGACCCCGAGACGCTCGTCGACATCGCCACCAACGTCGGCGAGGGGATGAAAGGCGACGCGAACGCAGAGCTCGACGAAGACGAACAGCTCCAGCACCGCGGCGTCTAAAAAGGACTCTTACTCGTCGCCGACCAGTTCGTTGTACGCGCCGACGCCGATAAGCGAGACAGTACCGAAGACACCGGCACCCGCGACGACGGACCCGAAGTTCATACCACCGTCACCACCGCCTCTGCCGTAACTCGTGAGCTCTGTCGCGACGTTGTCTTCGCCGACGACAACAACACCGAGCATTCCGAGTGTCTTGTGGGGGTTACAGTAGTACTGATAGACGCCTGTATCGCTCTCCTCGAAGGTAAGCTCGTAGGTGAACCCTTCCTCGCCGATCAGTGAAGCCTCGTGTACGTCAGGGCTGTTGATGAAATCGTCTTCACCAAGGACGTTGTGAGCGCCACCCGCACCGGTCCAGCGCCAGGTTATCGTCTGACCAGGCTCGATGTAGATGGCTGCCGGATTGAACCGATAGCCCTGCCTGCCAGCACCCACATCGACAATCACCTCGTCGAGACCGCTCGCGTCGGCCGTCGTACCGTCCCAGTCCAGTTCTGAGTGGTTGAGATAGCCGTCGTATGCTTCCGATTGCGCGGCAGCGGTCCCCGAGCCGGCAGCGCCGAGCGCGAGTCCGCCGGCCGCCGTCCCAATGCCGGCTTTGAGTGCTTGCCGTCTCGTCACCGCTGGCGTTGACTCGTGTTCGTCCATATTCCCTATTCGCGGTTTCCGACGTATAAATCCGCTTGTTCCGTTCCGAATGGCCCACAGGATATCCTCACGACAGCGTGCGATACTCGTCGAGCAGTGCATCGTGTTCCTTGCAGAACTCTCCGGGTTCGTTGTAAAATCCATCTCTGACGGCCTCGGCTCCGGCCGTCCGTTCGAGGGCATCTAGCATCGCACAGCCAACCCGGTACGGAAGCCGGTCGTCGCTAAGCAGAGCCCCAAAGAGCCGATCCCGCGAGACGGGCTGTTGCTGAAGCGTCTCGCGCAGCGAGTCGTACTGCTCGACAAGTGTTTCCAGTCGTGAGGTGTCCGAGAGGATTGCGTAATCCTCACAGACGACGTGGTCCTGTGTCCCGACAGCCCCATCTGCCCGTCTGCAGGCCAGCGGCGTGTACGTCGCATAAGCCTCTGTGTGAAACACGGTGTTGAATACGTCCCACTGTGTCTCTGCCCGCGCCAGCGCGTCACCCTCCAGTGAGAACTCTTTCCGGGCTTCGTGTTCCTGTTCGTAGACAACATGTGAACTCTCGTGAATAGCGGTGTACAGCACCTGTCGCGGGTACTCGAAAAAGAGTGGTTCGTTTAGGTCGATGTACGCTCCGTTGTCCAAGCCAGCACCGAGTGTATATCCGACGCCGAGATATACTGTAACCTCTGAGAGGTCGTCTTCGTGTGTGGCCCGCCTGAGTTGTTTGGAAATTTGCTCGGTCCACTCCGTCGCGTGGGCCCGAACGTGGTCGAGCAGACCCGCAATGCGGTCTCGACTTTCTGTGGGAGGTTCGTTTCGGGCGAAGACCGTCTCTTCGCCGGAGGCGGCGGCCGCGACGTCGCGTTCGGTCACCTCACGGCCAAACAGGTCAGCGTGGCTCCGGACCACATCGTAGGCTGGATGATTCCAGACCTCTGTCAGTGAAGTGTCGCCGTCGAGATACGAAAGGAATAGCCTGGCGGCCGAGGCGTCTATTTTCATACGACGACAGTCAGTGGCGGCCGCAAAAGGTATTGCGCTGAACGGTCCGTCTCAGTCGGCTGCGTCGGCTTCCAGTTCGAGCAGCGCACACACGTCGTCTTCCGCGTCGAAACAGTCTGGACACTGCGGCTGGCGGTCGATAATGGTATCGAGGCGCTCTGCCACCGTCTCGTCGATGACTGATTCGAGCTGTTGTGCCTCGGTACGGAAGTCCTCGACGTCCAGCACCTCGACGAGAAAGCGTTCGATGATGCAGTAGTTCTGGAGTGCGTCCCTGGCGCGGACGATACCCTCGTCGGTCAGGTCGACGCCCTTGTACTTCTCGTGGTTACAGAGGCCGTCGCTTTCGAGTTTCCCAATCATCTCGTTGGCGCTCGCGGGGCTCACGTCGAGCATCTCCGCGACCGCACCCGTCGATGCCGGACCGTCTTCGATCTCCTGGACGAGGTAAATCGCCTTCAGGTACTGGTTTGCTGTATTCATAGCTCCCTCCGGTCGTCGTCTGTCATTCTCGTTCCTCCATCAGTGCCGCGACCTCCTCGACACCAGTTTCTTCTTCCTCGCGAATCGCCGCCAGTTCCTCCAGCAGTTCCTCCCGGTCGACGCCGAAGGCTGCATCTGAGGCCTCGATTGACTCGATGAGGTCGTCGTAGAACTTGTAGGCAGTCTCCTCGTTACAGAGCTGGTCGTAGAGGACGCCGTCGAAATCCTGGTCGGATTCGTAGCGCTGTTCGACCAGCGTCTGAATCTCGCCGAACGGAATCGTTTCGGCGTCGAGCGCTTCGACCAGTGCCTCGATACGTCGGCGGTGGTCGGCGGACTCCTCGGCGGCCTCTGCCAGAAGCGCTCGAATCTCCTCGTCGATATCCTCGGACTCTTCGGCGTGTTTGGCCGCCCGGGCTTCGACGACTTCCTCCAGGACCACCCCAATCTGGAGGAGGCGGGCGAGCTGGTGGTCCGACGACACCGGCGTCTGGACGCTCATGGCCACCCCGGGGGGAAAGTCCCGTTGTTCAGTGCTGCTCGGTTCATATGGGTACGTCGGGCGTACGCCCCCTTAAACGGTTCCCTGTGGAACGTACTCCCTGCGCTGGTGGTGTATCCGGCAGTTCTCGTCGAGTATCGAGAACGCTGCTTCCGGGGTGCCGAAATACTCCTCCCCGTTTGTCTCACTCAGGTCGTCCGGCACGTGCCTGAGTTTTCCACGGGAGTGGATAAGACCAGCCACAGTCGGGCCGGCCTGCTGACCGTCAGGCAAGCTGCCATAGCAAATTTCATGCGAAACGGAGTCTGCTGGCTCGTCTTTCGGATGCGAGCGACCAGTTCCCCTGATAGTGATTGTTGCGGTTATTTTCGTGACCGCGTCGCGAATCTCGGTGTTTCACGGCGTGAGACCCACACCCCGTTTCCCGACGGCGGTAACGACTCCAACAATCACTATGAGACACCGCAGGCCGGCGCAGTGTAGGCTAGCCCTCGACAATCGTGTTCCGGAGTGTGCCGATACCGCCGTACGTTATTTCAATTTCGTCGCCTGGTTCGACCAGACCAGGGTTCGCCGGGCTACCGAAGGCGACGACATCACCAGGTTCGAACGTGAATCGCTTTGAGAGAAACGAGACGAGGTCGTTGGGGTCGAAAAGCATGAGTTCTGTGTTCGCGTCCTGCCGTCGCTCCCCGTTTATCTCCGTGTGTATGTCGATATTCGTCGGGTCGAGGTCGGTCTCGATCCACGGACCGAGCGGCGCCGCGTCGTCAAACGCCTTCCTCGCCGGGAGGTTTGGCTGGTCGAGTGCGTCCAGGTCGTTCATCATCGTGTAGCCACGAACAACGCTCGATACCTCTCCCGGGTCGATACCACGGCACCGTTCGTCGATGACAGCGGCCAGTTCGCCCGCGTACGTGAACTCGTCGGTGAATGACGGGTAGTGAACCGGCTGCTCGTGTGCAACGAGCGACGCTGGCGGTTTGATGAAAAACGTCGGCTCTTCCGGACGTTCATACTCCATCTGTTCCAGCGTTTCCGCGTAGTTTCGCCCGATGCAGTAGAGCGCAGTCGGGTCACAGGGTGGAAGCAATCGACCGTCGGTACCGATCTCGTAGACGCCATCGTCCGCGACAATCGTTCCATCTTCGTACCGTCCCTCGACCGGACCAGACGGCGTTAGAATACGCGCAAGTCGCATACTGCATTATTGCCAGTGAGTCAAAAAAGAGTGCCGGCGGGCAACTCTCGTCAGTGGCAGGGCGATACCTTACTCCGCGAGGAGGCGACGGAGCACGAGGTGGAGCACGCCGCCGTTCTCGACGTACTCGACGGCCGCAGGCGTGTTGACCTGTGCCGTCACGTCGAACTCCGTGACACTCCCGTCGTCATCCTCGGCGACAACGGTCAGTTCGTCGTTCGGTTCGAGACCGTCTTCGAGACCGTGAATCTCGAAGAACTCGGACCCGTCGAGTCCGAGCGACTCCCAGGAGTCGCCGTCCTGGAACTGCAATGGGAGCACGCCCATGCCAACGAGATTGTCCCGGTAGATACGCTCGTAGCTCTCGGCAATGGTGGCACGGATACCGAGCAGGTCGGTCCCTTTGGCCGCCCAGTCGCGGCTGGAGCCGGTGCCGAACTCGATGCCGGACATCACCACGAGCGGCGTGTCCTCCTCCTGGTAGCGCATGCTCGCATCGTAAACGGTCGTTTCCTCGCCCGAGGGGTGGTGGTTCGTGTAGCCGCCCTCGACGTCGTCGAGCATCTCGTTTTCGATGCGAACGTTGGCGAAGGTTCCCCGCATCATGACCTCGTGGTTGCCCCGGCGCGCGCCGTAGGTGTTGAACTCGTGGGGCTCGACACCGTGGTCTTTGAGCCACTGCCCAGCGGGGAGGTCCTCGCCGAAGGGTCCGGCCGGGCTGATGTGGTCGGTGGTGACGGTATCGCCGAGTGTCATGAGACAGCGCGCATCCGCGATGTCCTCGACGCCGGGTTCTTCGAGCGGGAAATCCTTGAAGAAGGGCGGCTCGCGGATGTACGTCGACTCCTCGTCCCACTCGTAGACATCGCCCGTCGGTGCCTCCAGGGCCTCCCAGCGTTCGTCTCCCTCGAAGACACTCGCGTATTTCTCCTCGAACAGCTCGGGCGAGACGTTGTCGTGAATCGTCCGGTGAATCTCCTCGGGGTCGGGCCAGATGTCTTCGAGATAGACCGGCTCGCCCGCTTCGTCAGTTCCCAGCGGGTCGGTTTCGAGGTCGATATCCATCCGGCCCGCCAGCCCGTAGGCGACCACCAGCGGCGGGCTGGCGAGGTAGTTCGCACGAATCTTCGGGTGGATGCGAGCCTCGAAGTTACGGTTGCCCGAAAGCACGCTCGTCGTCCAGAGGTCGTGCTCGTCGATTGCGGCCTCAATTGGTTCGGCCAGCGGGCCAGCGTTGCCGATGCAGGTGGTACAGCCGTAGCCGACGACGTGATACCCCAGGGCTTCGAGGTCGTCGAGCAGGTCGGCCTGTTCGAGATACTCCGTCACAACCTTGCTTCCCGGCGCGAGCGAGGTCTTGACGTGGTCCGGTACGTCGAGCCCCAATTCGGCGGCGTTGCGTGCGAGCAGACCGGCGGCGACCATCACCGACGGGTTCGAGGTGTTCGTACAGCTCGTAATCGCGCTGACGAGTACGCTGCCGTGGCCAATGTCGACCTCGGTGCCGTCGTCGAGCGTGACCGGGACCGTCTCGTTCAGGTCGGGCTGGTGCGTGTCGGTGACGAGCCCGCCGTCGCCCTCGGCAGCCCCCGAATCTATGACGCCTTCCTCGGCAAGCAGAGTCGGGAAGTGCTCGTCGAGGTCACCCATCGGAATCCGGGAGTGAGGCTTCTTGTGGCCGGCCAGGCTGGGTTCAACCTCGCCGAGGTCGAACTCGACGGTCTCGGTGAACTCGGGGTCGTGCTCGCCAAAGAGCCCCTGGGCGTCGAGGTACTCCTCGACCAGCTCGATGTGGTCGTCCTCGCGGCCGGTGAGTTCGAGATACTCCAGCGTTTTCTCATCGGCCGGGAACATGCTGACCGTACAGCCGTGTTCGGGCGACATGTTCGCGATGGTCGCACGGTCGGCGACCGACAGCTGGGAGACACCTGGCCCGTAGAACTCGACGAACTTGTCGACAACACCGACCTGGCGGAGTTTCTCGGTGATGTGGAGCACGAGATCCGTCGCGGTCGCGCCCTCGGGCAGGTCGCCGGTGAGTTCGACACCTACGACCTCGGGCAGGGTCATCGTAATCGGCTGGCCGAGCAACGCGGCCTCTGCCTCGATGCCACCGACACCCCAGCCGACGACGCCGATACCGTTGATCATCGGCGTGTGACTGTCGGTGCCCACGAGCGTGT
This sequence comes from Halovenus salina, assembly GCF_026410925.1. GTDB lineage: Archaea > Halobacteriota > Halobacteria > Halobacteriales > Haloarculaceae > Halovenus > Halovenus salina. The sequence goes on along the minus strand of NZ_CP112972.1, from coordinate 3,032,416 downwards.
CGGGCAGGAGCCACTGCTCGCCGTCGATTTCGCGGTTATGGACGACCCGACCGAGGTGTTCGAGATTGACCTGGTGGACGATGCCCGTCCCCGGCGGGACGACCTCGAAGTCGTCGAAGGCCTGCTGGGCCCACTTGATTGCCTTGTAGCGCTCGGCGTTGCGCTCGTACTCCATCTCGACGTTTTTCTCGTAGGCGTCGTCGCTCCCGAAGTAATCCACCTGAACGCTGTGGTCGATGACCAGGTCTGCGGGAATTTCCGGCTCGACAATGGTCGGGTCTTCGCCCGCACGCTCGGCTGCAGAGCGCATCGCGGCGAGGTCGACGACTGCCGGCACACCGGTCAGGTCCTGCAAGACGATACGCGAGGGGTTGAACGGAACCTCGACATCAGGGACATCTGGCTCCCAGGATGCCGCGTTTCGTACGTCTGCTTCGGTGATTCGCTCGCCGTCGACGTTCCGGAGAACGGCTTCGAGTAGTACTCGGATGCTTACCGGCAGCGAATCGAGGTCACAAAGCCCCTGCTCTTCGAGGACCGTCAGGTCGGCCATCTTGTAGGACTCGCCGTCGACTGTCAGCTCTCGCACTGCGCCGAATGGGTCTGTCTCTGACATGATTGTAGATATTAGGATGGGGGTGTTTTAACCGATTACCCATATATTCCTTATATTCATAATCCCGACTAGGACGACCCGATACGTGATTTACTACCAGTGTTCATATATGTCTACGACTGTCTAATCGTGGCTACTGATGGACGAAACAGCGAAAAAACAAGCGTCGAACGACCGCGGTTAGTTACGAAGACGCTGTGCGATGAGGTCCTGTGTGTCCTCACGCAGTTCGTCGACTTCGACTTCTTCGAGCACCGGCACGAAGAAGCCCTCGACGAGCATGTTGATGGCGTCTTCTTCGGGGATAGACCGGGAGGTCATGTACAACAGGTCCTCCTGGTCGACCTGGCCGACCGTCGCCGAGTGACTGGCTTCGGTGTCGTGGTTGTTGATGATGAGCTTCGGTGAGGCGTCGGCCTCGCTCTCGTCGGAGAGCATCAGCGTGTTCTCGCGCTGGTAGGAGTTGGTGTCCCACGCGTCTTCACCGACGTCTTGGACTCCCTCGTAAACCGAGCGCGCCACGTCGTCGAGGACGCCACGGGTCACGAGGTCGGCCGTGGTGTGTTCGCCCTCGTGCCAGACGCGGCTCGCGAGGTCGAGGTGCTGGTCCTCGTGGCCGAAGAATGCACCGACAATTCTGGACTCGCTGCTGTCGCCGATGAGCCGTGTCTCGACGGAGGTTTTGGTCATCCGCGTGCCGACGTTGCCTTCGATCCAGTTGATCGTGCCGTACTGGTCGGCGTGGCCGCGTTTGACCTGGAAGTTGTAGGTCTCCTCGGAGAGGTTCTGGAGCGTGCCGAACTGGACGTGGGCGTTCTCGCCGGTAACAGCCTCGACGACACCGCTGTAGTAGCGCTGGCCATCCAGTTCGTCTCCTGTCGACTGGCGTTCGAGAATCGTCACACTCGCGTTGTCCTCGGCAACGACGAGCGTGTAGTTGAACAGCGACCGGGAGTTCATCTCGGTCCGGATTTTCACATCCTCGGCGGTGACGCCCTCGGGAACGTAGACGACGGTGCCGGCGCTGAAAAGCGCCGTCGACAGTGCCGTCAGGTAGTTCCGCTCGGGGTCGACGACGCTCCCGAACTGCTCCTCGATGAGGTCGCCGTGTTCGTCGAGCGCCTCTTCCCACGAGAGTACGTCGACACCCTCGGCGTCGACGCGGTCTTTCTCTTGGGCCCAGTCGAGTGGGTCGACCAGCGTCTCGTAATCGAGCGAGTCAAGGTTCGTCCAGTCGCGGCCGGGCGTCCGGATGACATCGGGCATCTCCAGCCCTTCGAGGGCGTCGAAGGCATCCAGACGTGTCTCCAGCAGCCACTCGGGCTCGTCTAGCGACTCGCTTATCTCTCGTACCTGTTCCTCCGTCAGATTTGCGTGTACCTGCGTGCTCATTGAAGTCACCCTGTTATCCGAGCGAGCCCTCCATCTCGAGTTCGACCAGCCGGTTGAGTTCGACGGCGTACTCGATTGGGAGCTCCTCGGTGATTGGCTCGATGAAGCCGTTGACAATCATCTGCTTTGCGTCGTCGTCGTCCAGGCCACGCGACTGGAGATAGAACACGTCTTCGTCGCCGATTTTGCCGACGGTAGCCTCGTGGGCCACGTTGACGTTCGACTCCTGAATCTCCATGTACGGCATCGTATCCGACGTGGACTCGTTGTCGAACATCAGCGCGTCACACTCGACGGCCGTCGAAGAGTTCTCTGCGCCGTCAGCGATGTGCACTAGGCCACGGTAGTTGGTGCGGCCGCCGTCTTTGGCGACAGACTTGGATTCGATTGTCGACTGCGTGTTTGGCGCGTTGTGATAGACCTTCGCGCCAGTGTCGATGTTCTGGCCTTCGCCCGCGAAGGCGATAGTGATGTGGTTGTCCGTCGCGCCGGGGCCTTTGAGGATGGTGCTCGGGTAGAGCATCGTCGCCTTCGAGCCCATGCTGCCGGAGACCCACTCCATCGTGCCGTCGCGCTCGACGATTGCGCGCTTGGTGTTGAGGTTGTAGGTGTTTCGCGACCAGTTCTGGACCGTGGAGTACTGGACGTGAGCGCCCTCACCGACGAACACCTCGACGCCGCCGGAGTGGAGGTTGAACGCGGAGTATTTGGGGGCCGAACAGCCCTCGATGTAGTGGACTTCGGAGTTGTCCTCTGCGATGATGAGGGTGTGCTCGAACTGGCCCATCCCCTCGGAGTTCATCCGGAAGTACGCCTGCACGGGCATCTCGACGGTCGTGTCTTCCGGGATGTAGACGAAGGAACCGCCAGACCAGATGGCGCCGTGGAGTGCAGCGAACTTGTTGTCGCTCGGGGGGACACAGGAGGTCATGAAGTGCTCGCGGACGAGCTCTGGGTGTTCCTGGACCGCGCGGTCCATGTCCATGAAGATGACACCCTTGTCCTCCCACTGCTCTTTCATGTTCTGGTAGACGATTTCGGACTCGTACTGCGCACCGACACCAGAGAGGGCGTTCTTCTCGGCCTCGGGGATGCCCAGCTTGTCGAAGGTGTCCTGAATCTCCTCTGGGAGGTCCTCCCAGTCGTCGACGCCGCCACGGGTCTCGATGTCTGGGCGGATGTACGGGACGATTTCGTCGATGTCGATCTCCGAGAGGTCGGGCTGGCCGGGCCAGTCCGTCGGCATCGGCATCTCCTGGAAGATATCGAGCGCACGGAGGCGCCGCTCCAGCATCCACTCGGGTTCGTCTTTGTCTTCGGAGATGACTCGGATGGTCTCTTCGGTCAGCCCTTTCTCGGACTCGAAGGCCGACTTCTCCTCTTTCTTGAACTCGAACCGGGCTTCAGTGTCAGTTTCTTGAAGGTCTTCTGAACTCATAATGTATCACGTTGTGTTAGGCCGTTTCGTAAACTTCCTCGCGGACCCAGTCGTAGCCCTTGTCTTCGAGCTGTTCGGCCAGTTCCGCGCCGCCGCTTTTTTCAATTTTGCCGTCGAGCATCACGTGGACGTAGTCCGGCTCGACGTGGTCGAGAATCCGCTGGTAGTGGGTAATCTGGAGAACGCCAGTACCCTGCTCGTCGCGTAGGGCGTTGATACCTTTCGAGACATCTTCCAGCTTGTCGATATCGAGTCCGGAGTCGATCTCATCGAGCACTGCAATTTCTGGCTCCAGAATCGCTGCCTGGAGGACTTCATTCTGCTTTTTCTCGCCGCCGGAGAACCCGGCGTTCAGGTAGCGGCTTGCAAACTCTTCGTCCATGTCGAGAATCTCCATCTTCTCCTGGAGAATCTCCTGGAACTCGGCGACACCGACTTCGCCCTCGTCTGCGGGGCCTTCCATCGGCGAGGTCTCGTAGCCGGCCTCTTCCTCGTCGTCTTCTTCCTCTTCGTCGCCTTCGAAGAGCTCTTCGCGCTCTTCGAGTTTGGCGTTGAGCGCCGTTCGGAGGAAGTTGACCATCGTAACCCCCTCGATTTCTGCAGGGTACTGGAAGGCAAGGAAGATGCCCAGGGCTGCACGTTCGTTGGGTTCGAGGTCGAGTAGGTCCCACTCGCGCAGGTCTTCGGAGATGTCCTCGTCGAACTCGTCACCGTCTAGCTCCAGCGTGACGGAGCCGCCGGTGACTTCGTAGGCCGGGTGGCCGGCGATGACTTTCGCCAGTGTGGACTTCCCGCTCCCGTTCGGTCCCATCAGGGCGTGGATGTCGTTGCTGCCGACTTCGAGGTCGACACCACGCAGAATTGTTTCGCCACCGTCCTCTGCTACCTCCGCTTGTAAGTTCTCTATGTTGAGTACAGCCATGTTCTTAGGTCATCCGAAAAAAGGGCGGTGAGACTCATAATGCTTTCGCATTTTAGCGGCATAATTTCGACTTCGGGAAATATTGTTTTGGGTGTGTGAACGAAATCGGCGGATATGCGAGATATTGGCCGAGATATACCGATTCACGGTTTTCTATTCCCGAACAGCAGATACCTGTCTGTCAGGTATACTGGCCCAGTCCCGTCTGTTCTTGGCCTGAGCGAACCTCGCCCCAGGCGATACCTAACGCTTCGAGAATCCGGGCTATCGGGCCTTTGAGTGTCTTGTCGAGCATCTTGTCCCAGTCGATTTCGAACTCTTCTGGAACCTGGTCAGCGTACTCGAAGCAGATGACATCGGGGTCGCGCTTGAACTCCTGGTAGATGGGGTCCGACGTGAGGTCCTCGTGTTCGGCCTCGATGCGCTCGAAGAAGTCGGCGTGAACCCGGTCGACGTACAGCCGTTTGGGTTTCGACCCCCGCTGAAAGTTTGTTCCCAAGACCGCGTTCGCGTATTTCGCCCCGCGGACGTGGGCGGTGTCGGTATCGTAGTTGTCCAGGCGCTTGCCGATTCCACCCGGGATACCGACATCCTCTGGGTCGACGTTGCCGGCCTGGTAATCTTCGATGACGTCGTGGACGTATGTCTTTATTTCGTCGACATCTTGCCCCGTGACAATCATCTCGATGACCTCCCGCTGGACTCGCTTGGTGATCGGGGCGATATCAGAACGCTGGTACTCGAAGCCGGTGATGTCGATGTCGTCGACATCCTGCCCCTCCTTCCAGACGATGTGGCCAGCGTAGCGTTTCTTCTTGCCGGCCTGGAAAAAGCGCCGGTACAGCTTCTCGAACTCTATCTGGAAGCGGTGTTGTGCCGCGTCGAGTTCCTCGCGTGCGAACTCGTCGTAAGCGTCGTTGATGCGCTCCTCGATTTCGAACGAGCGCTCGATTGCCTCCTCCTTGGAGACATCAGTACCGACGCTGACCATGACCGAGTCGGTGTCGCCATAGATAACCTCTTTATCGAGTTCGTTGGTGACCTCCTCGGTGAATTCGATGACGTCTCGACCCGTGGCCGTGACCGCCGCCCCCATCTCGCGGTCGTAGAGGCGGAACCGGTCCCACCCCAAAACGCCGTAGAGGGACTGTCCGACGTGCTGGAAGGTTCCGTTTCGCCCTGCCAATAACGTGTGATTGTCCTCGACTGTGACACAGTAGACCCCATCTTCAGCGGTACTTCGGGAGCCGCTTCTGTACGTTCGGAACGAGTTTTTCGCGTCTTCTGTGCAGTAGATTCGCCAGCAGCCGCTATCCCGACTGTAGCTGGCGGTCACCCCGAGATGCGCACAGAGGCGGAGAACATCGTCTCGAAGACGCTCGCTGGACGTGGAATATCGCCAGGAGTTGGGTTGGCGGTCACCATCGCCGTCGACGAGCGTCCCCAGGAACTCCCGTTTCTGTTCCTCAGTCGTTTCGAAGACAAAGTCGGGAATCTGCTTCTGGAAACTGCCATCGCCACACTGGTCTCGCAAGAACTCACCGAGGAGCTTCGACGTAAACTGATACGCCCGGTCGTTCACGTAGTAATCAAAGCCCATCCTGTCGAGCAGTGTCCCGATTCGGCTGTGGTCACTTTCTCCACCATCTGGGACTGGTGCATTCTGGGCGATTTTAACTGTCGTCGACGATCCGCGGTAGTTCTCTCCGAACTGTTTCGGTTCGGATGTGTAGACGTTCCCTTCCGTGATGTACCAGGCGAGCAACTCGAGGAAGTCATCGCCGTCGTACCTTCGCGGAATCCACTTTCGATTCGCGTCGCTGTGGACGTAACTCTCCGTACAGACCGATTCGATGTACTCGCGGTGTCGTTCGAACTCTTCTGGGGTGAACACGTATCCCTCGACACCGATGTCGTTTTTCAACACCGTCGGTGGTTGCCACCCCAATTCCGCGGTGAAGCTGCTGCCGTGGACGCTCGGTCGTACCCACACTTCGTAGTCTCGGTCGAGGAGTCGTGTGAGGTCTACGCTCTCTATCTTTTCGCCGTGTTCGAAATCCCAATCGTGTGGCAGCTCGTAGTGGCAGTAGTCGTAAAGGTCACCAGCTTCGACGAAGTCCCAGCCGTCTTCTGTAACCCCATTCGCGTCGTTCTTTCGGACGAGCATCCGGTGGTTCGGTGTCACCCGGAAATCTATGTTGCTCGTTTGGATGTCGACGAGGTCTCCCCGATAGTCGGGATACTGGTGTGTTTCCGTGACCGACTTGACCTCCATTGTCATCGTCTCCGGGTCGAGTGAGTAGACATCGTCGCCCACGGCTAGGTCCCGAATATTCTGCACACCCTGGGGCGTAAGTACGTCCGTATCCGGAGTGAAACAATTCATAATTACCTTGACAGCTTGTTGCTGACGGTCGTACTGTTGGTATTCTCCAGACTTAGGGCTATATTCGTCACGTAAAGATTTCTTCTCTTCGCGTTCTGTCAGAAGTTCGTCAACCATCTCTCGGATTGCGCCGTCCGGTTCCTTCCGGAAGTGGGTCCCGTTCGGGGCGTGGTAGGTCTCGCCGTCGAAGCGTTCGGGGTCGACTTTCGTCTCCGGCGAGGCGTTGATTGTCACCATACACATCGGGTAGAGAGATTGGCCAATCCACTGGTACGTTCCATTCCGTCCGGCGAGTACGGCGTGGTTGTCCTTCGCAGTAATACAGTAGACTGTTCCTTCGTGTTTCTCGACAGTAGCATTCGATTCCTTCTTAAACGACCCTTTCTTTCCGATTGAAACGTACCAAGTTCCGTCATCTTGGTTCGAGACGGTCGGCTTGTGTCCGCTTCGGACCGCTATATCGACAATGTCGTCTTTAAGTTGTGGACTTTTTGTCCAAAATTTACCGAGTCCGGAATCGGTACGACTCCCATCACCACAAATCATCGTATCGACAAGCGTTTTGAGAAGTTCTCCATCGAGGTCGAACATCCACCGGGGTAATTGCTTGGTCGCGTACCCATCTCCACAGTTCATTTCAAACCAGTCGAGCAAGTACCGATTCGAAATATTGACACCGCGCTCGTCCACGTTGTAATTCAATCCCATTCCGTCGAGCAACTCACAGATGTCTTCGCGCTCGTCCCGCTTGCTTTGATGTATCGTCACTCGACCAGCAGCACGGTCTGTGCTGCCCTCGGTAACAAACCAACCAACCAACCGCAGCCAGTCCGCCATATCGAACGAGAACGGCGTCTCTCGATGCTGCTTTCCGTACTTGAGGAACAGATAATCTGCGTGTTTGTCGATAACGCCCCTATAGTCATGATAGACATCAAGCGGAACGAGATATTTTCCGACTCTCCCTTGCGTTTCAATCGCCTCGGAGGTGCCGTGTATCAACTGCAGCGACTCCGTCACAGAGGTTGGCATCCGGTTCCGGAAGCGACGCAAGTCGTCATCTGTGTAAACGACAACGTAGCCTTCCTCAACTTCGTCGACCAATTCGAACGTGTCCGGTTTCCATCCGTCTATCGGTTCGTGTTGCGGGAACGCAAACCGTTCGCTGGCGGTGATGTCGCGGTACTCCAAGAACTCGAAGTCATCCGGTGACTGGTCGTCCCACCCCCGTTCTGCTGAGACCAGCAGACGGTGATTTTCGGTTATCTTGAAATCGTGGGTGTTCCCGCTTAGGTGATGGAGTTCGCCGAACGTGTTTTCGTACTCGTGAGTCTCCTCGATTGGCTTGATTTCACACTCGAAGGTTTCCGGATTGAGTGTGTATACCATGTCTCCCTCTGTTAGTTCATGGATTTTTTTCCCGCCTCCGGGGGTCAGTACGTCTGTATCCCCGCTGAAACACTTCAGGTCGAGCACGCTGACGTTCTCGCGGACGCCAGTGATGGGGTCGAAGACGGCCCCGCCCTCGTAGTCCTCGCTCTCCTGTTGGCCCTTCGAGGGGAGGGCAAACTGGTCGTGGAGCTTGTGAAGGACGTACATGTCGACGGCGTCCCCTGGTGTGGTGGCGTCTTCGAGCTTGCAGCCGACGAACTGGCGCACCTCGTTCCAGAAGGCGACGATGTTCTGTTCGCGGTCGAGTTCGACACACAGCTCTACGTCTCGGAGATTGTATTCGAGCAGGCGCTCGGGGTCGTCCTCCCAGAGGTCGCCGATGTCGCCGGGATATCGCTCCTTTCCGACGCCGAGTTCGCGCTCGCCGACGTCGTCCAGCCGGTAAGAGTCGAGTTCGGTGAACTTCGTCCGCTGGTAGGCATACAGCAGGTCGAAGACGACCCGGCCCTTGATATCGGGACCGCCCCAGCCACTCGCCCAGACCTCGTTGACACGCGAGAGCCGGTCGAAGGTGAGATTCCGCTCGGTTCCGTTGTTGAGGACGTCGAGGCGGTCGATGAGGTACGGGGCGTCGAAGTCGTCGAAGTTCCAGCCGGTGAGGACGTCGGGGTCTGTTGTCTCGACGTAATCGAGGAACGATTCGAGCATCTCTTCCTCGGTGCTGTACCGTCTGATGTCGACTGACAAATCGGCTGTCTCCTCGCTCGCCTCTCGGCTGTCGGTCTCGATTGGGTCGTAGTCAGCGAGCGTTTCGGGTGCGGTCTCGCCGTCCGGAGCCTCGTAGAGCCAGAGAATGTACTCGTCGTCGGTGGAGTCGTGGCTGGCGATACAGATAATCTGTTCCTCGCCGTCCTCGGGGAATCCAGAGCGGTCGTCAACCTCGATGTCGAACGTGTTCACCCGTGGTGTCGCGTCGACGTCGGCAGCCTCCAGTTCCTCGTGATGTGCCCGAAGCGTCAGACGGTCGCCGCCTCTATCGAGTGCGCGCTTTGGGACGCGAACGCCGCTGGTAATGTCTTTGTCGATGAGCAGCCTGTTCGGGAAGAGAATATCTGCCTCGTAGTGGTCGAACTCGTCACGAATCTGGCCAACGTCCCGGGGGGTCTGGCCGTAGATTTTGACGAGTCGCTCGCCGCGGATAGACTCGAATGGCTCGCCGTCTTCGTCGGTCTGGTCCCAGCCTGTAATCCGGTCGTACTCCATCAGTCGTCCTTCGGTGATGTTCTCTGCCGGGGCATAGAAATACGGCCTGAACTCGAGGACGCGAACATGCACGAGGTCACCCTCGAACGTGCGCCCGAACACGTGAACCACAGGGTGTTCGTCGTCGCCGGTGCCTTCAATGGTGTAATCGACCTGCATAACACCGATATCGACCGTCTCCTCGACATCTGGGAAGAGGGCGTCGCTCGTGTCGACGTAGCTCACCTCGTCACTGCTATTACCGGCGACAGCTTCGGCTTCCTCCGCCGGTCGCTCGTCGGGGTTCCCGCCCCCGTAGTCCCCGAGTTGACGCTGACTCATGTTGGCCCTGCTTTGGTCCCCCGGATAAAAACGTTCGCGGTCCGATAGCTCGCCGACGGCCGGACGGCTACAACGCGTTCCGAAAACGGGTCGCGAGCCGTTCCGGCAGCTCGTCTCGTGTCTCTGGTGTCACCCTGTAGAGACGAACGTCGCGGCGCTGTTTGATGCGGTCGACGAACTCGACAGACGAATCCGATTGAACGGCTGCAAGTACCGGCCGGTCACTCTCCAGTGTCAGTTCGAGTTCGTCGAGGAAAACGTCGCTGTGGAGTTGCATCGCCGCAATCTCGTCGATGACAGTTAGGTCGGCCGTAGCTCGGGCGTCGGGGAGGGCCCGCCCCGCGAGCTTGTCGACGGCGTCGACTGCGACCCTGTACTTCCCAACAGTCGGTCCTCGCTCGCGGTCGACAGCCGCCAGCGTCGCCCGCTCGTCGGTCCCAACCTCGACGAGGTCGAAGCCAACCCGCTCCCCGTTTCGGCGTCGTTCTGGGCTGTAGAAGCCGCCGACGGTGACGCCAGCGTCTTCGAGCCGGGCAACTGTCTGTCTGAGCGTGGTTGTCTTTCCGCTTTTGGGCGGTCCGGTCAAGAGGTGGTTTGTCACCATGGCTGTCTGGGGCGGCGATTGTCAGTCCGTTCTCTACTGTATAATTGTAGTCGCGTTGTGAAGATGAACGTTTTGGCCGTGATAGCGAAAGAGGTGCGTGGTGAAACGGGACAGCAGCCACGTGCAAGGCAGGAAACGTTTAACCTGGTATCCCCCCTATTGTTAATAACTGTGTCCGGTCTTACTGACGGATTGAACGATACAATCCGAATACTCTACGTGAATTCCGACCCTGCGTTCGCTGAACTCGTCCAGACGAAACTACAACAGACAGCTATCGATATCGCCTGTACGCCTGTCAATGACCCCGACGAAGTCTCCCAGAAGCTGGAGGCGGCGGATATCGACTGCATCGTCACCGCGTACTCGCTCGACGGCCTGAACGGGATTGAGTTGGCGAAGTCCCTTCGCACGCGAGACAGCGACATCCCGATACTCCTGTTCACCGGCCAGGGCAGCGAAGAAATCGCCAGCCGGGCGACACAGGCCGGCGTGTCGGATTACATTCCGGTTCGGTCCAACCGCGACAATTTCACGCTGCTCGCAAACCGTATCCAGACCCTCACAACGGCTGCACGGGAACGGGAGGCAGCCGAGCGGACGCAACAGCACTTTCGCCGGACACTTGAACGCACTACTGACGCGGTGTACGCCGTCGACACCGACTGGCGAATCGAGTACATGAACGACAAGATGGCGGCGCGTATCGATCGTGAGCCTGACACGCTCATCGGAGCCACACTCTGGGAGGAGTTTCCCTCGATTGTCGGGACAGAACTCGAAGACAAATATCGGACTGCGATGGAGACCGGGGAATCAGTCTCGTTCGAACACCACCTCGGTGACCCGTTCAATTACACGGTCGAAGCCCGTGCGTTCCCTGACGACGAGGGGCTGACTGTCTTCTCGCGCGAGAGGACGACAGAGCGCGAGCGAGAGCGAAGTGACCGAATTCTCGAAACCATCCACGATGTCGTGTTCGTCCTCGGTGAGGACCGGAATATCGAGTTCGCGAATGCGGCCGCAAAGCGGCTGATTTCGGGGGACAAGTCCGACCAACTCGCTGGAACGCAGTTCGAAGCCGCCATCGGCGACCGTATGAACGAGCACGATATGGGGCGTCTCTTACAGGCTGTCGAGACGACTCTGGATGGCGGCGAGGGCAACGACAACCTCGCCGAGCTGTACGACACAGACCTGCAGGTCGAATTTGCCACGATGGGTAGTAACCGGACGTTCGATATCCGCGTCACCTCGTTTCAGCGAGCGCAGACCACACAGGTGCTCCTCGTCGCCCGAGATGTCACCAAGCAGAGCGAGGCCACGCGACGACTGGAGCGCGACCGGGACGCACTCCGGCAGCTCCAAAACGTCATGGCAGAAGGCGACGTCACGACGCAGACACGGCTCGAAGGACTACTGGAAGTCGGCTGCCGATATCTCGGGCTCGAAATCGGGATTGTCTCACAGATTCAGGACAGCGACTACAGTGTCGAGGCAGTCCACGGGCCAGACGCGGATATCGCCGTCGGCGACAGATTCGACCTGTCGGCGACCTACTGCGCAGAGGTCGTCGACAACGATGCCGTCTGTTCGTTTATCGACGCTGTCGCCGACGGGAAGGAGACACATCCCGCTTACCGCACGTTCGAGCTAGAGTCATACATCGGTGCTCCACTGGTTGTCGACGGCACGCGGTACGGGACGGTCAACTTTTCCAGTCCGACGACACAGACCGAACCGTTCGGAGCGCTCGAACGGACGTTCGTCGAGTTGCTGACTGAGCTTGTCAGCGCGGAGCTATCTCGGGCCCAAGACCGGACGGAGCTCAAGCGCCAGGAGTTCCTCTTCGAGCGCGTCCAGACCATCGCAGATCTCGGTGTCTGGGAGTATACCCCCAGCACGGGCGAACTCGAGTGGTCAGATGGTGTCAAGCAGATACACGGTGTCGACGAGACGTACGAACCCTCACTCGAGGACGGCCTCGAGTTCTACCACCCCGACGACAGGGAGACGGTTGAAGCGGCGGTCAACGAGGCAATCGAGGAGGGAACGCCGTACGACCTCGATTTGCGAATCATCCGGGCTGACGGGGAGACACGTGACGTGCGGGCGTGGGGAGAACGCGTCGGGGACACACCGCACAGCGAGACGACGCTCCGCGGCGTGTTTCAAGATATAACCGAACGGAAGGCGAAAGAACGGGAGTACCGCGAGCTGGCCGAGGAGTACGAGGCGCTGCTCGAAACGTCGGGGGACGCGATATTCCTGCTTGATGTCGACACCACCGGCAAGGACCCGTCCTTCGAGTTCGCCCGCCTCAGCCCCGGATACGAGATGCAGACCGGAATCACGACAGAGGAAGTGCGCGGCAAATCCCCGCAGGCAGTCTTCGGCGACGAGCGAGGTGCAGAACTCGACGCTAACTACACGCGCTGTGTCGAGCAGCGCGAGCCGATTTCGTACCAGGAGGAACTGGATATTGCCGATGACGCGCGGTTTTGGGAGACGAGTCTCGCGCCAGTCATTGTCGACGGCGACATCGTTCGGGTCATGGGTATCGCCCGGAATGTGACCCAGCAGGTCACCCGCGAGCGGAGCCTCGAGACGACCAACCAGCGCCTCGAATCACTCATTGAGGCGACGCCACTCACCGTGATGGAGATTGACTCCGACGGCATCGTCACCCGCTGGAACAGCGAGGCCGAAAACATGTTCGGCTGGTCACGCGAGGACGTCATCGGTGAGTTCAATCCAATAATTCCCGAGGACAATCAAGGCGAATTTTCGACACACCGACAGCGCGCACTGAGTGGCGAGCGAATCCGCGGCAAAGAGGTCCGACGAGTGACCAAAGACGGCGACGAGCTCGACCTCCTGTTGTCGGTCGCTCCGGTCACCGACCCTGACGGCGAGACAACGAGTATACTTGCGGTGTTAGAGGATATCACCGACCAGAAGCGATTAGAAGCGAAGCTCCGGGCACTCCAGGAGACGGCCCGGCGTCTCAGCGGTGCGCAGTCGAGCGACGAAATCGGCGACATCGCCGTCGAGGCCGCCGTCGAAATTCTCGGCTTCGAGTTCACCGGTCTCTGGGAGTACGACGCCACCTCCGAGACCCTTGTCGCGCTGAGTGCCAGTGATGCCACCATGGAGTTGCTGGATGAACTGCCAGACGCGACACCCGACGACAGCCTCGCCTGGGACGCGTTCGAGGCGTCTGAGGTACGCATCTACGACGATCTTCACGCGGAGTCATCAGTCAGCGAGGCCGCCCTGGGGCTGAAACGTGGTCTGTTCGTGCCGGTCGGTGAGTTCGGCGTCATGGCCGTAGGGACGCCGGTAGCGCAGTCGTTTTCGGACACAGATGTCGACCTGTTCCGGATACTCGGAGCAACCGTCGAGGCCGCGTTCGCACGTGCAAGCCGTGAAGCAGAACTGCAACGGCAGAACGAGCGCCTCGACGAGTTCGCCAGCGTCGTCGCCCACGACCTCCGGAATCCGCTGTCTGTCGCTATCGGCTTCCGGGAGGTCATCGAGAGTACCGGCGAACTCGAGCATCTCGACCGTATCGAGTCGGCACACGACCGCATGGAACGGATGATAGACGACCTTCTCACGCTTGCTCGCGGCGAAACGTCGGTATCGGACACGGAACAGGTCGATATTGGCGCCGTGACGACCGAAGCATGGGGGTACGTCGACACCGCCGACGCGACCCTGACAGTTGCCGACCAGGTCCCGACGCTGGTCGGAGACGGTAGCCGCCTGATACAACTGTTTGAGAACCTCTTCAGAAATGCAATCGAACACGGTGGTGACGGCGTCACGGTCACCGTCGGGCAACTCGACAGTGCCGATGGGTTCTACATCGAGGACGACGGGCCCGGCATCCCGCCCGACCAGCGCAAAGACGTGTTCGAACACGGTGTCACGACAAACGAGGGAGGGACCGGATTCGGTCTCTCGATTGTGGCAGACATTGCGGCTGCACACGGCTGGAGCGTCCGCGTGACAGACGGCGACGACGGCGGTGCGCGCTTCGAGTTCACGACGGCCCCTGACAGAACGTGACAGCGAGAGTGTTATTCCTCTCCAGTGCAACATTCTGAACAGTGAGGACAGATCGAGCCATCTCGCCTGTCATTGGCGTCGTGCTGATGGTGGCCATCGTCGTGTTACTGGCAGGAATTACCGCCACATTTGTGTTCGGCTCGACTGACGAGACGGACCCACAGCCGGATGTGGTGATGACAGTCGTCGACACAGCGGACAGCACGACCGTCGCTCTCAGATACGAAAGCGGCGACACCCTCGCCGGGAATAAGACGCGACTCGTCGGGGCCATAGACGAGACTGCGTTCCACGGAGGGAAGCTACAGGCGGGCGATACGGTCGAAGTCACTCCAACAGAGCAAGAACTGAAGCTTGTCTGGTCCGGCGAGAACACCGACTACGTCGTCCAGACGTTCGAAGTGGAGACGAACGCCCTCCCATACAACCCCGAGGATGTCGACCGGGCGTGTGACTGGGTGGAAAAAAACATCTCAGGCAACGAACTGGAGATGAACGGCGAGGCGGCAAACTGCAACCTCAAAGACGACCTCGAAACGAGCTACGACCCCCTGGATGCCGACTTAAAATCGGACTCGTTACTTGTTGGTGATATCGACACCGACGGAGATGTCGACGTCATCTCGTCTACGGTTGTCGGTGACGTGATTTCGGACGCAGACGACATCACGATAACCAGCGCCAGCAGCATCTACGGCACCGTCATCGCCCGGCCCAACACGAACATCGACATAGACGGCGACAGCTACGTGCGGGGCGATGTCGTCGTGAACAGCGGCACTCTCGACCTAGACAGCGTCGACATCGACGGGCACGTCTACGCGAGCGACGACGACTTCCCGAGCAGTTGTCCCGACACGACAATCGGTCCCGACGAAGAGAGCTGTGGAGAGTACGACCCGCGAGACCCGGACGATGCCCCGGACTAGCGCATGTCCTCGCCACCGTTGACGTTGAGCGTCTCGCCGGTCACGAACGTCGCGTCTCTGAGATAGGCGACAGCCTCGGCGATATCCTCGGGTTCGCCGAAGTGGTCGACCGGGATGTTCTCGCGCTCGTTTGCCTGCTCTTCTGGCGTCCGGTCGGCGGTCATGTCCGTCTCGATGTGGCCCGGTGCGACGGCGTTGACCCGGATATCTGGCGCGAAGTCGGTCGCGTGGCTCCGGGTCAGCGAGATGAGCGCACCTTTCGAGGAGGCGTAGTGGCATTCGATTGGTGCGCCCGTGTGTGCGAGAATCGAGGAGATATTCGTCACAGAGGGGTCTTCGGATGAGGCTTCCAGGTGGGGTAAAGCAGCCTTCGTGACGTTGAACGCGGAGTTGACGTTGACGTTCATGATTCGGTCGAAGTCCTCCGGGTCGAGGTTGTCGGTGTAGACGTGCTGGTCAATGCCGGCGTTGTTCACGACGTGGTCGACGCCGCCGAAGGCGTCGACGGTCTTCTCGACCAGGCGACCCGCCTCCTCTGGGACCGAGACGTCCGCCCCGACCACGATTGCCTCCTGTCCGTGGTCGCGGACGGCCGCCGCGACTTCCGTCGCCTGCTGCTCGCTCGTGTGGTAGTTGATAGTCACGTCGTAGCCGTCCGCTGCGAATCGAACTGCGGTTGCGCGGCCCAGTCCCCGCGACGAGCCGGTGACAAGTGCTGCTGGCATGGCCCTACCAAGACAGCCCTGGGACTTGCGTGTTTGGAAAGCGGCGGCGTCTGATAGTGACTATTGCGAGTCTGTACCACCATGGTTTCGCTTCTCTCCCGTGTTGAATCATGAAACAAGCGATTCATTAAAACAGGTCTGAAAATTACCGCAATAGTCACTATGACGAGACCGGACGGATGGGGTGGGAGTCGCTACTCACGGCTGGAATCGAACCGTTAAATACCGGTGCGAGCAAACAGTCAGATATGGGAATGGAACTGGAACGCGAGTGTCCGAACTGTGGCGAGACAGGCTTCTGGCGGACCGCGAGTATGATGATTCACATCGGCGAGAAGGTGAAATGGAGCTGTAACGAGTGTGGCTACGGCTTCGTCACGATAGACGAGACTGTCGACACCGCGACGGCGTAGGATGACTGACAGCACCGACGTACTGCTGGTCGACGAAGACACGGAGACGCTCGAACTCGCAGCGACGTTTCTGGAGCGCAAAGGCAACAATATTGCCGCAGAGTCAGAAACCGACCCCGAGACGGCCGTCGACAGGGCTGTCGACGAAGACTTTGACTGTGTGGTCAGCGACTACCGGATGCCCGAATTGAACGGGGTCGAACTCTGTCGCGCTATCCGCGAGCATGAGCCACTCCCCTTCTTTCTGTTCACGGCAGTCTCGGAGTCAGAACTCGAAGACGAAGGGGTTGTCACCGGTGTTGTCCGGAAGGGCGCAGGCACTGGACACTACGACGAACTCGTCGAACAAATCGAGACGACAGTCGAGTAGTTACTCCTCGTCGAGAGTCTGCCAGGAGAGCTGTGGGTCCCGTGCGGCGCTCACCTGGTCAATGCGGCGGGCGGCCGTCCGTTCGGGAGCCGACTCAAGCGTCTCTTCGTCCTCGTCGGCGACGGCGTTGAACGCCGCCGCGAGCTGGTCGAGGGCGCGCTTGTTCTCGCCCTCCGTCGGCTCGGTCATCAGCGCCTCGTCGACGATTTCGGGCCACTTCGTCGTCGGCGGGTGGACGCCGTAATCGAGCATCCGCTTTGCCACGTCGGCGGCGTCTTGGGTCGCGCTGGCGACGAACTCGTGGTGGAACGGCCCAAATGGAACCTCGTAGTCGAGTTGTTCCGCGAGGTAGTTCGCGTTGAGCACGGCCTTCGCGCTGGCGTCGACCAGCCCTTCGTCGCCGAGTCGGGAGATGTAGGCCGCCGTCTTCGCGAGCACGAGCCAGTTGCCGTGGAACCCGTGCACCTTCCCAATCGAGTTCTCGGGCTCGTAGCGTTCGTACCCGTCCTCGGTTGCCCGGACGTGTGGCGTCGGGAGGAACCGTTCGAGGTCTTCGCTGACACCGACCGGCCCGGCACCCGGGCCGCCGCCGCCGTGTGGCGTCGCGAACGTCTTGTGGACGTTGTAGTGCATGATGTCAAAGCCCATGTCGCCGGGTCGCGCGCGGCCGAGCAGGGCGTTGAGGTTCGCACCGTCGTAGTACAACAGCCCCCCAACGTCGTGGACCATCTCGGCAATCTCGACGATATCGCGTTCGAAGAGACCAAGCGTATTGGGATTGGTCAGCATGAGCAACGCCGTGTCGTCGCTCAGTGCGGCCTCCAATGCGTCGAGGTCGACGCGGCCGTCTTCACCGCTTGGCAGTTCGACGACATCGAAGCCGGCCATCGCAGCACTGGCGAAGTTCGTCCCGTGAGCGCTGTCGGGAATGACGATTTCGCTTTTATTATCGCCGTTGTGTTCGTGGTACGCCTGTGCGACGAGGACGCCGGTGAACTCGCCTGCTGCGCCGGCCGGCGGCTGGAGCGTGACCGCGTCCATGCCGCCGATGTCGGCGAGATACTCCTGCAGTTGTGCGTACAGTTCGAGCGTTCCCTGGACCGTCTCGCCGTCACGGTCGGGGTGGACGGCACCGTCGGCGGCGGCCGCGATATCCTCTGTGAACGAGGGGTTGTACTTCATCGTACACGAGCCAAGCGGGAACGGCCCACTCTCGATGCCGTAGTTCATCTGGGAGAGGCGGGTGTAGTGGCGGGCCAGCTCCGGCTCGGAGACGTCGGGCAGTTCGAGACTGTCTCGGGTCAGGTCGTCGGGCAGCGGCGTCTCGACAGCAACCTCGCGGCTGTTTTTCTCCGAGAGAAGCGGGACGTATCGGTCGCCGTCGGTCCAGCGGGCCTGGTCGTATCCGTTTCCGTGGTCGTCGCTCATCGAACCACCTCCGAGAGCGTTTCGACGAGTCCATCGATTTCCCCTTCGTTGGTCTCGGTGACACAGAGCTGGATGCGGTGGTCGTCGATTGCATGAACGGCATACCCAGCCGCCGTGAGGTCGTCGGCAACTGCGGGCGCGGGCTGGTCAGTCCGAGCGACGAACTCCCGGAAGTGATGGCGGTCGTGAACCGGCGCGGTGATGCCGTCGATATCGTCGACGCGCTCGGCGAGAGACTCGGTTCGCTCGATGCACTCCGTGGCCGTCTCGACAAATCCCTGCGGGCCGAGTGTGGCGGCGTGAATCGCCGCCCGGAGCGCGACCCAGGCCTGATTGGTACAGATGTTGCTCGTGGCCCGCTCCTTACGGATGTGCTGCTCGCGGGTCTGGAGCGTGAGCGTGTAGGCCCGGCGTCCGCTCTCGTCTTCGCTCGCGCCGACGAGTCGGCCGGGCACCTGTCGGAGGAAATCTTCACGAGTGGCGAACAGGCCCATTCCCATCCCGTAGGCGGTGCCGAGGCCGAGCGACGCTGCTTCGCCGATGACAACGTCAGCGCCGACGCTTGCCGGCTCTTCGAGCACCGAGAGCGCAATTGGGTCCGAGCCGAGACAGAACAGGGCGTCGTGGTCGTCGGCGAGAGAGCCGATTTCGGCAAGCGAGTCCTCGATGACGCCACGGACTGTCGGCGACTCGGCGTAGACCATCACCACGTCGTCGTCGAAGGTCTCGGCCAGTGCCGCCGTGTCGACGGCACCGTCATCCATCGGGTAGCTTTCGACAGTCAGGTCGGCCCCATCTGTGTAGTTGTTCAAGACGCCGCGTTTGCCGTCTCGGAGCTGTTCGGGGACGAGGACGTGTGAGCCGCTGGTCGACCTGACCCGTGCCGCGAGCGTCGCTGCTTCGCCGAGACCGGTCGCGGCGTCGTACAGCGAGCAGTTCGCGACATCGAGCCCCGTGAGTTCGACCAGCATCGACTGGTACTCGAACAGGACCTGCAGGAACCCCTGTGCGATTTCGGGTTGGTACTGCGTGTAGGAGGTGAGAAACTCCTGGCGGTCGGCGAGGTGGTCGACCAGCGAGGGGATGTAGTGGTCGTAGTGGCCCCTGCCGAGAAACTCCACGAGGTCGTCGTTCTCGCCGAGCATGTCACGCATCTCGGCCCGGACGGTCTGTTCGTCTCGGGCCTCGATGCCGAACTCATCGTCGAATCTGACCGGACTGGGGATATCAAACAGGTCGGCCTCCTGCTCGACCCCTACCGCGTCGAGCATCGCGTCAGTTTCGGCGGGTGTATGTGGCGCGTACGGACTGCCTGTATCGTTACCCATTATAGATACCGCTTAGGAATACCCCTACGGATTACTTTCGGTTCTGTCCTGTTTTGCTGATACCGAGGCGGCGATACCCCGTTCCAACTCGCAGGGTTTATTTGGCCGCTGGGCCGAGAGTGTCGTACTATGAGCGACAACGACAACAAGGTCGGGAGTGCCGGCCGCTTCGGCGCACGCTACGGGCGCGTGGCCCGCCGTCGCGTCGCACAAATCGAAGAAGAGATGCAGAACGCGCAGGTCGACGGTGACGACGTGAAACGCGTCGGTACCGGCATCTGGGTCAACGAAGAGACCGGCGAGAAGTTCACCGGCGGTGCATACAGTCCGGAGACCCCGGCCGGCGAGACGGTCACGCGCTCGATTAGCGCGGCGCTCGGAGAGGACGAGGAATGAGCTACAAGTGCTCCCGCTGTAAGCGCGACGTGACGCTCGATGAGTACGGCGGGGTGCGCTGTCCCTACTGTGGCCACCGCGTCCTGCTGAAAGAGCGCAGCCGCAACATCAAGGAAATCGACGTCGAGTAGTGCCACCCGACCGTTCTCACGACACTGTTCTCGCCTTCGAGTATCCGTCTCCGACGGCGGCCTGCACGGTTGCGCGGGCGGTCGAACCCGAAATCGGTGACATCGACGACGACCGAAGCAACGTCTCGCTCCGGCATGACGGCGATACCGTCGAACTTCATGTCACCGCGAGCGACGTGGTCGCCCTCCGTGCGAGCCTGAACACCTGGCTCTCGCTCGTCGAGACGGCGGAGGCTGCCGGTCTCGCCGAGTGAGCTGTCACAGCTCTGGCAGCATGCTCCCGAGCGTCGACCGGAGAACGCCGACCAGGGCGAGCACGGCGAGCGCGAGGATTGTGAGGCCTGTGACGACAGTAACGATGGGACTGGTCGTCCGAATCGTCGCCACTGCCATACCCAGCGTCCCGAGATAGCTTGCGGTGACGAATCCGAGCGCTGTTCGAAACGGGCCGCCGACGTAGACGTATGCACCGCTCGCTAGCCCCAAAATCGGGAGTAGGATAAACAAGACGGCGGAGACGACACCCTGGGTTGCGGCAGAGAGGCCCGCACCCGGGTCCCGGAATAACACGCCAATCAACGCTACATACCCGACAGCAAGTGCTACACCGGCGGCCTGTCGGTCGAGTCGGGGCGTCATCGCTGTTCCTCCCTGGCGAGTTGCCGCATCATCGGTACGCTCGCTGGATGATCTTATAAAGGTTCCCTGGCTGTGTGGACGCAGTACACTGCTGGCGGGCCTTTATCGACCGTTCGCGTGGAGATACAGTGTCTACAATGAATGACGATTCACTCGCAAATCGACGGACGGTATTGAAATCGCTGAGTGCCGGAACACTCGCGGCGCTGGCTGGTTGTACCGGCTCGGATGACTCCGACGAGACGCCAACAGAGGGGACGCAATCAGATGAGGACAGCGGGACGACAGACGAAACGGCAACAGAAGAACCAGCAAACGAGGAGTTGGCGTACGCGTGGGACGACGCGACGTGGGACTCGTACTGGTATTCGCTGTACAACATGAGTACCAATATCGCGATGAGTGGCAACGGCGTGACCTTTCCTGCGACAGAACAACAACAGGAGACGTTCCAGAACCGGTTACCGGAGATGCTGTCGACCGCTGGCGAGTCCGAACCGCCGGTCAAGGAGCCGAATCTCAACATGGCGCCGTTTACTAGAGGAGACCCACAGTTCACCGAGAAGCCCACCCTCGAAGGCGAGGACGGCCGTCCCGATGCATCGACGTTAGGGTGGGATACGTCGGCTGCCTCGGGCGTCGTCAGCCCGGCGTCGCTGGCTTGGACACACCTCAAAGGCGTTACCTGGGCGAAAAACTTCCAGACACACTTCGATATCCTGCCGGACAGTCTCGCGGCTGAGTTCCGCTCGATGTTACTCTCGACGCTTGCGCAGGTCGGTACCGTATTCGCGCTGGTCCCCGAACAGGGGGGTGGTAACTTCCGGCTCAACGACGAGAATCTCCTCCTTGCCTCCGAGTTCCGTCCTGGCGAGGGCGTTGTCGACGACACGCCCAGGCCACACCACCACTCCGCAATGCTGTGGTTCCTCTCGGGACTGAACAGCCTCGCACAGAACGAGTGGTACGGCTACGTGAACCCAGAGCCGTTGATTCCGGCCGAAAACATCCAAATGCTCACAAACGGCATGGGGAAGACGACGATGAACGCCGTCTCTCCAGAGGCTGTCCCGGACACGCGTACAGCAGGTGCGTTACTCGGGGCAATGGGATGGTTCGGAACGCAGACGAACAAGGAACAGCTCAGAAGTGGAGCCGTCGATTACGCCAACACTCTTGCTGGCGTCGTCGAAGAGGAACTCGACGGGAACGGTCGCGTTGCCGGCGGAGCCGAGAACCAGGCCGCAACCCAGGGAATCGTTGGCCAGGGACTCACGTGGGCTTCACAGCTCGACGGCGTCGACCACACTGACACCGCGGAGGACGTACTCGGGTATCTCCGCGACGATCTATTCGACGAGGATGCACGGACGTTCGCATCAGGTGCCGACGACGACACCTACCGGATTACTGCCCGCGACGCGGGCGACATTACGGGCGGAGTCAACGCCGCCGACGCCGTGCTCGGGATGGACATCAGAGACCAGTACGCACAGTTTTTCAACCAGACGCTGAACCGCGGCCGTCTTCAGCGAGCCCAGCGGCCACCCTCACGGAGCGACGACGAGGAACATGCGCCGCCACTCCCGCCCGCGGCCGGCGGCGAGTTCGGGCAAGCGGCCGTCTACAACGCCGCTGTTGAGTACGACACCGGCGCAGACGAGTGGTCGGTCGTCGACGACACGTTCGACACGGCCGGCGCGCTGTATCTCTCCAATCAAGAAATCTGGATAAGCCAGTGGGGCGGCGACTTCTACAGAGGGCGGGGCGTTCCAGGCAGAAGCGAGTCGCCGCCCGCGTAGCTACTCGCCGTAGGTGTGGAAGTCGACGGCCTGTTCGAGCAGTTCGTCGGGGATACCCGGCACTTCCTCGCTTCGAACCGGGCCGGCCTCGTCGATGTTTTCTGGTTCCCGCGGAAAATCTCGGAGCGCGAAGTGAATGGAGATACCGGCTTTCGCGCCGTCCCCGTAGGCGATGGGGACCTGGTTGTGACCGGGGGCCATATCACCGACGGCGTAGACGTTCTCGACCGACGTCTGGCCGTGGTCGTCGACCGCGACGGTTCCGTCATCGTTGATATCACAGCCGAGTTCCCGGGCTAACCCGTTGTTGTAATCGGCACCGTACATCGCGAACCCGCCTTTGTACTCGCGGACAGCACCGTCCTCGAATTCGAGTGCCTTCAGCCAGCCGTCCTCGCCGTTCTGGACGCCAGTAACCTCCTCACGAACGACCTTGACGGGATGGTTCGCAATCAGCTCGGCGGTGTCCTCGCCCCACTCGGGGTCGTCTCCACGGGTGAGTAGATCCACCTCATCGGTGAAGTTCAGCAGGATGAGAGCCACGTGAGCCGCGCTCTCGCCGTAACCCATCACGTAGACCGACTGGTCGACGAACATGTGAGCGTCACAGTGCAGACAGTAGTGCAGCCCCCGTCCGGTCCGCGGGAGCGGAGGGTCCGGCCGCACGTCGTTGAATCCCGTCGCGAGCACGACGTACTCCGCCTCGTAGTTGTCGCCGTTGCCACACAGGCGGACTGCACCGTCTTCTGCGCTCGAACAGGAGGTAATCATATCCCGGTGGACGTCACAACCGTACTCCTGTAGTTGTTCTTTCCCTGTTGCCAGTAACTCGTTGCCACCGGTCTCTTCGCGGATACCGACCATGTTGTGCACTTCTTGCATCATCGCGGCTCGGCCGCCACCGCGGTCGACGAGTGCCGTTCGATGGCCAAGCCGAGTGCTGTACATCGCTGCCATCTGTCCTGCCGGCCCACCGCCGACGACGACAACCTCGTAGCTCGCTGGACTATCGTCAGCCATACGACGACTGTCCGGCGCTCGTATAAACCAGTTACTTACGTTCGAGAAACGACGGCTCCCGCACCGCTCACTCGGCAGTATCCGACGTGATATCGAGAATGAGCGGAGACCCATCCTCGACGTCGAGTTCGAGCAGCTCGCGGGCGGTTACTGTCGGCCGGTAGCCGTCCCCTTCGGTCGTCAACAGATAGTTCGACTCAAGATGCTCGAAACACGACTGGACGGTCTCTCTTTCCTGCTGGAAATGTGTCGCTGCGTCGGCGACGCTCACCGGTTGGTCTCTCCTGTCGTACCGGTCGACGACCCAGGAGAGGACCTGCACGTGTGGATTGCCTGTCTCTGGTCCGCTGGGGTCGTTATCGCTCACGTGTGACCACGCCGTCCGTACGTGTGGCCAATCAGCGAGTACATAAAATAGCTGCTTACCCCTGGCTCACTGCGCAGCAGCATTTCCATCGAGTCACTGTCAGCCCTCGACATCTTGGAAGGCGTATTCGACTACCTTGTTCAGCGTCGGATGCGCGTGAATTGTATCGGCGATGTCCGAAACATGTCCGGTGCCGGCTCGTATCGCGACGACAACTTCATGAATCATCGTGGACGCTTCGTAGCCGAGCATGTGACAGCCGAGAATCTCACCATCTGGGGTCGCGAGAACCTTCACGAATCCGTCGTCGAGTTTCTTCGCCCGCCCCATTGGCGTCCCGGGTAGCTCTTCACGACCGACAAGATACTCGCGGTCTGCGTCCTGGAGTTCAGTCTCGGTTTTGCCGACACCTGCCATCTGTGGTTCGGTAAAGATAGCGTGTGGCATCGCAGTAAAATCGGCCTCGCGTCCCCGCTTGTGGACGACGTTGTCGATTGTAACCTGCGTTTCGTAGTCGCCCGAGTGTTTGAACATCGCGTTGTCTGCGATATCGCCCTGTGCCCAGACGTTGTCAGCCGACGTTTCGAGTCGGTTGTTCGTCACGATGAATCCATTATCGTCGGTCTCGATTCCTGCCGCGTCGACAGCGAGTGTGTCTGTGTTTGGCCGTCGACCCAGTGCGACCAGCAGTTCGTCCCCGGAGACGGCAAGTTCGTCGCCGCTCTCGGTTTCTGCGTGGACCCGGATTCTGTCCCCCGTAGACTCCACCGCGGTAGCGCGGTGTCCGGTGTAGACATCGTGTCGTCTGCGGGCAACCTCGGTAAACGCCTCGGCGACATCGCGGTCCTCTCGGGGAACGAGTGTGTCCATCATCTCGATAATCGTCACGTCGGTCCCGAGCGATTCGAAAAAATACCCCAGTTCCACGGCGATGTACCCCCCGCCGAGGACGACAAGTGAGTCGGGCTGTTCGCGCCGGTACAGGGCGTCGCTGCTCGTCATATACTCGACATCGTCGAGACCATCGATTGGCGGCACCAGTGGGCGCGAACCCGCGGCGACGACGACTTTGTTTCCACTGACGTGTTCCCCGGCGACTTCGACGGTCCGGTCGTCGACGAACGTCGCCTCGTCGCTGTACAGCGTCAGGTGCTCTTTGTTGCGGTAGTTCTCTTCCATCCCGGCAGCCAGCGGCGACAGCGTCTCGTCCATGTCGTCGATGATAGCCGCGTAGTCGATGTCCTCGACTGTCGCATCGGTGAAAAATTGGTCGGCCTCGCGCACGCGGTTTGCCGCCGTTGCCGCCTGGATGAGCATCTTCGACGGATTACAGCCCCGGTTGAGACAGGTTCCGCCAAGCTTCGATTTCTCGACGAGGGCCGTCTCCAGGCCGGCGTCGGCGGCCGCGGCGGCGACGTTGTTCCCAGTCCCTCCGCCGACGACAAGAACATCGTACTCTGTCATCAGCTGTCACCGTCCCCGAAGTCGAACTCGTATCCCCAGTTCATGACTGCGGTGACGACCTGTTCGAGCGCACGGCCGCGTTCAGTCAGGTCATATTCGACCCGAACGGGTTGTTCACTCACGACCGACCGTTCGACAATTCGCTCGTCTTCTAGACTGTCTAGACTCTCCGATAGCATTTTCGAGGAAACGCCAGTCATTTTGCGTTTCAGGGCCGAAAATCCCATCGCCCCGTTTTCCAGCAACTGATAGACGATGCGGAGGTGCCATTTCCGCCCCAGCACCGGCTGCACGTCGTCGAATATCTCGTCGGGGTCCGCGAACAGCACTTTCTCAGTCCGTATACCCACCTGTCCGCTCGATTGTGTTGTCGACTCTGAGCTCATGTCTCGGATAGACCCAGTTTCGGTAGCGTATTTAACGTGACATGGACCCAGGAACGAGCTGACGGTCTCCCAAAGGTATAAGTACCTCAAATAGTCAGGAACGTATCGATACCTCACGCTACGCTGTTTTTATGACCGCCAGGCCTTCTCAGCGAGAAAAACAGTCCTCGTCGGTACTATATTTATTAGATAGCTTTACTCTCTGTCTGCGAGCGGCAGTTCGACAACAAACACACTTCCGGTCGGGTCGTTGTCCTCGACCCAGATATTGCCACCGTAGCTGTTCACAAGCGTCTTCGCCAGGTACAGACCGAGACCAGAGCCGTCGCTTTCGAGTCCCTTCTCGCCTTTTCCAAATATCTCGGTCTTCTGGCCGTCTGGGACACCACGTCCGTTGTCTGCAATCCGAATGGTTGCGTTGACCTCGTCTGTTTCAAGTAAAATATCGACGCTCGGCCGGTCGGAATCGGTGTGCTGAACCGCATTCTGCAGCAGATTTCGAAAGACAGATTCGAGTAGCTCAGTCGCCAGAACAGTGACCTCCGCGGGCGAGTCGGCCAGACTAATCACCGCATTCTGGTGCATCTGTTCGAGCTCCTCACACTGTCTGATGAGCATCGGCCTCACTGTTGTGGGGCGGCGTTCGATCTCAGGGTTCTGTATTACCTCAGCGAGGTCACCTGCTGTCTGTGTGAATTCGACAGCGTTTCTCGTGCACTGCTGGATTGTTTCGAGATACTCCGTCGCGTCCTCGTCTATTTCATCATCCAGTAGTTCGGTGTACGTTTCGACAATCTGGAGGTCGTTTCGGAGGTCGTGGCGCACGACCTGATTGAGCACGTCGAGAAGGTCGCGCTGGGATTCGACCCGTTCGCGAACTGCTATCTGTTCGCTGATATCCCGAGCGATACCGAACGTCAACTGTTCCCCGTCAATAGCTACTGTCCGGGCGTGTAGCTCAATCGGTATCCGATCTCCCTCCGCTGTGACAAACTGCAGTTGGCTCCCGTCGGGGAGTGTCCGGGTCCGTAGTGTGCCCTCCGACAGCGTTTGTTCGAACAGGCGACGGTACAGTTCAGCCTGCTGGGAGGGGTGAAGCTCGAGTAGCTCCATCCCCACAAGTTGGTCTTTCGAGTAGCCGAGTGTTTCAACCGCGAGGTCGTTCGCGTCCTGGATTGTCGCAGACGATTGATTGGCAACAAAAATTGGGTCCGGCGCGAGGTCGAATAGCGTCTTGTATTGCTCGCGTGCGCCTGCCATTGATACGCAACACGGTTCGGCAGGTAATCAATGTCACGGGGATAGACAGTTACCGTAGTGAGCCGACCTCAGCTGTCCTCACGGAACTGCTCCCAGAATATCTCGTTGAGGCCGTCCTCGTACTCGGCGTCGCGGTAATCCTCTTTTGTGAGATTTGCTTCCTCGATGAGCGACGCCGCTTCGCCCGCCCACGCGTAGAACCCGATAAGCGACTCCTCGCGCATTTCCGTGAGGTCTATGGAGTGATACACGTTGACGAATCCGCCGCCCTCCCGGTTGAGCTGGGACTTTTCAAGGAGTCCGAATTCGACGAGTTCCGAGAGATAGTTTCGTATCGTGCTCTCGCTGTAATCAAGATAATCCGCCAACTCGGCCGGCGAAGCAGGCCCTTCACCGATGACACAGAGACAGACATCGAGCCCTGGCTTCGGGAGTCCGAACGCGTCCAACAGGACCTGTCTGATGTCTGGTGGCTTGATGTCCAGCTCGCACTCGGTAACGCGTTCCATCGGCTCGCCGTGGCAGGTCATTCCGTCACCACAGTCCTGCATCGAGAGGACGACGTTCGAGCAATCAGTGCATCGATATATACTGTATTCGCGGTCCTGAAGCCTGACCTCTCGATGCTCGCCGTCCAGTTCGAGGTCTGCGATTGACGTGTCGTCGTCATGTGGTCTTTCGTTAGTTGTCATAGCTGTGTGCGATTCGCTGTTTAATTGATACGTGTACGCGTTCGTTGGGGGGCATCTTGAATGTTGCAGTCAGTTCACAGACACACGGGAACAACGGTCCGAGACGGCGTGTTTCCCCTCGTAACAGCCAACCATCAAATCGAGTGGCGTCGTAGCGCAGTTTTGACATCCCCCGCCCTGAAGGGCGAGGCTTTTGCCTCGAGTCTTCCGTAACAACAGTTGGCGAGGCGTGGGTCTGGTAGTATCTAACCGCGGTGCTGTCTTGAAGTCACTGTCAGTGATCGACATCGGATGTCAAAGGCGGGTGGGGTCGTGGAAGAGTGAGACACTCGTGAGGGGGTGGTTAGGGAGAGAGGAACTCTCGTAGCGCGTCGCAACGTGGAATGGTTCGGACTATTGGCTAGCGGTGACAACTGACGAGAGTCGCGGTAGTTTTTCCACACGGCCACTCATCCACATGATAAAACCGTTGCTTACGGTACTGTAACCCCTAGCGGCGCTGGAGAGGCCCGTCACTGGCAGGGTTGCTGCACTTGGTCACACAGTCACGAGGTATCGGTCAGCCGCAGCCGCTCGATGCAGGACTTCAAACCGTCTTCTTCTTCGTAGTTCATCAGCTTGAATCCGGTATCGCAGACGTACTCCTCATCGGTTTTTCGAAGTGTCACATCTCGCTCGACCCCGAGGACCTCGACGGTCACGATGACACGTCGACCTGATGAGATGCGGTCCATAATCTCCTCGGATGAGAGCTCCTTGCGGGAGATTCTGACTGGGTCGTCCGACATTGACGGAAGTACTCCCCCACGGGTGGTAAGTATTTGGGGGTTGCCAGCGCGGAATCGGTACACCACAACGTATTACTACTCCTGCTCTCTGATACGGCGGTTTGGGTGTGTGAACACACCACACGAACGGAGTAGTTACAAGAGCAATTCGCCCGATAATAACGTATGGAGCACGAAAAATGGAAAGTCGACAGCGGGGTCGACGACTGTACGACAACCGGGTCGTTTGCCGACCACGACATCAACGACGGGTCGACGTTACTTCGACGGACGTACTATCGTCTCGCCGCGGCCAACGACACCGAATACGAGCCGACGGCGGCGTTTTTCGACGCGCTAGAGTCGGCGTTCATCTGGGCGTATCTGAGCGCCACCGAACAATCGGACATCCCAGACCACGTCGAGGCCGCGATTGACGATGCGCGTGCACAGACGGCCGGGGAGTTCGCGGATAGACCGGGGGCTGACCTCAGGACAGATGTTGTTCCGGCGTTCTACAATTACGCCGCTGGCTTTCACTGTGCGTACCGGGAGACGAGACCGTAATGACGAATCCGACGTGGCATCGAAGCCGCTATCCTCCATAACCGTTGGGCGTCGTCAAGATGGCTACCGACTCCGAGCCGGTCTGGACGGATTACACAGGTCCACCTCATCAGGACGGCTTTGGTCTGCGGGGGCACAACCGCCACAGCGTTTATACACAGTTCGGTCGTACACTGTGTATGGAAGTTAGAGAAGCGGTACCGCATGACAAACCGGCGCTGAGAGATGTTGCCCGTCGGTCCTTAGAGGCCTCATACCCGCTCGACCCGAGCACTATCGGGGCTGCAGTCGACGAGTGGTACGCAGAGGAACGTCTTACCGAGCGCCTCGATGACGACAGACAGCTGTTACTCGTGGCCGAAGAGGAAGAACAGGTGGTCGGCTTCGCAGACGCCGAACAGACCGGCGATTCGACAGCCGAACTGTACTGGCTCCATGTCGACCCCAGTCATCGAACTGAATCGTTTGGCGAACGCCTCTTCGAGGAGACACAGATAGCCTTCGAAGAGCGCGGCGTCCCGAACCTACTGGGGCGGGTGCTCGCGGTCAACGCCGCCGGCGGTGATTTTTACCAACGGCACGGGATGGAGAAAGTCGGCGAGGAGACTGTCGACATCGACGGAACCGAGTACGCACAGGAGATATACGCGGCCTTCGAGGGCGACACCGAGGCCGTTGAGGTCAACGGTGACACTGTCTACATCGACCACACAGCCACGGAACGGGGCTCGATTGGACAGTTTCACCTTGTCTATCTAGAGGAGGACGGCAACCACTACGGCTACTGGTGTGCGAACTGCCAGTCGCTCGCGAACGCGATGGACGCGATGGGGCGCATCCAGTGTGACGGCTGTGGCAACAGGCGCAAGCCAACTCGCTGGGACGCCGCGTATCTGTGACTCTCGGGGCTACGTGTCTCCTGTTTGCTCAACGACTGCGACCGTCTCTGCTTCGAGTCCGACAAAGTAAGCTAACCCACGGCTAAGCCGTGGGCTTTCAGCGTGGACTCCCGCTCTGGCCGAATGACAGGGCAGGATCCCGGGATAGACGACCGGATTTTCGAGAACTCTAAAAGCCCCGGGAAACGACGCACAGACCGTTTCGACGGTCCTGTACACCTGTCTGTCTCCGTCTGTCATCTGTGGAGTCGACGTGGGGAAAGCTTGTGTTTGCTCCTAACCTGGGGGTAAGCCAATTTTATTATCCGAACTGCCATCCAATCAGTAGATGTCCCCAGAACAGCTTGAGGACCCAGAACGAATTGCAACCTGGAGCGAACTCCCAGACAGGGAACCAACCCACGCCCGCGTCGCGGAGGTCGACCTGGTTGTCGTTCGGGACGGCGACGAGGTGTCTGTGCTGTACGGTCGCTGTCTCCACCGCGGCGTACTGTTGGCCGACGGTCACGTCGACGGACAGAACCTCATTTGTGGCGTCCACGGCTGGGATTATCGCTTCGATACCGGCATCAGCGAGTACGACAACAGTGAGGAACTCGCCACGTTTCCGGCCACCGTCGGCGATGGCGACGATGCGGTGTACGTCGACGCCGCTGCGGTGCGAGCCTGGGGTGAGGAGAACCCACAACCGTACGGTGACCCCGAAGCGGGCGACAGCACAACGAACCCAGAGTTCTACGGCGAACCCGACTACGACAAGGAGCCATACACCCACTATATCCAACAGCTCGCCCAGCACGGCCCGGAGGGAATCGGCGAACACGGCCCGGTGTCGGCGATGGGCGTCCCCCGATCCGAACTACCCTCCTGGGATGAGCTCCAGATTCAGACTGCACAGCTCGCGACGACGCCTCTTGACGACGAGGCTCCCGTGGACACCAGCCTTGTCGTCGGTCCCGGCGCTGAGAGTCCTCTCGAACTCGACATCCCTATATTCGTCAGCGACATGAGCTTCGGTGCGCTCAGCGAGGAGGCAAAAATCGCAATCTCGGTGGGAGCAGAGCGAGCCGGGACCGGCATCTGTTCGGGTGAGGGCGGGATGCTCCCCGAAGAGCAGGAAGCCAACTCACGATACTTCTACGAGTACGCCACCGGTAGGTTCGGGTGGGACATCGACCACGTCAAAGATGTCCAGGCCTTTCATTTCAAGGCCGGTCAGGGCGCAAAGACCGGAACCGGCGGCCACCTTCCAGGCGAGAAAGTTCAGGGACGCATCGCCGAGGTCAGAGACCTCGAACCCGGAACGGACGCTGTTAGTCCGTCCAGATTCCCAAACCTACAGACGCCCGAGGAGTTCGCCGAGATGGCTAACCGGGTCCGTAAAGTCGGCGGCGGCATCCCCGTGGGGTTCAAACTCTCGGCCCAACACGTCGAGGAGGACATCGACTTCGCGCTGGAGGCCGGCGCCGACTACATCATCCTCGACGGCCGCGGCGGCGGTACCGGCGCGGCCCCCGACGTATTCAAGGACAACATCTCGGTTCCGACGATGGCCGCCGTCGCGCGTGCTCGCGACCACCTCGACAACCGCGGCCGGTCAGACGTGACGCTCATCGCCACCGGCGGTCTCCGGACGGAGTCGGACTTTATTAAGGCGATG
Organism: Halovenus salina; assembly: GCF_026410925.1. GTDB lineage: Archaea > Halobacteriota > Halobacteria > Halobacteriales > Haloarculaceae > Halovenus > Halovenus salina. The sequence continues at coordinate 3,000,765 of NZ_CP112972.1, read as the reverse complement.
GCGCTGGGCGCGGACGGCGTCGCGGTCGCGAACGCGGCGATGCAGGCCATCGGCTGTCTCGGGATGCGAGCCTGTGACTCGAACAACTGCCCGGTCGGCATCGCGACACAGCGCGAGGACCTCCGGAGCCGGCTCGTTATCGACTCCGCCGCCAACGGCCTCGAGAACTTCTTCGGAGCGACGGTCCAGCTGATGAAGGTGATGGCCCGGGCGTGTGGACACGATAGCCTCTCGAAGTTCGAGCGGCGCGACCTGACTGCCTGGAAAAAAGACATCGCCGAGTTGACCGGCGTCGAGTACGCAGGTGTCGGTCGCTGAACCGGGGTCAGGCCGCTTCCACGAGGCGTTCGACAGCATCGAGCCACTATCCCAGAGGTGACGATTCGATCAAAGAGGTTTTAATAAATGTTCTCATCTGCCTGGAGAGCGAGATACGGGACTGTCATATCATCGGCCCCGACGCATCGGCACTGGTACAGGAAATCGTGGCCGCGATGAAAGCCGAGACCGAGACGGTTCAGGACATCCAGGAGGCCGTTCACAGCCACCCAGTACTCACCGAAGTCGTCAACTGTGTCTTCTCCGCGCTGTTACCGCTGTGAACCGCAGACGACCACCACCGTCACCAACGGCAATGTGTGGTTACACCTGTGTTACCTCCTTACTGCGCGGTTAGCGTTGGTTTTTGCTCGTGGAGGACCGTTCGAGGTTACGATGGCAAAAACAGCAGTGATTGTTCTCGCCGACAACGAATCACACGCGGACTACGGCCGTCTCGCCAACGCGCTCGAAACGGCAAAGGAGTTCGCCGAGACCGAGAGCGACGAGGTCAAACTCATCTTCGACGGCGCTGGAACGCAGTGGATTCCCGAACTCGAAGACGAGTCAAGTGACTACCACGAGCTGTACCAGACTGTCCGTGAAGACACTGCAGTCTGTGACTTCTGTGCCGGCGCGTTCGGCGTCGATGATGCGGTTGAGGACGCCGGAGTCGTGACACTCGACGACCACGACGGTCACCCGAGCATCCGGTCGCTCGTCGACGACGATTACGAAATAATCACCTTCTGAACTGCTCCGAGCGAGACGATTCACGGGTCGCTGGCCTCGGGAGTTCCCTCTGGTGGGTCCGACAGGTCGCCGCCGGATTTGACAGCCGACTCGCCGAGTGCATCGTACTCTTCATTGAATGCCTCGGCCGTCGCCACGAACACTGCAAGTATGACCGGACCGACAAACAGTCCGGTCACACCGATGGCGTATGTGCCCCCGAACACCGCAATGAGCACCACAGCCGGGTTGAGGCTGGCTTCCCTGTCTATCAGGAGCGGGCGGACGTAGTTGTCTATCATACTGACAATCAGGGCACCGTAAACCAACACGAAGACGCCAGGACGAATCTGGCCGATTGTCAGCAGGTAGGCTGCGGCTGGCGCCCAGACGAGAAACGCCCCGATGAGCGGCAACAGCGAGAGGACAACCATGGCGAACGTCCAGAACACTACGTTGGGAACACCAGCAATCAGGAGTCCGAGCCCGCCCACAAGTCCCTGGAGTACTGCCACAAGAAGATGCCCGACGACGACGCCCCAGGTCGTCTTATCGATTCGCCGGAAGAGACGACCACAGACGGTGTTCCCCATCGGCGCGATCTCGATGATCCACGCGACGAAGTCGTCCCCATCCCGGAGCAGGTAGTACAAAACGAAGACGACGAGCGCGAGGCCGACCGAAAGGCGCAGACCGAATGAAACCATGGCGGAGATATCTGTAAACAGGATACCGAGTAGTTCGGTTCCGAGGCTATTCACCGAGTCCGAGAGGTCGATTTGTTGGCCGGTCAGGTCACGGACGGTTGTCTCGACCTGGTCGGTCTGCAGTCCGGTTTCTCCATTCGAGAGGGCTATCAGGTCTCTCGCCAGTATGAAAACGAGGTATCCGACCGGAACGAACACCGTCAGCGACGCACCAAGAATAACTACAAACGGCGCGAGACGCGGACCCAGAACGGGTACGAGTCGCTCGTTGACGGGATAAAGGACATACGCAACGATAACAGCCCCGAGGACGTACTGAACGAACGGGAGAACAATCACGAGGCTCACGGCGCCTGAAATCGCTAGCAACACGAGGAGAAACCCCTGCTGTTTGTTCATATCAGCTTTCGACTCGGACGCTCAATGAACATAACTCACACCAACGTAACCGCTCGATTCGAGCGGGTAATTCTCGTGCTGAGCCAAGAGATGCTAGCTGCGGGGCGAGACTGATGGACAAATCGGTAACGTGAGAGTAAGTTACGTTTAATTTTCTAACAGAGAAATCAGGTCCCGGATGTACGCGTTCCCGAGAACGCCTCGTCTTCGAACAAGTATGGCACAAAACCGGGTATATAAATGAGCCACGCTGGTGACCGGGCTCCCGGAGCGTCTCTGGGATTGCTCGACGCGACGATGGTTGGAGTCGGTGCGATGATAGGCGCAGGAATCTTTGTCCTCACTGGGTTGGCGGCGGAGACAGCTGGGCCGGCCGCAGTCGTTGTGTTCGGTCTGAACGGAGGTGTGACGCTGTTTACAGCACTTTCTTACGCCGAACTCGCGAGTGCAATCCCGCGAAACGGCGGCGGCTACGCTTACGTCCGAGAGACTTTCTCTGGAGCGGTTTCGTTTGTCATGGGGTGGACACGGTGGTTCACATATATGGCCGCTGGTGGCCTGTACGCGCTCGGGTTCTCGTCGAATTTCGTCGAGTTCGTCCATCTTTACGTGCCGTCCGCACCTGACCTGCCAATTGTCTATGCAATCGTCGTCGTTGGTCTGTTTGTCGCGCTCAACGCCGTTTCGACCGAGGCGAGTGGCGGGGCAGAGACGATTATAACAGTTCTTAAAATCGCCATTCTTCTCGTCTTCATTGCCTTCGGTGTGTTCGCAGTCGAGACGGGCGAGTTTACGCCCTTTGTCCCAGAAGACGGTGGATTCACGAAGATTCTGCCAGCAATGGGGCTGACATTCATCGCGTTCCAGGGCTACGACCTAATCGCAACAGTCACCGAGGAGGTCGAAAACCCACAGAAGAACATTCCGCGAGCCATCTTCCTGAGCCTGCTCGTGACCGTCGTTATCTACCTGCTTGTCGTCTTCGTCGCTATTGGTACACTCGGTGCCGAGGAACTCGGTGCCGCGGGCGAGACGGCCGTCGCACAGGCCGCCGAAGGATTCATGCCCTCGTTTCCGATAATCGGGACCGGTGCTGCTCTGATTACGTTCGGGGCTGTGTTCTCAACAATCAGTGCGCTCAACGCGGTCATCATCGGCTCCAGCCGTGTTGCGTTCGCAATGGGAAGAGAACGACAGCTACCGAGCAAACTCGGACAGATTCATCCCCGGTTCGGGACGCCGTTTGCTGCTATTCTTGCCAGCGCAGTCGTGATGTTGTTGACGGTGCTATTCGTCCCGATTCGGCTTATCGGCAACCTCGCGAGCCTGTTTTCGCTACTCGGGTTTATTGTTGTTAACGTTGCGGTGATGCGGCTACGCCGCCAGAAGCCGGACCTCTCACGGCCGTTCTCGATTCCGTTCTACCCAATTCCACCGCTGCTCGGAATCGTTTTGAATCTGGTGTTGGGATTCTACATTTCCCCGGAGACATGGGCAATTGCAATTAGCTGGCTGGCGTTCGGTGGTATCGTCTACGTGCTCTGGGAGCGCTACAAGCGGCGTCACAGCGAAGGCACAGAACAACGTTCACAGGAACCAACCCCTCAGTAAGAGACAACCATGATAGATAAAAAGGAGATCGTCATCGCAGGCGGCGGACAGATGGGACTCAGAACAGCACAGCTTTTGAACGACAGAGGCCACAAGGTCACGCTCATCGAACGCGACCACGGTCGCTGTCGGTACATCAACAACGAGTACATCGGAACGGTCATCGAGGGTGACGCAAGTCGACCGAACATCCTCAGGCAGACCGACCCTGACCGGTGTGACGTTCTCGCTGCGATGACCGGCGACACCGCGACGAATCTCGGCATCTGTATGGCAGCAGCGGAGATGACCGACGTGACTGTGGTCATGCGAGTTAGCGACCCAGAGGCAACTGAGGAGTATTCGGATCTTGTTGATGGCATTGTCTACCCCGAAGAACCCGGCGCACGTGCTGTCATCAACGAGCTCGTCGGCGACGGCGTCCGCTCAGTCGAATCGGTCGGCGGCAATCTCGAAATCCTCGAAGTGAAAATCACTCCAAACGCGCCGGCGGCCGGCCGAACACTCCGGAACACGAGTCTGCCACGCGGGAGTCTCATCATCGCTCACGCGAACGGTGACCGGGTCAGTACCGCCGACACCACCTTGGAGCCAGGCGACCGCTATCTCGTTGCCGTCGAGGCGGCTGTCAACGACGAAGTGATGAATTTACTTCGTGGGTGACGTGGAGCTGGTCGGTGCTTACGCCGGCGAAACCGGAATTATATACGCCTGACGGCGACTCTCACACGACGTGTCGAGGCTGAGCATCTCACGGCGGGTCGCCGTCTCGGTTGTCGGCGGCCTCGTCCTCCTGTTTGTGTATGCGTCGGTGTACCGCTGGGGGATGGCAACGTTCGAGGGAGAACGTCTCGGGTTTGTTCGGTCACTCCAGGTGGTTCTGGAGGCGCTCACTACTGCCGGGTTCGGCGGCGACGCTCCCTGGTCGAGTCCGGTCATGAATGCGGTCGTCGTCGCGATGAATCTCACCGGCGTGTCACTCGTCTTTTTTGCCATTCCGTTTTTTGTCGTCCCACTACTTGAGGACGCACTTCGAACGGAGATTCCAAGCCAGAGCTCGCTGACTGGGCACGTCATCGTCTGTGCCGACTCGCCTCGGGAAGGAGCCCTTCGGTCGGAGCTTGAGGAGATGAACGTCGAACCCCTGTTTGTCAAACCCGATCGTGATGTGGTCAGGGACCTCCTCCGAGACGGAGTCGATGCGATACAGGGAGACCCGGAGACAGCCGGCGCACTCGGACGAGCGAACATCTCCGAGGCCGCAGCCGTAATCGCCGACGTAAACGACGAAATAAACGCGAGCATTATCCTCGCAGCGCGGCGACGAGCTCCTGACATTCGCATCGTCAGCGTGGTCGAAGACAGCGATTCCGAGGAGTACCACCGATACGCCGGTGCTGACGAGGTTGTCCGCCCTCGCGTGGCTGTCGGTGAGCGTCTGGCTGGAAAAATCAGAGGCACACAGGTTTCGAACGGCGTCTCTGACAGCACGACGACCGAGAATGAGGTGGCGCTCTCTGAGATACTCGTCGAACAGGGTAGCGACCTGGCAGGGCAGACACTCGCCGAGTGTTCTTTCCGCCAGCAGTACGGCATCACGGTAGTTGGCGGCTGGTTTCACGGTGAATTCGTCGCACCCGTCGACCCGGACCGCACGTTGGTCGAGCATGCCGTTCTGCTCGTCGTCGGCCACAGCGACCAACTCACGACGCTCAATCAGACAACGACTGGTCCAGAATCCTGCAAGCGTGCCGTCGTCGCTGGCTACGGTGTCGTCGGGGAGACAGTGGTGAACTGTCTGCGTCAAGACGGTGTCGACGTCACGGTTGTCGACAACGAACAAAAAGAGGGAGTCGATGTCGTCGGGGACATCACAGAGCCACAGACACTCAAAAAGGCGGACGTGGCCGAGGCCGATAGCATCGTTCTTGCACTCTCTCGGGACTCCCTTGCCGTATACGCAGCGCTGGTCATCAGGGACCACGCGCCTGACGTTCAGACACTTGCGCGCGCCGATAACGTCCAGTCTGTTCAGAACTGTTACGACGCAGGCATCGGGTTCACGCTCGCGCTCTCAGACGTCACCGCACATATGGTAGCGGCACGTCTGCTTTCGTCCGGAGGAAGTGACGAGCGGATAGACCGACCCACGGTCGCCAGCGTACACGCTCCCGCACTCGTCGGTACTGCACTCGGGGACGCACCCGTTGGAACCGAAACTGGTGTTCAGGTGCTTGCTGTCGAACGCGATGGGACCGTCCACGCGAATCCAGGGCCTGCCTTCGAGGTTCGACGCTCGGACACGCTGATTCTCGCTGGGACCGAAACGGACCTTCAGGCGTTCGAACGCAGACACACGGCCTGATATCCTTCTGGGACACGAGCCGTTCGCCTCGTGTGAGCGGTCATTGTTGTCACTTGGGGTTTATTTTTACCCAGTAGCGGTTCTTGAATGGCGTCTCGTAGTCGATACCGAGTCGCTCGTAAAGAGCGACAGGGAGTGAGATATCGGCAAGAGAGACCGGGCAGTCGGCCGACCGGAGCCCCGTTTTGGGGAGCGCAAGAGTGAGCACGCGAGCGGGGTCGACCGCCTCGCCCGGCGTCTCGCCGGTGGTCGCGTTCCGGCCGGAGGGGATATCAAGTGACAACACAGGAGCCGCCCTGTCGTTCATCGCCTCGACGAGTTCGGCGGCCGGTCCACGGACCGCGCCAGTGAGTCCGTAGCCGATGAGCGCGTCCACGAGTACCGACGGCTCTCCCAATGCAGTCGGTCCGGTGTCGACCGGGACTCCACTCTGGTCGAGAATCGCGTATTGGTGTGCCGCAGCTCCCTCAAGGTCGGCCGGCGGTCGGTCGAGGACGACACGGACGGGGACATCGCGGTTGTGGAGGTGGCGGGCACAGGCCATGCCACCGCCGCCGTTGCCCCCGTTTCCGGCGACGACCGTCACCGCTGTTCCCATCTCTCTTGCATGCCAGGCCAGATTTCGGCCAGCGTTTTCCATCATTTGGGGAAGGTCGATGCCGAACTCCTCGGTCGCGAGCCGGTCAACTTCGCGCATTTCGTCGGCAGTGACACTGGGGACCTCGATTCCGTCCGGTGTACGAAACGTCATGTCGGTCATACAACGATACTCTGGAGCAGACACAATGAACGTATCCCACGACAGAGTGACCGGATTACCGGGCGGTTAGCTACCATTATGTACCACCCTGGATGTACTGGGGCACATGACGCGACTCGATTTACTCGATATCGATGAGATTCCCGAGGAGTATCACTATCTGTTCACCGACGACTATCTGGGAGACCGGCACATCTTCCGTGTTTGGGCACACAATCCGGAGCTTCTGGAGGCGACGCTAGAGTATCTCGATACGCTATACGACCAGCTCACGCCGCGAAAAAAGGAGCTGGTCATTCTGACTGTCGCCCGGGCACGCGGTGCCCGGTACGAGTGGCATCAACATGTCGACATCGCTCGAAATAAGGGTGTCACAACCGACGAGATGCGTGCCATTGGTGGCGACAATTTTACGCCGTTTCCCCCTGAGGAGTTCGTCCTCGTTCAATACGCGGAGGCTGTAGCAACGGGGGACGTAACCGACGAAATACACGGTGCACTCTGTCAGGCATATAATTCCGCAGAGGTCGTGGCCATCGGATTAATCGTCGACTTTTATGTCGGGTTGTGTAACTACGTAGCGTCGGTCGACCTTCCGTTTGAGGGCGGAGCATTCATTGGGTGGACCCCATCCGACGAGCGTGTTGCAGACCTGTTTGCATGACTCGATGGTCTGGTACGGCTATCGCGGTCGCGGTGGCGCTTGTCGGCCTCGCAGTGAGTGGAGTCTTCGACGTGACCTCGGTTGTTGGAACAGCCTCGGCGACGACCGGTGCACCATCGACAGGATTCACCGTCGAGCGATTTCTGACCCACTGGTGGGTGTTCCCGGCTGCCATCCTCTTTTCTGCGGTCGCTCTTGCCTCGGGCGTCTCCGGTGCACTCTTTTTTAGCCCATTTTTTATGCTTGTCGTCGGGCTCTCACCGGCACAGGCAATCGGTGCAGGCCTCTTGACCGAGGTGTTCGGGATGGGAAACGGGCTCCGGGCGTACGTCAAGCAGGGGGTCGTCGACTATCGAACTGCCAAGTGGTTGCTGGCGGGGGCGGTCCCAGCGGTGGTCCTCGGGGCCTTGCTCGCTCACTACGTCGACCCGACGCTTCTCAAACTCCTATTCGGGGCTGGTCTCGTTGTTCTGGGCTCGTTTCTCGTCTACTACGAGCCGCCCGAAGAATACGAACCGGGTGAACACGAAACGCCCTTTCTCGCTGAAAAGAACACACAGCAGGGAACGACAGTCATCGAGACCACCGACGGCGAGCAGTTCGTCTACGACACCTGCTGGCGGCCGCCGGGCGTCGCGCTGTCGACTGTCGGCGGATTTATTACGGGTCTCATCAGTGCCGGCCTCCCTGAACTCGTCACGACACAACTCATCGTCCGGTGTCGGCTTCCGCCCCGTGTCGCCGTCGCGACGAGCGTTTTCACGCTCGCTATCGCCGCGGGGGCCGGGGCACTCGTGCATGCGCTCTCGGCGACACCAGTCTGGTGGGTCGTCGCGTGGTCGGTCCCCGGGGTCGTCGTCGGCGGGACCATCGGCACACGCGTGGCCAAGTACGTTCCGAGCGACCTGATGGAGGTGGCCTTAGGCGTCGTGTTCGGGCTCGTCGGTGTACTCGTCCTTGGCGTCGAACTTCTGGCGTGACGGCCGCCGGAGCTCAAGGCGGTAAGCGCAGTATATCGCCCTTACCTGAGTGTGAGTTCGAACTATACGGGCGGGGACGGTAGGTCCGCGTGAAATGACTGATGACGATTTTGAACTGAGTGCGCCGGAACTGAGCCGCGACGACCTGCTCGTCCTTGATGACCCTCGTTTCACGCGCGACACCGTCGCTATCGTCACGGGAGCGGCGTCGGGAATCGGTCGGGCGACTGCCGTAGCGCTGGCGGCAAACGGACTGACCGTCGTCGGTGCGGATATCGACGACGATGGTCTCGCAGAAACCGAACGGTTAGCCGCGGCTGTCGATGCCGAAGGGAAAATCGACTGCGTTCAGACCGACCTGACCGACGAGGACGACGTGGACGCGATGGTGGCTGCAGCGAGTGACGACGGTCAGTTGCGATACGTCGCGAACATCGCCGGAATGCAACACATCGACCCAATCTCGGAGTTCCCGATGAATAAATACGACCTACTTCAAGACGTGATGGTACGGGCTCCGTTCGTCCTCTCGAAATGTGCGATGCCACATATCAAGGCCGCCGACGACGGCGTCGGTGCGATTGCCAACATGTCCTCGGTCCACGGCCACTATGCCACCCGTGACAAAGCCGCCTACATCACCGCAAAGCACGCGATTACGGGACTCACGCGAGCAATTGCTGCCGAAGGAGACGGAACGCTTCGAGGGTTCTCGGTCAGCGTCGGCTACGTGCTCACGCCGTTGATGCTCGACCAGATAGCCGATACCGCAGAGAGTCGGGGTATCTCCGAACAAGCGGTCGTCGAGGACGTAATGCTCGGCCAGGCACGCACAAAAACGATGATGACTCCGGCAGAAGTCGCTAACCTGTTCGTGTTCGGCTTTTCACAGCACGCGAACCACCTGAACGGAAGTGACCTATGCTGGGACGGCGGCTACACGACCACTTATGAGTGACCTATCCATGTGTGACTGGTACGACCAACTATGAGTGAGGATTCAAAAACAAACGTCGCAATCGCGTGCCAGGGTGGCGGAAGTCATACAGCGTTTACTGCTGGCGTGTTACAGCGGTTATTGTCGGACTGTGACTGGGACGATGAGTACGAGTTGGTCGGGCTCAGCGGGACATCGGGCGGGGCATTTACTGCACTCGCCATGTGGTACGGTCTGGTCACGGCCGATAAAGAGACAGCAATCGGCCTCCTCGAAGACATCTGGGACGACCTGTCGGCGACAGCCTACAGCGACCGGACGCTCAACAGCTGGGTCCAGTTCGCCAATACGCTCGAACGGACCGGCGTTCCGCTCCCGGAGGTCAGCCCCTACGACGTACCGGGTAACGAACTCGGCAAAGAACGCATTCGTACCGTTCTAGAACGACATATCGACTTCGAAGCGATACCCGAACACTGCAAGCACGGAGCACCTGAGTTAGTGGTGGGAACTGTCGATGTCAACGCCGGTGTCTTCGAGACGTTCACCAACGAGTCGGTGACCGTTGACGCGATACTCGCGTCGGCCGCAGTCCCGAATCTATTCGAAGCGGTCGAAATCAACGGCCACTATCATTGGGACGGACTGTTCTCACAAAATCCACCAGTCCGTGACCTGATGCTCCAGCCACCCGAAAACAAGCCAGAGGAGCTGTGGATTGTTCAAATAAATCCACAGCAGTTCGAGGGCGAACCTCGGTCGAGAGAGGTGATTGCCGACCGTCGGAACGAGCTGTCGGGCAACATCTCGCTCAACCAGGAGCTTGGCTTCATCAAGCGGGTCAACGAGTGGGTCGCGGATGGAACGCTGCCTGCCGACGAATTCACACAGACAGACATCCACCGTATCCAGATGGGCAAGCGATTTCACTGCTCGACGAAACTGGACAGGAGCCCAGACTTCATCAACGAGTTGGTACAGCGTGGACACAGCCAGGCCGGTGAGTTTCTCGACCAAAAGCCGGAGTGACGCCCGCTGTCTCGCTTTTGATTCGGTCTGGCGTTACGGACGTGTTAGTGTATATTTAAATAGACGAATACCATTGTCTCAGGTATGGTAGTCACAGAATCCGGCGACGGGTGGACCGTAGAACTCGAAGACGGGGTAATGGTCTGGGAGTTTCTCCCTGGGATGGAACTGTCTGCGTTCAAAAAAGACGCGTACCCAGTTTTTGAGGAGTTGCTCGAATCACACGATCTCGACGCGATGGTGACAGTGGTCAAACTCGACGACCCCTTCGACGGCGAGGTATTCGACGTATGGGAGCAATCCGCCCTACGCGCTGACGAGGCGGGAATGGAGCGGTGGGGAGTCGTCGCAGATGGAATCAAAGCTATCTCGTTGCGGGGGAAGATAGACACCGGCACTCTAGAGACGCTGACGACCGAGGACAGAACAGAAGCAGAAGAGTGGGCCCGGGAGGCCTGAGTCGGCCACACTCGCCGACCAGAACATGACCGACAATCAACAATCCAACGCTTCACAGGCGCCGACTGCGTCACAAAAAAAGTTCGAGACGATTTTCGAACACGCAAACGACGCGATATTCATCGTCGACGTCGAAAACGACAGCATCGTCGACTGTAACCCTGCCGCAGAGAAACTTGTGGAATACCCGCGAGAGGAGCTGCGGTCGATGCCTGCCTCGGATTTACATCCACACAACTTAGAACAATTCAATTCGTTTGCCGAAACGGTCTTTGAAGAGGGTGAGGGATGGACAGATGAAATTACGTGTTACTGTAAGAGCGGAGATATCATCCCGGCGGAAATGTCGGCATCGGTCATTGAGCTTGACGGTCGGCCACACTTGGTCAATCATATTAGAGAGACGAGCGGTCGAGACGAGCGTGACTGGTTCGAAGCCCTCCTTGAGCATTCAAGCGACCTGATTACAGTCATCAAACCAGACGGTACGGTCCGATACCAGAGTCCATCGGTCGATAATATCCTCGGATACAGCCCAAAAGAATTGCGCGACGAGGTGTACTGGGAGTTTCTCCATCCCGACGACGAGCCTGCTGTCAGAGAGGCTATTGAACAGATGGTCGGGCACTCCAGAGCAGCCGTTCAGTCCCACGAGTATCGGTTCCGCCAGGCCGACGGGACCTGGGTGTGGCTTGAAGGGATTGTCAGTCACCGTCCGGAGTCGTCGATTTCAGGCTATTTGATCAACGCGCGAGACATCACGCCACGCAAAGAGAGTCGCCAGCAAGCGATGGTTCTCAACCGCGTGTTACGCCACAACCTTCGGAATGGACTGAGCGTCGTTCTTAACCGTGCGGAGTTGCTCGCCCGCTCCGAGACAGCCGACGTCACGACAAACGCCGAGAGCATCGTCTCAAAGGCCGCCGAACTGCAGGAGCTAACGACCTACACCGAGGACCTCGCCGAAATGCTAGACACACACCGGATTTCGCGCGAGCAACAGGACCTGACACAGCTCGTAGAGACAGAGGTGACACGTCTTCAGCAAACCTACCCGACGGTCACTGTCGACGCCGAGATACCGGACCACTGTCTCGTAAACGCCGCACCAAAGCTGCGGCTTGCACTTGAACACGTCCTGACAAACGCCGTTGAGCACAATGACGCCGACGGCCCAACAGTGTCGGTCAGCATCGAACAGCCAACGCAAGGCCACGAGTACGTGAGGCTCACCGTAGGCGACGACGGACCAGGGATTCCGGCCGAAGAACAGGAGGTGCTGCTCAACGGCACCGAGGAGCCGTTGCGGCATGGAAGTGGCGTGGGACTGTGGATAGTCAACTGGGTTGTCACACGTTCTGGAGGCTACATTAGCTTCGATACGAATAATCCGCGAGGTAGCCGTGTCACACTCGCACTCCCACCAAATGAGTAAATCCCAACAATAATATTTAAATTTTGTGCAGACTGGCGGTCGGATTGCGCATCGTAGTCGCCACTTTACAAAGGGGATGTGTTGGTATTGATGTCATGTCAGATGGAGATAGCGGCGGACTGGAGCGACGGTCCGCCGAAGACATCGAAGCGACCGTACAAAGTATCAAAAAGATGCTCCTCGTGGGAGGGGTGTTCGCCGTCATCGGCTACTTGCTCGCCGGGAGTGCGCTCTTTTTCGAATTAACCGAGTTTCATCCGATACTCGAGGACTTCTTCGCGACGCACACCGAGCACAGTTTGGCCGGTGGTGGTCCCGAGCGCGCGTCGGATGCACTAAACAGTGACCTTGCCGAACTGCACAGCTGGCCGTCGACGCTACTGTGGCTCAAACTCGGCGGCGTTGCCCACATCCTGCTCGGTATCTTTGTCGCGCTAGCGGCCATCGTCCGTGCGCTAGCCCTGATGCCCCACCGCCTCTCCTATGAGATGGAGCGGACCCAGGGATAGACGCTCCCGACGGCGAGATGCGCAGGTTTAACAGTCAGGGTCCCGACCTTCTGGGTATGCAAGGAAACCTTCCCCCGGAAGCACAGGAGAAACTCGAAGAGCTGCAGGACCTTCAAGAGACGGCACAGCAGGTCGCCACCCAGAAACAGCAGGCAGAGACCGAACTCACCGAGTCCAAGACAGCACTCGAAGAGCTCGAGAACATCGATGGCGAGACCACGATGTACCGGAACGTCGGCGAACTTCTCGTCGAGACCGACTACGAGCAGGCACAAGAGGACCTCGAAGAGAAGGTCGACAGCCTTGAAGTCCGCGTCGAGACGCTGGGCAAGCAGGAGGAGCGCGTCCAGGACCAGTTCGAGGAACTCCAGCAGGAGCTCCAGCAGATGCTCGGCGGCGGTGCCGGCGGCGGCCCGATGGGCGGCGCTGGCGGCGCGTAATCCGGCCATGACCGACGACGGTGTTGTCCCCGACGACGAGACGGTAGTTGAGACAGCGGCTGACGCCGCGGAGAACGTGATATTCTCCCGGTACGATCGGTCGGCAGTCTCGGACGTTGACATCACAGTCACCTTCGAGGACGGTACCCTGGAGGTCGACATCTATCTCGATGCCGAGGAGGGACGGACCGACCCCGAACAGGTGACAGAGGACGCGGCGCTTGCGGCACAGAGCGCCGTCGACGACCTCCTGTTGTAGCCACGGCTTTTTCCCCCTCCGCCACGAAGCGGACGCATGGAACACGAGGCAACAGTCGAGGGTGTCGGCGTCGGTGTCGGCGACGGGGGTAACAGCCTCCCGGTAGTGATACTGGAGGCGAGAGAGCGTCTCGTCCCGATATTCGTCAGCGGCGACCAGGCCCAGTCGATGCAACTCGCGATGGAAGGAGAGCCATTCGAGCGACCGCTCACACACGATCTGTTCGTCGAGATGGTCGCCGAGTTCGGCGCGGCAATCGACCGCGTCCGCATCGACGACCTCGCCGACGGGACCTTCTATGCGAAGATCGATATGGAACAGTATCACGGCGGCGAGCGAAAGCAGGCCGTCTTCGACGCGCGCCCCTCGGACGGTATCGCGCTCGCCCTGCGGGTCGACTGCCCGCTTATCATCACCGACGAGGTCATCGACGAGGCCGGGAAGCCTCCTGAGGCCTTCGAAGCCAAAGAAGAACTGGACGACCCAGGCGAGGAAGACGACGACCCGTTCGGCGACCCCGGCGACGACCCCTTCAGATGACAGCGTACGACTCCCTCATTCTGGATTACGACGGCGTCCTGGTAACCGTTCTCGACAGCGATGCACGGACGGAGGCCTGTTGGCGGGCTGTCGATGCGGTCGAGCCTGCTGGACTCGCTCCGGACCGTGATATCGTGACGACACTCGCAAGCAGTGTTTCGCCGGAGACAGTCAGAGAGCTGAGTGACGACCTCGGCGTCTCCTCGGAGACGCTGTGGCGGTTCCGGGACAACATGCTCGCGAGGGTGTTGACGGATGCCGCTGTCGACGGGCAGAAGCGACCGTACCCGGATATCGACTCCCTCGCTGCGCTCTCGGAGGTCCCCCTCGCCATTGCGAGCAACAACCAGCGCCGCGTCGTCGAACACATCCTCGACGAGTACGAGTTCGCCGACGCCTTCGAGACCGTCCACGCCCGAGAGCCCTGCCTCGATAGTCTGGCACTGAAAAAGCCCGAGCCGACGTTTCTGGAGCGGGCACGCGAGGACATCGGCACCAGGAATCCACTGTACGTCGGCGACAAGGAGAAAGACATCGTGGCCGCACAACGCGCCGGCATGGACGTTGCGTTCATGCGACGCGACCACAACCGGACCCGCTCCCTGGAGACGACACCGACACACAGCGTGACGGACCTGGACGAGGTCGTCGGGCTAGTCACGGAATCGGTCCCACCGACGTAGACCGTTACTCCGCTCCGAGCAGTGTGCCACTACTATCTTCGACGACGACCGTATCCCCAGCAGCGACGCCATCGGCGTTCCCCGCCGGGAGTTCGAGAATCCGGTCCGCCCGCGCCATCCCGATGCCCCGCCAGGGCGGCAGCCGCGAGACTCGAACCACCTCGTTGTCGTCGAGCCAGATGACATCGAGCGGCATCCGGACGAACAGCATGTGCACCAGCTGACGGGGCGGCCCGCTCGTGAACGGAGAGAAGGTGTCGCCGCCGACCTCCATTACCAGCGCGAACTCCTCGGGGAGTGTCGAGCGAAACATAAGCCCCCGCGCCGTCGAGAGTAGCGAGTCGGCGACGGTGACGTTGCTGGCGAGGACCCGTCGATCTGTCTTCCCGTC
Source organism: Halovenus salina (assembly GCF_026410925.1). Classification (GTDB taxonomy): domain Archaea; phylum Halobacteriota; class Halobacteria; order Halobacteriales; family Haloarculaceae; genus Halovenus; species Halovenus salina. The sequence goes on along the minus strand of NZ_CP112972.1, from coordinate 2,985,547 downwards.
TCCACCGAGCGTCTCGTCTCCTTCGTGGACGACGCGCAGGTCTGCCATATTCGGTGGTGACGTAGCCAACATAAAAGACAATTTCCCTCGTCGTAGCACCACCAATTTATACTACCAAGTAATACACACTCATATGACCAGAGTTCGCGACCCAGTAGAGCCACCCGTCGTACTCACGGTGGCCGGCACTGACTCCGGCGGCGGCGCAGGAATTCAGGCCGACATCAAGACAATCGAGGCCTGTGGCGGCTTCGCGACGAGCGCCGTCACGAGCGTCACGGCCCAGCACACACGGGGTGTCGAGAGCACACACGTGCTACCAGCCGAGGAGGTGACGGCACAGTGTGCGGCTGTCCGCTCGGATTTCAATATTAGCGCGGTCAAGACAGGGATGCTCGCGACCGCAGAGGTCGTCGAATCTGTGACCGAACAGCTCCACGACGTTGATGCACCCGTCGTTGTCGACCCGGTGATGGTCGCTGCCTCAGGAGACCGGCTGCTCGACCGCGACGCCGAGTCAGCCTACGAGCCACTACTAGGGGAGTCGACCGTGGTCACCCCGAACGCAGACGAGGCAGAGGTGCTCACCGGCGTCGAGGTTACCGACGCCGAGAGCGCGGCCGAAGCCGGCGACCGCCTCGTCGAGATGGGAGCCGAAGCAGCGCTCGTCAAAGGGGGACACGTCGCCGGCTCGCCGGTCGTCGACGTACTAGTCTCGGAGGAGGGTGTCGAGCGCATTCGTCACCCCCGGATTGAGACGGACGCGACTCACGGCTCGGGCTGTACGCTGTCTGCGGCGATTGCGACACGCCTCGGTCAAGGGAGCGACCGTGGAGCGGCTGTTCGGGCGGGTGTCGACCTGCTCGAACGCGCGGTCAGATACGGCCTCGATGTGGGGGAAGGGCCAGGTGCAGTCCACCACACCGTCGAACTCCGGAACGATGCTGCCAGAGAGCCGACCGCCGAGGCTGTCAGCGACGCCGTCGCCGAGCTCGTCAGCATGAAGCTGGCCCGTCTCGTTCCGGAGGTCGGCATGAACGTCGTCGGCGCGACACCATACGCCGAGTCACCCGAGGAGTGTGCAGCCGTCGAGGGACGCATCACGCGCCGATTAGACGGGGTTGGAGCAAACGGCGGCGTCCGCTTTGGCGCGTCGAGTCACGTCGCGCGGTTCCTGATTGCCGCCCGCGAGTACGAGCCCGACTACCGGTTTGCGGTCAACTGTCGGTTCGACGACGCCGTCGAGCAGGCACTGGAGGCGCTTTCGTGGCCGGTTGGGAGCTACGACAGGAGCGAACAGCCAGACGAGGTCGAGTCCGTCGAGGGAAGTACGATGCAGTGGGGAGCCAGACAGGCCTTCGGGGGCCGAGAGCCCGCGCCGGTCGCGGTGTACGACCCGGGTGCGGTCGGGAAAGAGCCGATAGTGAAGCTACTGGCTGCGGAGGTGGAGACGCTGGTTGAGCGGGTGCAGACGCTCCGCGAGCAGCTCGCGACAGAACACACTCACTGACCAAACGCGCCCTGTTCGATTTCTGCCTGTAACGTGTCGAGTGAAGGCACATCGTCGCCGGCGAAGGTCTCGACCAGCGCGTAGACCTCGGACCGTGATACCTTGACATCACCGTCCAGCATGACATCCTCTGGTCGGGCGCGCAGCTCGCGAATCGTTGCGACGGCGAGCAAGTATGGAATCGCCCAGGCACTCAGGACGTTGCCGCGGCTGCCGGGCATCGTCTCGAGCCAGGTTCGTGCGTCCTCTGTGTACCCTTCGGCCCGGGCAACAAGCGCCTCGATGACGGGGACGAACGCTTCGTCTCCTGTTCTCATGTCTTCGGGGTGGAGGCCGTGGCGCTCCAGCAGTTCGTCGGGGACGTAGACGTTGTTCTCTTCCTCGTAGTCGACAGCAACGTCCTTGGCAACGTTGACCAGTTGCAAGAGGAGACCGAACGAGGGTGCAACGTCGTACAGGCGCTCTCGGGTCCGCTCTGGCGCGTCGCGTGCGACGAGCCCAGTGACGAGGTGACCGACAGTTCCCGCGACGTACCAACAGTACTCTTCGAGTTCGTCGACTGTCTGGATGCGGAGACCGCCCTCCGTGGCGTAGCGGTCGATGAATAGCCCCATACCGTCGACCATCTCGGTCACCGCTGGCGCTATTTCGGCCTGTGAACTCTCGGGGAGCGCCCGGTAGGTCCGAAAGAGGCGGGGCGTCTCCGCGACGACGTGCCAGTCGGCCGACGGCGCGTCCGGTATCCACTCCTCGACGCCGTGCATAAACTGGTCGAGACGCTCGGGGTCACCAGTCTCGAAGGCGGACCGATACTGGTCGAGTAAGCGAGCCTGTTCAGCCGGCGGAATCGTATCGCTGTCTTCGATTGTATCCGCGACGCGACAGAGCAGATAGCCGACACAGATTTCACGCGCCAGCGGCTCGTCAAGTTCACTGATAGTGAGCGCGAACGTCCGGGAAACGTCTCCCACTATCTCGTAACACCAGTCGAAGTCCGGCTCAGCTGGTATCGAAGCGTGGTCCCTCACTGATAGTACGCTAGGTGGAATCTGGTAAAAAGTTCTGGGGAGTCAGAGCCGGTATCACTCCCCGAATCCGAGCTCGTCCAGAATCTTTGATTGGGCAGCATTGAGATGTTCGGTGAATGTCGATGGCTGTATCCCGAGTTCGTCGGCGACCTCTCCTGCGTTGGCACCGCGGGGGTAGTCGAAGTACCCCATCTCTGTCGCCGTCTCCAGCACCTCCTGTTGACGGTCGGTCAACCGGCGCACGTCGACGGGAGTGATATCGCTGTCTTCGTCGTCGCTTCGCCCGCTAACGAGATGCTCGATGCGAACATCACCGAAACGGTCCTGGAACGCCCGGATGTTCTTCCGGAGGTCCGTTATATCCCGGGCGTGTATCGTCACGTGGAGGTCGCCGTCGACGGCGTAGGTGTCACTCACCGGCCCCACCGTTTCCTCAACGAACTCACAGACACAGGGCCGATTCGGGTCGCGGTCGAACTCGTAGACGGTTCGTGGCCCGTAGTCGAACACCTCCGAGAACTCGGCCTCGTCGGCTGTCGTCGGCATCTCTGTCGAGTCCGCCGGTGCGGTGAACTGTTCGGTGACACCGTCGTCGCCGGAACCCCACTCGATTTCCTCGATTGGTTCGTCAACTGCCGAGGACGCACTCGCAACCGGGCAGGTCTCTGGCGTCGTGAAGACCAGTTCCGCTCGAATCCCGCTCATATACGAAACGTATGGTTTTACCGCCAAATAGCGGCTGCCGATTCCCAATCTGTGGGAACATCACACACGGAGTAGTCAGGCTCGAAGGGAACACCTACCATCACCGACGCCGAACCCGGAAGCATGTACTGTCAGGATCTCGTCGACAGACTCGACGACGAACTCCGGACCGACGACTACGCCGACCTCGATGCGAGCGCCAACGGCCTGCAGGTCGGGCCCGCCGACCACAAGGTAGAGACGGTCGCTTTCGCCGTCGATGCTGCAGTCGAGACAATCGAACGCGCAGCAGACGCCGGTGCGGACCTGCTCGTCACCCATCATGGTCTCTCGTGGGGTGGTATCGAGCGCGTCACCGGCCGGGAGTACGAGCGAATCGCCCGGCTCGTGGAAAACGAGCTCGCACTCTATACCTCTCATCTCCCGCTGGACGGCCACCAGGAACTCGGCAACGCCGCGGGGGTCGCGGACCTGCTCGGCCTGGAGGAGACCGAACCGTTCGGGTCGCTGGGACCAGAGTCCATCGGACAGCGCGGCCGAACGCCCGAACCACGCCCAATTGCCGAGATTCAAGAGACACTACAGGGCCTCGACACGGGCGGACAGGGCGTACAGCTGCTCGAATTTGGTCCCGAGTCCGTCCAGGATATCGCCGTTGTCACCGGCAGCGGCGTCGACTGGCTCGACGAGGCCCAGGACTGTGGGGCGGACGTGCTCGTCACCGGCGAAGGAAAACAGCAGGTCTACCACGACGCCCGGGAATCGGAGATTCACGTGGTTCTCGCGGGCCACTACGCGACCGAGACCTTCGGCGTCCGGTCGCTGGCGGCGCTGGTCGAGGAGTGGGGGCCGGAGACGACCGTCATCGAGTGTCCGACCGGGCTGTGAACTGCGTCACCGGACCACCGTGACGGGGACCGGCGACCGGCGGAGGACTTTTTCGGCGATGTTGCCGACGAACAGCCGGTCAGCCAGCGACCCTCCGTGAGCGCCAACGACGACCGCATCGACCCCTTCGCTGGCGTCGAGAATATGTCGGGCAGGGTGCCCGACGGCCACCTTGGTCGTCACCGCCGTGTCGTACTCCTCGGCGACCGCGTCTGCGCTCGCGACGACCTCCGCGCCGAGGGATTCGGCCTCGGTCTGGAGGTCCGCCGCCAGTGCGAGCCGTGTCGCTTCGCCCATCATTCCCGAGGGCTCCCCGACGACGTGGAGCGCAGTAATCTCAGCCTCGGGATGGACCTCCAGCGCGTACCTGAGTGCGCGTAGAGACATCTCCGACCCGTCTATCGGAACGAGAACGCGTTCTATCATGGAATATGTTGGCGCGACCCGAAGATAAGCCCGTCGCCGGAGACGAGCGTCCGAAAATCACCGTGAAGACTATGCCGTGGCTGGGCCAAGGTCAGCTATGACTGAGGACATACTCGCACACGTACTGGTACCGGTTGCAACTGAATCCGACGCAACAGAGACCGCCCGCGCACTAGGGCAGTACTCGCCGGCGCGGGTGACCGTCACCCACGTCGTCGAGAAAGGCGGCGGCGTTCCGGACAAGACGCCCGTCGAACAGTCCGAAGCCATCGCCACAGACGCCTACGATGCTGTGCGTGAGTGGTTCCCAGATGCCAAAGAATACACCACGTATGAAACCGACGTGGTCAGGGGTATCTTCACGGCGGCGCGAGACGTCGACGCGACGGCGATTGCTTTCCAACCCCGCGGTGGGAATCGACTTTCCAAGTTCCTCGCGGGCGATTTCACACAGAAACTCGTGACGAACGCGCCGTTGCCGGTCCTCGTCTTGCCACGAGAGGAGAGTCACTACTGACAGGATGATCAATCGCGTCTGTGGTGAGGACCGACCAGATCCAGCGTCGTACGCTGTCAGCCCACCCTGTACACACGAGGAGTTCCTCGCAGCCGCCAAGGTGTACGCACGCGAGGTCGTCCGCGCGGCCGGGCTCACAGTCACCGTGAGCGACCTCTCTTGGAGAGTCAGCACGCGAGCGAAGCGACGCGCGGGAGCGGTCCACCACCGCGACGGGCGGCCCCAGTCGGTATCGCTCGCCTGGCGACAATTCGAGAACAGCGCTTGGAGCGAGACAGCATCGACTATCCGCCACGAACTGATTCACGTCCACCTGCTCAACGAGAACGGCGACACGGGACACGGGCCACAGTTCCGTCGACTGGCCGAGGGGCTGGACACGAGCGTCCACTGCCAGCGGTTCGCCGCCCCAGAGTGGTGGGTCCGCTGTGAGGACTGTGACAGTCAGATCGCCAGGTACCGCCGCTCGAAGCTGGTCTCGAACCCGTCGGCCTACGAGTGTGGGAACTGCGGTGGTGACCTCCGTGTCGACCCCGCAGACTGATAGTGATTGTTGCGGTTATTTTCCCGACCACGTCACGAACCTTGGTGTTTCACGGAGTGAGGCTCACATCTCATTTCCCGGCGGCGGTAAAGACTCGCAACAGTCACGATGAGACGGACGATGACCGTTGTTCGTATTTGATATACATAATGACGTGACTCTTTACAAACATATCGGACAGCGCCCGTTGCTGGTGTTTGCGTCGCTACCCGTTCTATTCGATTATAAAAATCAAAAAATTTATACAATTGTACTGTGTCGATGTTAGACATTCATCCCCCGCTGGACGATGATGGCTATCACATCCGACGCTCGGCGATTTCGCGTGCTTGTCGAACAGCTTGAGCTACCGGTGTTCGTCGTCGACAACACGGGGACACTCACGCACGTCAGCCCGGAGTTCGCCGAGCGCGTCGGCTCCGAGGGAACGGAGTCGCTCGTCGGTAAGTCAGTGACACAGGTCATCAGAGAACGTGACGCTGACGCCCTCGTCGGCCCGGGAGAGATACCCGATACCGTCTCGATTCGGCCAACACAGGCCAACGAGCCTGGACCGCAGTACGACCTTCGCAGGGTGGACGGCGAGATACTAGGCTGTCCACCGCCAGATGCTGTCGAAAACGCCGAAGTCGCACGGGCTCTCAGAGCGCTCCACGAAACAACACGAGTACTTCGCCGAACGGAATCGAGGGACAAGACACGCAGCGTCGTTATCGAGTCGGCCGTCGACGTACTCGGATTCGACCGATGCCTGCTCGCCGAGGCAGACGACTCCGCCTTCGAAGTCCGGGCAACCTCGGCGAACTGCCCGCTCGAGCCCGGAGAGGACCTACACAGAAAAGAGGCAGGGCTACTAGACGCGGCGTATCGAGTAGACGAGCCACGAGTGACAGCCGAGGGAGTCACGGCAGCGAGTGGAGACCGTTCTCACTCGTCGGTTCGGTCGGCAATCACCGTCCCCGTCAAGCCGTGGGGCGTGTTCCAGGCACAGTCGACAACACCCGACTCGTTCGACGACCGAGACAGACGACTCGCAGAGATGCTCGTCAGTTCCTTTGGAGCCGCGATAAAGCGTCACAGACGCGAGACACAACTCCGCGGTGCTACCAAGGCACAGGAACGCCAGCGCCGCCAAATCGAAGCAGTACACACCGTTACAGCCGAGATGAAATCCTGTGAGACCCGTCAGGCCGTCTACGAACTCACAATCGAGGCAGTCGAGGATATTTTCTCTTTCGACATTTGTGCAATCGGCGAAGTGGAAAGCGGCGTGTTAGTTCCGAAAGCCGTCGGCTCGGATCTGTCGCTTGACGATTGCTACGAGGAGACACCAATCGACCAGGAAGACAACCTCGGGAGCCACACATACCGCCGCGGCGAGAGTTTCGTCGTCGACGACCTGCAGGCGGCCGGCTACCTGCCCGCACAGCCGTGCTACCGGTCGGCACTCAGCCTCCCGCTGGGAGACTGGGGGGTGTTCCAGATTGTCTCGGAGTCGGCCGGGGCGTTCGACGAGACGGACTGCCGACTGGTCGAACTGTTGGCTGAACACGCGGTCGCCGCTATCGAGCGCATCGACCGGGAGACAGAGCTCAAACGCCGAGCACGCGAACTCGAACAGCAGAATGCCAGGCTCGACGAGTTCGCGTCGATCATCTCACACGACCTCCGGAATCCGCTGAATGTCGCGTCCTTGCGCACAGAATACGCACTGGAGACTGGCGACACCGACGCCCTGGAGACGGCACAGGAGGCGCTCGACAGGATGGAGGCAATCGTCGAAGACGTACTGACGCTCGCCCGCCAGGGCGAGGCTGTCGATGCGTCCCGGCCGGTCAACCTCCGCCACCTTGTCAAGCGCTGCTGGAGACGAGTGCCGACCGAGGACGCGACACTACGGGTCGAGACCGACAGCACAGTCAGCGGCGATAGTGACTGTCTGAGCCATCTCTTCGAGAATCTGTTTGGCAACGCTATCGAGCACACCCAGGATGCTGTCACCGTAGAAGTCGGAAACCTTTCCGAACGGAACGGCTTCTACGTCGAAGACGACGGGCCAGGCATCGACGCGGAACACAGGGCGAGAGTCTTCGAACGCGGATACACCGACTCCTGCTCTGGAACCGGGCTCGGGCTCGCTATCGTCGCAGACGTTGTCAGTGCCCACGGCTGGGAGGTTCAGGCCGTCGCGTCCGACTCGGGCGGTGCCCGCTTCGAGATAACTGGGGTCGACCACATGGACCGCTCGTGAACTCGCGGCCAAGGAGGACGCGACAGGTAGATTGAAACCCCTGACTCCCCGAAAGAGAAACATGAGCTACGAGACCGTGCGCGGAACCGACGAGGCAGTCGCCGACGCCCTCGAAGCCGAGCGGGACCGACAGAACGAGACGCTAGCGATGATTGCGAGCGAGAACCACGTCAGCAAGGCGGTGCTCGAAGCACAGAGCTCCGAGCTGACAAACAAGTACGCCGAGGGCTACCCCGGCGGCAGGTATTACGGCGGCTGTGAACACGCCGACGAGATCGAGAACCTTGCTATCGACCGGGCAAAAGAGCTCTGGGGTGCCGACCACGTGAACGTCCAGCCCCACTCGGGGACGCAGGCGAACATGGGCGTCTACCTGGCGATGCTCGAACCCGGCGACAAGATTCTGTCACTGGAGCTGAACCACGGCGGCCACCTCTCGCACGGGCATCCGGCGAATTTCACGGGCCAGACCTACGAGGTCGAGCAGTACCAAGTCGACGAAGAGACCGGCTACATCGACTACGACGGGCTCGAAGCGACGGCCGAGGAGTTCGACCCCGATATCATCGTCTCGGGATACTCCGCCTATCCTCGGGACGTAGAGTGGGAGCGCATCCAGGCCGCCGCCGACGCCGTCGACGCGTACCATCTCGCCGATATCGCCCACATCACCGGACTGGTCGCGGCGGGTGTTCACTCCTCGCCGGTCGGCGTCGCCGACTTCGTCACCGGCAGTACACACAAGACTGTCCGTGCAGGTCGTGGCGGCATCATCATGTGCGATGAGGAGTACGCAGACGACATCGACTCGTCTGTGTTCCCCGGTGCGCAGGGTGGTCCGCTGATGCACAACATCGCGGGTAAAGCCGTCGGCTTCGGCGAGGCGCTCCAGCCCGAGTTCGAGGAGTACGCCCAGCAGGTCGTCGACAACGCCGAGGCACTCGGCAACCGACTCCAGGAACATGGCTTCTCGCTTGTTTCGGGCGGCACCGACAACCACCTCGTTCTGGTCGACCTCCGAGAGTCACACCCGGACACGACCGGCAAGGAAGCCGAGGAGGCACTCGAAGAGGTGGGTATCGTACTCAACGCCAACACAGTCCCGGGCGAGACGCGGTCGGCGTTCGACCCCTCCGGAATCCGAATCGGAACGCCGGCACTCACGACGCGTGGCTTCGGCGAGGAGGCGATACGAGAGGTTGCCGACCTCATTACTCGCGTCGTCGATAGTCCTGACGACGAGACTGTCAAAGCCGAGGTACGCGAACGCGTCGACGAACTCACAGACGAGTTCACGCTGTACGACTGATTGAGCGGTGTCTCACTCTTGCGTTACGTGTTTGGGGAGAGAGGGGTCAAACAGAGAGAACCGTTCCCCTGACGGAGATCCGTGCCTCTGACAGCCGGAGTACGACAGGCGTGTTGCAACTCCTGTCGCCACTCTACGTTTAGTGTGATGTGTACATACAAATGATTACTAATATACAAGAGTTGGTCGAGATGTGGGGCTAAATATCTAGACTGGGTCAGGGTTCATCGAATAGCGACGCGAACAGCCGCCGCTGTGCCTCCCGGAGGTGGTGAGTGACGGTTGGCTGGGAGAGGTCAAACAGCCCAGCAAGCTCCTCGCCCGTCGTCTCCCGGGGCGATTCGAAGAATCCGCTCTCGTATGCACTGACCAGTACCTCGCGCTGTCTGTCGGTCAAACGCCCCGCGAACGCGCGCCGGATGTCGCCGTCGTCATCCACATCCCCGGCAGGCTGTCTGGTGAGCAACTCCGCGTCGGGATAGTGGTCGCCGAGTCGATCGATGAACTCTCGGACGGTCAGCTCCGAGGAGACTCTGACAGTCGCCTGGGTGGCGTCTGGTGTTGCCGTCACGGACTGTGGAATCCCGCCACAGTCGAGAATGTCCGCCCCGACAGTCTCTCCCGAAAGAATCGCCCGGAACAGGTGTGTCGTCTCCCGTCGCGTGTGTGTCAGCGACTCCACCGTGACGAACGCCCTGTCGAGTGCGAGAATGTCCTCGACAGGCGGATCAGACAGCGAGAACAACACCTGCGTGGCTTGGTCTGCGAGTGGCGTTATCTCGCGGTAACTGACCGGCTCGTCGACGAGTGACGCCACCGCGTTGAGGAACGTGTCGGTCTGTCCGAGCGATATCTCCAGTTCGGTCGCTCCGTCTGCGAGCATCCCCCGGCGGGTTTCGACGCTGTTGATACCGTAGGCAATCACCGAACCGATCGCCTCGAGAAGCTCTCTGGCACTTTCGTCGGGAACGGTCTGCTCGGGTCCGTACACCGTGAGCACACCGTACTCCGTCTCGCCGTAGCCGAGTGGGATGGCAAGGGCAGACTGGAAGCCGCGTTCGATAGCCTTGCGTGCCCACGCCTGCTCGCGCATCTCTGTCGCTACGTTCGCGACGGCTGTCAGTTCACCCGTGTCGGCTGCCTGTACCGCCGGCTCGTTGCCGCCGGCCGTCAGCGAGATGGCATCCAGATACTCCTGTTTGGATCCAGCCCACGACCGGGGCTCGAGACAGTCGCTGTCGGCCGGCCGGTGGCCGACCCACGCGAACGAGAGTGTCGTCTCTTCGACCAGTCTCTCACAGAGTTCGGCCTCCAGTTCCTCTCGGGTCTTCGTATCACGAATTACCTCCATCAGCGTCCTGCTGGCAGCGAGCAGGCGTTCGGCGCGTTCGAGTTCCCTGGTCCGTTCTTCGAGTGCCGCGTCGCGTTCGCGAATGTCGGCCTGACCGGCGACGCGGTCCAAGGCGGTTTCGACTGTCGTGGCAAGCAGTCCGACGAGCTTCCGGCGCTGGCCGGTGAAGACACCGCTCTCACTCGTCGCAGCAGCGAAGACGCCGTGTTTCCCAAGTGGAATTAAAAGCGAAGCGCGGGCAGACGTGTCTGGCTTCGCCAGTCGGTCGGACGTTCGCACGTCGTCGAAACACTGTGTCTCCCCCGTGACGTAGGTGTGCCAGGTGATAGAGTCGCCTTTCCCCGGACCGAACACCGGCGATTCACCGAAGAATTCGAGAAAGCGCTCTGTCTCGGCGACCGGTTCGAGGAGATTCGTCTCCTCGTCGAACAGGAAGATTCCCAGACCTGAGAGATCGAGGACATCGGTTGCCGTGTTGACCGCAACGTTGCTGATCTCCTGTGGCGTCTCGGCGGTGAGAAACTGACGGGTCGCCTCGTAGAGGGCGGTCAGTGTCTCCTCGCGCTGGCGGCTCTCGACGGCAGCGACCGCATGCCCGACCGTCTCACCGAGCTCGTCGAACACCGGCCGCTTCCGGACACAATCCGGTGTGTCTGCTTCCGAGAACACGACAACTGCGCCGTGTTTGGTGCCGTCGTAGGCAATTGGAATCACCGCTGCCGATTCGACTTCAGCCCTCTGGAAGACCGCTCGCCAGCGAGCAGGGAGGTCCTCATCACAGCGATGACAGACCTGTGTCTCACTCGTCGTAAGCGCCTGCTCTGTCGGCCCCACCGGTGCCACCGCATCTGTCCTCGAAAAGAGGGTGTCAACGAGTGTACCCGAATCTGTCCAGGCAGTCGCCTCAACGCGACCGTCGCCGGCCGACTGTAACGCGATAGCGTCCCGGTACCGGTCGGCAGTTGTTAGGTTCTCACAGACAGCCTGGAGAATTTCGTCGCGGGTCTCGGTGCTCAAAAGCGCCTCCTGGACACCCCGAATTATCCGGTTGATATGGTCCAGGTCGGCGAGTTCGTCGCGTTGGTCTTCAAGTCGCTGCTCTCTTGTGACCCGGTCTGTCACGTCCTCGACGGTGAGGACGACCCGTTCGAGTGAGTCGCCGTCGAACATTGGAACGCCGTCGACGGAGATGATAGTCTCCTCGCCGTCGGGATGCGCGACGATCAGTTGCTCGTCTTCGAGCGGTTCGGCTGTTCGCTTGATGCGGTTGAACGGTGACTCGGATTTCGAAAGACGGTCTCCGTCTATCTTCCGAATACGGACGTCCTCCGGCGAGTAGGTACTACCCTGAATCTCCTCTTTGCACGTTTGCAGGATTGTGGCGGCCTGCTCGTTTGCTCTGACGATTGTTTCGTCGGTGTCGATGACGACGATGCCGGCCGTGCTTGTTTCGAGAATCCGTTCGACGAGGTCACGCTCTGCGGCGAGTTGCTGTTGGCGTGTCTTTTGTTCGGTGATATCGGTCACGATACCGACGATGCGAACCAGTTCGCCGTCCTCTCGGACGCCGACCGAGCGGCTGTGGACCCACCGCTGTTCACCGTCCGGTCGAACGACGCGGTAGATCTCGTCGTAGTCGTCTGGGTCGTCGACCTGCTCGTGCAGTGCATCTCGGATCCGCTCACGGTCGTCAGGATGGACTGTGTCAAGCAGTGACATGCGATCCTCGTAAAGGTGTTTGGGACTCCGTCCCCACACGTCCTCGTACGCGCTGTTAACATACTGAATCTCGGCTCCGTCATCGAGGCGAGTGAGCCAGACGACATCGTTTATATTCTCTGTCACCTCCTGTAACAGCGGCGTCGGCTCGTCCTCGACCGTTCGATGTATTGGCGTGTGCTCGGAGAGGGCCAGCGCAGCCTCGATACGACGGTCGATGACTGCTGGGGCCACAGTCGCGACTGAGGAGTGGATGACCTCTGTGACACCGGCATCGAGCAGGCGCTCGGCGGTGTCCCCGTCGTCCCCCACGAACGCGATGACAGGAGGTGCCTCTCCGCTTGCCTCCAGTGAGCGCACCAACTCAATGATGTCGCCGGTACCGAGTGTCTCCGAGAGTAGAATACAGTCGGCGGCAGGCAGGTCCTGTTCTCCACTCCAGGCCAGCCGGGACACAGAGCGACTCTCGCCGAGTGTGGATGGCAGCGGGCCGACATCGCCTCCGCTCTCAGCGATGAACAGTATCTCAGGCCGCTCGGTGAACGCATACATTCCCAATTGAACGTCTGTAGGGAGTCCAGCCAGATAGCCCTTTTCGCTTTCGCTCACAGGAAGCCACCTCCTGGGCGGGTGCCGATAGTCAATTCGGGACGTTCAAGAGCCACCGCTACGCCACGGTAGATATGACCGAGATAATCGATGGAAACGCGGTTGCATCGACGCTTCGTGAGGAACTCACCGGCTGCGTCGAAACGCTCGCAGCGGCCGACGAGCGACCGACGCTGGCGACAGTGCTGATGAGTGAGGACCCGGCGAGTGAGACCTACGTCTCGATGAAACAGGACGACTGCGAAGAGGTTGGCATCGGAGCGCGTGACGTGACGCTCGATGCGGACGCGCCCGCCGAAGACCTGTTCGAGGTCGTCGACGACCTCAACAACGACGACGACGTGAACGCGATTCTCGTCCAGTCGCCGGTTCCCGACCACGTCGATTACCGGGAGGTGCTCGAACGCATCGACCCGATGAAGGATGTCGACGCCTTCCACCCCGAGAACGTCGGTCGCCTCGTCGCGGGCTATCCGCGGTACAAACCCTGTACCCCTCACGGTATCCAGCGGCTACTCGCGGCCGCAGATGTCGACACCGAAGGAAAAGATGCTGTCGTCGTCGGACGGTCCCGCATCGTCGGCAAGCCGATGGTGAACCTGTTCATCCAGGACGCACCGGGCGGCAACGCGACGACGACGGTCTGTCACTCTCGGACCGACGACCTGGCGGCCAAGACTCGTGAGGCCGACATCGTCGTCGCCGCAGCCGGCGTTCCAGAGTTGGTCGATGGGTCGATGCTTGAGGAGGGTGCCGTCGTCATCGATGTTGGCATCAACCGCGTCGAGGCCGAAGACGGCGATGGAACGACACTGGTCGGCGATGTAGACTTCGAGAGTGCAAAGGAGAAAGCGAGCGCAATAACGCCAGTTCCCGGCGGCGTCGGACCGATGACGCGTGCGATGTTGCTCTACAACACTGTCAAGGCGACCAGCCTGCAGACCGATACTGCCGTCGAGTTGCCGTAGCCCACATCCTGGCTGGAACTCTGTTGTTTGTGACCGTCGGTACCCGTATGTCCAGACGCGTCAAACCCGATGTAAGATAGGTAAAATAAATTATATATAGTAACTAAATAATATTTGCCTGGATATTAATGCTGAATCTATATGAACAGATAGCGGCATTAAACTGATGATGGCAGAGTTAGACACTGACGCCGAACTGAGCGGTCAGTATATTGCGTCGCTCATCGAGAGTGCAGGAGCCGTTTCGCCGGTGTTCGAGCGGAAGGTCCGAGATATCTTCAAGAAGCACATTTCCGAAGAGGTAGTTTACGACCAGTGGTATCCGGTAGCAGATGCCGCAGAGACGTATCAGCGCATCGAGCATCAGGTGGGCTCGTCGACGATGCAGGAAGGTGGTGCTGCGAGCGCGTCTGCCGTTGAGTGGCCCGACGAAATCACGACTGTCGGTGACGGCCTCGAACTGCTCGATGACATGCACCAGCAGGCCCATCGAGGCGGCAAAGACCCACATCCTGGAGGGCGATACCTGGTCTCCGTCGATGGCACACGAGAGGCACGGGTCGCTGTTTCGGACGACTGGCCGTACACCGTTCCACTTGCAGAAGGAGTGTTCGAAGGAGTTGTCAAAGACCTCGGCGGTGACGACGCGGTCCCAGTTCTCGATGCGGTTGATTCCCGCCACGACGAGAAGGCAGCCTGGAAGCTGACCTGGTAGCTACAGCCGTTCGAGTGCCCGGGCGAGCGCCGCCTCGTCGTCCTGGCGCAGGTACGCGCTCACGTCTCGGGTAGTCCTGACGAGCCCTTCTGCTTCGGTGGGGTCGACGTCGCCATCCAGCGCCTCGATTCGTTTCCGGCGTGAGCGAAGGGAGGACAACACTCGGTCGGCATCCGGGTCGCGGTCCTCGTAGACCCGACCTAGGTCCCTGAGGTAGATGTCGACCGCGGCGGCGACCCCGAGCCCACGTTCCGGTGCCAGTGTTTCGAGTACCTCGTCGGGAGCTGGCCGGTCGTTCTGGTCGGCAAGACGGAGCAGTTCAAGCAGATAGAGTTCTTCGTCCTCGTCGACGCGCATCACGCGGCCGAGCGTTGCACCGACTCGGCGCAGTTCACTCGCTGCCAGTACCGTATCGGAGAGGGGCTGTAACTCGCCCGCGTCGACGAATCCGACACTCCGGAGGTACGTCCGGGCTGCTTCGGCAGCATCATCGGCCAGCGTCTCGATGCTCACGTCACCAACTTCGTTTCTGATATCGGTCAGGTCGAGTTCGGCGGCACCCGCCGTGTGTGCCGTCGGCTCGTCGAGGCCAACGCTCCGAATACTCCCACACGCCGGACAGGTAATCTCGCCCGTCTCGTAGTACGACCACTTCGTACCACAGGACTGACACTCGCGCTCGCCCCGAAGTTCCATATCCTGCCATAGCACAGCCAGCCTCTTATACGAGTCGTCTACCACCGGAATCAAAGGACCTGTCACCAAGCATCCGCGCCGCAGGCGCGGTTCACTCGACCCGAGCGAAGCGAGGGTCGAGAGAGTTTTTCCCCTAGTTTTTGCGACCGAGAGGTTCCCGCAGGGCCGCGAAGCGGCCCGAGGAAACCCGAGGTGGTTCGAGAGAGCGAAGCTCTCTCGTCATCACGACAGGCGCGAAGCGCCTGTCGAACGAAGTAAAAAGAGGTTTAGAAGTAGTCGATACTCTGGGGCAGTTCGAGCTTCATGCCCTTGCGCTCGCGAATCTCGTCGATCTGGTCGGGCTGGAGGTTGTCAGCCATCACCTGGAAGCCGGCGTTCTCCGTGTTCCAGGAGGCACGGCCCTCGGTGGCCGAGCGGATGTCCGACGAGAAGCCAATCATCTCTTCGACCGGTGCGACGCCCTCGACGACCATCAGGTCTCCCTCCTGGTACATGTCGTCGACACGGCCACGTCGGCCCTGGATTTCGCCGCTTGCGGCACCCATGTGTTCGTTGGGTACGTCGATGCGGACTTCCTGAATCGGTTCGAGCAGCTTGACACTCCCGTCGATGAGTGCGTTGTGCAGCGCCTGGCGGACCGCAGGGATGACCTGTGCGGGACCGCGGTGGATGGCGTCCTCGTGCAGGCGTGCGTCGTGGAGCGTAATCAGCGCGCCCTCGACTGGCTCAGCGGCGAGCGGGCCGTCGTTGAGTGCTTCCTCGAACCCTTCGAGCACCAGCTCCATCGTCTCGTTGAGGTGCTGGATACCTTTCGTGTCGTCGATGATGATGTTCGCGCCGTGGATGTGCTCGACATTCTGGGAGGTGTCCTTGTCGAGGCCGGCGTCCTGAAGCGCCTCACGGCGTTCGAGTTCGGGCATGTCCATCGACGCCTTGCCCTGTTTGAGCGTGTCGATGATGTCCTGGTCGAGCGTCTCGACGGTCAGATAGAACCGGTTGTGACGGTTCGGCGAGATACCCTCGACCTCGCGGCTGTCCTCCTGGGGTGCCTCGCGGAAGACGACAATCGGCTCACCGGTCGTCACCGGGATACCCTGGTTGCGCTCGATACGCTGAGTGACGACCTCAAGGTGAAGCTCACCCTGTCCGGAGATGAGGTGTTCGCCAGTGTCCTCGTTGATCTCGATGTCGATTGTCGGGTCCTCCTTTGCGACCTGCTGGAGTGTCTCGATGAGCTTGGGCAGGTCGTCCATGTTCTTCGCCTCGACGGATTTCGTGATGACCGGCTCCGAAATGTGCTCGATGGACTCGAAGGGAGTCATCTCGACGCTCGAAACTGTGGAGCCGGCGATGCCGTCGTTGAGACCGGTGACGGCGGCGATGTTACCGGCTGGGACGTGGTCGACCTCCTCGCGCTCGCCACCCATATAGATGCCGACGCTCTGGACGCGGTTTTTGCCCGCGGTCCCGGAGACGTACAGCTCCTGGCCTTTCTCGATGGTCCCCGAGAAGACACGCCCCGCGGCGATTTCGCCCGCGTGGGGGTCGATACCGATGTCGGTCACCATCAGGACGACCTCGCCGTCCTCGTCGACGAGCTGCATCTGGTCTGCAACGTCTTGTTCCTCGTCGCCACGCCAGATGCGCGGGATACGACGGGGCTGTGCGTCGACAGGGTTCGGGAAGTGCTCACAGACCATGTCGAGCACGACGTTCGACAGCGGCGTTCGTTTGGCGAGTTCCTGGCGCTTGTCCGCGCGTTCGAGGTCGATAATCTCGCCGAAGTCCATTCCGGTGCGCTGCATCGACGGCAGCGAGACTCCCCACTTGTAGAGCGCAGAGCCGAATCCAACGGTTCCGTCCTCGACGGAGACCGTCCAGTCCTCTTCGATGTCGTCCATCTCCTCGGTCATCCCCCGGATGAGGTCGTTGACCTCACGGATGACGCTGGTCATCCGTTCCTGCATCTCTTCGGGACCCTCCTGCAGTTCGGAGATAAGGCGGTCGACCTTGTTGATGAAAAGGGTCGGCTTGACGCCCTCGCGAAGCGCCTGGCGCAGGACCGTCTCGGTCTGTGGCATCGCGCCCTCGACAGCGTCGACAACCACAAGCGCACCGTCGACCGCGCGCATCGCACGCGTCACGT
Organism: Halovenus salina; assembly: GCF_026410925.1. Taxonomy (GTDB): domain Archaea; phylum Halobacteriota; class Halobacteria; order Halobacteriales; family Haloarculaceae; genus Halovenus; species Halovenus salina. The sequence goes on along the minus strand of NZ_CP112972.1, from coordinate 2,968,165 downwards.
CGCCGCCGAAGTCGACGTGGCCTGGCGTGTCGATGAGGTTGATGAGGTGGTTCGTCTCCTCGTACTCGTGGGTCATCGAAACGTTTGCCGCGTCGATGGTGATTCCACGTTCCTGCTCGTCCTCCTCGGTGTCCATTGCGAGCTGCTCGCCTGCGGTGTCGTCGGAAATCATCCCTGCGCCCGCGAGCAGGTTGTCCGTCAGCGTCGTCTTCCCGTGGTCGACGTGTGCCGCAATCGCGATGTTCCGGATGTTCTCCGGTTTATTCATCAGCGTTTCACATTCCTGAACGATTTTCTTTCGTCGGCCCATTATTACTGTCGCATACCGGTAGCAGGGTCAAAAGGGTAGTGTTTCGTGCCGACAAAATCCGGCTCGCTCGGAGGTTTGCGTGCTATTCTTGCACATACCCCTTTGTCGAGACTGCCCATGAGCGAGACGAGAGTATCCGTCTGCATACGCGCGGCAGTTTTGCCGGACACAACCATCAGTTACATGACCGCCCACAGGGCGGCCAAATTGGAGCGAAATTTCAACTGTTTCACGCTGGAGGTCCAGCAGAATTTGTCCACATGTTGAAAAAACCCCTTTACAGGCCAGTCGAACGGTTGAGATGGAATGTCAGATAACGATACGACACGGCGGAAGTTTATACAGGTAGCCAGCGGCTCGACAGCCGTGGCCCTCGCAGGCTGTCTCGGCGGCGACGACGGCGACGACAGCGACGATTCGATGGATGACGGTGGAGATACAATGGACGGCGGTGGAGGTACGATGGACGACAGCAACGATGGGACGACCGAAGACAGTTCAGACGGTCCAGAGCCAACCGACCCGTCTGATGCACCGGCAGCCGCGGTCGACCGTTTCAGCGAGGACGCCGGCACGCTCCTCGTACGCAACGACGAAAACGGTCTCCCGGGCCCGGACGAGCCGGTTGACTTCGACCAGGGGCCACATATCACCAGAGGTCTCGGCCCCGACGGCGAGATGGTCGAGTACTACAACTTCGATGTCCAGTCCCAGACGCCGGCACCGATTTATGCGCTGTTCTACGAGAGCGGCGACCCAGTCGGAGACCAGCTCAACATCATCGACGTAATTCCTGGCGACGAGGGCTACAACGACTTCTGGCACGTCCACAAGGTCACTGTCCCGGACGACTACGAGGCTAACGTCGCCACCAGCGTCGACGACATCACCGAGGCGGGCTACGATGTCGAGCCGACCGGGATGATAAAGAACTGTCCGGTCGTTCCCGAGGGGTCGACAGCCTCGAAGCACTTCGGGGACAACCACGACGAGGCACCGCTTGTCGACGGCTGGTACGACGGGCAGGTCGTCCCGTACTTCCTCTTCGAGGAGGACAGCTACGAGGCAGACGGCGACGGCAACGTATCGCTGTCGCCGATCTACGTCAGCTTCAACACGAACCCCGGCCAGGAGGGCGGCGGCCCTGCGTCTGGCTTCATGACCGAGGAAGGCAACGACCAGACCCACAACGTCGTCGCGACGCTGCCGGGAAAGGCGGGCTACTCACCGCTGTGGATGGTCAACCCCTATGACAACGCCGATTTCGATGGGGTATCCGACCTCGACTCGGCGACGGACGCGAACGTCCTCGCGATGGGCGCGGCGACCGTCAACTGCCCCATCGTATCGGTGAACTGAGACAGACTCTTCCTACGACAACACCGAACACGATGTACCACAAGGGAGACAACGCGGATGGGCAGGCACTCGATGTCGAAACGCATTTGCTTGCGTCGAGTAAACAGGTGAAATCAATGGAGAAGGCCCTGTGGTACCTTTTCGCTGGCAGCCGCGGCGGTGCTAACAGGGTCCGCATCGTCAGAGAGCTGGCAGATAGACCCCGTAACGCGAACGAGCTCGCCGATGCGCTGGACCTCAACTACAACACGATAGACCACCACCTGGATATGCTGGCAGAACACAACGTCGTCGAAGCGAGCGAGCACGACTACGGGAAACTGTATTTCCTGACCGACCAGTTCGAGCGCCACAAAGAGACCTTCGAGGAGATCTCGGGGGAGGTGAGCTAGCGATGGCGATGGGAGTGCCGACGGTTCTCGGAATTGCCCTCACCGCAGTCAACAGCGTGTTGCTCACGGTCATTGCCTTCGTTTGGCTCCGGAACTATCGGCAGTTCCGGTCGACGATGGTGCTGGGTCTGCTCGGGTTCTGTCTCGTCTTACTGGTCGAGAACCTGGTCGGTCTGGTGTTTTTCCTCAGTAGTATGAAGATGCTGTACGCCGCCGACCCCATCGCTGGCCAGGTGGCGCTCGGCATGCATCTACTCGAGCTCGTGGCAGTCAGCTTCCTCACATACGTGACCCTCAAGTAGCCCGGGTTCGGCGCAACTGTAATACGCCAGCGTCCCCTGGATATGTGCGTATGGACGTTGCAAAGGAGGGACCAGGCCCTGCAGAACCGTTTTTCGCCGCCGCTGAACTCGTCGAATCGGAGTGGCCACTCGAACAGTCCGTGACGGTCACCGTCGTCGAGGACCCCGACGAGCGGACCCGCGTCAGCCACGCCGAAGACGGGCACCGATTGACCATCTCCCGACAGGCCGCGACGAGCGCGATGGCCCGAGAGCTTGCACTCCATGAGTTCGCCCACATGCACCACCACGAACAGGCACACCCATCACACACTCAGTCGACAGAGGAAGCAATCTACCTCGCTTTGACTGGGCGAACCGTCGAGAAACGCAAGCTCACCCACTGCTATCAGATCGCCAACCACATGAAAGACATCTACGCCGACGACCTCTGGCTCGATGTCGCCCCGGCGGACAAGCTGGTCGACTTTCTCGAAGCCAGCCTCGCGAAGTCGCTGGTCGACTACCCGAGCGGCCCCGGAGCGTGGGACCCACTTGCTGCCGGTGCAGACCCGGAGATTACGGCCGTCAACGCGGCATTTGCCCTCGGTCTGGTCGAACGCCACGACCTCGTCGGCGACGACCACCGGCTCTACGACCTCGCACACGCTGCCGCCGCAGACGCCCCAGAAATCGATTTCGAGCGCTTCAAGGAGTTGTTCAGGTCACTCGACGCCGACCCCGACGCGAGCGAGTACCGGAAACACCTGGTCGATGCGGCCCGTGAGTACGCCGGTGGGACGGGTCCCGCCGCGGATTGAGACGGAGAGATAGCCCTAAGAGGGCAGAACCTGTTTCTGGAAGCATGGACGTTACCGAAGCAAGCGAGACGACACAGTCGGTGATCGACGAGATACTCGACGCAGTTATCGGCGAACGGGAGTTCATGGAGACGGTCATGGTCGGCGTCCTCTCGCGTGGCCACGTGTTGCTCGAAGACGTCCCCGGTACCGGGAAGACGCTGACCGCGAGTTCGCTGGCGACGGCGCTCGGCCTCGAGTTCTCGCGTATCCAGTTCACACCCGACCTGCTTCCCTCTGACGTGACGGGGACACACGTTTTCAACGAACGCGACCAGAGTTTCGAGTTCTCCGAGGGACCGATATTCGCAAACGTAGTGCTGGCCGACGAGATAAATCGTGCGCCGCCGAAGACACAGGCCGCACTGCTGGAGGCGATGCAAGAGCGCCAGGTGACCGTCGACGGCGACACCCACGAACTGCCAGAGCCCTTCTTCGTCATCGCCACTCAGAATCCTGTCGAGCAGGAAGGAACGTTCGAACTCCCCGAGGCGCAGGTCGACCGCTTCCAGGTGAAGTCGTCGCTTGGCTACCCCGAAGAGGAAGGCGAGTTCGAACTCCTGCGGCGGCGGGCAGGACGCGACGAACAGACGCCGACGGTCGACTCGATACTCGACCAGGATTCGGTGAGGAGCCTGCGACAGGTCGCCGAGACAGTCCATATCGAAGAGGACGTGTTGAAGTATATCGCCAGAGTGGGGCGAGCAACCCGGAACCACCCCCAGGTCGAGGTCGGCGTCTCTCCACGGGGCACCCAGAAGCTGTTCGAGTCCGCACGTGCACACGCCGTGGTCCAGGGCCGAGAGTTCGTCACGCCCGACGACGTGAAACAGATTGTCGAGCCGGTGCTCGCACACCGTCTGGTTCTCAAGCCGGAGGCCACGATAGAGGGTGTCGAACAGCGCGGTGTCGTCAGAGATGTCCTCAACCAGGTCCCTGTGCCGACTGTCGAGCTGGAGGCCTGACTACTCCGACCACGCCTCCGAGCCCGAGAGAACGAGCCCCGAGACAAGCAACACGACCGCGACCAGCAGGACGACGATAGCAAACTCCGGCTGTTCTGTCGGCGAGACGTAGTAGATACTGGCACCCACAGCGCCGCCAACGGCGGTCAGGCCGACGGTCTGGCCGACGTGATAGACGACCGCTCGGGTCGCTTTGCCGTCTTCACCAACGTGTTCGCCGAGTCGGACGCCGTACCGTCCGGCGTCGTAGGCGACAACTGTTCCGCCGGCAGCCACCAGCGCGGGCACCACCACGCCGCTGGTCCCGACGAGTAGACAGAGGCCACCGAACATCACGCCAGCACCGGCGGTCACGATTCGATGGCTGCCCCGGTACATCCCCAGCGCCAGCAGGAGACCACCCGTAATAGACACGAGGGCAAGGGACAGTCGGACGGAGGCGAGCGCCACGGCTGCCACGAACGACGCGCCGAGTGCGGCGGCCGTCGCTGCCGTCGGCGGGTGATACGTGAACTCCGCCCAGGTCCTGTCTGCGCTCACCCCGACCACCCCTCCATCGTCCGCGCAACAGCCACATCGAGTGACTGGTCGGCACCCCAGTCGATGACAGGGACGCCGTAGCCGTGGATACGGTCGATGCGACTTTGACGGTCGAGCGCCGCGGCGGTGCCGCCACGGCTGTCCATGCACGTCGGGTCCGGCGAGATGACAGTCACCTCGTGGCCCGCCGATTCGAGCAGCTGAATCGGTACCTCTACCTTGTCGTCGGTAAGGGGCGTACAGAGGAGTATCTGGGTCGGCTCAGTCAGCCGCTGGAGGAGCTGTATCGCCCGCAGCCGAATCGGGTGGGCGTTGTCAGGCTGGCCCGAGGAGAACGCCGGCTCCGTCGAGAACGCCTCCAGTGCCCTAGTCCGGTGGGTCGAGGTGTCGCTGGGCGCGAGCCAGTAATCCGGTCCAAGCGTCGCGATACCGACTCGATGGTTCTCGTCGAGCAGGGTTACAAGCAGTCGACTCGCCGCGTCGATACTACGGTCGACAGGGTGTCTCTCAGACTGGTCGGTACGGGTGTAGGCACTCTGGCGCAGGTCGATAAACAGCACAATCGAGGTCGACCGCTGTGTGCGAAACTGGAGCGTCGTAAGCTCCCGGCTCGACGCGTACTGATTCCAGTCGATGCGGCGGAGCGAATCGCCTCTCCGATACTCGCGCACCGCGTAGAATTCGAGCCCCTCGCCGGATTCGTCGGTCGCCAGCCGGCCGGCATAGGGCGTCGTCAGCCGCCGTACGACCGGGATATCGAGTGGCTCTGGCTCGTACCGGCAGTTGAGCTGTGTCGGGCCAGCCAGTTCGTACTCGTGTTCCCGTGTGGCCATCTGGTCTGTCACAACGGCATAAACGCCCTTGAACTGATGATTTCCGCTCTCAGCTTCGAGTTCGTACTCCAGCGTACACGTCTCGCCCGGCTCTAGTCTGGTTGCGAGCCGCGGCGACCCCGACGTAACACGGAGCTCGTCGGGCACGATATCGGCGAACCGACAGTCGGAGAGTGTGCTGTCTCCGAGATTTCGCACCGTGGTTTCGATGGTAACGGTCTCACCGGCGTCGGGCGACTCGGGGGTAAGCGACCGGCTGATACCGAGCTCCGGTCTCGGAGGCTGTGAGAGCGGTCGCACGGCCAGTATCCCGACTGCAACCACCGGCGCGAGCAACAGCGCCGCCGTCTGGAATATAATTCCCAGCCCCACAGCAATCATCACTCCGCCGCCGACAACGTTCCAGTAATCGGGGGTGTGAGTATCGATCAGGCGGAGCGGGGCCAACTCGCGTTCCGGCTCTGTAGATTCCTCGGCCGTCTCTGTCTCTTCGTCTGGTTCTTCGAGGAGGCTCACGCCGACTCACCCGTGTTCGGCCGTGCCGGATCGTTGCCTTCTTGAATCGCCGTGAGTGCTCCCTCTGGAAGAAGTCGTTCACCACGTTCGATGGCTCCGAGTTCGTCGATGACGTGGCCGGCTTGTTCCCCGGCTGTTGTCTTGCCCTTGCGCCACGGAATGAGCGACGGCTCGCCGCCGCTATTGCCGGATTCGAAGAAGGCGGCGGCATGGTCGTTCTCCGACCAGGCACCCGATTCGAGCAGCTGGGTTGCCTCGGCCTCCGTCAGGTTGTATCGCTTGGACAGCGTCGCCATGGCCAGCGAGTGTAGCCGCTCCTGAAGGTCGTCGTGTGTCTTTCTCCACCGGCGCTTTTCGTTCGGCCGGAACGGGTGTCTAGAGAGTATTTCCAGTTGGTTTTCAATCTCGTCGCCGGGCGTTGGCAGCGCAGTGGGCCCCTCGATGTCGGGAATATTCGTGTCGGTCCGTGACTCCCCTCTGCCGTACAGGTAGCCGGCACCGATGACGAATGCTCCCAGCAGAATCGTCAGCTGCCTCGCAAGCGGGATGTCATAACCCAACTGGGGCGCGAACATAATCGCGACGGCAGCCACAAAGAGCACGAGACCGGCCGTCGTTCGCTTCGTCATCACTGGCTGTCACCTCCGCTCACGTCGGCCGGCTGACTATCCTGAGCTGGCCCCTCGTCCTCGGCGACTCCCTGAGCAGCTCCGCTCTGCTCGATTCGCCGGAGGGTTGCCTCAGCACGGCGCTCGTGGTCGTCGGTAACCGGCGTCGTGCCGTACCGGACCTGTTCGAATAACTTCGTGAGTTCGTCGACGTCGTCGGTGTCGAGTCCGGCAGCAAGAGCCGCATCGGCGAACTCGCCGGGAGTGCTGGCCTCGGGATGGGCCACGTCAAGTGGTTCGGCCATTCGCGCCCAGGCGCGGTAGACGGCGTTCTCGCTGTCGGAGACCTGAGCTATCTCGTCTGCCGCGTCACCTGCGGCCGCGATGACCTCGTCTGCAACGTCCGATTCATCGAAGGTCTCTTTCTCTTCGAGCCGGCGTTTTCTGCCCCGCAGGTACAGGCCAAGCACGGCGAGCGCGCCGAGAACAGCAACGAAGATACCACCCAGCCGAAGCCGCTGGGCTGGAGCGTCCGACTCGCCGCCCGACCCACTCACAGCATCTGTCACGGCATCGGTCGAGACGTTCGCGGCGGCCTGTGCAGCCCCTCCACCGGGGGGCGGACAACCGTACAGTGCTGTTATCAGGATGACGACAAACATCGCCGGGAGAAAGACGAGCGGAAACGTGATTATACCCGCCATGACCTCTCGCTGGTGGATAGCCCCCAGCGCTGAGACTGTAAGTGCGAGCAACACGGCGACAACCGAAAGGTCACTTGAGTTGTAATCCGCGGTACACTCGTCGCCCTGTTGGCCGCCCTCTCCTAGGAGCGGACTGCCACCCGCTCCGGATTCGTTAGCGCTCTCCGTATCACCACCGGGGCTCTGGCTGCCAGCTGTCGGCGAACCAGAGCTACCGCCGTCACCATCAAGACTGTCCGTGATTGCCGCCGCGCCGAGACCGATGCCGACGATACAGAGGAGGGCGACAGCGATGGGAACCAATGAATCCCTCATCAACTGGTTTCCCTTGCGCATCTTGATACAAAAACCACCATGTTTCGTAAAGCCGTGCCATGACAGCCAGTCGGCTGTCGTGAGACGGATATACTTAAGTTGGTCCTGTGACAGAGCACTGCACGGACATGTGGGTACGTTCGCGCTACACTAGTGAACTGGCGGTGCTCGCGGCCTGGGTCTCGCTTCTTATCCCCTGGAACGTGACCTATCACACGAGCGCAACGGTCCAGGAGGCACCGGCGGCCGAAGGGACGATGTTCGTCCTCCGGTTTGCACTCTTCGAGTTACAACTCCGGGAGGAGACAGTCACGGCCGGAAACATCCAGATTGGCAACTTCGCCGAGTTTCTCGAAGCCCAGTACGCCGGAACAAACCTCTTCGGGGGCGTCTATCTCACGTCGCCGCCGACCTCGGCGAGCTTCTACGAGGGGACACTGTCACAGGCGAGCCTGCTCTGGACGGTGGCCGCCGTCGCGTTCGCGCTTGCGGTGGTGTTGAGTCTCGGATTGTACTTCAGGACCGAGGCAACCAGCGCCCGCCTCCCCGTCAGCGAGGTGCGGGTGATGGGTGGATTGCTCGGGGTCGCGACCCTCGCTATCTGTGGCTCCAGCTACCTCTACTTCCAGGAGCGGGATATCGTCGGCATACCCATCCCGGTGGGCGTTATCGTCATCGGCGCGCTTGCGGCGGTTTTGCTGGCGACGAAGGAAGTCCCAGAGCGGGCGGACGAGAAGTGAACCGACGCTCAAGCTCGGCCGTCCACGGGCCGTAGCCGGCCCGAACTCGCAACGTCTTTTAGGTAGACTGTGTGAGGTTAGGTATGTTGATTACCGTTTCCGGGCAAGCCGGCAGTGGCAAGAGCACGCTTGCGGCGGCACTCGCCGACGCCCTCGACTACGAACACGTCTCTGGGGGCGATATCTTTCGTGACCTCGCCGCCGAGCGTGACCTGTCACCGCTCAAGTTGAACCGACTCGCCGAGGACGACGACCAGATAGACAGAGACCTCGACAGACGGCTGCGACGAACAGCCAGGGAGTCGGAAGACCTCGTGCTCGAATCCCGACTCGCGGGCTGGATGGCCGGTGACCACGCCGACCTCAAAATCTGGCTCGATGCACCGCTCGACGTTCGGGCCGAGCGTATCGCCGACCGCGAGGACAAGACAGTCGAGACCGCACGCGAGGAGACCGAAGCCCGCACCGAGAGCGAATCAAAACGCTACCAGGAGTACTACGGCATCGATATCAGAGACCTCTCGATTTACGACCTCGTGGTTGACACCGCACGCTGGAGCCCTGATGGGGTCCTCTCGCTGACGGAGACAGCCATCGACGCCTACGAGCCAGACGCCGACGAGGGGAAGACACCTGTGACGGGTATTCGCTACGAGTTCGAGTGATGTCGCTTCGTCCCCCACCTGACGAGCGGTCGCCCGCCGAGCTGCTGTCGTTCGGCCTCGTCAACCTCGACAAACCACCGGGACCGTCCTCACACGAGGTCGCAGACTGGACGCGCGACCTCGTGACCGACGCACTGGCAGCGACCGACCAGACCATCGACCGGGTAGCTCACGCGGGGACACTCGACCCGAAGGTGACGGGGTCGCTGCCGCTCATGCTCGGCCGGGCGACCCGGCTCGCACAGGTCTTCGACGACAGCCAGAAGGAGTACGTCGCCGTCCTGGAGTGTCACGGCCCGCTGCCCTCCGATTTCGAGGCGACGCTGTCGGCCTTCGAGGGCGACCTCTACCAGAAGCCGCCGCGCAAGAGCGCGGTCAAACGCCAGCTCCGGGTTCGCCGCGTCGAGGAGATTTCGGTGCTGGACCGGGCTGACCGCCAGCTCCTCCTGCGAGTCCGGTGTGAATCGGGGACCTACATCCGGAAGCTGTGTCACGACATCGGCCTGGCGCTGGGGACCGGCGCACACATGGGCGACCTGCGGCGGTCGGCGACCGGCACGTTCGACGACACCAACCTCGTCACAATGGAGGACCTCGCCGACGCTCTCGCCTTCTGGATCGAAGACGGCGACGAGGAACCGCTGCGAGAGATTGTCGCTCCCGCCGAGCGGGCGCTTGCGACGCTCGGACGGGTGACGATTGCACCGACGGCGGCCCGCGAAGTGGCCGAGGGTGCGCCCGTGTACGCGCCGGGTGTCATCGGCGTCACGGCCGGAGACAGGGCGGAGAGTCCACCAGAAGACGGCGACCTGGTGGCCTGTTACACGCCCGATGGAGCGGCGGTCTGTCTGGGTCGGCTCGTCGGGGACCCCGAGGCAGAGTCAGGCACGGTCGTCGACCTCGAACGCGTTCTTGTCTAACTACTGTTCCTGGTGACCTGGATGGCCGGCGGGAAGGCCGCGCTGCCCGCAGGTCCGCTCACGGAGTGTCTCACCGGTCGGCGGTTCGAGGACGCCCCGCTCGCGGAGTTCGGGGACGACGAGGTCGACAAAGTCTTCGAGCGTTCCCGGGCGGACGACTTCTTTGACGTTGAGACCGTCGATGCCGAGGTCCCGGTACCAGCTCTCGATGGTGTCTGCGACTTCCTCGGGCGTACCGACCACGACCGGCGAGGTCGTGCCGAGGCCGGCAAACTCCGCGACCTCGCGAACGGTCCACTCGCGGTCGTCGTTGGTGGTGAAGGCGTTGACGACGCCCTGGATGGCCTCAGTCTCGATGTGTTCGAGGCGCTGGTCGGGGTCGAGCGTCGACAGGTCCATGTCGACGAACCCAGACAACAGCGTCAGGACGCCCTCGGTGTCGATAGCGTCGACGTAGCTCTCGTATTTCTCGGCCGCGAGTTCCTCGGTCTCGCCGACAATCGGCACCAGCCCAGGGAAGAAGGCGACCGAGCCGGGCTCGCGGCCGTGGTCGACCAGGCGGGATTCGAGGTCGGCGATGTACTCCTCGATTGCGGATTCCGAGGGTTGGCTGAGAAAGACTGCCTCGGCGTGCTTCGCGGCGAACTCTCGGCCGCGGTCCGACGAGCCCGCCTGGTACAGCACCGGCGTCCGCTGTGGTGAGGGTTCACAGCCGTGTGGGCCAGGAACGTCGAAATAGGTTCCCTCGTGGTCGATTCGGTGGACCTTCTCGGGATCGGTGAACCGGCCGGTCTCAGCGTCGCGCTCGACGGCATCGTCCGCCCAGGAGTCCTCCCACAGGGCATAACACACCGCCATGAACTCCTCAGCCCTGTCGTAGCGCTCGTCGTGGTCGATGCGTTCCTCCAAGCCGAGATTGGCCGCCGCGGATTCGAGGTAGGAGGTGACGATGTTGAACGCGACCCGGCCGTCTGTCAGGTGGTCGAGCGTCGAGAACTCGCGGGCCAACTGGTATGGGTGGTTGTATGAGGTGGATTTCGTCACCGCGAAGCCGAGGTCGTCGGTAACTTCGGCCATCGCCGGAATCACGTAGGCCGGATCGTTCGAGGGGGTCTGGACGGCCCGTTCGAGTGCCGGGTCGGCCGAGTCGCCGTACACGTCGTAGATGCCGCGTACGTCGGCAAAAAAGACCGCGTCGAAGCCGCCTCGTTCGGCGGTCCGAGCGACATCTGTCCAGTACTCCCGGTCGCGGTATCGGCTGGACTGGTCGCCGGGATACCGCCAGGAGCCGACAGTGACGTGTTCGACCGAACTCATCGTAAAGAGGTTGAGACGGAGGCGTTCGCTCACGCCCCCGAGTTCGGTCCCCAGACAGATGAACGCCCGAACTGCCGGAAATACTTGCTCAACAGGCGCAGTAGTACTCCTGCCCGCCGACGGCCGTCCGGAGTGCCCGATAGGCCGGTTCGGGGTCCGACGGTCGGTAGACGGCGGTCGTCAGGTCGCCGCCCCCGTCGAAGCTCCCGTCGACCAGCGCGGTCCAGTCGTTCCGACTGAGGCGGTCCCGGAAGCCGTCGTCGGTCGCCAGCAAGTCGAGATAATCCGGCAGATAGACCCACCGCGCGTCCTCGATGCCGTCGTGTTCGTAGGCTGCCTCGGTGGCGTCAGCGTAGGCGGCGTAGGGGAGGTTCGCGCCGGCCGCAACCGGGAGCCCAATCCACTTCCAGGGGCGGGTGTTGACATCGAGCAACAGATACTCCTCGCGGTCCGGGCAGTAGACGAACTCTGCCTCGCTGATGCCGTGGTAGCCGGTCTCGTCGAGCACCGCGAGCGCCCGCTTTTCGATGGCTGGCTCGGAACTCCGTTCGACGAGACAGGAGGTGCCGAAATCGAGCGGGTTCCGGACGCGTGCGTTTCCGACCAGTGAGAGTGTCTCCCCGTCCGGGCCTCGATAGGAAGCAAGCGAGTGGTCACGCCCTCGAGCCGTGTCGACGCGGCGCTGTGCCATAATCTCGATGTCCTCCTCGGCGGCGAGATCGACCACATCACGGAGGTCGTCCTCGTTCTCGATTTCGATGACGTTGGTGCCGACGACTTCCTCGAACTCGCGTTTGAACGCCGGCTTCACCACAAGCGGAAGTCCCAGCCGCTCGGTGACTTCGGCCACGTCAGCCTCTGCTGTGAGCGGGACCGTCTCCGGGTACGGCACGCCCAGTTCTTCGGCAGTCTCGTACAGCGAGGACTTGTCGAGTACGTCGTCGATGACCGCCCGGTCAGAGAAGGGGAGCCTGACGCCGTCGGGTTCGGTGTCGACGAGCGCGTGGACCCACTCGTCCATACAGCCAAAGCCGACGAGGTCGGTCCCTGCCGCCTCGGCGATGGCTTCGATATCCTCACGGAAGGCCGCCTGGTCGTCGAGTGGGTACGTCACCTGGCCTGCGAAGTCGACGTGTTTCGAGGGCGGTGCGACACCGTCGCCGGTCCGGTCGACGGCGATGACCGGGACGTCGTGGGCCGAGAGCGCGCGGGCGACACTCAGTCCGGTGATATGTGCGTTTGCGATGAGTGCCGGCGGTCGCTCGAACGCTGTGTCCTCGATCGCGCTGACGAGCTGTTCGTGGGACTGAAAGGCTGCCATTACCCGGAATATGTCCGACGGCCATTATAGACTCGTTGCTAGCGGCGAACAATACCACCCCGTCCTGTCTTTTTTCATTCATTAGCCACCTAACTCGTGTATCGGTCGCTGACCACAGCCTTTTGCTCGTGCGGTGCGATTGAACAATGGATGCACGCAGTACGTGTCAAAGAGTACGGAAGTCGTGACGTACTCGACGTGGAAGAGGTTGCACAGCCCGAACCCGACGCCGGTGAAGTCCGTATCGAGGTCACGGCAGCAGGTATCAACTTCGCCGACATCATGCAGCGACGCGGCCACTACCAAGGTGGGCCGAGCCCGCCGTACACGCCGGGCCTCGAAGTCGCGGGCGTCGTCGACGCGGTCGGTGAAGGCGTCGGCAGAGAGCCGGGCGACGAGGTGGTGACGATGCTCGATTCGGGCGGCTACGCGGAGTACGTCACCGCGGACGCGGCCGGCCTGTTCGATATTCCGGCGGGGCTGTCCTTCGAGGAGGCCGCCGGCTTCCCGGTCCAGTTTCTGACGGCCCACAACTGCTTGCACAGCTGGGGCGAGCTCGAAGCCGGCGAGAGCGTTCTGATTCACGCCGCGGCGGGCGGCGTCGGAACGGCGGCCGTTCAGCTCGCCAGCGAGGCGGGCGCAGAGGTGTTCGGGACCGCATCGACAGAGGAGAAGCTGGCGCTGGCCGAGCGGCTGGGCTGTGACCACCCGATCAACTACAAAGAGGAGGACTTCGCGGCAGTAATCGAGAGCGAGAGCGACCACGGTGTCGACCTGGTGCTCGACGGCGTCGGCGGCGAGACGAGCGCACGCTCGCTCGACGCGCTCAAAGAGTTCGGCCGGATGGTCGTCTACGGGGCCGCTTCGGGCGAGCCGGGACGGCTCCGGACCGACGAGATACTGTTTGGCAACAAAACTATCCAGGGCTATCACCTCGGACGGGCGACACAGCGACAACCAACACGCGTGTTCGAAGCAGTTCCAGAACTAACAGAACTGCTCGAATCCGGTGGCCTGGAGGTCCAGTTTGACCGCTCGTTCGACCTCGCGGCAGTCACGGATGCCCACGAGTACATCGAGTCCCGGAAATCGAGTGGAAAGGTCGTTTTGACGCCTTGATATCGGCCGTTGCAGGCGGGGAAACTGGTCAGTACTGATTTAAATAGTGGTATTCAATTGGCCGTATACCATGGCAGCGATTGAGGTCGAAAATATCTCGAAGCGATACGGGACCGTGACCGCACTCGACAGGGTTGATTTCACGGTCGAGGAAGGCGAAGTGTTCGGCTTTTTGGGTCCCAACGGTGCCGGGAAGTCGACGATGATAAATATCTTTCTGGATTTTGTCCGGCCGACAGACGGCCACGTCCGTATCTTCGGCCACGACTCCCAGACAGAGGGCAAGCAGGCCCGCGAACGGATGGGCGTGCTTCCAGAGGGGTATCAGGTCTACGAGCGCCTGACCGCCCGCCAACACCTCGAATTCGTGATGGACTCGAAAGACGCCACCGAGGAGCCGATGGAGTTGCTCAGCCGGGTTGGACTCCAAGGCGCCGCCGACCGGCAGGCCGGCGGCTTCTCGAAGGGGATGGCACAGCGGCTCGTGCTGGCAATGGCGCTCATTGGCGACCCAGACCTCATCGTTCTCGACGAGCCGACGACGGGGCTGGACCCGAACGGCGCACGCGAGATGCGCAACATCATTCTCCAAGAGGCCGATCGCGGGGCGACGGTCTTTTTCTCGAGCCACATCCTCGAACAGGTCGAGGCAGTCTGTGACCGCGTTGGTATCCTCCACCAGGGAGAATTGGCCGCTATCGACACCATCGAGGGGCTCCGGGAGTCTGTCGGCGGCGGCACGAAGCTCCAGATACAGGTCGACGCTATCGAGAACGGGATGCTCGACGACATCGAGACGCTCGAAGGCGTCGAGAAAGCCTGGCTGACCCAGGAAGGGACCCAGGTCGAGGTGACCTGTTCGAACGACGCCAAACTCGACGTAGTGGTCGCGCTCAACGACGCTGGCGTCGAGGTGAACAACTTCCGAACCGAGGAGGCATCGCTCGAAGACATGTTCGCGGAATACACTGGAGGGAGCCGGTGATGACATGGCAGGCGATAGCGCGGAAGGATTACGCTCAGTCCCGGGACTCGAAGCTGTTGCGGTATCTGCTGTACTTCTTCGTCGCCGTCTGTCTGCTCGGCGGATACATCTATCCAATCACCGTCGAGGGCGACCCAACGAAAGGCGAGTTTGCCGGCTTCATGACCGGCTCTATTACGCTTTTGTTGCCGCTGCTGGCCATCCTGCTCAGCTACAACTCCATCGTCGGGGAGCGAGAGGGAGGGCAGTTGAATATCCTCCTGTCGCTGCCGAACAATCGGCGCGAGGTCGTCTTCGGGAAGCTGGTCGGTCGCGGCCTGTGGCTGTTTGCCGGCGTCGTTATCGGACTCGTCGGTGCCGGGGCACTCGTCGTCTACCCGTTCGGGTCGGTGACGGCGATGTCGACGCTCAGCTACGGCAGCTACATCCTGCTGACGCTCGCATTCGGCGGCATCTTCTACGGTATCGGTCTCGCAGTCTCGACGTTCACCACCTCGAAGCGCCTTGCGACGATGACCGGCTTCGGTTCGTATTTCCTGTTCGTCCTCGTCTGGGACGGCGTCCGACAGGGCATCAACATCGCGCTCAGACGACTTGGTGTCATCAACGGGACGCCGCCGGACCCGCTGTTGTTCGTCTACGGCATCGAGCCGACGATGCTGTACAACAGGCTGGTCGCGGCGTTTTTCGAGGAGGACATGACCGGCCCCTATCTCAGCGCCGACGCACCGTGGTATCTCGGCGAGTGGGTCGCGCTGGCGCTGTTTGCGGTCTGGGTCGTGGTGCCGCTGACACTGGGGTACTGGCGGTTCGAGGTGACTGACCTATGAGCTGGGTCGCGATTGCACGCAAGGACTTTCTCGACGCAGCACGCTCGAAGACGCTCTGGGGACTGCTGGTCCTCTTTGTCGGCTACCTCGGAATCATCACGTACCTCAGCCAGGGCCAGGACGCGGAACTGCTCCAGTTCATCGAACTCACCGCGGCCGGGTTCGTGTTGTTCGTCCCGCTGGTGAGCATCATCCTCGGCTACAAAGCCATCGTCGACGAACGCGAGTCCGGAACGATTGCGCTGTTGCTCTCGTTGCCACACACGCGCCGGGAGATGGTTCTCGGCAAGCTGGTCGGCCGGTCGGTCGTGCTGGCGATTCCAGTCCTCGTCGGCCTGCTTGGGGCCTCGGCCGTCATTGCGGTGCTATTTGACTCCTTCCCGGTCGTCGAATACCTGCTGTTCGCGCTGCTGAGTGTCCTACTTGGCGTTGCATTCCTCGGTATTGCAATCGGCCTGTCGATGAGCACGACGTCGAACCGTCGGGTGACGACCGGAGCATTCGGTGCCTACGTAGTGCTTGGCATTCTTTGGCAGGATGTCGTCAACGCGATACTGCTCTTGCTCTGGCGGTTCGACAGCGAGCCCCTTTCTGACCCACCGGAGTGGGCGACGTTCGTTCAGCTCGCCTCACCGATGGAGTCGTTCGACCGTGTTACTGCTGCGCTGTTCGATATCGATATCGCATCGGCGTATACGGGTGCTGGCGCACCATGGTTCGCCGAGGCCTGGGTCGCCGCACTCTTGCTGGTCGGTTGGGTCATCGTCCCGCTCACAATCGGGTACGCGGCGTTCTCCCGGGTCGACCTCTGAGAGCTGCCTTCGAAATTCTTCGCTCGAATCGAATCCGCAGACGCGCTGTTGACTAATGGGGCTTCAGCCGTTATCTGCTAGATTCAATCTAAAGGCTGTCTATCGGTCGTATCTAGCGTTTCAGAGTTGAAGCAGCACCAGATTGTTCGGACAGTGCAACCGTCTTATCTGATCGGTAGAGTCGTTCCCGCCGTGGCAAAGACAAAGACCCCCCAATATGTGGTAGTGTAAAAACTCATGACGCGGGGGCGAAAATAACCGCAACTAGTAGAGTGAACGGAAACCGAGCGTGTCGGGACCGAGATGGTCGCCGAGTGCGAACCGAGGCTGTGCGCGTCGCGTCTTCTCACGACAGGCATCGTCAGTCACGGTTCCTCGTTCGAGTGAATGGTGAGGTCCGAGCGTGGATAAGAGACACAGAGCAGTGCGTATCCCTGCTGTTTCTCCCACTGCGTAAGCGCGTGTTCCTCGCTCTGTTCGACCTCGCCGTCAACCTTGGCGCCACAGGAGGCACAGACGCCCTGGAGACAGGAGTACTGGATGTCGAGGCCCTCATCGAGCGCCGCTTCGAGGATGTATTCGTCTCCGGGAACCTCGATTTCGACGCCCTCGTCGACGAACTCGCAGGTGTACGTCTCACCTGTGCGTTCGTCTCCTGTCGAATCGGCGCTATCTGGCATCGTCGTCTACCAGCTCCTTTTCGTAGATTACTTCCATCGGTTTCATACCGATGTCTCGGTAGAGCGCTTCCTCCTCGACACCGTGAAGGACTTCGATTCGCCAGAACGGCATCTCTTTCTCGCGGAACCACTCCTGTGCTGCTTCGAGAAGGGCTCGGCCCGCCCCCTCGCCGCGATACTCGGGGTGGACGTAGTGGCCGTAGACCATCCCGTGTTTGCCAAATTTGAAGACCGGGTGGCCACCGGTGACACGGACCTCTAGCGCGCCGATGACGTCCTCGTCTCGCTGGGCGAGGAGGATGTCCCCGCGCGAGGAGTTCACCAGGCTGTTCGTGAAGTAGTCTTCCCACTTCACCCGGCCGCCCTCCTCGATTCTGAACCGTTCGTCGTAGTCGACGAGGGTGTCTGCGTAGCCGTCCCACAACGACATGATTTCGTTTGTGTCGTCCTGGTCTGCGGTTCGAACTGTCGCGTCTGTGAGTGATGTCTCGTATTCCATATCTGTTCGAAAGAACACTTAGCCGAAGCGTTCGAACGGACTGTCACAGTCCTCGCAGTAGTATATCGTCCGACACAGCGACGGGCCACGGGCGTTCTCGACGTGTGTCTCGGTGCCGCCACAGTAGGGGCATTCGACTTCTCCGCCCTCGACTGGCCGACCGGCGTTTTCGTCCATCCGGGCGTTGACGCCCGGTTCCCCGTTGCCCGTGTCATTCTGGTCGATTTTTTTGTTCATTGCTGGGACCTCCCGCTGAGCGGACAGGCGAAGCCAGCGTCACCAAGTTGTTCGCGTCCTTCGTCTGTCATATCCTCGGGTGACCAGGGTTCCGTGTAGTCCAACTCGGCAGTCGCGCTCTCGACACCGTCGAGCAATTCGAGGCGACGTTCGACCATCGTGAGCATAATCTCGCGGGCGGGACACCCCGTGTAGGTTAGCGTCATCTGCACCGCCACGTGGCCGTCTTCGAGTTCGACCCCCCGTATGAGGCCCAGGTCGACGAGACTCACCGGGAGCTCTGGGTCTTCGACATCCGTCAGCGCCTCCCAGATGTCGTCTTCGGTCAGCGGCCCGTCGAGTTCGTACGCTGGAAAGGCGTCCTCGACCGCGTCACGTTCGAACCCGGGTGCGTTCCGTTCGAGAAGTGTTGTGACGTCCATGGTCATGCAGGTACATCCACGCCCTGCTCGCGGACCTCGCGGGTTTCTGCGAGCAGATTGTCGAGGTCGTCAGTGTGCTTGCCAGCCCGTCCGGCACCCACGTCACTGACATCGGTTTCCGGAACGTCGAACCCGAACTCGTTGAGCGTAGACGTGACCTCCGTAATGAACTGTTCACGTTGCTCTTCGAGTGGCTCAGAGTAGACGTCAGCCTCGACGTGGGGCGTCGACTCGAAGAAGGCGATGCCATCGACCCAGTTTTCGTCGATTGCATGCTGAACCTTCGCTTTGCTCTGTTCGTCCTCCGTGAGCGTTTCGAGCCAGACCTCGCCGTGTTCGGTGTGGTACTGCTCCTCTTCGCTGACTTTCTCCAGATAACCGGCGAGAGACTCGTCGTACTTGGCTACGTCACCGTCCAGTAGGGCCTCGAACCGGATGGCGTCTGCCACGTCGAAGAAATACTGCCTGACGACCGTATCGGCCCAGTCCTCGAACTCGCGCTCAACGAGCTGGACGTTCCGGAACTCCTCGGGTGACCGCCTGTAGGCCAGGAAATCCAGGCTGGAGCCGACGATATCTGCAACTTCCTCGTACAGCCCTTCAGCGTGGCCGAGTTCGTCCTGTGCAATGTTACTGATAGAGACGTCTTCCTCGATGGTCGGCGCGACGCCGGTCCAGTCGCTGGTCCTGTTGCCTATCACGTGATCGTCGTCGGCCGCTTCGAGCAGGATCACGGCCAGTCCGTGTTCGAACTCGTCTATCTCTGCAGTGCCGATTTCTGAGAGTGCTGTAACAGTCATGCCGGGAAGCCCTCCACGTCGTATCCTTCGTCGTTCCGGTACTCTTTATCCAGAGCGCCCCCGTAGGCTGCGTCGTCGCCGATTTCGTGCATGTCCTCGGCAGAGACGACGACGAGGTTCGTCGTCCGCTTGCGGCGGGCGTAGTTCTCCTTGGCATAGATTTTTGCGAGCTGTTCGCTTTTCGCGTCGACGCTCCCGACTTCGGTCAGCGGAGCGCCCGACGCCTGACGACGGAACACGTAGTAGACGTGCTCCTCAGGTGTCTCTGCCATATCAGGCCACCCCCGCTGCTCGGCGGACCCAGTCGTTGTTCTCGAGGGCGTCCTGGCGGTCGGACAGCCGCTCATCGTTCATCGGCCCACCCCCACGCGATACGTCAAGGAAGTGGTCCCAGTCCAATTGTGAGTAGTTCCAGCGCTCCGCGTCTTCGTCGTACTCGAGCTTGTCGTCGGGCAGTTCCAGCCCGTACTTTTCGAGCTTCGGCACGTAGAATTCGTCGAGGAACTGTTGGCGGAGTTCGTCGTTACTCTTCACTTTGAGTCCCCACTCCTGCAACTCGTCGGTGTGGTCGGACATGTGGTCACGCGGGCCGAAAAACTGCAACGTCGGCTCGTACCAGCGGTCGACTGCGTCTTGGATCATCTCCTGTTCTTTGCGAGAGCCCGTCGCCAGCGAGCGGACGATGTCCTCGCCGTGTTTGACGTGGAACGACTCCTCGTAACAGATTTTGCGCAGTCCCCGCGAGTAGGGCGCGTACGACGACTCGACCAGCGATCCCTGTCGGAACATCGCCGCACCGTCGATAAACATCGCGATATAGCCAGCATCAGCCCAGGTCTTCGTCGGGTAGTTGAACACTGTCACGTACTTCGAGTCGCCCTCGACGAGTTCGTCGAGCATCTCCTGGCGGGATTTCAGCCCCAGGGTTTCGGCTACACGGTAAAGCACCTGTGCGTGTCCGGCTTCGTCCTGAACCTTCGCACTGATCGCACGCTTTCGCTGGAGCGATGGTGCCTTTTTTATCCACTGCTTTTCGGGCAACGTCCCGACGATTTCGCTGTTGGCGTGGAACTGAATCATCCGCTGAGCCGCTTTCCTGTACTCCTCGGGCAAGTCGTCGGACGGCTCTACCTTCTCGCCGTTTTGGACTCGTTCTTTGATCGATTGTTCGGAACTCATTACAGTACTCTATTGGGTGAGAAGAGCCATAGAGACCCATCGCTCTATAGAGCGATATTTAAATACCCTACCCGTCGACGGCCCCGACTGTGTCGACGACCTGCCCGGACGCACCCGACCGGCGAACCGATACTGATACTATCAACGGATTTATTGAGATGCACAGTCGTGGTATTGTTTGTCATGATAGATAACTGCCTCGTCGTGGAGTTCACGGTGACAGGTAACGACTGCCCGGTCGTCGAGACGACGGCAGACCACGACGTGGTGGTAGACGAGACTCCGCCAGCCCATCGGGACGACGGTCGAACGCTGTTGCACTTTCACACCGAGGGCAAGACCGACGAGTTCACCGAGTCCCTGGACGAAACTGCCGAGATAGATTCCCTCCAGGTGGTCAACGACGGCAGCGTCGCCCACTGTCGGTGTCTCTTGCATGATTCGTGTATCCTGCGAGAACTCACGACGGCCGGGTTTATGCCACACGAGATCTGCATCGTCGACGGGACCGAACGGTTCCGGGGCTCGGTCGTAGGCAGGGACATCCTTCGAGATGTCATCCAGACCGCCCAGGAGTTAGGAAACGTCAGCCTGGAACGAATCTCCCAACTCACGGCGGAATCAACGACCGATCACAGCCTCGACGCCACGATAGAGAGCACTCTCACGAAACAGCAACGGGAGGCGTTAGTGGCGGCACTCGAAATGGGTTACTTCCAAGTTCCACGGAACACGACCGCCTCGGCAGTCGCCGAGGAACTCGGCATCAGCAAGTCGTCGTTTCTCGGTCGGTTGAAGCGGGCTCAACAGACAGTGTTCGAACAACTCCTCGCCGGGACAGACTAGGAGCCGTCCCGAAGACGGCCGTTCGTCTCACACACTGTTCTCGATTTCGTCTCGACGATTCGTGACCGCGTCACGAATATCAGGACAGACCCGCAATAACCACGATCAGGAACACTCCATCGGATTGGTTGCCAAGAGCGCAACATTTACACCGAGTACGGCGGTGGTTCCGGTATGGACGAGACAGTGCTGCTCATCGGCGGCGGCGGCCGCGAACACGTGCTCGCACGGAGCCTTGCTGACACTGAGGCCGATCTGTATGCCTGTGCAGGCAACCGAAATCCCGGCATCGCGAAACTTGCCGAGGGGTTCGAGACCCTCGAGACGACCAACCCGACAGCGGTTCGCTCGTACGCCGACAAGGTCGGCGCGACGCTCGCGGTTATCGGTCCGGAGGGGCCGCTGGCGGCCGGTGTCGCCGACGCACTCGACGAGGCAGGCGTCTACGCTTTCGGCCCCCAGGAGGCAGAGGCCCGCATCGAGACGGACAAGGCATTCCAGCGGCGGTTCATGGACGAACACGACATTCCCGGCCTGCCGGCCTTCGAGACGTTCGAAGATACCGAGGCCGCCTGTGCATTCGTCGACGAGTTCGACGGTGACCTCGCGGTCAAGCCGGCCGGGCTGACCGGCGGCAAAGGCGTCAAGGTCATGGGCGACCAGGTGACCGCCGCGGAGGCAAAAGAGTACATCCGTGAGTCGGGATACGACAGGCTCGTTCTCGAAGAACGGCTCGTCGGCGAGGAGTTCACCGTCCAGGCCTTCGTCGCCAACGGGGACGTGCGCGTCGCCCCCGCGGTCCAAGACCACAAACGCGCCTACGAGGGCGACGAGGGGCCGAACACCGGTGGCATGGGCTCGTACAGCGACGCCGGTCTTTCCCTTCCCTTCATGACTGAGGACGACTACATGGAAGCAGTCGACGTTCTCCAGGCCGTCGTCGACGCACTTGCGGGGTACAAGGGAGTTCTCTACGGCCAGTTCATGCTGACCGCCGAGGGCATAAAAGTCGTCGAATTCAACGCCCGCTTTGGCGACCCCGAGGCGATGAATACCCTCCCCGTGCTCGGCACCGACCTGCTCGACGTGCTGGTCGCCGCCCGCGAGGGGGATGCACTGCCCCAGCTCACCTTCGAGCGACAGGCGACCGTCTGTAAGTACGCGGTCCCCGAGGGGTACCCGACGGAGCCGGAAGCGGGTGCCAGAGTAGCCATCGACGAGGAGAGTGCCGGTGACGCGCTCCTGTTCTATGCTTCAGTCGACGAGCGCGAGGACGGTATCTACACCACCACGTCGCGCTCGTTTGCCGTCGTCGGCGTCGCAGAGACAATCGAAGCCGCCGAGGAGATCGCCGAGGACGCACTCGCGGCTGCAGGCGAGGAGGGGTTGCGGATGCGCCACGACATCGGCAAGCCGGACCTGGTCCAGCAGCGTCTCGACCACGTCGCAGAGCTTCGCGACGAGTAACGTCGACCAGCGGGTTTCAAGAAGACGGCCCGACTACCGGTGTGTGATGGAGGGCGACGAGGCAGACGACAACAAGAGAGCGCGTCGACACGACCGCGTCACCCGCCACCGACGCCCCGGAAGACACAACTCTCTTCACCGTTGGTATCGGGCACGGAGTCCACTTCGGGTCGCCATCAACTACGCCGTCATCCTGTTCTGTCGGCTCTGTCCGAGCCTACAGCTCAAACGATTCCTCTTCCGTCGACTCGGGATGGCCGTCGGGAGCGGCGTCGCCTGGGGGCTGGAGTCGACACCGGACGTGTTCTGGCCTGAACTGGTTACCGTCGGGGACGACGCAATCATCGGCTACGACGCGACGATTCTCTGTCACGAGTTCCTCCACGAGGAGTACCGGACCGGTCCTGTCGTCATCGGTGAGCGGGCAATGATTGGTGCAGGTGCTATCGTCCTCCCTGGAGTCGAAATCGGCGAGGGTGCCCGGGTCGCCGCGAACTCACTTGTCACGGAGGACGTACCACCGGAGACGACAGTCGCCGGGGTGCCGGCAGAACCGACGAGTGACTCGGCGGAGTGAGTAACTGGTTCGCGGTTGTGAACAGATAGCAAGCAGGCAGCGGGAAAACGCGAGACACTTTAGTCTCCGGCCGAAATCGCGTGTATGGATTACGACGACATGCTCAACAAGGGACTTGAAGAAACGCCCGATATCGAGGGGAGTTCGGAGCGATTCTCGGTTCCTGACCCCGACGTCCGACAGGAAGGTCACGCCACAGTATTCGAGAACTTCCAGCAGGTCTGTCGGGACCTCGGCCGCGATGAGGACCACCTGCTGAAGTTCCTCCAAGATGAGCTGGGAACGAGCGCACACATCGACGAGAGCGGTCGCGGTCGATTCACCGGTGAGTTCAGCGAGCGACGCATCCAGAACGCGCTGGAGGCGTACTCCGAGCGGTTCGTCCTCTGCTCAGAGTGTGGACTTCCAGATACCGATATCGTGAACGAGCAGGAGGTAGAACTGCTGCAGTGTGCTGCCTGCGGTGCCCGCTCGTCGACCTCGGGATAGCTATCCGAGCTGTTTGAGGGTTTTGAGGTCGTGTTCTGTGCGCGTAAACTCCGAGACGCGTCTACTCGCGTGACAGTTCGGACAGTGTAACACGCGGTGACTCTCGGGTAACTCGCCCGGCAGTTCTTGCCACTCCTTGTTGCATTCGGGACAGAGCAACCGAACGTACGCTTCTTCCATGCGTATTAATGCCACACAGGGACTGGTGAAAAGTTTTGTGTCAGTTCTCAGCTAACGAAACTAAATCCGGAGACGTGGCGGCGTTCAGGCTGGTGTCTCGGGCTGTGTTTCCAGCAACTCGTGATAGCGGTTCCGGATGGTCACCTCGGAGACGTCGGCAACGTCGCCGACCTCGCTCTGTGTCAGCTTCTGGTTTGTCAACAGCGAAGCCGCGTAGATGGCTGCAGCGGCCAGGCCGACGGGCGATTTGCCGCTGATGAGCCCTGCCTCACGAGCTTGATCAAGCAGGTCGCGGGCGCGGCGCTCGGCTTCTTCGGAGACACCGAGGTCCGAGGCAAACCGAGGGACGTAGTGTTCGGGGTCGGCTGGCCTGACCTCGAGCTCAAGCTCCCGGATGATGTAGCGGTAGGTCCGGGTGAGCTCCATCCGGTCGACCCGCGAAACGCGTTCGAGTTCGTCGAGCGAGCGTGGATTGCCGGCCTGGCGAGCGGCCGCATACAGTGATGCGGTCGCGACACCTTCGATGGAGCGGCCGGGCAGCAGGTCGTCTTCGAGCGCGCGGCGGTAGATGACACTCGCCGTTTCGCGGACGTTCTCGGGGAGACCGAGCGCCGAGGCCATCCGGTCGATTTCGCCCAGCGCCTGCTTGAGATTGCGTTCTTTCGAGTCTCGCGTGCGGAACCGTTCGTTCCAGGTGCGCAGCCGTTGCATCTTCTCGCGTTGGCGACTCGACAGAGCGTTGCCGTAGCCGTCTTTGTCCTGCCAGCCGATGTTCGTCGATAGTCCCTTGTCGTGCATCATCTTCGTCGTGGGTGCACCGACGCGAGATTTCTCGTCACGCTCCCGTGAATCGAACGCCCGCCACTCCGGGCCGGGATCAATCTCGTCCTCCTCGACAACGAGCCCACACTCGCTACAGACGGTTTCGCCGTGTTCGGTGTCGTTGACGAGACTGCCGCCACACTCCGGGCAGACCTCTGTCTCCGTGGTCTCGCTTGTCTCTTCGGTCGTTCGCTCGTTCGTTCGGACGCGGGGTGGTGATTCACTCATTGTATTGCTCTTGTTGCCGGTTGAGTAAGTTACATACCTCTACCAGCTCTTTCGCTAATGTTTAGTTAGCGTTGCAAATATATAAATCTTTGGCATATCTGTGTCATAGCTATGGTCAGATTTGATCAAGAGAGCGGCAGCTACGGATGCTGTTCTCTGAATAAAAACGGGCGGAGAGATGCTTAGACCGTGAACAGGTGTCCCTCACGGGGAACGTCGAGGACGCCGAGTCGCGCGGCCGCGTCCAGCCAGGCGTGGCCGTAGGAGAATGCTGCCAGTGCGTTCACGTAATCGTCTTCGGCACGGAAGTGTCGCCCGTCGTCGAGGTAAGACTGTGCCATCTCGATGCAGTCGGCGGCACCGGTCGCGAGCGGCGTCTCCTCCGGCGGTGCGATTTCCGCGGCGTCGAGTGCCTCGGCCAGCAGCTGTTCGTATCGGTCGGTCTTCTCAGTGAGGTCGGCCATACGCCTGTTATACCCCCCGCAGGCATAGTTCTGTTACTCCGAGGTCGGTGTCTCGGGCGCTCCGAGCGGTTCGTCGTCGAATCCCTCGACCCTATCCAGTCCGAGAACGAACTCCGCGTCGAACGCGACCGCAGGCGTCTCGAACCCTGTCGGGAGTTCGGCCATGGCGTCGAGTCGTTCGAGCGCGGTCGTCGCGGCATCGACCGTCAGTGAGTACGGCTCGGGTGTTTCGAGACGAGAAACCGCGGTCCGATCGCCGTCGGTGACCGCGCCCCAGACCGAGACCCGGTCGCGCTCGCGTGGCTGTACGGGCGGGTCATCGGCGACGGCCCGGACAACCCGCTGGAGGAGACGACGGACCGGCCCGACCGCGAGCAGCGCCAACAGCGGCTGTCCCAGACGGAGCATCCGGCCCGCAGAGTCGGGTGCCGCGACGTAGGTCTCGATATCTGGAATTCCGGTCGTGTAGTACGCTGTCGACACGTCCGGTAGCGGCACGAGCATTCCGGTTCGGGACCCGGTGCCGAAATCTATCTGTCGGGTCCGGCTCCCGACCGGGACCGATTCGAGCGCGCCGTCACGGCGAACTGCACCGCCATCACGGGCGTGTTCCAGCACCGTCTCAAGCGTTCCCCGGGAGAGTCCCGCCCGCGTCTCGACACCGAGGGTGAGCGAGTCCGCCCCAGGAAGGCGGTCGTGAAGATGACAGGCGAGACAGTCCGTCGGCACCACATCGAATCCGACAGACGGCAACAGCGGAACGCCCGCTGCCTCTGCGTCTCTGTCACGCTCTGCGAGCATCTCGACGACGGGAATCTCACCCGTGATATCGAGGTAGGCCGTCTCCGTGTCGAGACAGGCGTCGACGACGGGTTCGGCGGTGTGTGCAAACGGTCCGGCACAGTTGAGCACCGCATCGATATCGTCCAACTCGGAGGCTAGCTCGGCAGGCTCGGCGACGCGAGCGTCGACACCGAGTTCGATGCCGAGGCCCCGGGTTTTCGTGCCGTTGCGCCCGGCGACGACGATGTCCAGGCCACGGTCTAGCGCGTCCTGTGCGATTCGCTTGCCGGTGTAGCCGTAGGCTCCGTAGACGAGTGTCTTCATATGCGGGAGTACGACGGGGTCGGTGAAAAGTATCCCTTCTACTCGTCGGCGACGATATCGACAATTTCGTCTGTCATCTCACTCGTCGGGAAGACGCCGTCGACAACGCCGGTTTCGATGGTGTGTTTCGGCATTCCGGCGATGCTGGCCTCGGCTGGCTCTTGAGCGAGGACGGTCCCCCCGGCCTCAGCGAGATGCTCGGCCCCGACTGCGCCGTCGTATCCCATCCCCGAGAGGACGACGCCAACGAGTGGCTCAGTACAGACAGCCGCGCCGGCCTCGAATGTCACGTCGGCGGCGGGACGGACGTTGTGTACCGGCTCGTCGTCGGTGAGTCTGTACGAAATCTCGACGCCATCGTCCTCACGAGGAAGAAGGTGCGAGCCGCCCTGTGCGATAATCGCTTCGGCGGGCCCAACCGTACCGGCACGCTCGGCCTCGCTGACATCGAGCTCACAGATCGAGTCCAGACGCTCGGCGAACCGGTCAGTGAAGTCCCCTGGCATGTGCTGGACGACGAGCACCCGGGCGTTCAGCGTTTCCGGCAGCGAGGCGAGTATGGACTGGACCTCTGGCGGCCCGCCCGTCGAGGCGGCGATGAGTATCGTCGGTGGCTGTGTTGGCGTCCCCTGTGGCGTCGTGACCGACGCTGTTCGGGGGGCGTCAGCCGACGGAACGGCTGACACGTCTGCCGTGGCGACCACCGAGACCGCCTCAACGAGGTCGTCTGCGAACTGGACGAGGCTGGTCGACACCTCGCCGCCAGGTTTTCGAAAGAAGTCGACTGCCCCCGCCTCGAGCGCCTCGAAGGTGGTGTCGGCACCCTCTTCTGTGTACCTGCTGAGCATCAGAATCGGTGTCGGATCTGTCTCCATGATGCGCTCGACGGCTTCGATACCGTCCATCCCTGGCATCTTGACGTCCATCGTCACCACGTCAGGGTCGTGGTGTTCGACGGCGTCGATTGCCTCCTTGCCGTTGGCCGCGTCGCCGACGACGGTGATGCCGCCGTCCTTGAGCACCTCCGCTATCTGTACCCGCATGAACTGGGAGTCGTCGACGACGACTGCGTCAACCATATCTCGGCTACCGGTTCCCGGCACTTATCATTCACCGTTCACGCCACCTACCAGTGGCTGGTGATGATTTCGACGCGGGTACCCGACGGCTCCCGCGGTTCAAGGGAAACGTCCCAGCCGTGTGCGCCAGCAATCTCGGTCACGACAGAGAGTCCGATACCCTCCCGAGCCGAGTCTGTCGTGTACCCCGTGTCGGTGACGAATTCGCGTTCGTCTGGCGGGATTCCGGGTCCGTCGTCGGCGACGTACAGCCCCTGTGACTCCGAGAGCGGCCCGACATCGACCGTTATCTCTCCCTCACTGTGAGCGAAGGCGTTCCGGACCAACTCGTTGAGCAACATTCTGACGCGCTCGCGTTCACCGTCGACTCTGCCGTCCGTGACGACCAAATCTCCGCTGTCTCGGCCGACATCATCCCAGCTATCGCGTGCGATCGAGGCGATTGAGAGACTCTCGCGGTCGAGTGGCTGTTGTCCGACCTCGACGAGCCGGACGCCACGCTCGATGAGCGCGTCAATCTCTTCCAGCGCGCCGTCGACGCTGTCGAGATGCGAGGTATCCTCGTCTGCCCGTGCGAGTTCGACCCGGCCTGACGCAATGTTCACCGGGTTACCGAGATCGTGTGAGACGAGACTCCGGAGCGAGTCCAGTCGCTCCCGCTCGCGGGCCAGTTGCTCGGCGCATTCGAGCGCGTGCAACCGTCTGCCGACCCTCCGCCCCAGGGACGTGAGCACGCCCACCGGCTCCGACGACTCGGGAGTCCACAGATGGAGCGCCCCGTACGACGTTCCTTCGGCACAGAGAGGCACAGCGACAACGGCCGCGGCGCTGTCGAGGTCGCTCTCGATGTGTTCGGCCAGCAGGCGAACATCCTCCGGTGGCCTGTCAGTCACCCGCTGTAGGTCACCCGTCGATTCGGCCTGCGCGGTCAGCGTCTGGTCGGGAGATTTTACGTCGAGGCGTGCAGGTACCTCGGCCGAGGAACTCCGAACCCGGACGGTTTCTTCGTCGAGTGTGGTGACACAGGCGAAGCTGACCGGCGTGTTCGCGGAGATTGCCGCCGGCAGTGTCGTGCCGAGTTCCGGGGCGGACTCGGTTTCGTCCAGAACGCTGTGGACCGTCTCGACGGTCGCACAGAGCCAGGGTGGCCATCCATCGTCCTCGTCTACTCTCGGCCTGTCGGGCCGCGAGCTGTCCCGTTCGGTCATTGGTCCCACTGCTCGCGCCACTCCTAAAACTGTACTGGCACCTGCTGCCGAGCGTGCCGACGGTCACGTTGCACAGACGGGATACTCGTTTATTCCTGGCGCTCCAACTAGAACTATGGGCGAGGAGTCTCCCTGGCAGTCAGCGCTGACTGACGACGAGCGTGCGTGGCTCGAAGCCGTCAAATCAGCAGATTCGCTCGCCGAGCTAGCCGATATCGTCGGGATGGTCTCGGAACACGAGGCCTACCTCGAAGCCAAACAGAGCTGGCAGGCACTCACAGAACGCACCGAGACAACGAAGACAGACACGATGACTGGCGTCCCGGGAACACGGGTCGATATCGCCGGCCGACCGGTGTTCGTCCACGGTATCACCCACGCAGATACTGTCGAAGAGCAGGACTACCTCCGTGAGCACGTCCGGGAGTTTCTGGACGGCGGGGCAGTCTACTGTGAACAGGGAATCCGGCCGATGTACTTCTCGGATATGGACGTAGTCTGTGAGGCTGACGACTACCGGTGGGCGATGCACCACTGCAGGGAGCGGGATATCGACTCACACGTGCCCGCAGTCGAGCAGACGTTTCTCGACGGGGAGGGGTTCGGAGACGATATCCGGACGGTGACATCCGCTTTCCGGGAGCGTGCGTTCACGCTCATCGACGCAGGTCGGCACATGTACGGCGACGCCTTCACCGCAGCAGTCGGCGACCTCGCCTCTGACTTTCTCACCTCACACGAGGAGCTGGCGACGGGCGAGGATTTCACCTCGTTTCAGCTCTCGAAGGAGGCCGCCCGGAATCCGGCGAAGCTGGCCGACCTCCAGCGGTATTACCGAACTGTGTTTCTCCCCCAACCCCTCGAACGAGAGTGGCTCCGGCGACACGACCCCGAACTCGAACTGTTCACACATGCACGGAACGAACGCATCGCTGCGTACGCCCTCTCGAACGGGCCGGACACCGGCCCAATTCACATCATCACAGGTGCGGCCCACCAGCCCGGAATCGCCTACTACCTGCGGGCCTACCGCGACGGCAAATGGGCGTACGAGCCCTTCGAGGTCGTGCCGTAACTCACTCGCCAGAAACAGATTCGAGATTGCTGTCCGCAATCAGGTTGCCGAAGGCTGCTGCCGCGCGCGTTTCTTGTGTCTCGACGGAATCGTCGTCTCGGATGCGTTGTTTAATCGTACGGAGCGCTCCAGCGTCGTTGGCCGCAATCTCGGTCGCGACGGCACGCGGCTCCTCGACGACGCGGCTGAGCAGTCCGACCTCGCGAGCCTCTGTGCCCGAGAGGACACGCCCAGATAGCGAGATGTCCATCGCGACCGTCTCGCCGACGATTCGGGACAGTCTGGCGGTGCCGCCCCACGCACCAAACAGCCCGAGGGAGACGCCGCTTTCGGAGAGGGTCGCCTCCGGTGTTCCGACGCGGATATCACAGGCGAGGGCGAGTTCGACACCACCGCCGCGTGCGGCCCCGTCGATGCCCGCGACGACGACCCCATCGTAGGTTTCGAGCGTGCGAGCGACCTGTTGTCCGTGTTCGGCGAAAGCCACGGCCTCCTCCCGATCTAGCTCCGAGACAACACTCAGGTCGGCCCCGGCACAGAACGCCTCGCCTGCGCCGTGGAGGTAGACGACGGGCTCGGTCGCCTGCTCGACGGCCGCCGACAGCGCGTCCAGTCCGTCGGGGTCGAGCGCGTTCCGTCGGTCCGGCCGGTCGAGTGTGACCACCCGAAGTGGTCCGTCTGTCTCGGTCCGTATCATCTCACCCGCAGACATCGGTTACGCGTCCTCTGCGCTCGCGACAATTGCCTTCCGGAAGTTGTCCATCTCCGTGTCGATATTGCGCTCGAAAAAGCGCTCGACACCGGGCACCTTGCCGTCGACCATGAACCGATTGACGACGTGACAGCCCGTCTCTGTTTCCGAGAGTTCGTGTTCGCCGGTCACCGTCATCACCTTCGAGGTGCCGGCGAATTTCACGTAGTTCGGGGCCTGGCGCTCGACATCCCGAGTCTTGACAGCCACTGTCGAACTGATGACCGGGATCGGAAGGCTGAGATTCCAGACCACCTCGTTGTGTTGGCCCCCAGGGCGTGTGTCGTAGGACTCGACAACACCGATTGTCTCTGCCCGTATCTCCTCGTCAGAAAGGAGCTCCCACACCACCTCTATCGGCACATCGACATCGAACGAACGCTCCACCTCGACAGTCATACCCCTGCGTTGGGAACTCCGGTAGTTAACCCTTGTTTCTGTCGGCGCTCTCACAGCGATGGTGTCTCGTGAATCCGTAACTCGATGTCTCGCTGCTCGCCTTCAAGATCGGCGACGACGCGCTCAACGACGCGTCGACCCTCGGCCTGTATCTTCGGAATAACACGGTTGAGGACGCCGTCGAACGAGATGAAGCTGGGGATGCTGATTGCACTCGGGCTGGCGCTGTCGGTATCGAGTTCGACGACGAAGAACACCTCGGAGGCGGTTTCGACGCCCTCAGGTGCCCGGTCGGGAGCTGACTCGACGCGCCAGTAGCCGCTAGCGTCGATATCTTTGACTGTCCGCCAGTCGATTCGCCGGGGCCGGTCGACATCGGTCACCTCCGAACGTGCGGTATAGGAGAGCTTCCACCACGAGAAGACCAGGTCGTACTCGGTGCCGGGGCCGCCCTCGCCGTACTGCTCGACGCGGTCGAGATACTCCGAGTAACGGGCATACCGGGGGAAATCGAGGAGGAACTCGTAGACGTCCCCAGGCGGGAGGTGGACATCGGTACTGATTTCCAGGCGCTGCACACGGGTTCTGTGTGCCGTGGCTACTTTCCTGTTGTGAACGACACGCACTTTCAAAGGGCTTTTTAGCTCGTTGACCAAGGTAGGGGTAGTGACAGAAGTCACCGTCGTCAGGGAGACGCTGGAACAATCCATCACGGACCTCGACCCGCCCGCGTTCCAGAGCCGTCTGCAGACGCGTCTCGCTGATGGGCCGCTTACCCCTGCCGTTCTCACGGTTCGGGTCGCCCGGACGCTCGAACCGTCTGCGGACATGGATGCGTGTGCACTCCGTGGCGCTGGCGTCCAGCTCACCTACGAGGGGCTGCGCCTGACTCGCTCGATACTCCAAGGCGAACGCTGGGACGACGATAACGCCAACAGCTACTATCTCGACCTGCTTGCCGCCGCCGTTCTCGTCTCGCGTGGCTACTACTACCTCGCGGACACGGGCGTCTCAGAGGAGGCCGTCGAGGCCGCCCGGCGCTTTGGCCGCTATCAGACCTACGACCAGAACGGCGAGCTGACAGACGGCGAGTACTCGCTCGAAGCGGACTTCGTCGCCCTCGCGGTCAACACCGGTGCCGATATGGCACTCAAGACGGTCCCTCCATCGGTGACCGCCTACGGTGAGAGTCTCGCCCAGGAGATTGGCTCCGCGCCTCTCGCCGGCCCGGAAACCGCCCTGGAGGGTGTCGACGAGCGGATTCAATCTCTGGCCGGCCGTCCGGAGGTAACTGGGGCCGAGGAGTACGACAAGTAGTTGCGTGAACAAGCCCCAAACCATGGGGCAAATCGAAACGTTCAAACACCAATCGCGGCAACGGTTTGATGCGTGCCTGGGTAGCTTAGCGGTAAAGCGCGTCCTTGGTAAGGACGAGACCCCGGATTCAAATTCCGGCCTAGGCTCTTTCTATACTCCTCACAGATCACCAGCGTCTAGCTGCCACTACGCGAACGTAGAGGGCCTCCGTCAGACCGGACGACGCCACTCGCTCCGGTCGAAATCGTGGATGTCGTCGTCAAGGAGAACTGCCGTGGACAGACGAAGCCGTTTCGCTTCTGGGGGATGTAACGTGACCGTCGCGGTCGTTCCCGTGTCGGCATCGAGCGAGTCGAGGTCCGCCTCTCCGTCCGCGTAGACGCGTTCCCCCTCGTCCTCCAGCGCGGCATAGAACGAGAGGTCCTCAGCGCGGGCATCCCCGACGTTTCTGATTGCGGCGCTGACGGTGACCTCGCCGCCTGTCTCGACGCTGGTACCCCAGCCGTACACCAGCGTCGGTCGCGGGACGACCGGTTGGACCTCGGCGGTGGTGTCCTGTACCGACGGAGGAACCTCGCCGAGATCCCAACTCGGGTCGGTCGTCTCCAAGTAGTAGTAGCGGTTCCCGCCGTACTCGTAATACGTGCCGGGGAGGTCGCTTGCGCCTTTAACGCCGAGTGCCATGTGTCCGGCGTCGAATAGCCCGAGCAACACACAGCCGTAGTCCATCTCTCGGAGAATCGCTGCCAGCAGGATACTCGCCCCCTCGCAGTCGCCGCCGCGGTCGGCCAGCGTCTGGAGCGGATACTGTGTGTACTGGGTCATGCCCGCGGTCACGTCGTTTTTCGTGTAGGGCAACTGCTGGACGAACGCCGTCGCCATCTCGATCATCTCCCGTTTAGAATACCCCTCGGCGTCGCTGAGGCGTTCGATTTCGTCGGCGATGAACGCAATTTCCTCCTCGTGGTAGGGGTCGACGACGAAGGGACCCCGGTCCCGCGTGTTCCGTGCACGGGCGTCGTAGTACTGGATGAGCGATTTGGGAATCGTCAGCGTCAGTCGCCACTCGTTGCCGAGTGTCTGCCACTCGAATCTGCGCCGGTAGTGGCCCTTCTCCTCTGGCGGGTATGTCTCACCCGTCATGCCGTGCAGATGTCCGAGGCCTTTGGTCGTCATAGTGTAGTTCGTGGGTTGGATTGCCAATGGACGAACGCTATCGGCGATATTGCTGACTGTCTTTCCCGCTTTCCCTAAAGATATCGGCTCTGACGGTCAAGCTGCCGCGTATCCGGGAACCGCTCTGTCGAAACCGTGCCGCCAAGAGAAAGCCGAGTCGGAGCGCTGTGTGTCCAGTGACCGCCCAACCCTGCATATGCAGGAAATCGCTGATTGTGCCATCTCTCCAACAATAATCTGTATGTCATCGTCAAAAGTCACGGGGACAAACGTACTGGCGTTCATCGAGAGCACCGGAGAGGTGTCGCCGGTGTTCGCGAGCAAAGCACGCGAGATATTCGCCGACCACGGCATCACAGACCCAGCAGAAGACGAGTGGTACGACGCAGAAAACTACTTGGACGCGCTGTTTGCGTTCGTCGAGGAAGTCGGCGACATGTCTGTCCAGCAGGCCGGCCGCGAGATGGTTCGGGTCAACAAGCCAATCATGGAGAAAGACGAAATCGACGATGGGATGGCGACGTTCGCCGAGCAGCACAAAAGAACACACAAAAACTGGGACTACGAATCGGATGGCCGTGTGGAGTACGAACAGGTCGATGCAACGACCTACCGGATTTCGACCACCGGCGGATACAGACACCCAGAGACGCTGCTTCGAGGAGCGTCGAAAGAGGTGGTCATACAGACGAGCAACGCAACACACGTCGAAATCGAGGAGACAGAGCCGAACCCGAACGAGGTTCACGCCTTCGAGCTACACTGGTAACCACCGCCGACAAGCGATGCTCACTCGGAATCGCTGTCGGCGTATGCTCCAACTGTCTCGGTGAGTACCTGCCACAGCCCCTTGTGCAGGAGTTCCGATGCCGCCTGCCGCGAGATGTTGAGTTGTGAGGCGACTTCCTTCTGTGTCGCCTCCTGTGGGTAGTCGAAGTAGCCTGCATCGAGCGCCGTTTTCAACGCAGTCTGCTGTCTGTCAGTCAGTCCATACTCTCCTCGGTCCGGGTTCTGGACGGTCTGGAGGCGCTGGAGACTGATTGGCAGTCCGATTTCGTCACACCGGTCTCGAAACAGACCAAACGAGTGTCGGTCGGTAAAGCTCAGCTCAACCATCCAGCTCCCGTCGTCGAGGGTGTAACAGCGATGTGGAATGCCGCCGTTATCGACGACGCTGTTATGTGCTCTGATGTCTGGAAGTGTTGGTGTGTACTCGACGATGTAGCGGTGTCTTCCGGCAACAGCGCCGAAGTGTTCGTAGTCACAGACCGTGTCGTCCCAGTCAAGCAGGTCTGTAAACGTCTCCGGCCTGTCGGTAGCCACTTCGATGTGGACCTCGAATTTGTCCGGAGCGTTGTTCACCCAGTCGACGATTTCAATTCGTCTGTCAGGCCATTCCTCCCGTGTTGGTCCCAGGATTCGGCCGTCGAGAGAGACTGTCGGTTGAATCACATATTTGCGTTGTAAATACTTCCCAATAAGCCTGTTGTGAGATATGCTGATTTCGTTGGGTTCTGGCTAGACAACGCAGTTCTAGAAAACGTGGCAGTATCCTGGTGTCGCCGCTGAGACCGCCTCGCTGTGTAAAAATAGCGAGTCACTACCATGGTGATACTATTTTGGAACAAAGAATGCGTACACTTCGTCCGATTGTGGGCGCGTCTGTTCAAGATTGTCCATCTCGTAATCTATCGAGTTCTCGACAAATCCTTCCATAATGCCTTTCGTAAACTTCGCCGGATGTCGCCACCCACCGATTGTTGCGAGTCGGAACCCGTCCTCAGTCTCTTCGTAACTCCAGTGGCCGGCAGATTCAACAGAGAAGTTCCGATAGGCGTTGCGGTTAGCCTCGTCGGCAATCTCCATTGTTTCAGCCAGCGATTGACTGCCATCCAGCGGTTCAATCAACGCTACCATCGTCCGGCCACCGACAACAGAGGTCATCTCTCCGACCGCGTCCTCGACATCGTTGGTCGACCTCCAAAACTGGTCAAAATTATACCAGCTGTCCGAATCAATCTCCTCAATGCCGTGTTCTTGTAGATACTTCCGAAGTTTCCGCTCAAACACCGGCGAAACTTCGCCGGCGCTGTTCGCGAACCCCTGTACAAACTTACCTGATACCTTTGGTTCAGCCACGGAGACTAATATTTCTGGTTCGATATTATACATTCTGCCTGGAGGGTAAGGCACATCTTATTTCAATTTTTGTATCCAGAAATTATATTTGGCTCCGGTCGAGTGCCAGCTCAAAGGTAGTCCCGTCTGGTTTCTATTCAGACATATCAAGCTATTCGTTGTGTTCTGGCTCCTCGTCGTGCTGTTCGTCGGGGTTGTCGTCGTTGGGGCCGTCTGCATCAGCAGTTTGCGGCGGGGTGTCTTCAGCAGTTTCCGGCTCATCCGACGCTGTGTCGGTATCGCCTTCGCCAGAGCCATTCTCGACGTACTCCCGACGGTAGACGTCAAGCACCGCCCGGAGCGACCCGATAATCACCGGGCCGAAGAAGATGCCAATAAAGCCCATGAGATAGACGCCGCCGACGACCCCCAGGATGACGGCACTGGGGTTAAGTCTCGTCTCGGTGTACCTGTCGATAATCAGCGGACGGAGGAAGTCATCGCTGAGGCTGACGACGATGGCTCCGTAGATGAACAGGGCCGCGCCTGCGACTGGCTGGTCGATACTGACGAGATAGAATGAGGCAGGCCCCCAGATGAGAAATGACCCGATAATGGGGAGGACGGCAAGCAGTATCATCACCGCCGTCCAGAACACGGCATTTGGCACGCCGAGGACGATGAGCCCGAGGCCGGCAACGATTCCCTGAATGACCGCAATAAATACGTGGCTGACGAGGACCGCCCACATCACATCGTCGAACTCCTTGCGGAGTTGGCGCTGGATATGGTCGGGGAAGGGAGTTGTCGCATCGAGCCAGCGATAGAATCGGCCGCCGTCTTTGAGGAAGTAATAGAGCAAGAACATCGTCAGCGCCAGCCCGATGAGGAGGTTCGTCACGGTGCGGAACAGGCCGAGCGCACCGTCGACCGTCCCAAACCCCGTTCCACGGACCCCACTCATCACGGACTCGAGCAGGTCGATGTCGGCTCCAGTCGTGTCGCGTATCCAGGTTTCGACGACAGTGAACGTGACCTCGCCGCTTCGAATCTGTTTGAGCAGCCCTCGGGCCTCGCTCAGGACCAGCTGTAAGAGGTACAGAATCGGCAACACAATCGCAACGGTGACCGAGATGACGATACCGGCCGCGGTAAGCTGTTTGCCGAACGTCCCCTCGAAGCGTTCCTGCACGGGCCGTAAGGGATAGGCCAACAACACCGCAAGCAGGAAAAACTGGAGGAACGGTTGGACGAGCAAGAAAGCGAGTACGAGCAACCCCGCTGTGAGCAGGAGGACGAGGGCCCGTGTCGTATTCATGTCCCCAAGTGTTCGCGTCTCCGGGATAAAATACAGGGGTCGTTCCCTGCGGTGAAACAGCGGCCGGTCGCCTCTTGTATCGACAGACATCGGGAACACAGACCCAAACATCCTGCCGAGCGCAGAGGCAGTGTCCGTTCAGTTCGACGCGGCCTGTTCGTGGGTGTGGTGATAGAATCGAATCCATGCCTCGTCGTCGGTCTCATGTGGCTCGAAGCAAACCCGCCGGTACCGCTCGTTGTCGTTGAGTCCAACCATCAGTCCTTCGTCGTGTTCTGAAATGGACTCGTAGACAGTCTCACAGACAGGACAGCGTTCGGGCGCATCCTCTGGTATCTGCGACATGGCTGTCTCTTCACGTAAACGCTGCGCGAATATATACCGGACGCTCGGCCTGAACGGACTGGTGGTTCGTACGGCCGGGTCGCCACTGTATCAACAAGGAGGGACTGCCCGGCAGTGGTCTCCGCAGGACTAAAGCGATTACCTGCCGACAGTCCAGAGTAATGAGGACGCGTCGGAAACTCCTGACCACAGGACTCGCCGGGCTCGCGGGCTGTGTGGCTGGTTTCCCCGGCGACGACAGCCACGACCGGGGCTGTCTCGACGCCCGGGGCGTCGACGCTCGCCTTGGGTTTACGGGAGATGTGATGCTCGGACGGAGCGTCAACGAGCAGTGGGTCGGCGAGGAGCCGACGGCCGTCTGGGGGTCGACGCTGTCGCGGCTCCAGTCACTCGACGGCCTCGTCGTCAACCTGGAGTGTTGTGTCTCGACAGGCGGCGAGCGCTGGCCTGATAAGGTGTACTACTTCCGAGCCGACCCGACGTTTGCCGTTCCCGCCTTGCGCGAGGCCGGCGTCTCGTTTGCCTCGCTTGCGAACAACCACATCCTAGATTTCGGCGAGACGGGGCTGTCAGACACTCAGACACATCTCGACGAGGCAGGTATCGCGCACGCCGGCGCGGGACCGGACCAGAAGGCTGCGATAGAGCCCGCAGTGTTCGAGGCCGGCGGGCTGACCGTCGCCGCGTTCGCGCTCACCGACCAGGCCGAAGAGTTCGCGGCGGCCGCAAACACGCCAGGGACGGCCTTCGGCACCCTTCATGTCGCAAACGCCGCAACCCGGGCACTCGTCGACGACGCCCTCACCCGAGCGCAGCGACACGACCCCGACCTCGTCGTCGCCTCGCTGCACTGGGGGCCGAACTGGGAGACCGTGCCCAATCCGATACACGAGGAGTTCGCCCGCTGGCTCGTCGACCAGGGTGTCGATGTCGTCCACGGCCACAGCGCACACGTCCTCCAGGGGGTCGAGGTGTATCAAGGGCGGCCAATTATCTACGACGCGGGGGATTTCGTCGACGATTACGTCAGCTACGTCGACAGAGAAGGCGTCCACAACAAACGGAGCGCGCTGTTCGAGGTGGTCGTCGCCGACGGCCAACTCTCCGAACTCCGGGTGCTGCCGATACGAATCACAGACGAGAGAGCGACCGTTGCAGACGGCGACGCCGCGGCGTGGGTTCGTGAGACGCTCACCGAACGCTCTGAGCCGTACGACACGACTGTCGAGGAACGCGACAGAGAGCTGTCGATACCGCTTGGAGACTGTTAGCTCGTCGCGGGACGGGTCGCCGGCGCCCAGCCGTTCGACCGGAGGTAGCCGACGATAGCGTAGACGACAGGCGTATCGAGGACGGCAATGGAGAGCTTGACGATGTACTGGCCGACGAGCAGTTCGAGCAGAACCGAGTTCGGGACGGCGTCGCCGACGCCAAGCAGTTGGGGGGCAAGCGAGAAGGCGATGACGACGAATATTACGGTGTCGATAAGCTGGCTGGAGGTCGTCGACCCGAGGTTACGGGCCCAGAGATAGGCGTCACCGGTCTCCTGACGGATGCGGTCAAAAACGAACACGTCCCAGTTCTGGCTGACGAGGTATGCGACCAGGCTACCCAGGACGACGTTCGTGCTTACGCCGAGCACCGACTCGAACGTGTCGGGGTCGACACCGGCGTCGGAGCCGGGCGCAAAGATTGCCAGCCAGACCAGTCCGAGCATGACGAAGTTCATCAGGAATCCGATGTTGACCAATAGCGTCGCCCGCCGACGGCCGTAGAGTTCGGTGAAACAGTCCGACGCGACGTACGTGACCGCGTACGCCAGCACACCAGCGGGAACGAGGACCGAACTCCCGACGACAGGCAACCCGTCGGGAACCGAGACGACCAACAGCTTCACCGCCAGTAGCTGTGCGGTCACCAGCGCCGTGACGAACAGCGCAGCAAGAAGCAGTTTGGGCGCTTCGGCGTTCTCATTCATCAGTTCGCCTCCCCTGGCGCTCGTCGATTTCGTCGAGCAGATCCAGCGTCTTGCGTATCGAGGCGCGAACGGCTTCACTTCGGTTAACAAACTTTCCGTCGTCGCCAACGTGTCCGTCGAGGTCCTCAAGTAGCTCCTGTGGGACCTCGACGCTTATCTTAGGCATACCATGCGATTCTTCAGAGATTCGCATAAGCATATCGTTTCGAATCCTCCGCGATACATAGTGTCTCCCGACACGCCAGATGTGGCTCAGTTATACTGATTGTTGCGGTTATTTTCGTGACCACGTCACGAATCTCGGTGTTTCACGGCGTGAGACACACGTCTCGTTTCCCGACGGCGGTAAAGACTCCCCACAGCCACTATCAGGCGGACTCCTCGACCCACGCCAGGAGGTCATCGGCACCGATGAAGCCGTCAGCCCGGCGGTCGACGGGGTCGCCGTCGGCGAAAAGAACGAAGAGTGGAACGCTCTGTACCTGGAAGCGCTCCACCAGCGGCGGGTCGTCGCGTGGGTTGATGGTCGCCACCGTCGCCGCCGTCTCTCGTGCGACGTTGGTGAGGACGGGCTCCATGCTCTGGCAGATGCCACAGCCGTCGGTGTAGAACTCCACGAGCGCGAGGTCGGTGTCCGCCAGCAACGCCTCCAGGTCGTCTTCGGTCTGGAGTGTCACGGGCCTGTCCGAGTGGTCGGTCTCGTTCATACGAACACAACGAGCTAGAGTCAATTAACCCCAGCGGCGTTCCAGTTATCTCTCTCAATGGCCCTCAGTCCCGCAGAGCCGAGCGTTTCTTTAGTATGCTGACCAAAACCCACCTATGAGCGAAATCGACCCGAGCGACCTGTTCCCCAACGACCGAACGCTGAACGCCGTCGCAGACGGCGAGATAACCCAGATTCACCGTGGGAACCAGTACGCCGAAGAAGGCGACACGTTCGAGCTCGACGGCGACACCTTCGAAGTGGTCGACGTGACCGAGCGGACGCTGGGCGACATGACCGATGAGGACGCCAAACGAGAGGGGTCAGCCGACCTCGACGCTTACAAGGAGCGGATGGTCCGGGCACACGGCGGCGACTTCACCTGGAACGAAGACGCCGACGTGGTCCGTCACCAGGTCGCCAAGGTCGAGTGAACAGCGGAACCAGAGAGATAGTGGACGAAAACAGCAGTTACTCGTACCTGAGTGCGTCGATGGGGTCGACACGGGCGGCACGCCAGGCCGGGTAGAGCCCCGAGACGATACCGGTCGCGATACCCATCACCGAGGCGATGAGAATCCAGACGTAGGGAATCGTGAAGCCGACATCGGCGTAGAGGGAGGCGAGAAAGCCGACGCCGAGACCGAGCGGGATGCCGACGAGCGCGCCAGCGATTCCCAGCAGGATGGACTCCGTAAGAAAGAGCCCCATAATCTCGCGGTTCCGCGCGCCGTTTGCTTTCATAATGCCGATCTCTTTGGTCCGTTCGGTGACGCTGACGAGCATGATGTTCGCGATGCCGAAGGCTCCGACGAGGAGGGCGAGCACACCGATACCGGTGACCAGCCGGATAATGTCGGCCAGGACTGATTCGATGCCGTCGACGAGGTCGGCCGTTGACTGGACAGTGATGCCAACATCACCGAGAACCTGGGTCGCGTCAGAGGATTCGTTGAGATATCGCTCGACGCGCTCCTGTGTGTCCGAAACCCGGTCGGGTTCGGCGACGATAGTCACCTGGCGGTAGGCCGTCTGCTCGACTCCCTGGTTGGCCGAGGCTGCGGTCGGACCCGCTTCTTGATAGTACGGGTCGGTCGGAACGTAGACCGTCGGCGCAAAATCGCCGAAAGAGCCGAAGCCACCGCGTGCCCCGCTCGCGATGCCGACGACGGTCACGTTCTCGACCCGGTCGCCGTAGTCGACGGTGAGCTGTCCGCCGATGGTCACGTTCTGTTCGAACTGTTCGACGGCAGACTCACTGAGGACGACCTGGCCGCGAGCCCCGGGCTCGAAGGCGCTGCCGTTGACGATGTTGTCGCCTGTAAAGGCCGCGGGGGTCGTCGCAGTCAGGCTATCCAGGACGACAGTCTGGTTGCCGTCGCTCATCGAGGTGACATCGACAGACCCCCTGGGGATGACAGAGACCACCCCGTCGATTTGCCCCAGTTGTTGAACGTCGTACGTCGTGACCGCCGGGAGCGCGAAGTTCTCGACGGAGCCGCCGAAGAAGCCGTCGTCCTCGCCGCCGATGCCGACGTCGCCGGTCACGACGAATATCTCGCTTGCGGAGGTCTCCTCGAACTCAGAGACAACATCGGTCTGGACGCTGATGCCGAAGCTGGCGAAGACGATGACCGTGGCGATACCAATAACGATACCGGCGATGGTCAGCGTCGAGCGCAGTCGGTGACCCGTCAGAAAGCGCGTCGCCATCCTGACGCTGTCGCGGGCCTTCATACTGCCTCCACGCGTTCGATTGTGCCATCTGTCATGTGGACGATTCTGTCGGCCCGGGTCGCGATGTGGCGTTCGTGTGTGACCAGTAAAATCGTGTTCCCGCGCTCGTTCGTCTCGCGCAACAGCGACATGATTTCGTCACCCGTCTCGGTGTCGACGTTCCCGGTGGGTTCGTCGGCGAGAATCAGTCGGGGGTCTGTTGCGAGCGCGCGAGCGATGGCGACCCGCTGGCGCTGGCCGCCGCTTAGCTCCCGTGGCAGGTGGTCCAGTCGGTCACCCAGTCCGACCTGGGTGAGGAGTTCGCGGGCGCGTTCGCGGCGACTCGACCGCTCCTGTTCGGCGAAGACGAGCGGCAGTGTCACGTTCTCGACGGCCCTGAGTCGCGTCATCAGATTGAACGTCTGGAAGATGAACCCGACCTGCGTTCCCCGTAGCCGCGCCCGCTCGGTCTCGGAGAGGTCGGCGACGTTCCGGCCGTCGACGGTCACGTCACCAGCCGTCGGCGTGTCAAGTGCGCCGACCAGATTCAGAAGCGTGCTCTTCCCGGAGCCGCTGGGACCCATCACCGCCGTGTACGAGCCAGCGGGCAGTTCGAGTGTCACGTCATCGAGTGCCGTCACCGTCCCGCCCAGCTCGTACTCCTTTCGCACCTCGGCGACCTGGACGACCGGCTCCCCGTCCGTGCTCTCATCCATGCTTCTAGCAACAAGGACGACAACGGCGTGAATGTTTTGATTGTGCAAGGGCAAAGGGTATAACCGACTGCGAGCCCTAGCAGTTCTCGATGGAACTGAACGACCGCGGCAGACTCCGAGTTGCTGTCGTCCTGGCTGTCGCTGTCGCGGCTGTCGGGATAATTTCCGCGACTGGATTCGTGTTCGCAAGCGACGACACGACGGGCGAAGACGTGTTCGAAGATGTTCAAGAGAAGTACAATACTGCTGACTCCGTTTCTGCCGACGCAGTCGTCACAGTCGAGACGGCGAACGGGACGACGAGTTTCGAGAGTGCTGTCGCAGCGACTGCTGACGGCGAGACGTGGCTCAATCTCTCTGGTGAGGAGGGATATGTCACGATGGGCTCTAATGAGGACTCGGTCTGGGTTCACGAGCCAGAGACCGGCGTCTCTGCTGTCCTCGTCGGCGACGATGAGACGGCAACCGTGACCCTCCAGGCAGGCACAGCCGACCCGAGAGCGGGAATCACGGCGTTCGATGCGTTCGACGCGAACCAGACTGTCGGCGACGTACTCGGCCAGGTCAACGAGAGCGCGCTTCCTGCAGAGTGGCAGGACGCACTCGACGAGGTGCCGGAGAACGCTACGCTCGGCGAGCTCGCTGACGGCGAGTACGACGACGTTCTCGACAACGAGACGACGGATGTCGATGTCAGCGCGCTTCGTGACCAATCCCAGGACGCCGTCGGCGGTGAGGCAGTCGACAGCATTCTCGACTCATTCGACGGCAGCATGGTTGTCAGCGACCTCGAAGACGCGTGGTCGTGGAACGAGAGCCACAACGGACTATCCGAGAGCATCG
This sequence comes from Halovenus salina, assembly GCF_026410925.1. Classification (GTDB taxonomy): domain Archaea; phylum Halobacteriota; class Halobacteria; order Halobacteriales; family Haloarculaceae; genus Halovenus; species Halovenus salina. The sequence goes on along the minus strand of NZ_CP112972.1, from coordinate 2,925,031 downwards.
AGGGATGGAACGAGAGCGAATGGTCAGGGGATGTCGACGAACTGCGGGACCGCCTCCAGACGCTGGCAGATGAACTCAACGAGACGGAGGCCAACCGGAGCATCGAGCTCGCCGGCACAACAACGGTAGACGGCCAGGAGGCCCACGAGTTGGTGATATCCAACACTGCAGCCGACTACGAGACGCGACTGTGGACTGGTGTCGACTCGAACGAGATTCTCAAAGTCGAGTGGACTGGGCCGGAGACGACAGTCACCGTCGACGTGACAGAAACGCGGTTCGATGTCTCACCGGCCGACAGCACCTTCGAAGCGCCGGGTACGACGGAACTGGCACAGGTCGACGTGACGGCAACTGAGGACGCAGACGAGTTCGGCACTGCCGTTCCCTTCACGGTTGCAAGTCCCGGCGAGGGCTGGGAGTTTGAGCGTGGCTACACGGCCACGACGGAGGTCTCTGTCGAGACGAACACCACCGTCGGTGACGTGCTCGTCGCCGTCTACAGCGACGGCGAGGAGTCGATAGTTGTCACACAGTCGGACACCGCCAGGGAGTTCGACGAGACCGTCACGGTCGGCGACAGGGAAGTTCGTATCGAGGAGTACGACGGAACCACTGTGGGTGCCTGGACAGCAAATGACACCACGACAGCCATCCTGGGGCCGTTCTCCGAGAGTGAGCTACGGGAGGTCATCGAATCGGTGAGCGACGACGCGTAGGACAACGGCCGGCACGGCGTTTAATTCAGTTCAGAACCTATACTGTTTCATGAGTTCTTCCTGGGGAATCGACGAGATGCCCGACCAGTCAGGGCGGACTGTGGTCGTGACCGGCGCAAACAGCGGACTCGGCTTCGAGGCCACCCATGCGTTCGCACAGAAGGGCGCGACTGTCGTCATGGCATGTCGAGACCGCAGTCGGGCGGAATCGGCACGCGACGAGATTCGAGCGTCGGTCGATGACCCGTCGCTGTCCGTGCTCGAACTGGACCTCGCCTCGCTCGACTCGGTTCGCTCGTTCGCTGAGACGTTTTCGGCGGAATACGACGAGTTGCACGTGCTCTGTAACAACGCGGGGCTGATGGCGATTCCGCGCCGAGAGACCGAAGACGGCTTCGAGATGCAGTTCGGGGTCAACCATCTCGGCCACTTCGCGCTGACCGGACTGCTACTCGACGTGCTCTGTGAGACAGACGGTGAGAGTCGAGTGGTCACCCAGAGCAGCGGCCTCCACGAGAACGGCGAGATGGCCTTCGACGACCTCCACAGCGAGGCGTCGTACGACAAGTGGGACGCCTACGCCCAAAGCAAGCTGGCGAACCTCCTGTTCGCGTACGAACTTGACCGGCGGCTCCGGGCAGTCGACGCAAGCGTCACAAGCGTCGGCTGTCACCCAGGGTACGCCGACACGGACCTACAGCGCCGCGGCCCAGAGATGGCGGGGTCTCGACTGCGGCTCGTCGGAATGAAGATAGCGAATACGCTCGTCGCCCAGCCCGCCGGGCAGGGTACCCTACCGATGCTCTATGCGGCCACCGCTGACGAGGTGGCTGGCGGCGAGTACGTCGGGCCGGGCGGATTCATGAACATGCGTGGGGCACCGACGGTCCAGTCCTCCAGCGCGCGGTCGACCGACGAGGCGGCCGCCGCCCGGCTCTGGGACGTGTCCGCGGAACTCACCGGAGTGACCTTCGGTCTCAAGTAGATTCAGGCGGCAGCGGCCTTTCTGGTCACAGCCGCGATGGCCTGCCGTCTACCATATCGGGAGCCACGACGTACCGTACATATAAGCATAGTGGTCATGTATGTAAAATAATGACTGTCAATAAGATATCGACGGGAGTTTCCGGACTTGACGAGGTGTTGTCCGGCGGCCTCATCGAAGAGAGAAATGTCCTCGTCAGGGGGTCACCAGGCGCGGGAAAGACGATATTCGGCCTCTACTTTCTCGCAGCGGGCGTCGAGGCTGGCGAGACCTCGCTCTATGTCAACCTCGGAGAACCACAGAGCTACATTGAGGAGACCGCGGCGGCGTTCGGACTCGGTGCCGACGCGATTCGGTTCCACAACTTTTCGCCAACACAGGAGCAGTTCGCAGAGGAGGAGTCGTACACGTTGTTCGAGTCCGCAGAGGTCGAACAGCCCGACTTTATCGCTGAACTCCGGAAGACAGTCGACGAGGTCGACCCGGACAGGGTGTTGCTCGACCCAATCACGGAGTTTCGGTACCTCACGAGCGACGAGCGAGGGTTCAGAACGGGTATTTTAGGGCTTCTCGATTACCTGAAGGACGCGGGCGCGACGGTGATGCTCACCTCCCAGGCCGGTGGAACAATCACCGACGACGACCTGCAGTTTCTCGTCGACTCGGTCATCACACTCGACGTGACCGCCGAGACGAGAGCCGTCACTGTCAGCAAGTTCCGGGGGTCGTCGTTCCGGCGGGGGAAACACTTCTACGAAATCAGCACAGACGGACTGACCGTCTGGCCGACCCTCCAGCCTGGCGAGCAGGCACGCGAAGTCGAAGAAGGGACACTCGCGTCTGGCGTCTCGGGCCTCGACGAGTTGCTGTACGGCGGCATCGAACAGGGAACAGTGACGATTCTGAGCGGGCCGACAGGCGTCGGGAAGACAACGACCGGGATGCAGTTTCTCACACAGGCCGCTCTGGATGGGACCCAAAGCGTTCTCTTCCAGTTCGAGGAGTCACAGCGGACCCTCCGCAAGCGGGCTGCTGCTATCGGAATCCCCCTCCAGCAGGCGCTCGACAACAACACTCTATCGGTCATTGACATCGAACCCGACGAACACACCATCGGCGAGTTCGAACACATGGTCCGCGAGGCCGTCGAGGACGGCACAGAGGTGGTGATGATAGATGGGTCACAGGGGTTCCAGCAGAACCTCCGTGGCCTCGACAGTCCGACCAAGGCCCTGTTACGCGTCGGCCGGTATCTGCGAGCAGCCGGCGTCACGACGTTTCTGATGAACGAGGTGCACAATATCACCGGCGACTTCCAGGCAACCGAACAGCGGACGAGCAACCTCGCGGACAACATTATCTTCCTGCGACACGTCGAGTACCGTGGCGAGATGCGGAAGGTCATCGGCTCACTCAAAATGCGGACCAGCGACTTCGAGCGCAGTCTCCGCGAACTCGAGATAACGGAATCTGGCATCGAGGTCGGTGGGCCGCTGCCACAGCTCCGCGGCATCCTCACCGGAACACCCGAGTGGCACCAGTCCCCAGATGACCAGACCTGAAGAGACAATCTATCCCAGACAGCAGGAGCCATCACAGATTCCCATGAATACACTCGACGACCCCTCCGCCGGCAGCACGCTACCGTCGCCTGACACTGGCATAGCACCCCTCGAACAGTGGCCCCGGCCGTCGGTCGAGCCACGGTGTGTGACCACACAGAGTCACAGTGAGGTGGGCATATCATGACAGTCCACCCAGATGGAGGCGACGAGGACGCGGCGATTTTCCCGCTCCTGTCGGGAGAGGGCAATCAGCGGCTGTTGCTCGACTGGATAGCCGACCACGAGGGGTACACGCTGGTCGACCCCGAGGAGCCGGTCGCGACTGCCGAGTTCGACTGCTGCGTTCTCGACGGTCCCGCTCTGGAGACGCACGCAGACACGCTCCTGGAACGAAAGCGTGCGGCCGAGCCGGTGTTGTTGCCGTGTCTGTTGCTCCTGCCGGAGGCAGACCTCTCGGTGCTCGATATCGACCGCGGCGAGATTGCCGACGGCGTCGTGTTCGACACCGTCGATGAGGTGGTCTCGATGCCGATAAAGAAGGTCGAACTTGAGTGGCGGACGGAGGCGTTGCTCCGTCTCAGGCGACAGTCACTCGAACTGGTGGCCGGACAGCGCAAGCTCCGTCAGTTCAAGCGCGCGACAGAGGCGGCCGGACATGCCGTCTACATCACCGACGCCGAGGGTCGAATCGAGTACGTGAACCCCGCCTTCGAAGAGATTACCGGGTACGACGAGAGCGAAGCACTCGGCGAGACACCGCTACTTCTGGATTCGGGCGAGATGTCAGAAGCATACTTCGACCGGCTGTGGGAGACAATTTCGAATGGCGACACGTGGGAAGAGGATATCATCAACGAGCGAAAGAACGGCGAGTTGTACCACGCGTTCCAGACGATTGCGCCCGTAGACGGCGAGGCCGACGCTCCCGAGAAGTTCGTCGCCATCCAGTCCGACATCACACAGCGAGTCCAGGCCGAGAAGCGACTGGAACTATTTCGGGACATTGTCGAGCGTATCGACGACCCGATTATGCTACAGGACCGGGCTGGGGAGTTCCGGCTCGTCAACGAGGCGCTGGCCGAATACGCAGCGATGTCACGCGAGGAACTGCTGGGCGAGACAGAGTCCGCGTTCATGGACGACGACTCGGCCGCGCGTATCGAGGAGCGAAAGCAGCAGGTGCTCGACGAAGAGCGGGCAGTTCAGTACACGATTTCGCCGACGTTTCCGACGATAGACGGTGAGACGTTCTCGACGGTCCGGTACCCCTACTACGGAGAGACCGGGGAACTAGAGGGGACAATCGCCATCTGCCGGAACGTGACAGAGCTCAAATCCCGGGAGAGCCAGCTACAGGTCATCGACCGCGTCCTCAGGCACAATCTTCGCAACGATATGACGACAATCGGGATGTTCGCCGAGCAAATCGAGGAGACCGCACCAGAAGCGCTCGTCGAGCACGCAGAGCGGATTCGGGCCACCAGCGAGCGCATAAACCGGACCGTCGAGAAAGAACGCAAGATTACCAAGTTCCTGACCGACAGCCCCGAAGAGACCACCGTCGACATGGTCAGGATGGTCAACGCTGTCGTCGACCGGATTGCCGACAGATATCCCGACGCGAGGCTTTCGGCCACCGTTCCCGACTCCTGTCGGATTCACGCGACCACCTACGTCGAACAAGCGTTCGTCGAACTACTCGAAAACGCGATTGTCCACGCTGACAGAGACAATCCGACCATCGACATACGGCTGTCCGACCATCCCGACGGCCCCACGCTCACCGTCACCGACGACGGCCCGGGCATCCCGGAAATGGACCGCACGGTCCTCACCCAGGGGACAGAAATCGAACAGCTCTATCACGGCAGCGGTCTCGGCCTCTGGCTTGTCCACCTGATTGTGGCACACTCCGGCGGAACCGTCTCGTTTGTCGAGAACAACCCCCGTGGAAGCACCGTGACAATCGAGTTCCCGCCGTGACTACGCTTCAACCACAACTGCTCCGACCATGCCTGCGGCCTCGTGTGGGATACAGAGGTACTCGTGGGTGCCGGCAGTCTCGAAAGTCCGGACGTAGGCCTGGCCCTCCTGTACTGCTCCCTTCCCTGCTTCCCAGCCCTCGCGGGCGGCGGACTCGCTCTCGAAGCCGCCAGAGGCCCAGTACGCCGCTTCCTCGGGTATCTCGTCTTCGTAGGCCGTTACCGAATGGGGCTCTCCACCTGCGAACGTCCAGGCGACGGTCTCGCCCTGGGAGATTGTGAGTTCCTCGGGCTCGAAGGCGACCGCCGTCATGTCGACCACGTGGTCGGCCTCGTCGGGGACGCCCTCGACGACGTTCGGTCCGCCTTCGAGGTCAGACGTTGAGTCGTCTTCGTCGCTGCTTCCGCCGGTGGCCTCGACAGGCGCATCCTCGACTGCACCGGCGACCGCGAACTGTCCTTTGAGCGTCGCGTCAGCGTACGTACTGGCAGCTTCCTGTGACCCCTCGCCGGATTCGAGTGCGTCGATGTACGTTTCGAGCGCCCCTTCGAAGGCCTCGTAGGTCTCGTGGTCTGCCTCTTCGAGCAGTTCGTGGACGGCCGCGCCCTCGAAGTGGGCGAAGACATCGCTGACGAATGAGGCTCCGCCGGCACCGCCGCCTCCCGCCTCGACGACTGCGTACGACGCGTCGGTGGCGTGGCCGGTGACGCTCTCGACAGCGTCTGTGGTACCCTCGTCTCCGAGACTGCCCTGAAGGGTCTCGACTGCTCCCTCAAAGGCCTCGTAGGTTTCGTGGTTTGCTTCCTCGATTGCCTCGTGGAAGCCGCCGGCCCCTGCTTCGAAGTAGCCGAACGCGTCCGTCGACACGGTCTCGGCGCGTTCCGTGGCGTCGAGCCGGTCCAACACGACAGCGTCCCGGAGTCGTGCGGTGACGTAACCGCTCTCGACACCGCTGACGGCCGCCGGTGAGCCGAGCTCGGTCTCGAAGGTGAGCAGTGTCTCGCGGATGCCCTCGACATGTTCGGTGACGGCCTCGTCGTCACCCGCCTGGAAGGATTCGATGAGCCCCTCCAGGTGGTCGTGTTCGAAGGCGTCGTAGAGACCCTCGTCGGTTTCTTCGAGCGTCTCGTGGAAGCCGCCGGCGTCGGCTTCGAAGTCAGCGAACACTGCCTGTGCGATTTCGGCTGCCCGCTCGCTGTCGCCGAGTCGGTATCGTTCGTGGGCGTCCTCGATACGTGCCTTCGTGTAGCCGGCTTCCAGCAGTGCTGGTCCGTGGCCGGCAGCGAGCGCGTCGATTCCGCTTCTGACTGCATCCTCGACTGCCACTGTTGCCTCCGCGACGGCCTCGCCGTCCCCGTTCTCGATAGCCTCGCCGAGCTGTTCGAGCCCACCCTCGAAGCCCTCATAGGCCTCGTGGTCGGCCTCTTCGAGGGCGTCGTGAGCGCGCGCGGTCTCGAATGATTCGAGGGCCCGCTGGACGAACTCGCCGGCGGCCGCCTCGTTGCCGCCTTCGAACAGCCACATCGCGTCCTGAGCGCGTGCCCTGTACTCGTTCAGCGCCGCCGCGTGGGCGTACGAGCGGGAGGGGCCGCCGACACGGGCGAGTGCCATTCCGTCCCAGCCGCGGGCTTGGAGGGCAGCCATATGTGCCGCCCCGGCGACCGAGTCCTCGGCGAGGGCATGGATTCCCTGGGCCGCCGCGCCGAAGACCTCGTGTGCGGCCGCTATCGCCGCCTCGGTGTCGGAACCGGCGTTCGACGCGGCGCGGTCGGTCGCGTCGATGAAGCCGTCGGCCGCCTCCGCGTCGGCCTCGGCGACCATATCGTAGTGTTTCTCCTCGAACTTGTCACCGATTTTCGAGAGTTCGTGCTCAGCGTCGGCTTCGTCGCCGGCTTCGAGGAGCAGGGCTGCATCCTCGACGTGTGCGCCCATCACGAGCATCGACAGCCGCTTGACCGTCGTTTTATCTGCCACCGTTGCCTGAGCCTGGCGAAGGTGTTTGTCGGCCGTATGCATCGCCTCGTGTGCACCGTCGAGGTCTTCGGCTTCGAGTGTCTCCCGCAGGTCACCCAGCCCCGCCTCGAATCCCTCGTAGTGCTCGTCGCTAGTCTCTTCGAGCATCTCGTGTGCGTTGTACTCGCCCGAGGCGGTCTCGAACCGTTCGAAGATGTCGCCGACGACAGCCGCGCCCGCACCGTACTCCTCGGCGTGACCGAGAATGACCGGATCGCGCAGGCGAGTCCGGATTGCGTTCCACTCGGAGATGACAGCCACATCGGTCGCATCAAACGAACCGCTGGCATCCTCAGATGTGTCTTCGGACGATTCCCCGTCGCTTGTCCCACCAGATTCACCGTCGTCTGCTGATTCCGTCTCCGTAGGGTCGTCGGAATCACTCCCACTACACCCTGCGAGTGCGACACTTGTAAGAACTGCTCCTGCTGACTGCAACCACCGTCGTCTTGTCTGCTCCATGCTTTAGGCTTGCCTAAAAGATACTAAACGGTTTCGGTTTTTAGGCAGACCTAAAGACAGGATGTCACGAAACGGCGGACAGATATTCGTGCCTACATCCGGTAGGAGAGGGCCGATACTGTCACGCTATCGTGTCGTCAATCGTCTTCCCAGTTCTCCTCGCCCTGTTCGGCGGACTGGTCCGCTGATTGCCCGTCTGTCATCGAGATGGTCTCGGCGTTACCGTCAGTGGTCGCCGTCGTGACCAGTTCCTCGGTCGGTGCGTGCCCGTTGTTAGCTTCTCGGAGCGCCTCGTGTTCTGACTTGCCACCGCTCACTGCTGCTGCCGGCGGAACGTACCGATAGATTGTCGTCGGCGTCTGCACCGAGAGCGTCCCCGTGCGCGAATCTTCGATGACCCGCTGGTTGGTGTCTATCGCCACGTCGACGAGTCTCTCAATGTCGTCAACTTCGACCTCCGAGGTGTCGCCGGCCGTCGGCGTTTTGCCGGTGGTAATCCACTCGTCGACCTCGTCTCGTCTGCTGGCGTATCGCAGTCGGTGATACTCCTTCTCCTGTGGCTCTCGGCCGACCGCGGTACCGTCAGATGTGAGTGCTGTCCCCGGAGTGGGCGATACACCAGCGTGTCTCTCGGTCGTATGAGACGTGAACCCTACTGAGTATCCCAGTCACGCGAGACCGACGTTTCGCTGGCCGCGAGGTTGTCGAGCAGCCACTCGGTCGCCCCGCCGAGTTCGCCATCATCGGTTGCGATGATTTTCAGGCGGTTGTGCCCCGCCTCGCGGTCGGGGTAACAGCCGACGGTCACGTCGAAGGTCGCCATGACATCTTCGAGTCGGGGGACGATGTTCGCCTCCGGTTCGACGGTGTAGAGCGTCCGCGTTCGTCTGTCGCCGGTGAATTCGTCGGCGACCTGTTCGAACATCGCTTCGAGTTCCTCCGGAATCCCCGGGAAGACGTAGACGTTCTCCAGCACACACCCCGGCGCGAGACCTTCCTCGTTCAACAGCGGTCTGCTCCCCGCTGGCAGTGCTGCCTCGGACTCGGCGTCGACGTTGATGTCCATATCGGGGAGGCGCTGTTCGATTTCGGCCAGTCGCTGCCGAACGTCCGCGAGTGGCTCCTCCCGGACCGTCATCTCCCTGTCGAAGGCGTCGGCGACGGCCTCCATCGTCACGTCGTCCGGCGTGCCGCCGATACCCCCGGTGACGATGGCCGCGTCGAACCGCTCGCGGTAGGTAGTGACGTGCTCGGTGATTGTCTCGCGCTTGTCGGGAACGGAGAGAATCCGGGCGACGGTAGCACCGCGCTCTGACAGGCGTGTCGCCAGCCAGTTCGCGTTCGTATTTACTGTGTCCCCCGACAGCACTTCGTCACCGACGGTTATCAGCGCGACTTGCATTTGCGTTTGATAGCGGCTCTGGAAGAATAATTGTTCGTGGGCTGGTGGCTCACTTCCTTCGCCACAGTCGCCGTCAGAAGTGGGCCCGGGCGGATTTGAACCACCGCATACCCGGTTATGAGCCGGGGGCTCTTACCAGACTGAGCTACGGGCCCGCTGTCGTCGATTACTCTGTGCCCGAACTAAACTCTATCGCATCGGTCGTCAAACCCCCACACGGAACTCTTTTACTGTCACCGACACAAGAGTATACAACTATGGGAATGGGCGGCTCCGACATGTACCGACAGCAGATTTTGGACCACTACAAGAACCCCCGCAACTACGGCGAGCTTGAGGAGCCGACGTTCACACACGTCGGTGAGAATCCGATGTGTGGCGACACCATCGAAATCGACGTGAAGCTCGACGATGACGACGAGGTTATCGAAGACCTCGCCTTCCGCGGGGACGGCTGTGCCATCTCACAAGCCGCCGCGTCGATGCTCTCGGGAATGCTCGTCGGCAAGAGCATCGACGACCTCCAGGAGATGGACCGCGACGACATGATTGACACCCTCGGCGTGGATATCTCGCCGATGCGTGTGAAGTGTGCTGTCCTCGCCGAGAAGGTGGCACAGGACGGCGCAGACATCTACTTCGGCGAAGAAATCGACGTCGAGAAGACGACAGTCGAAGACTGATTGTGGCGAGTCGGTACCGCCGTGGTCTTGCTTCTGGTGTCTATCAGACCGTGAACCGAACAGTCCACAGAACCCAGTCTGAGCGTACCCCACCAATCACCGCACGAGACACTCCGGCAGAGGTTTTATGAAAGCGCCTTCTACGGGGACGTAGACGGGCATGGGGGATACCTACTACGAGCTGCTCGGCGTGTCCGAGAACGCCTCGACCGACGAAATCGAGGAGGCCTACAGAGAGCAACTCAAGCAGAGCCATCCCGACGTGAGTGACAGCCAGACCGCAAGCGAGCGAACCAAACGGCTCATCGAGGCCAAAGAGACACTCACCGACCCGGACGAGCGAGCACGGTACGACCGTCTCGGCCACGCCGCCTACGTTAGTGACAGCGGGCACACGAACCCGACAGCAGCATCCCCGAACCGAGAGAGCACGGAGAGCAGACGCAGGACTCACACCGGGGAGAATCAGACCGACCAGACACACACCACGGGCAACAAAGCGACAGACCAGCACACCCGCGGCCAGACCACAGCGACGAACGTGGGGTCGGGCGCACGCTGGGCACAGACAGAACGCTCAGACAGCGACCCGCAGAACGTGAACCAGGCATACGCCGTCGAGCGCGGGAGAGACGCCCTGCGATACGGCGGCGTTTTCAGAGATCAACACGCCTTCGTCTTGCTCGCGACGACGTTTCTGGTCTATCCGGTCTTGCTCTTTGGCGCACTTAGCCCGACGTTCCCGTTGGCTGTCAACCTCTTCGTCGCCGCGTGTGTCGTGTTCATCATCGCTTTTCTCCAGAGCGTCCCCGATCTCGGAGTGGTCGTCTTTGGGGGTTGGTGTGTGCTGTTGCCGCCGCTTTTGTTCCTCTGGCTCGGTGTCGAGGTGCTCTCGGTACAGGGCATTCTCGCGATGACCGCTGTGTTCTTCCCGCTCGGTCTCTCCGCGCTGACCCGTGTGGCCATCCGGCCGATGACAGCCGGCTAGTTCCCGTGAATCGCCGCCTGCACGCGGTCGTGGAGACGTTCACGAAAGCGATGGCTCTCCTGGCCGTCCAGTTCGACAGACAGGACCTGGGTGCCCTCGCTGTCGAGTGAGTCAGCGAATGCCTCGGTCAACGCCCCTTGGTCGTGAATCCGCCGAAATTCGAGGTCATAGAGGTCAGCCGTCGGCGAGAAATCCAGGCCGTGTGGCGTCCTGAACTGCTCGGTGAACGGCGGGTCGAAGTCCTCGATTGGAAGCTTGTGGAAGATGCCGCCGCCGTCGTTGTCGATGAGGACGATTGTTGCGTCGACGCCACACCGCGAGAGCGCGAGCAGTCCGTTCATGTCGTGGTAGTACGCGAGGTCCCCGGTCACGAGAACGAGCGGCTCATCAGTTGCACTTCCTGCCCCGAGGCCGGTCGAGACAATCCCGTCGATACCGCTGACGCCGCGGTTCCCCAGGACGGTCACGGGTGCCGACCGCGGCCGTCCAAACCGGTCGAGGTCCCGGACTGGCATGCTGTTTGAGACAAACAGGGTCGATCCGGCCGGGCAACGGTCGGCAACAGTCCCGACAACGCCGCCCTCGAACAGTTGGTCGTCCCGGGCGTCCTCAACAATCTCCCAGTGCGTCTGTTCGGCTGATTCGAACCTGTCTCGGTACCCCGTCGACAAGTCCTCGACTGCATCGGCGAGCGCAGATGCGAGCCACGTCGAGTCAGCAGACACCAGGTCGGTCGCGGTGAACTCGGCCTCGCGCCAGCCGCCAGCCGGGTCGACGATAATCTGGCGGGAGTCCGTGCCGGCGAGGTATTTCCGGAGCGTCTTGGAAGTCGGTGAAGCCCCGAACCGGACGACAATTTCGGGGTCGGGCCACGCTGGGTCGTCGAGATACGAATCGTACCCGCCACAGACCAGAGCGCCGTCTTGGGAACCGAACCGATGACCAGAGAGCGGATCAGCGAGTACCGGGAAGCCGGTCGCCGCCGCAAGCTCTCCGAGCGCGTCACGGTCAGGTGCCGGTGCATCCGCCGGCCCACAGACGAGTAGCCCCCGGTCAGCAGCAGTCAGCGCGTCTGCGAGGCGGCCGACCGTAGCCGCGTCGGTCCGTTTCGTTCCCGCAGTCATCTCGACAAAGGGGCCGTCTCTGCCGTCGACGGCCAGTGGCGAGCGCTCTGCCAGGTCGTCGGGAACGTCGCCCTCGACCGATGTCGGCTCCAGCGGCTTGCGAAACGGGACGTTGAGGTGGACCGGGCCCGCGGGCGTATCGGTAGCTGTCGCCACCGCCCGGTCGACCGTTACCCTGAGCGAGCGAAGCTTGCGGTCGTCGGCTTCGGGCTCGGGAAGTTCTCGGTACCAGCGGACCGCATCGCCGTACAGCTTCACCTGGTCGGTCGTCTGGTTTGCGCCGCTGTCTCGCAACTCCGGCGGCCTGTCCGCGGTGAGCGCCATGAACGGGACGCGGCTCTCGCGTGCCTCCAAAATCGCCGGATGGAAGTTCGCTGCAGCCGTGCCCGACGTACAGACCACTGGCGTCGGCGTTCCCGTCCGGCGAGCTCTGCCGAGCGCGAAGAAAGCACTGGCACGCTCGTCGAGATGCGAGAACGTCTCGACGTCGGGATGTTCTGCGAAGGCAACCGTCAGCGGCGTCGACCGTGACCCAGGCGAGAGACAGACGGCATCGACGCCGGCCGCGACCAGTTCGTCGACCAGAACCTCGGCCCAGAGCGTGTTGCGGTTCGGTGCAGTCATGTGAGTTCGTCCAAGATTGGTCGAAACTTCAGCTGTATCTCGTCGTACTCCTCGTCAGGGTCGCTGTCGTCAACGATACCAGCGCCCGCGAACATGGTCGCCGTCGTGTTGTCGGTGACCGCAGATCGAATCGCCACGAGAAAGGTCCCGTCGCCGTGCTCGTCGATCCAGCCGACCGGGGCGGCGTACCAGCCGCGATCGAATCCCCCTAGGTCACGTATCGTCTGTCTCGCCGCCTCGGGCGGGAGCCCACCGACCGCCGGTGTCGGGTGGAGTTGCTCGACGAGTTCGAGCACGTGGCGGTCGTCGTCCAGCGTGGCACGAATCGGCGTCTGGAGGTGCTGGACGTTGGAGAGCTTTCGGACCGTCCGGTCACCGGTCTCGATGTCGGTCGTCATCGCGGCAAGCTGGTCGCAGACCGCGTCAACAACCAGGCCGTGTTCGTGGTTGTTCTTCTCGCTGTCACGAATCTGGGCTTCGAGCCAGTCGTCTTCGTCTTTTGTTTCGCCACGGCCGATAGAGCCAGCGAGCGCCTCCGTGTCGACGGTCCGTCCGCGCATCTTGACCAGGCGCTCGGGCGTCGCGCCGAGAAAGCTCGGACTGTCTTCAGGCTCGAACAGGAACTGATAACAGCCGGGATAGGACTTCCCGAGCCGTGCCAGGATGTCGACCACACGGGGTTCCCTCGCGAGGTCGGCCGACAGCGACTGTGCGAGGACGACTTTCCGGAGGTCACCGTCACCGATACGGTCGACGACCGATTCGACGGCCTCGCGCCACTCTGGCAACTCGGGCGTGTGCCGGCGGCTCTCGACGCCGGGCGGAGCCCCCGGTTCGAAGACCGGCAAGGAAGCGATACGGTCGCGCCAGCGGTCGAGGCGCTCGCTTGCAGCCTCGTCGGCGTCTGGGCCGATTGCCGCAGTCGTCAGCCAGGTTCCGTCCGAGGTGATGCTCACCTGGATGGCCGGGAGCGTGAACCACGCGTCGGGATAGCCACGCCACGGCCCTTCGGCTGACGAGTCGGCGGTAAACGAGAACCCGCCGAACAGCCGAGGCCTGGCACCGTCGGGGAGTGACTCTGGCGTCCTGACCCGCTCGAAGAGGTCGTCGGCCTCTGTCCGGAGACGACCGAACCGTTCTGGACCGCTTGCCGAAAGAGTCACAGCCGCACCGCCTGCGACGACCGACGTTGTCGGGGCCGTCCACCCGATTCGAGGGGCCCCAACAACCTCGAGCACCGACCGCAGTGCGGGGGTCTCGATAGAACACCCGCGGACGGCAATCGCCTCGTCGCCGAGAGCTGTGCTGTCACCGCGAGGAGACTCCATTTCCCATATGGTTAGGAGGCAGTCCCTTTGAGCCTAACTATTAGGTGTCACACGTGGCGACGACCCCGTTGTTTCCAGAAAAACTGAACTTTGAGGAGGAGCGGAGATTTTTGTGGTTCTATGAGGTCATTTTCGCCGAGCAACAACCCGCCCCGTTAGTTTTAAATACCCCTCAGGCAAAGACTCGCACGTCCGATGCCTAAGGTAGAGATAACTATCCCGGAGCATCTCGAAATGCAGATCACCCAGCTCGTCGACGAGGGTGAGTTCCTCAACCGAGAGGAAGCAATCGAGGAACTCGTCGCGACGGGTGTCAAAGCCTACAAAACGAGTGGTCCCGTCGACGACGACAGTGAGCCCGGATACGAAGACGACGGGATGATGGGTCACGACGACGAGTACGTCTTCTAGCTTTTCGAGTTGCGCTCGGCGCGCGCGTGCACAGCTTTCGAACGAGGTCGGGAAGAGACCAAACATACTTGACCCGATACCGCCTTATTTTTCGTAGAGATGCATAAAGACGAACTGCTTGAGCTCCACGAGCAGATGGTCACCATCATGGAGTACTTCAAGAGCTTAGAGACCACCGACGATGAGCTGTTCGAGCCGTACGACGAAATCGAGGTGACGCCCGACGACGTACATATGTCCAAAAGCGAGCACAAACACGCGGTGTTCGTCCTCGGGAATGCGCTGGCAAATGCGATGAGCGACGACGAGTTCTCCGACGCCGGGCGCGTCGGCAAACGGATGAAAGAACTCGCAGAGGACGCCGAGAACAAACTGTAGTCTACCGGCCGTCAAACTCCGGGGTTCGGCCTTCGAGGAATGCCTCGACACCCTCAGCGAAATCATCGGTCTCGAAGACCGACCCGATAGCGTCGACTTCTGCGTCGATTACCTCGTCGAACGAGCGGTCGAGCCCCCGCTGGAGCAGCCGTTTTGAGTGTTGGAGCCCGACGGTCGGTCCCGTTGCGACGTTCTCGATGTAGTCGCCGGCACGTTCCTCGAACTCCTCTGTCGGATAAACCCTGTTGAACAGGCCCAACTCTTCTGCGGCCGCCGCATCGAGCACGTCTCCGGAGTAGACGAGGTCTTTGGCGGTGTTCTCGCCAACCATCCGCGGGAGGAGATACGACGTGCCCGAGTCAACTGAGAGGCCGACGCGCCGAAAGCCGAAGCTGATTTCGGCCTGCTCGCTCGCCAGCACCACGTCACACGCGATTGCGAGTGACGCGCCGGCACCGTAGGCGGGGCCGTCGACTTTCGCGACCGTCGGTAGCGGACACTCGTAGACGCGCTGGACAGTTTGATTGATGGGGTAGGCCGCCTCCTCCATCAGTTCGCTCGTCTCGCGCTCGCTGGTCAACCCCTCCATCATCAGCTCGATATCGCCGCCGGCACAGAACGTCCCCGACGAGCCCTCTAGCACGACACAGCTGGCGTCGCTCTCCTCGATTGCTTCGAACGCGTCTGTCAGTTCCTGAGCGGTGTCTAAGGTCAAAGCGTTGCGCAGTTCTGGGTTCGTTATCGTGACCGTCGCCCTGTCGCCGCGAAGCTCGTAATCGATTACCGGCATTATCCAATATTTGGGAGACGATCTAATAAAGATGTTCAAGAGTTATATCCGTATATGATAACTAGTGGCCTTTTCGTTTTTGAGTAGTATCTTAATTTTGTTAGTGAAAATGCTATAATATATTTTATAACATTATGTTAAACTTTCTACAAAAGACCTATTAATCACATAATATATCTGAGAACAGCGTTCTTGCATCGACTCACCGAGAGATCTGGAATCACTGAGACAGGATTTCTCGTTGATGCTGTAGGGTCTCTAATGAATTGAGCTGTCAACTCAGAGACACCCTCTCACGGTGTTTACAATTTGACCAGGCCAGAGGTTATACTGGTTAAGATGATTGCAAACACAAGCCCAATCACAATTGTAAATACTGCACTTCCCCATCCGATCAAGTTCAAAATCAATAATGTATTCATTGATAATAGAATACATAACAGTACAAGGAGGAGATAGATGCGGTCGTGTGCTGTTTCATTCATTTTCAGTTTGCCTCCGGAGGAGGATTAAAATCCATATTAAATCTTCGATTGAAAAACCACATTAAATCTTCGACTAAAAATCAAGGCATTGTTGACTGTGTAGAGTTGCCGTGTCCGGGATCTAATTATAAAAGTCGATACTGGGCGCTTGTAGGAGGAGACAGTAAATCGGCGCTCAGTACTCGCGCTCGACGAGGTAGTCGGCGATATCGAGCAGCCGGTCGTGTGCCTCGTTGTCCGGCAGCATATCGAGCTGTGCTTTCCCGTCCGCGACGAACTCGCGGGCGGTCTCGCGGGCGTACTCGATGCTCCCGGCGTCTTCGAGCACGCCGACGGCCTCCTCAATCTCGGTCTCGGAGACCGCGTCGACGGAGTCGGACTCAACGAGGTTGTCGACATCGACGCCGTGGTTGCGCGCGTGAACGGTGATAAGCGTCTGTTTGTTCTCGACGAGGTCGCTCCCTCGCTGTTTGCCGAGTTTCTCTGTGGGCGTGGTCAAATCCAGCAGGTCGTCCTGAATCTGGAAGGCCCGACCAATCGAGAGCCCGTAGCTGTGGAGTGGCTCGACGGCGTCGTTGTACCCAAGCAGCACAGCCGGGATGCTCGCGGCGGCCGCGTACAGCACCGCGGTCTTCAGCTCGACCATTTCGAGGTACTTCTCGGGTGTGACACCGTCTCTGTTCTCGAATTCGATATCCAGGGACTGCCCCTCACAGATTTCGGTACAGGTGGTCGCCAGCTCCGAGAGCGCCCGGACCGAGCGGTCCGGCGGCGCACCCGTCCGGAGGATGTTCTCAAAGGCTTTCGAGTAGAGTGTGTCACCGGCGAGAATCGCTGTCGACACGTCGTACTCGCGGTGGACAGCAGGGACGCCACGACGCATGTCGTCGTCGTCCATGATGTCGTCGTGAATCAGCGTGAACGACTGGATAATCTCAATGCTGACCGCCGCCGAGAGCACGTCAACTGCCTTGCCGTCTGCGGCCGGGAACCGACGGTACGGCTGGGAGTTCGGCTCGACATCCGCGAGCGCGTCGGCCCCAAGTAGGAGAATCGTCGGCCGGAGCCGCTTCCCTCCGGCGTCCAGCAGATAGCGAGAGGCCTCGTAGAGCCGCTCTGGGTGTTCGACCGGAAGGTCCTCCTTGATTGCGTCGTTGACCTGCTGTCGACACCGCGTGATAGTCTTCTCGACCGCCTGCTGTCGTGTCATTTGTTACTCGACCAGCTGAATCATCTGGCCGTTGCGACTGATGTGGAGGTCGCGTCCCGCCTTGTACCCCTCGTCTTCGGCGAGGCTGACGTACGAGGAGAACCCGGAGAGGTCCTGGTGTGCCGGGACGATGTTCTGGGGCTGGAGCGCGTCGAGCATCTGGTAGTGGCCCTCGCGGTTGAGGTGGCCCGAGACGTGGATGTCGTCGTAGATGCGCGCGCCCTGCATCGAGAGCAGCTTCTCGGACTGGTAGCGCTGGCCCTCGTTGGTGGGCTCGGGGATAACTCGGGCCGAGAAAATGACCTTGTCGCCGTTGTCCAGTTCGTACGGCGTCTCCCCGCGACCCATCCGGGTGAGCATTGCGCGTGGCTCGCCCTGGTGGCCCGTGACGATGGGCAGGAAGTTCTCCTTGCCCTCGTTCATGATCCGTTTGAACGTCCGGTCGACCGATTTGCGGTGCCCGTACATCCCCAGGTCATCGGGGAACTCGACAAAGTCGAGGCGCTCTGCGGTGCCGGAGTATTTCTCCATCGACCGCCCGAGCAACACGGGCTGGCGTCCGATGTCCTCTGCGAACTCGACGAGTGACTTCACGCGGGCGATATGCGAGGAGAACGTCGTCGCCACGATACCGCCGTCGTAGTCCTCGACGCTGTACATCACGTCTTTGAGGTGGCGACGGGCGACGGACTCGCTCGGCGTCCGGCCTTTCTTGCCCGCGTTGGTGCAGTCCTCGATGTAACACAGCACGCCCTCACCCTCGCGGCCGATTTCGCGGAACCGCTCCATGTCGATCGGGTCGCCGATGACCGGCGTGTGGTCCATGCGCTTGTCCAGCCCGTAGACGATTGCGCCCTCGGGCGTGTGCAGGACTGGATTGATGGCGTCGATGATAGAGTGGGTGACGTTGACGAACTCGAGTTCGTTGTGGTCGCCGATGCGCATCGTCTCGCCGGCCTCCATCTTGACGAGGTCGTTCTCGACGCCGAACTTCTGTTCGCCCTCGATTTGCTGTTTGACCAGCTCGATGGTGAACGGTGTCGCCACGATAGGCGCATCGTACCGGTGGGCCAGCTTCGAGATAGCCCCGATGTGGTCAAGGTGGCCGTGGGTGGGGACGATGGCCTTGACGTCGCCCTCCAGTTCGGACATGACGCGGTCGTCCGGAATCGCACCCATGTCGATGAGATCGAGCGAGTGCATTCGCTCGGTCTCGACGTTGTCGTGAATCAGTACCTTCGAGAGGTTGAGCCCCATGTCGAAAATGACGACGTCGTCGCCTGCGCGAACTGCCGTCATCTGGCGCCCAACCGCTTCGTAGCCGCCGATTGTTGCAATTTCGATTTCCATCGTATTACGCCGAGGCGGTCGTCGCCCGGAGGGCCCGGCGACTGCGAGGACGACCGTCTGCCTGGCCGCCAGCAGTCCCGACTCTGTCGGTCGGCCGCCGTCTGACCCGATGGCCGCGAGGCCAACGCGTCGTCGTCCGGCGGCGCGCCGGTCGCCCATAGCGTTGCCCGGGGCGACCGTTCGCTCGGATACTTTTACATCTTACCGCAAGCCTTAAAAACACATTGATTGCTCGACAAACCCGAATAACGGCGTCTCATAGTGACTACTGCGAGTCTCTACCGACATGGTGTTGCTCGTTGTGCCGATTGGAGCCGAAACAAACTGAGTTCATATACCGGGTCTGCGAATCACCGCGGTAATCACCATCAGTCGTTGATACGTTCGAGATACTCGTTGACCACAATCTGTCCTTTGGCCGTTAGCACCGGCCCGTTGTCGCCAGATTCGACGAGGCCGTTGTCGTGAAGCGAGTGGAGCACGCGCTTGACCGTCTTGGGGTCCATCCCCAGCACGCTCGGCAGCGAGACGTCCATATCGCCGGTCGAGTAGATGGTGGTCAGCGCCTCTGTCTCGGCGTCCGACAGCGAAATTCCCCCGAGCGATTCGAGCAGCGTCTGGTAGGTACCACGGAGATAGCGTCCCAGAATCGACAGTTTGCGGGAGGACTCTGTCGCAGCAATCGTCTCCAGTGCTTCGCCGTTGTCCATGTGGCTGACAATCAGTACTGGTCGCTCCTCTCCGTTGACGGTCCGTTGCTCTCGGGAGAAGTCGACAATGCCGTTAAGCGGAATCTCGACCGGCCCCTCGTCGGTGTCGAACTGGACGGCTCCCGCCGACAGTCCCATGATACCGCCCTGAAACTCGGTGTCCATGACCCGGCCACCGACCTTGGAGGGATGTTTCAGGACTGTGTAGGTTCCGTTGAGAATCGCCTTGAACAACACCGTCTCGAACTTCTCGCTGGTCGTCTCGTCGCCAGAGATAACCGCCGTCGCGCGGCTGTTTTCTTCTCGATAGGCAACCGTGACCGGGTGTCCCGGCATCGGGTCGACGAACGTTGGTGTCGTCCCAGTATTGATATCGAAAATAGCATCAAGTGGAATGGCCATCTTGTTTGTCTCGTCTTCGGCCAACACGAGCTGTGTCTCGCTCAACAGGACCCGTCCCTCGATTGGGTCCTCCCAGTCGGCCGTCTCGACGGTGAGATGAGCAACAAAGTCCGCGAGTACTGAAGCCATGAACTGTTCCGTTGTCTGTGTTTCAGGGCAGGGATATATTGAATCTTTGTAAATTACTCGGCCAGAGAGAGTTGCTGTCGAAATTGCTCACGCAAGCGGGTCAGTGTCTGACGCCTCGCCGTCGTCGTCCGAGAGCGTCGCTTCGTCTGCGGTATCCTCATCTGGGGCAGACTCCTCGGCTGAGACAACCTCCTCTGTCTCGGAGGAAAAGAGTTCGTCGGTGCCACTATCATCGGGCGTTGGCTCATCGACGGCCGTCTCTTCCTCAAACTCCTCAGCGTCGACAAACGTGTTCTCCGCGTTGGCGGCGACATCCACATCAGCGTTCTCACTGTCTTTCTCTCCCTCATGTGGACCGCTGTCCTCGATATCGGTCGGTTCAAAGTCGGAATCGTCCTCGATATCGGTCGGTCCGAAATCGGAATCGTCCTCGATATCGGTTGGTTCGAAACCGGAATCGTCCTCGGTATCGGTCGGTTCGAAACCGGAATCGTCCTCGGTATCGGTCGGTTCGAAACCGGAATCGTCCTCGGCCGTATCACTCACCGCGGTGGCCTCGTCTGTCACCTCGGTCGCCGAAGAGTCGGCGGGCTGGCTCTCGTCTGGTGGGGTCGGCCCCGCCTCCACATCGGCAGCCACGGCGTCGTCGACCGGCGGCTGCCGGTCTGGTCCATCGTTGTCTCCAAAGGCAATCTCCTCGGCGGTCCGTTCCTCGGTCTCGGAGGGGCCGTCGGCGACGGAATCGGCCTGGTCGCTGGTGTCGGTTGTGGCTTCGTCGGCCTCTGGCTCGCTGTTGGTCGTTCCGTCGTCTGTCGTTGTGACCACAGTAGACGCGGAGTCACTCGGTGAAGTCGCGCGGTCGGGCACGTCGGAGGCACCGGGAACAGTCGACTCCGGGCCGAAAGAGCGGGCGGTCTGTTCGCCCGGTGACGGGCCGACCGGTTCGGTCGCCGGCTGTGTCGAAGCGTGCTGTTGGTCTGTCGACTCCTCCTCAGAAGGGGAGGCACCGAGGTCCTCGGGGACGCCACGGGAGACGGCATCCGCGAGCAGCTTGTAGGTGAGACCGAACGTCCCGGTAACCCAGACGGCCAGGCCGAGAGCGCCCAGCACCGCGCCGCCGAGTAGTTCGGGCGAGGAGAGTTCTTCGGTGACAGTACCATCGAGCACGATAGGGCCAGCGAGTGCACCCCCGAGTGCCATCCCTCCACCACCAAGAATGACGACGGCAAGAAGATATCCAAACAGTTTGAACCCATACGTGAGGCTCTCGGAAACGTCGACAGTTGTCATATCTCTTGCATCGAGAACGACGATTAAATAAATTCCGACAGTTCGGACGCCTGCCCTCAGTCGGACCCACCGCCAGCGATGACGGTGCCCGCCGTCCCGTCCTCGAAGAACCGTTCGAGGCCGTCCAGGTCGAAAATCGAGGCGGGCACGTCGAGGTCGAGTAGCTGGCAGACCTTGTGCGCCATCCCACCGGTCACGTCGGTCGCCTCGCTCTCGCCAAGCGCCGGTGCAACGTCCTCGTAGGCGTCGATTCGGTCGATTACCTCGCCCGCTGTGTCGAGAACGCCGGGAACAGTCGAGCAGAGCCCCACCCGGTCAGCCAACAGCGAGCGCGAAAGTGAAACGACGATATCATCGCCGCTGAGTATCGTCCCGCCGCGACCGCTGTCGGCGACAACGTCGCCGTGGGCGACCGGAACGAATCCCTCTTCGAGCATCGCTGCAACCGAACCGGCGGGAAGATCGAGTGTTCCCTCTTCGCGGTGTGCGACCGAGAGCGGGCGGACGGGAAGCGCACCCACCCCCCGTTCTTGTAGCGCGTCGACGACGGTCTCGTTCAGCTCGCCCATCGCGCGGTGAATCGCCGTCAACCCGCTTGCGTCAGTGCTGCCATCGGTGTCCGAGACGCCGTGTTCTGCGGCGTGGTGGTGGCCGAAGCTGCCGCCGCCGTGGACGACGACGAGCCGCTCGTCCTTACAGACGGCCTCGATGGCGTCACAGGCACGTGCGAGCGAAGCCTCGTCGACGGTTTCGCGCTGGTCTTTTTGCGTGATGACGCTCCCGCCGAGTTTGAGGACAGTCAGTGTCTCACTCACGAGCACTCACCCGGATTCGACGCGGACGCCGTCGGTGTCAAGTTCGGCACGGAACGCCTCCTCACAGCCGGGCGTGTACTCGAGTGCGGTCAGCGTCTCTGGCGTCTCGTCGAGGGCGACGATACAGCCACCACCGCCTGCGCCTGTCAGCTTTGCACCGAGGCCGCCGGCGTCACGCGCCGCCCAGACCATCGAATCGAGTGTCCGCGAGGAGACGCCCAGTGCCGACAACAGCCCGTGGTTGAAGTTCATCAGGTCCCCAATCTCATCGATATTCTCCGCAGCGAGGGCCTGCTCGCCGCGTCTGACGATATCGCCGATTGCCTCGACGGTGTCTGCGGCGAAGTCGTACTCGTCTCGGAGCTCGCGGACGCCAGCCACGAGCGCGCCCGTATCGCCGGCGCCGCCGTCGTAGCCGATGACGAACGGGAGGTCGGGCGAGTCGATACGCTGGCAGTCATCGCCTTCGATTCGCACCGCGCCGCCCATCGTCGAGCAGAAGGTGTCGGCACGAGAGGCCTGTCCGTCTTGGACAGTGTTCTCGACCTGGTAGGCTCGCTCGGCGATCTCCGCTTTGGAGAGTTCGACGCCGAGTTCTCGCGTCCCGGCCTCGATTGCTGCGGCGGCGACCGCCGCCGAAGAACCAAGTCCCGCGCCCAGCGGAATCTTGCTCTCGATGGTGATATCGAACCCCGCGTCGGGCGAGTCAGCGGCCTCTCTGACCTGTGCGACCGCCTCGTCGACGTACCCCATCGCCGCATCGACCAGCGAGTTCGGGACATCGATATCGGGGCGGTTAGTTTCGTCGTCGTCGTATTCGACGGTGAATCCGGACAGCGAGAGGTCCTCGGCCTCGATTCGCAGTCCCTCGTCGCGCTTCTCGGCGGTCACGCTCGCGCGCAATCCGATTGCACACGGGACCGCCGGCTCGCCGTAGACGACCGCGTGCTCCCCGAAGAGATACACCTTGCCGGGGGCGCTTGCAGTTACCATACCGTGTCCTGTGAGAGCGAGCCTGTTTTACATATCGGTTTGGTCATCAGACGCGTTCGACCAGCGTCGCAATCCCCTGTCCGAAGCCGATGCACATCGTCGCGAGGCCGTACTGGCCGTTACACTCCGCGAGTTGGTACGGCAGTTTGCCCAGAAGTGCCCCACCGGTCGCCCCGAGCGGGTGGCCGTGCGCGATTGCGCCGCCCCAGACGTTCGTCCGCTCCCAGTCCGCGCCGGTCTCGTCGAGCCACGCGGTCACGACCGGCGCAAAGGCCTCGTTGACCTCGAAGCGGTCGATGTCGTCGACCGTGAGGTCGTTCTCGTCGAGAATCGTCTCCGTCGCCGGTATCGGCCCCGTCAACATCGTCGTCGGGTCCACGCCGACGACATGGGTGTCGACGATTCGGGCTATCGGCTCCCAGCCGTACTCCTCGCAGGCCTCGCCGGAGGCGACCAACACGCCTGCCGCGCCGTCGACGATGCCCGAAGCGTTGCCGGCGTGGACGACTCCTTCTCCTTCCTCGCGGAAGACCAGGGGCAGGTCTCCCAGCGTCTCAATATCCGTCCCCGGCCGGGGGTGTCCGTCCTCGGTGACGGTGATGTCCTCACCGTCGAGGGTCGTCTCGACGGGCACGACCTGGTCGTCGTAGGCGCCAGCGTCGGCGGCCTCGCCCCAGCGGCGCTGTGAGTCGACGGCAATCTGGTCGACCTGCTCGCGTCCGTGGCCGTAGGTCTCGGCGATGCGTTCGGCCCCTTCACCCTGTGTGGTCAGTTCGTCGAAATGCTCGAAGTACGTCTCCGTGACGATACCATCGTCGGCGTAGTGTTGGCCGTCGGTGTCGGCGTCGCTGGCGAGTGGGACACGGGTCATGTGTTCGACGCCGCCGGCGACGAGCACCTCCGAGAGCCCGCCCCGAATCTCGGCGGCGGCGAAGTTGACGGCCTGCTGGCCCGAGCCACACATCCGGTTCAGCTGAACGCCGGGCATCTCCTCGCCCCATCCGGCGACAAGGGGCGCGATGCGTCCGATGTTCAGCCCCTGCTCGCCGACCGGCGAGACACAGCCGTAGATGATGTCTTCGACGGGGTCGCCGCCTCCGAGGTCGTTTCGGTCGTCCAGCGCCCGGAGCGGTTCTGCCGCCAGGTCCTGGGGGTGTGTGTCCCTGAATGCACCGTCCTGCTCGCCGAACGGCGTCCGGACCGCGTCGACGATGTAGGCCTCGTCCATGGTTGTCAGAAGCAAGCGCTGGGACTTTACTGCTCGGGTCGTCGCCTACTCGTCGCCACGTTCGAGAAACGCGGCGACACCGTCCTCATGGGCCTCGGAGTTGTATGCCTGTGTCTGTAGCATCGCCTCGTGGTCGAGCGCATCCTCGAACCCTCGGCCGAGGTTGTCGTGTATCGCCTGTTTGGCGAATCCGATGGTTTCAGTCGGTCGGTCACGGAGTGTCTCGACCAGCGACGAAACCCGCTCGTCGAGTTCGTCGGTCGTGACAGCCGCCGTAATCAAGCCGAGTTCCGCGGCTTCGCTCGCGTCGAAATACGCCCCAGTGAACGCGAGGCGCTTGGCCGCGCGGAGACCGATCAGCCGCGGCAGAAGATACGAGCCGCCGGTGTCGGGAATCAGCCCCACGTGGACGAAGGCGCAGCCGAAGGTAGCGTCTTCGACGGCGTAAGCGAAATCCGAGAGCGCCGTCAGCGTCAGCCCGGCACCCACGGCGTCGCCGTTGATGCTGGCGACGACTGGAACTGGACAGGTGAACAGTTCCTCGGCGACGCGGCCGTAGGTGCGGTTGTAGCGGTCGTATGCTTCTCGGGGTCGCTCGTCGCGCTCGGCCATAGCCTCGATATCACCCCCTGCGCTGAAGGCCTCGCCCTCGCCGGTCAGCACGATTGCGTCGTGTGTCTCGGGGTCAGCCTCGGCCACCACCTCGGCCAGCGCGACCGCCTCCTCGTCGTTGAATGCGTTCATCGCGTCCGGCCGGTCGAAGGTGATTCGGAGCACGCTGTCGTCGGTCGTCGTCTTCATACCCGCTGTTGTCGGTCCGCTCTCTTAACTTCCACCGACAGGCGAACGGAACGTATTTACTGCCTCTGTGAGACAGTCCGAGTATGGCATATAGTTACGAGCCACACCACTGGGAGGACTTCGAGGTCGGACAGACCTTCGAGACAGTCGGCCGTACCGTCACCGAGTCGGATTTCACGCTGCACTCGATGTTCACCGGCGACTGGACGGAACTCCACAGCAACGCCGAGTACGCCGAAGACGGCCCCTTCGGTGCCCGCGTAGCTCACGGTCCGATGACGTTCACGCTGGCAACCGGCTTCGTCTACCGCTCTGGTATCGTCGAGCGGACCGTCTACGCGTTCCTCGGCATGAACTACATGGACGTCAACGAACCCGTCTTCATGGACGACACCATCTCGATGGAGATGGAAGTTACCGACAAAAAGGAGATAGACAGCGTCGAGGATGCCGACATGGTCACCATCGACACCGTCGTCACGAACCAGGACGACGTCGCCGTCTTCGAGGGCGACATGAAGTTCCTCATCTACAACCGCGAGGCCAAGGAGTAGCTCACTCCCCTGACTCGACGGTGATGTGGACCAGGCCGACGGCCGCGACGTAGGCTTCGGTAGCCGGGAGTGACTGCTGGACCGTCGCGTTGTAGCGGTCGACGCCCTCGTTGTAGGTGTCGTACCCCCCGTCGTCGCTCGCAATCTGTTTGCTTCCACGCTGGAGCAGATCGACCGCCGACACCATCGACTCGACGAAGGAGCGCTCGCTGTCGAGCAACTCGATAAGGCGCTCCCGGTCAGCCGGTTCGAACGGCGTCAGTCCGCTGGCGGTCTCGGATGCCGATGCAATCAGTTCGCCCGCGGTGTCGTAGTGTTCGCCAGCAGTGTCGTACCGCTCGGCTGCGGCCTCGTAGTTCTCGTCGTTGGCGTAATCGAAGGCCGTCGAGAGACGGTCTGCTCCTGCGTTGTACTCGTTTATCCACTCCCTGCGCAGGTCCAGAATCTCCTGGCGGTGTTCGAACTCCGGATACCGGGCTTCAATCGAGTCGTCCATGATGGTGGCCGGCTCGTCGTCGTGTCCGAGTCCCAGGACGTGGCCCAGTTCGTGTTGGATGACCGTTCTGTACAGCCAATCGCTCGAATCCGGGACAAGACGGACCGTCGCGGGTAGGGCGTTGTCGTTACCGGCCGTGAGATAGGTCGCACAGCCGGCGAACTCGCCGCCGTCGTGGACACCACAGTCCTCGATAGCGGGCAGTTCCGAGACGAGTATCGCCGGGTCGTCGGCGTCGGGCTGGTGTTCGAGTGTCGTCGTGTAGGAGAGATACTGCGTGTGGTTGTCGTTCCAGAATGCGATTGCCTCACCGAGCAGTCGTTCGAGTCGCCCGCGGTCTGCCTCGACCTGCTCGATTGCCACCGTCGCCGTCCGGTCGGCCAGTGGGTGGGTCGGCTCCGGCGTCGCGGTCCCCGTGGCTGTCTCGCCGTCTTCGGTCGCTCGGTCGGCTGCGCCGTCGTTCGAGCTCTCAAACGATTCCAGACACCCAGCCACGGCCACCGTTCCGGCGGCGACAAGAAAGGCCCGACGTCTGCTGCCTTCGGTCTGACCCATTACACAGGGATAGTTAGTGCTGCGGGAAAACAGTATCGCGCACGACCGGACAAAATAGGCTGGGGGCTACTGACCGAGGAACGCAGCGCACTGGTGACAGTATCTGCGCTCTCCGTCTGTGATTTCCGTGCCACAGTCAGGACACCATCGCGACTGTGGCGTCGACTGCTGTGAGTTGCCGCCGAACTCGTGGCTGTTCGACGTGGGTTCAGTCTGCCGTCGTGGCCCATCACCGTCAGCCGGCCGTCCGCGTGGCGCGGACTGTGTACTGTCGGGGTCGCGGCCGTTTGCTGGTGGCTGTCGTTCCGCCTCCCGGGGTTGGTCGCTGTCGGTCCCAGAGCGGTCGCCGAACTGTTCGTCCGGACGGTCGGTCCGCCTCGGCTCGTCACGTCTGGCCGTCGGTGTCGTCTCGTAATCGGGCTCGGAGTGGCTGACAGTCTCGGAGCGCTCTGCGCTCTCGTCGGGACGTACCGGTCGCTCGCTCCCGGCTCGAATGCCGGCGGCGATGCCGGCACCCAGCGACTGTGAGCGGGCCGTGTTGACTGTGGCGGTGACCTCGGACTTAGAGTCGCGAACGTCGGTCTTGAGCGACAGCAGTCCCCGACCCTGGTCAACTGCGTAGAAGCCGGCGAGAATCGAGAGCGAAAACAGGACAAACGTCAGGCCACCGAACACGTCGATGTCCTCGCCAGCGACGCCGGCGGCAAACGTCAGCGGAAGTACCACCGCGACTTTGACGATCGTGATGACCGTCGACTGGAGGTGGATAAGTCGCCAGATGAGACGGACGACACCGCTAGAGCGTGCGAGAACGCGGTTTGCCCACTGAAAGAACAGTCCGATGGCCACGCCGACGAAACCCGCAGCAGCGACGACCCCTTCCCCTGCCGGGAAAGTGTCGAACACGGTCGCGAATACGCCGCTTAGGGCGAGTGACAGGCCTCCGAGTACGAGTGTATCCGCCCGTGCTCCAGCCTGTGTCGCCATGCCGACGACCACAATTGCCCCCAGCGCGACACCGACTGTGGCGTTCACCATCGATGCAAAGGCGAGTATGGTTACCGTCCCTGCGATGACTGCCCCGACTTCCCCAGTCTGCTTCATACATGTCAGCAAAGGCGCGACTGGAATAAAATTATCTCGGAGGGATACATGACTCCACTATTGTTTACTCACCGACCACATCGGGACCGCGTTTTTACGTCCCACAGACGATAAACAGCTATGACGAACGTCAGCGAGACGTACATCGAGAACCGCGAGCGGGTCCAGCCAAACGACACGAACAACCACGCGACTGCGCACGGAGGCAACGTCGTGAAGTGGATGGACGAGGTCGGCGCGATGAGCGCGATGCGACACGCGGGCGCGAGCTGTGTCACCGCTCACATCAGCGACCTGGATTTCAGGCGGCCGGTCCCACAGGGTGACACCTGTGTTATCGAATCCTACGCCTACGAGACTGGAAAGAGCAGCATCCGGGTCCGGGTACAGGTGTACCGCGAGAACCCCCGCACCGGCGAGCGCGAGCAGACGACCGACTCCTATTTCGTCTTCGTCGCCATTGACCAAGACCAGTCGCCCATCCCAGTTCCCGACCTGACCGTCGACTCCGAGCGCTGTCGAGAGCTCAGAGACGCCGCCCTCGAAGGTGAAGAAAACGCCTAATTCTCCTCGACTGCCGCGGCCGTTTCCCGGAACAGCCCGTCGAGCATCTCGGGCGTCGTAGGGTGGTACGCACGGTCTGGCACCTCACGAACGTCGAGCCCGAGTTCGACGATGACCTGCAGCGTCTTCGCCATCACGTCGGCGTGGTAGTGCAGCCCCTGGTAGCCGAGTACCGTTCCGTCGTTCTTGTCGACGACAAGCGTCGACAGCCCGTCCGGAACGTCTTTGCTCTTGAAGACGCCGTCGTCCGTGGCCTGTCGCGTCGCCGTGACGACCCTGTGTCCAGCCGCTCGGGCCGAGTCGGCGGTGTGCCCAACGCGTGCGAAGGGGTAGACTCCGAGCCCCGAGAAGATAACGTGGTGGTGGACATTCTCGTAGGGTTCGAGCTCCTGGCCGGCGTCGTGTGCCAGAATGTTCTCGGCGGCCTGGAAGGCCTGTTCCTTGGCGACGTGAAGGATTGGCTCTTTCATGTTGACGTCGCCAGCGACAAACACTCGGTCGTCATCGGTCGCCTGCATCGTCTCTTCGACCCACCAGCCGTCGGTGTTGAGCCGTGTGTTTTCGAGGCCGAGGCCGTCAAGCGAGGGACGACGACCGGTGAAACAGAACAGCTGGTCGGCCTCGACAACCTGTTCGTCGCCGTCTTCGTCTTCCAGGTAGAGACGGACACCACCGTCGTCGGTCGGTTCGAGGCGCTGTTCGTGGACGTTCGTCGGAATCTCGATATCGAAATCTTCTCGGTAGACATCGAGCAGTGCCTGCCCAAACTCCGGTGGTGCCTCGTCGATAGGCTGAGAATCGTGTTCGACGGCGGTGATATCCATCCCGGCGGCTTCGACGAGGTAAGGAACCATCTCCAGGCCAACATAGCCGAGGCCGAGCACGATGCCAGAATCTGGGAACGACGTGGCGTCGAGGACATCCGCGCTGGTCATGTAGTCGACGTCGTCGATACCCGGAATATCGGGGACGTTGACCGACGAACCGGTCGCGATGACGACGTAATCGGGCTCGATTCGCTCGCCGCCAGCCGCGATAACCCGGTCGTCGAGGAACCTGGCGGTGTCGTGGATGAAGGTCACGTCTTCGCGCTCGGCGTAGTCGTGGATTGAATCGCGGCGGTGGCCGGCCCACCCGAGCGTGTGGTCGTCCTTTTGCTCGACAACGCGGTCGAGGTCAATATCGGGCAGGTCACCGACGAGTCGGTCGTCGTGGCGTGCCTGGTACCGGTGTGCGCCCGCGGAGAGGACCTCCTTCGAGGGCATACAGCCCCGGAGAATGCAGAGACCGCCGCCGGGGTCGCCGTCGTCGATAAGCGTCAGCTCGACACCAGATTCGTCGACGAGCTCGCCCGCAGCGGCTGCCCCTGCGCTCCCGTACGCGCCGATAATTGCGACGTGAATGCTCATATCATCGTCTTTGCTGGCACAGCAATAACCCTACCGGGTCCGTGTCCACGGGACGGGGGTCGCCGCTCATTTCCTGTCCACTTGCTCGGAGACTTTCTCGTTTTGCCGGTCTCGCTCACAGCGGTCGTTCGCTCGTTTCGCCGGCGGGCCGTATCCGCCGCCGCCGGGCGTATGGACTGTCACCGTTGTTCCCGCCTCGACATCGCGGGTGGTCTTGCTTCCGACCCGCTTCCCGTCGATACGATTCTCGCCGGCCTTCCCGGGCTCGCCGCCTTCGGCCCCAGCTGGCCGGTGGTCCCGCCGTTCGGTCAACAGCGAGACGACAGCATCCGTCTCGATGGTGAGTGAACGCGTCAGGCCCAGCCCACCTCTGTACTCGCCGTTGCCACCGCTGTCGGGCCGAAGCGAGTACTCCTCGACAGTAAAGGGGTACTCGGATTCGAGCGCTTCGATTGGCGTGTTGAGTGTGTTCGTCATCCCGACCTGTACGCCGTCCATTCCGTCCTTGGAGGGGCGAGCACCGAACCCGCCGCCGATAGTCTCGTAGTAGGTGAACCCATCACGCCCACGGCTGCCGATGATGAGATTGTTCATCGTCCCCTGAGAGTGTGCGGGGACGCGGTCGGGGGCTGCCTCAGCGAAGGCAGCGAAGACAATATCGGTGATGCGCTGGCTCGTCTCGACGTTCCCGCCGACGACCGCCGCCGGCGGCTCCGGATTGACGACGGTGCCACTCGGGGCGTTCACCTCGATATTCGTGTAACTTCCGTGGTTAGGTGGTATCTCGGGGTCGGTGATGCTTCGGACGACGAAGTAGACAGCGCTTTTGGCTACCGACAGCGGCGCGTTCATGTTGCCCTCGCACTGCTCGGCGGAGCCATCGAAGTCGACAGACACAGTCGACCCATCGAGAGAGATGGCCACGTTGAGCGGTATCTCCGCCTCGGTCACGCCGTCTCCTTCGAGGACGTCACACGCCTGGTATGTGCCGTCCTGGAAGGCGTCGAGTTCCGCGGTCATGCGCTCGTGAGAGTAGTCGATAATCGCGTCGAAGGCCTGCTCGATGCGGCGACGGCTGTGGCTCCCGATGAGTTCCCCGAGGCGCTTTTCGGCCCGGTCGTGGGCGGCCAGCTGCGCTCTGAGGTCTGCCCGTCGCTCGGTTGGATTGCGCACGTTCGCCAGGATAACCGAGAGGAGGTCCTCGTTCAGGTCGCCGCCGTTTCGTAGCGGAACACTCGGCACGCGGATACCCTCTTGGTAGATTTCGGTCGAACCGGCCGGCATACTGCCGGGAGTCATCCCGCCGATATCAGCGTGATGTGCTCTCGTCACTGCGTATCCGACGATTTCGTCCTCCGTCGAGAGTGTCGAGACGATGGTCACGTCGGGGAGGTGAGTCCCTCCCTCGAAAGGGTCGTTGAGGATGTACGCATCTCCGGGCTCTGGCTCCTGTCGTCTGACCGCGGCGACGGCGTCGGGCATGGCGCCGAGGTGGACCGGAATATGCTTGGCCTGGGCGACCATCCGCCCGTCCGCGTCGAACAGTGCTGCCGAGCAGTCCTGTCGTTCCTTGATATTCGGGGAGTAGGCGCTCTGGATGAGTACCTGGCCCATCTCCTCGGCGATACTTTCGAGTTTGTGCCGAAACACTTCAAGCGAGACCGCGTCGAGACTGTTTTGTGTCATTGTTCTGTTAGTATGAGTGAGCCGTTCTCCTGTCCGATTGCCTCCCAGGCGGGCGGGACAACGATTGTGCTCTCGTCCTGTTCGAGTATCGCTGGACCGCTGACTGTCGTTCCCGCAGTCGTCGGACGCTGATAGATCGGTGTCGTGTACTCCACCCCGTCGAAGACAGCGGTCTGTTCCCCAACAGTCTCCACCGAGTCCGTCGAGCCGTCTGTGTTGGGGACAGTTCGTGGAATCGCAGCGGTCGCCCTGAGGTTGACGACCTCGATTGGCTCTTCAGCTGTATAGCCATAGACCCGCTCGTGTTTGGCCTCGAATGCCGCTTTGAGGGCGTCTGTGTCACAGTCGGAACGAGCGTCGACGGTCAGCTCGAAGCTTTGGCCTTGATACCGAAGGTCTGCGGACCGTTCGACAGACACTGCTTCGCGGTCGGGACTGACGGGAAGCTCCGCGACCAGCCCGTCGGAGACCCTGGCGAGCTCGTCTGCAGTCGCCTCTTCGAGTGGCGTTTTGTGTGTCTGGACTGCGTCGTAGCTCTCGTCTGCGGCGAGGAGTCCGTACGCAGATAAGACGCCGCTGACGGGAGGAACGATGACAGCCCCGATGTTCAGCTCTGTAGCGAGGGCGACAGCGTGCATCGGTCCGGCACCGCCAAAGGCGACCAGTCCAAACTCGCGAGGGTCGTGGCCGCGTTCGACGGTCATCGAGCGGATTGCTCGGGTCATGTTGGTGTTTGCAATCCGAAACACACCCCGCGCGGCCTCACGCGCCGAATCGAGGCCTGCTTCCTCCGCCAGCTCTTCGAGTGCTCCCACTGCCGCCTCAACATCCAACTCGAGATTTCCGCCCAGCGTGGCTTCCTCGTTGATGTAGCCAAGGACGAGATTCGCGTCGGTGACCGTCGGCTTTGTTCCCCCGTGACCGTAACAGGCCGGCCCCGGCTCAGCTCCCGATGACTGTGGGCCGACGCGGAGCGCGCCGCCGGAGTCGACCCAGGCGATGCTACCGCCACCCGCACCGACAGTGTTCACGTCGACCATCGGCACTCTAATCGGGTACCCCCCAACCTCATTGTCGGTCGTTCGTTCGACGTCTCCGCCGCGGATGAGGCTCACGTCGCTCGATGTCCCTCCCATGTCGAAGGTGACAAAGCCGTCAAAATCAGCCGCGGCGTCGAGAGCTGTCGCCGCTCCATGAGCACCGACGACGCCGGCTGCAGGCCCTGAGAGGACCGTCTGGACAGCGTCGTCTCGAATCTCGTCGGCACCAGCGATACCGCCGTTTGACTGCATGATCTGTGGTGCTGGGAGCCCCAGCTCGGCGGCTCGGTCCGTGAGTCGTCCAAGATAACTGTCGATGGCAGGCGTGACGTACGCGTCGACGGTCGCTGTTGACGTTCGCTCGTACTCCCGGAACTCGTTCAGAACGTCGTGGGACGGAGACACTGGAACGTCGAGTTCGTCGGCGAGCCGGTCGGCGACACGCTGTTCGTTCGTTGGGTCGATATAAGAGTGCAGGAAGGAGACGGCGACGCTCTCGAACCCTTCAGACGCGAGCTGTGCAACAAGGTCGTCGAGCGCGGCTGAGTCGGGTGGTGTGCTCTCCCCCTCGACCGTTGTTCGTTCCGGCAGTTCGTATCGATTGCGCCGCTCGACCAACGGTGTCGGTTTCTCTGCCTCCAGGTCGTACAGCTCCGGACGGGTCTGGCGGCCAATCTCTAACACATCCCTGAACCCCGCAGTCGTGACGAGGGCAGTCTTCGCCCCGTTGCCTTCGAGAAGTGCGTTGGTCGAGACGGTCATCGCATGGGAGAACTCCGAAATCGCGTTGGGGCTGAGTCCAGCCTCCTCGCAGGCCGCCTGAATACCTCGAATCACCCCTTCGCTCTGGTCTTCCGTTGAGGCAACCTTCTTGCTTGTAATCTCCCCGTGGGAAATGAGTACAATATCAGTAAACGTCCCACCGACATCAACGCCAACAACGGCGTTCACGTTCGATCCTCCCGACCAACCAACTGATCGTTATAAGATGGCGTGACGCGCTTGCTTCCGTGCATTGCTGCTCGTTAGCACGAGTTGGATTAAAAAAACAGTTGTTAAGAATAGAACGTACTCAGTATGCAGACATGTGAACTCAGACTTCAGAAATGATGGCCTTTGAGACACCTTCAGAAATCTCAACATCGAAGTCGAGTTTCTCAGTACTCCGATCAATGAACTCTGTCATAAACCATTTCACTTTCTCTGTCGGAAAGACAACGTGATAGGTTTCTCCTTCGGCCTTGCGTGCACTCAGAAACCCACAGAATGAGAGCCAATCGAGCATGTCAGAGAGCGTATCAAACCGTGACCGATACTCCTCGGCGTGAAACTCTGCAACGCGGTCGATTGTCTCCTGAAACGCAGGATTTGGCTCTCCATCCTCCTTCTCGGCGTGCTCCAGGAGGCCGTGGAGAAAGTCAATGTCAAGCAGGACGTGTTCGCCAGCGTTGAGCATCTGGTGGTACTGCTCAAGACTCACGTTTGTCTCCGAATTGGCGACCTTAAAGTTCGCTGCATAGAAAATAACGGCTTGGCGAACGGCTTCGCTTTGCCCCTTACCAGTCTCCGATACAAGTTCGTCAAGTGCCGCCCGTGACTTTTCATCTAGAGAGACAGTCACTCGGTCACCAGCCATGGCCCTCAATAAACAGGCATCCGTAATATGCATACTGGTAGCTCATCCAGATATCGTCGAACAGTTTCGAGGAAGTCAAAGCTGGGACACAACACACAGCGATAAAACAAAACAGCAGCGTGGGTTGTTCTGATGGCACTACCGAAAAGCGTCTTCTGACGAAACCTCTCCTGCCCCAATAATCAGTGACTATCTCACCGGCGGTAGGCCGTCATTATCCGAGTGCCAGCCAACAAAAACAGCACTGTTGCCTGGCTATCAGAAACAGTTCGTTTAGAAAAGCAATTACTCCTCGAGAAGCTCAGAAAACTTCTCTCCTGTACGGAACGCAATCGGACTAGTAAGATCGTCTGCCTCGAGTGCCACAAGCAACATCTCTTCGTCGGGGGTCGTGATAGACACCCTCTCCGTTGCGCTGGTGTGGCCGTCGATTTCGGTCTCGTCCAGTTCGATGGTCGCCTCGTAGTCGTCGGCTGTCGGCCAGACGTTCTCGTAGAAGGCCATGTTTCCTCTCTCTTCCTCGCCTGCCGAATCCGACGAGACGAGGTCGAACCGTTCGTCGAGGACGACTGTCCCGTCGGCACCGACGATTTCGAGACGGCCGCTGACAGGGCCATCGGTCCCATTGAGGACGTTCACCGCTTCGAGGGCCTGGTCGCCAATCCAGTCGAGGACCGTCGAACAGCCAGTGACTGCCGTCACCGCCGCCGTCGCCGACCCGGCGAGGAATCTCCGGCGGGACGGGCGGGAGATTACGCGTTCGGACATACAGAGTGAACAGCCCAGTTATAAATAAGAATGGTGGGCAGTTTCCGGCAGAGAGAACGCTACACGGCACGGAACAGGGCAAATATCCTCCTCCAGTAATCGCTGACGGCGACAGCTACTTCTGTTCGAACAGCGCGTAGTGGGCGATTCCGTATGCCGATCGGCCGTCTCGGAGGTCACCGGCTTCGAGGTCGTCGAGCAGTGACGAAAACGACGCTTTCCCCACTTCGATGGATTCGTTCTCGTCGAGGTCCTGGGACGCGGTCGCCTCACAGTTCTTGGCGACGTAGTAATGGAAGACGGCGTCAGAGAATCCGTTGGCCGGCTCGACAGTCGTCAGGTGGTCGATGTCGTCTGTTTCGTAGCCGGTCTCCTCCCGGAGTTCGCGATGAACAGCGGTCTCCGGCGCCTCACCGGGTTCGAGATTCCCGGCCGGGAGTGCGCGGTTGCACCGCCCGACGGCATGTCGCCACTCCTCGATGAGGATCACGTCACCGTCTGGGGTAAACGGCAGGATGACCACACTTTCTGACGACGAGAGGTAGTCGAACTCACTAGTCTCGCCGTCAGGCAACCGCACCGTGTCGTTGACGACATCGAAACCACCGCAGGTGTAGGCCACGCCCGATTCGAGGGTCTCCCACGCGAGGTTGGACATACTACTGGTTCGGCGCGGTCGGTAGAAAGGGCTACGGTCGTTACGTGGGTTGTCAATCGACGCTGTGGATGTCTGTCGATCCACACTCCGGACACTGGGTGATGGCTCCGAGCGACGGATGTGTCGTCGTCTCCCACGACCCGTCGTCGGCCGACGCCTCGAACCGGCACTCAAAACACTGTTTCGACTGCTCACCGGTCTCTAACGTCATATCTGTCACTACAACAGCATCCAAGAAAAGAGTTTCTGCGCTACTCCTCGGTCTCGTCCATCTCGTCTTCGTCATACGCCTCCTCGTAGCGTTCCATCGACATCTCGTGGCCCTCTTTGGCCAGCGCAAGCGTCTCCTGGAGGTCCGTGATTGGCGTCTCGCTCGCGTCGACCCGGATGTCGTTGTACGCGGGGTCGAGCGGGTGGTCCTGTGTATCGCAGACGACGACTGCGGCACTCTGGACGTGGAGTTCCTCGCGCTTGTCACCGCCCTCGGCGTCGCCGGCGGCGAGCGTGTCGGCCAGTCTAAACGCGAGCGGACGGTCGTCGTCGCGGCTCTCCTCGTATGCCGCGGCCGTCGCATCGATGACGGATTCACCAGTCAGCAGATTCCCAGCCACGGTGTAGTTCTCGCCGACTGTGTGTCCGTACCAGTCCTTGCACTCCTCGCCGGAGAAGGCGAACTCGCCGTCTGTGTCGACGCCGTGGAGCTGACGTTGTGGTGCGCCGTCGTCGGCGTTCAAGAGGGCTTCGAGGGCGTCCTCGACGGCGAGTCCGTCGCCGAGATACTCGATACCCATGCGCCCGAGGTCAACGTTGACCAGGCTCTGTGTCGCGACCGCACCGTGTTCGCTGGCGAACGGACAAAGAGTTCCGACGCCGGCCAGACGTGTCGTTACCGCGACGCCAAAGCGGTGGTGTTTGGTTCCGTCCTCTTCGTACTGCTCGCGCACACAGATGCTGAACGTCATACCCTGTGTCTCGGGTGAGAGCGGCATAATTCCCCCGGTAGGTATTATCCCAGTATCAGGTGGCCGCGGTGGGAGAGCAGTGTGGGAATCTGAAGAAGCGTCTGCGGAAGGAGAGAAACAGTCTCGTTTACTCAACCCAGCTACACATTCTCGGAGCTTGGAGCCCGAACCGCGACATCTCGCCTGGCCACGAGCCAGAGGCCGATGCCCAGCACAGCAAGCACAGAGCCGAGAACCGCATAATACCCCCAGAGCCCGCCGTTGAAATTAACTCCTGCTGTACTCCCGATGTATCCAGCAGCGGACCCGGCTACGAGAAGGCCACCGCCAATCAGCATGATTGCGCCGAACGGTATCAACGGGTGAAGATACGTCTTGAGCGGTTCCAGTGGATGCATATGTGTGAGTTCGTGTGCTTCCATATATATCCAGGCCCTGTAAATCGGCGGTGATTGAAAAGGAGGTCTACAGAGGCCGCACGTGTCCCGTCCAGCCAACAAATCGCTGGGCCGCCGAGAGAGGTTCTGATTGGGGGTCTCGAACGGCGTCGATGAATTCGTGGGTTAGATATTGAACAGGACCAGCAGGCCAAACAGCGTGATTCCGATACCGAATATTCGGTTGAGGGATACTTTCCAGTCTGCCGGTTCAACCTCCGACGCCGAGCGCTTGCTCCCAATCGCGTCGATTTGTTCTTCGAACCGTGCGGTCTTGTAGGGCCAGACCGCGCCGATGGCTCCAATTGTGATGACGATCATTCCGAGGGCGGGGTTACCCATAGTGCGCGTTCTTCTGGGCGAATTGAATAGTTTCTGGTGATTAACAACGCCATGGTACTTTTGTTTCTGGCTCGCGGACTGTGTGCATGCGAATGGCCACAGTAGTATGCTGTCGGAGTGACCCTCTGTCTGGTGGGTCAAGACGGAGTGAAACAGCGTGAGCAGGAATCTGCAATCGGCAGACGGCGACACGACAACAGAGAGTCGAGACCGACAGGTGACCGGGCCTGAGTCGACGGGCGAGACCGCACTTTCCGTCGAGGGGCTCTCGAAGGCGTTCGGTGACGGCGAGAACGCAGTCACCGCGGTCGACGACGTCTCCTTCGACATCGAGTCGGGTTCGATAGTCGGGCTGTTGGGACCAAACGGGGCCGGAAAAACCACGCTCATCAAGTCGATTCTCGGGATGGTCCTGCCGGACGAGGGAACGGTTCGATTGAACGGCATCGACGTGCTCGAACGGCCCAGAGCGGCCTACGCACAGGT
The DNA here is from genome assembly GCF_026410925.1 of Halovenus salina. Taxonomy (GTDB): domain Archaea; phylum Halobacteriota; class Halobacteria; order Halobacteriales; family Haloarculaceae; genus Halovenus; species Halovenus salina. Next base: position 2,887,466 of record NZ_CP112972.1, on the reverse strand, counting down.
CGACGCGATGCTCGAAGGCGCGCGAAACGACTACTGGCGGCTGACCGTTCGAGAGAATCTCCGGTACTTCTCGACGGTCGCCGGCGTCGACCCGGACGCTGTCGCCGACCAGCATCAGCGACTGCTCGAACAGCTCGAACTCGAAGAGAAGGCAGACACGGCGGTCAGAGACCTCTCACGAGGAATGAAACAGAAGGTGTCGCTGGCGAGTGTTCTCGCTGGCGGCGCGAGTATCGTCTTTCTCGACGAGCCGACGCTCGGACTCGATGTCGAGAGCTCCCGAACGCTCCAGCGAGAACTCCGCCGGCTTGCAACAGAGCAGGACATCACCGTTGTCCTTTCCAGTCACGACATGGACGTCATCGAGACAGTCTGTGACCGCGTGCTCATCATGTCAGACGGTCAGTTCGTCGCAGACGATAGCGTCGAGGCACTGCTCCGAAGCACCGACGTCTACGGTGTCCGCGTCGTCAGCAGTGACTTCGACGACAAGACGCTCAGGTCGCTCCGTAGCGCGTTCGACGTGCGAACTGTCGAGCCACTCTCGCCGGGCGCACGCGTCGAGGTCGAAACCGAGGGCAACGGCATCTACGACCTGATGGACTGGCTTCGGGAACGCGGGGTAACGCCAGAGCGCGTCAGAACAGTCGAGCCAGGCCTCGAAGACCTCTTTTTGGAGTTGACCGACCAGCGTGGGGCAGGGGAGGAGAGCCGAGAATGAGTGCGAGCCCAGCCGAGAACCGGCGGAGTGCGGGCTACCCACAGCTTATCAAGGCTGTCCTCTACCGGGAGTATCTCATCTTCGTCCGCTATCCGGCCAACGCCATTGGCGGCATCTTCATCTCGCTGTTTTTCTTCGGTGTGCTCTTTTTCGGCGGGCAGGTGCTCAGCGGACAGGCATTGGACGACTCGCTGGAGGGAATTATCGTCGGCTACTTCCTGTGGACGCTCTCGCTCGGGGCCTACCAGTCGATCTCGAACGACATCGGGAGCGAGGTCCAGTGGGGGACGCTTGAACGCCACATCATGACCCCCTTTGGGTTCGCGCCAGTGGCGCTATTGAAAGGCGCTGCAAAGGTCGTCCGGACGTTCATCACCTCCGCAATCGTGCTCGGGGTAATGTTGTTGCTGACCGGGACGACACTCGCGCTGAACGTCCTCACCACGGTCGTCATCGCGACGCTGAGCGTACTGTCGGTTCTCGGTCTCGGCTTCGCCGCGGGCGGTATCACGGTGCTGTACAAGCGCATCGGAAACTGGCTGAATCTCCTGCAGTTCCTCTTTATTCCGCTCATCTCCGCACCGATATTCGAACAGCCGTTGTTGCGGGTGCTGCCACTCGCACACGGGAGTGGACTGCTGCAGCGGGCAATGGTCGACGGGACGCGGCTGTGGCAGTTCTCAGCAGTCGAGCTGGGGACGCTTGTGGCGGTTGCCTTTGGCTACCTGTTCGGGGGGTATATCATCTTCCAGTATGCTACCAGACGCGCGCGACGCCTGGGGGTTCTGGGCGATTACTGACCGGCCGAGTTCCGCCGTCGCTCTGTCCACCACTCCGCGAGTTTCCGGATGACCTGTCGAGACGCAGTCGCACAGGCGAAATACCAGACAATCCAGGTCGCCATCGGTCCGACAAGGGCCTGCTGCCAGGACACCTCGCCGGCGAGGGGCACAACGAGTCCCGTTTCGTCGGTGCCGAGATGGCCGCCCCTGACCTTCCAGCGGAGCCACAGAAAGATGGGAATTGTCAACAGCATAATCCAGGCCGTCGACCGGAACTGGAGTTTCATCATGCCGAGCTGGTCGCTGGCTGCCTCGCGTTGTTTCTCTTGCAGCCGTTCGAGCGCCTGGTCGTCGCCGCGTTCTTTGGCGCGCTGGCGGTAGTCCCGTAGTGTCTGCATCCGGTCGCGGTACTGCTGGAGTTTATTCTGATCGACGAGCGAGAGCCGGAGCGCCGTCGAGTAGAGACCAGTGGCGATAGCGAGAATCAGGATGACGAGGTAGAATGGGACCGAGCCAAGCAGCGAGTCGACGGCTGTGTTCTCCATGGACGCGACTGCGTCGCGGATATCGGTGCTCCAGTAGCCAGTGAACAGGAGGAGCGCAAACCCACCTGCAGTCTTGTCATAGACAGACCACGAGACCGGCTCTACCTCGGGAAGCTCAAAATCCGCGAGCAGTGACTCGTCAGGGTCCTGTCTGTCAGTGTCTTCTCGTGTGGCCTCCTCGACGGCGTCGTGGTCGGCGAGCCGGTCGCGAACCTGTTCCGGTTCAGCAAGTGCGAACCCGCCGCCACTGCCTACGAGAACACCGGTATCGAGAAGACGGCCCCACTCGCCGGAGGTCAGCTCGTCGCTCACGTCGCTCCAGTCGATTTCGTCGGCTCCCCCCTCGGACCGCTCGAAGACAACAGCGATGGCCTCCCGCATCCCTGGGTCCGAAAGGAGCGCCTCAAGCTGTTCGATAGGCATTCAGTCCGGAGCGTCGCTCACGGGAAATTATCAATCCTTTGCTCGACGCGCCCAGAGGTGGCGGCATCTCCACCGGGTCGTGATGGTCACGTCTCGAAATACAGGTGATGATGCTCCCGACAGCCGGGGTTGAACGACGCACCGCAGGCTGGACAGCTGTCCCCACAGTCGAGATAGGCGTCGACGGTCAGCTCCTCGCGACAGAGCCCACACAGCACGGCCGACTCGTCGAATCTGTCCCGAGGCCACCGTTCAGGCTCGTGGTCGGTCGCCGCGGCATGGCACTCATAACAGGGGTAATACGTCCCACAGCAGGCAAATCGAAGCGCCACCACGTCGACTACGTCGTCCCAGTGGCGACAACGCGTCTCGTCATCGACAGCGATGCCGCGAACTGGAACACCGAACCGGTCGTCAGTTTCGGGGGCAGTCGTCGTCTGCGTCACTGGTCGACACGTCGATTTGGACAATCATTTAACTACCGGCTGGGAAGACGCTCGTATGACAGCGCCGAAGCTACTGATTATGGGCCCGCCAGGTGCAGGCAAGGGAACACAGAGCAGCAACATCGCCGAGGAGTACGGCGTCGAGCACGTCACGACCGGCGACGCGCTGCGGTCGAACAAGCAGATGGACCTCAGCGACATGGATACCGAGTACGACACCCCCGCGGCCTACATGGACGCGGGCGATCTCGTCCCCGACCAGGTCGTCAATGCCATCGTCGAGAAAGCGCTGACTGAGGCCGATGGCTTCGTCCTCGACGGCTACCCACGCAACCCAGCACAGGCAAAGGAACTCGAAGACATGACCGACCTGGATATCGTCCTGGCCGTCTCGGTCGGACGCGACGAGTTGCTCACGCGGCTGACCGGCCGCCGCGTGTGTGATGACTGTGGTACCAACTATCACGCAGAGTACGATCAGCCCGAAGAAGACGGCGTCTGTGACGGTTGTGGCGGCGAACTCATCCAGCGGGAAGACGACACCCGCGAGGCCGCAGAGAACCGTCTGGACGTCTACGAGGAGAACACCGAGCCGGTCATCGAGCGCTACCGCGGTCACGACGGCTTCGTCGAAATCGACGGCGAACAGGCACCTGATGCCGTCTGGTCGGATATCGAGCAGGCTATCGACGACCACACCGCCTGACGGTCGAGCCGAACCGGGAGATACAAACCTCATGACTGTTGAGTACACTACTAACAGACGATGCCACGGACAGCACAGAAGGTAGACGAACTCGCCGACGAGGGCGAGCACATGACCGACGCGCTCGCGACGGTCCTCGACGTTGCCGAGGAACAGGGGACCGTTACGTGGTCGGACGTAAGCGACGAGATGACCTCGGGCGAGTGGGGTCGCCTCATCGAGAAGGGTGTGCTCGTCGACGCGGACGGCGACGGCTTCGTCATCGACGATCCCGAAGGGATCCGGGACGCACTCGACGACGCCGACCCGACGGCGATGGTCGACAGCGTCGACTTCGCGTTTACCACCTACGACAAGATGGCGGTCGCGACAGTCGTCGTGATGATGATTGGCTACGCGGTCAAGCCCGTCCGAACACTCGTCGGGCAGACCCTCAACGTCGTGTTGGGGCCACTCGAATCGGTCCTGCCGTTCTATCTGCTCGTCCTCGTGCTAGCCGTTCTGACGGGCCTGTTCTCGGCCCTCGTCCAGGACAACCTGATGGACCCTGAGATTATGGCGGGCTACCGAGAGCAGACGCAGAATCTCAAAGAGCGCCGCGAACGGGCAAAAGAACGCGGCGACGACGAGGAAATTCAGAAGATTCAGGAAGAGCAGATGGCGATGATGAGCGAGAACCTCGACGTCTTCAAAGCCCAGTTCCGCCCGATGATCTGGATTATGTCCTTTACAATCCCGGTCTTCCTCTGGCTGTACTGGTTCGTTCGGGACCTGGGTGTCACGGTCGCCTCGCCGGTCATCGTCTACCCCCTGGCCGGCGAAGTGAGCACCTGGACGACCGGCATCCTCGGCCCCATCGAGGCCTGGATTGTCTGGTATGCACTCATCTCGATGAGTTTCGGCCAGATCATGCGGAAGGCGCTGAACGTCCAGACCTCGCCGTCCAGTTAACCGAGCCGTCTTTTATCTCGCGATACCCTCGGTGTGCATTCAGCTACTGACAACAATCAGTCGTCGTCAGCGGTCAGCGCCTTCTCGTCTGCGTCCCGGCCGGCGCGCGGCCCATCCAGGTCCACGTCCGGAAGAAGGTCGCGGAGGTATTTTCCGGTGTAAGAGTCTTCCGTCCGAGCGACCGCCTCAGGGGTGCCGGCGGCGACGACTTCCCCGCCGTTCTCGCCGCCCTCCGGTCCGAGGTCGACAATGTGGTCAGCGTTTTTGACGAGATCGAGTTCGTGTTCGATGACGACGACCGTGTTACCGTCGTCGGTCAGCCGATGGAGCACGTCAACAAGTTTGCGCTCGTCTTCGGGGTGCAGTCCCGTCGTCGGCTCGTCGAGAAGATAGAGCGTCTCACCGGTGTCTTTCTTACCGAGTTCCTCCGCGAGTTTGACACGCTGAGCCTCGCCACCCGAGAGCGTCGTCGAGGGTTGGCCCAGGCGCATGTAGCCAAGACCGACGTCCTTCAGGAGCTTCAGCCGCCGCCGAAGCTGGCTGTGGCTCTCGAAGAAGTCGTGGGCCTCGTCGACGCTCATATCCAGCACATCCGAGATGGTCTTCTCTTTGAACGTCACGTCGAGGGTCTCGTCGTTGTAGCGTGCGCCACCACACTCCTCGCAGGGAACGTAGACATCCGAGAGGAAGTTCATCTCGATTTTGACGGTGCCCTGGCCGCCACACTCCTCACAGCGGCCGCCCTTGACGTTGAAGGAGAACCGCCCCTTCTCGTAGCCGCGCTGTTTGGCGAGTTCGGTCTCGGCGAACAGCTCGCGGACGAAATCGAAGACGTTCGTGTACGTCGCTGGATTCGAGCGCGGTGTCCGGCCGATTGGTGACTGGTCGATGAGACGGACCGTTTCGATTTCGTCCAGCCCCTCGATTGTGTCGTGGTCGCCGGGGTCAACGCTCGTGTTGTCGTTCATTTCGCGGGCCAGCCCCTTGTAAAGCACGTCGTGCATTAGCGTCGACTTGCCCGAGCCGGAGACACCGGTGATGGCGGTGAAACAGCCGGTCGGTATCTCGATGTCGAGGTCGCTGAGGTTGTGCTGGCGTGCCCCTCGAATCGTGAGTTCACCGTCGCGCTCGCGTCGCTCGTCGGGGACCGGAATCGCCTTCTCGCCGCCGAGATAGTCGCCCGTGATAGATTCCTCACTTTCGAGGACATCGTCGAACGAGCCGTTGACGACGACCTCGCCGCCGCGCTTGCCTGGTCCCGGCCCCATGTCGATGATGTTGTCCGCCCGGCGCATCGTCTCGGTGTCGTGTTCAACGACCAGGAGGGTGTTCCCCAGGTCTCGGAGTTCTTCGAGTGTGTCGAGCAGGCGGTCGTTGTCGCGCTGGTGGAGCCCGATAGAGGGTTCATCGAGGACGTATAACACGCCGACCAGCCCCGAGCCAATCTGAGTGGCGAGGCGAATTCGCTGGCTCTCGCCGCCCGACAGCGTCGAGGCCTCGCGGTCGAGCGTGAGGTAGTCGAGGCCGACCTCACACATGAAGCCGAGGCGGGCGCGAATCTCCTTGAGAATCTCGGCGGCAATTTTCGTCTGGCGCTCGTCGAGGGTCGCCTCCATCCCCTCGAAGTGCTCTAGGGCGTCGCCGATAGACATCTCTCCCACTTCGGTGATGGAGACGCCGTCGACGAGGACAGCCCGCGACTCGGGTTTGAGTCGCGTCCCCTCACAGTCGGGGCAGGTAGTGACGGCCATGTACTCCTCGATGTGTTCGCGTGCGCGGTCGCTGTCGGTCTCGACGTGACGGCGTTCGAGGTTCGGGATGACCCCCTCGAAGCGCTCGGTCTTCTCGCGAGTGCCGTTTTTTGTCTCCCACTCAAAGTGGACACGGTCGTCGGTGCCATAGAGAAACTGCCGTCGAATCTCCTCGTCGAGGTCTTCGAAGGGAGTCTCGAGCGAGATTCCGAAGTGGTCTGCGACGTTGTCCAGTTGCCGGGAGTAGTACGTCCGGTTGTAGCTCCAGGGCTCGAAGACGTGTTTGAGCGACTTCGAGGGGTCCTCGATAACGAGGTCCTCGCTGACTTCCTTGGTCGAGCCGAGCCCCTCGCACTCGGGACAGGCCCCGTGGGGGCTGTTGAACGAAAACGAGCGTGTCTCGATTTCGCTGATGTCGATGTGACAGTGCATACAAGCGAGTTCCTCGGAGAACTCGACGACGAGACGGTCCTCGTCGGAGTTGTCGGCCTCTTCGTCGGCCAGGTCGCCGGTCGAACGGGCGCGAGAGCCACCGACGCCGAGGTCCTCTGGCGGGTCCGGAAAGATGACCTTCAGCAGGCCGTCGGCCTCCTCCAGGGCAGTCTCGACGGAGTCAGTAAGACGCGAGCGCTCGCCCTCGGAGATTTTCACGCGGTCGACAACCACGTCGACAGTGTGGTCGTAGTTCTCGTCCAGCTCCGGGCGGTCGACTGTGAGGTCGTAGCGGTCGCCGTCGACCTCGACGCGGGTGTATCCCTCGCTCACGAGGTCGTCGAACAGCTCTTCGAATGCGCCTTTCTGGTCGCGGACGACCGGCGCACAGAGTTTCGCACGCGTCCCCTCGGGTGCCTCCATGAGCCGTCTGACCATCTGCTGGGCGCTTTGGTCGTCGACCTCGCGGCCACACTCGGGGCAGTGTGGCGTCCCGACACGAGCATACAGCAGCCGGAGGTAGTCGTGTAGCTCAGTCACCGTTCCGACCGTCGAGCGGGGGTTGTTGGCGGCGTTTTTCTGGTCGATAGAGATAGCCGGCGAGAGTCCCTCGACGTTCTCGACCTGGGGTTTGTCCATCTGTCCCAGGAAGTTCCGGGCGTAGGCCGACAGCGACTCGATGTAACGGCGCTGTCCCTCCGCGTAGACCGTCTCGAAGGCAAGCGAGGATTTGCCCGACCCAGACAACCCCGTGACGACCGTCAGTTCCTCGCGCGGTATCTCCACGTCGATATCCTTGAGATTGTGTTGCTCGGCCCCACGAACCTCGATGTAGTCGCGGCTCATCCGTTATCCGTGTGATGGTCTGCGTAACTGAAACGCTGTCGGTTCATTCGGACTGGAGGCTCTCACAGCTCTTTATCCATGACGACGAACTCGATGCTGGTTCCGTCGATTGTTCGGGTTTCGGCCGCGACAGCCTGGTACCCCAGCCGCTCGTAGAACCCCTGTGCAGTAAGCGAGGAGATGAGGGTTAGTTCGTCGATACCGTCCATGCTAGCCCGCGATTCGAGCTGTCTCATCACTGAGGTGGCGATGCCCTGCCGGCTGTGCTCCGGGTCGATAAAGACAGCGTCGATACGCGCTTCGGACCGGTTGAGCACACCGTACCCGACCGTTGTCCCGTCGGCTTCGGCGACGAGGACGTCGAATGGGTCACTGTCGATAGCACGGCGGAAATCAGAGATAGCTCCGCTGTCGGGCGTCCAAGCCTCCAGCTCGGCGTCGGTATACTCGCCGGTCACGAGGCCGTCGATTGCCTCGTGTTTGGTCGACCAGAGGACTCTGGCGTCTGCAGTGTCTGCCTCGCGGAACCTGACTTGCCCCATCACCGAAGATTTCGCCGCGGGCTCATAAGAGCGTTATCCGACGCCTGTTCGTATCGTCTGAAACAGAGCGGGGCTGTTTTAGGACTCCACACGGAACGCCTGAATATGCGACGACGGAAGTTCCTCTACGTTGCTGGTATGGCTGCACTCGCTGGCTGTTCCGGGGACAGTGACGACGAGACGCCGACGGCGACGGTCACGCCAACCGAGACAGCAACAGCGACAGCAACACCGACAGCAACACCGACACCGGAGCCAACAGAGACAGCCACGCCAGAGCCAACCGAGACGCCCACGCCCGAGGAGCCAGCAGACGCCGTCGAGGCAGGTGAGCGTGTTGTCGACGACATGGCGTCAGGGGCGTTCACACAGGCCCTCGACCGGTTCCGCTCTGACGTACAGCGACAGCTCTCGACTGGACAGCTTGAACACCTCTGGCTGGGGTACACCGCCGTTGGCGGCGGGTTCCAGGGTGTCGTCGAGAGCGAGGAAACCGTCCAGAGCGGGTTCGACGCCGTCGACCTGACGCTTGGCTTCGAGCGCGGGAATCACATCCTTCGGGTCATCACCGACAGTGACGACGGCTATTCCCTCGTGGGGATGCAAGTCAACGACTCGTACGAGTCGCCAGACTACGTGGACACGGCGGCGTTCACTGCTCGGGAAACGCAAGTCGAGTCCGAGGACTGTCTCATGGACGCCACAGTAACAGTCCCCGAAGACGGCAACGACGTTCCGGGCGTCGTCTTGGTCCACGGCAGCGACCCCCCCGCTGTCGGCGGCGCAGACAAGGACCTGACTGCAGGCGGGTCGAAGATTTTCAAGGACCTCGCGGAAGGACTGGCAAGCCGAGGGGTTGCGGTCCTCAGATACGACCGGCGCTCACACGCCTGTCCGAACTCGCTTTCGGCAGCGGAGTGGACGCTCGACAATATTACTGTCAACGACCCACTCGTCGCGGCAGAGCAGCTCCGGAATATCGAGGAAGTCGACTCCGAGAAGGTGATTGTCGCCGGCCACAGCCTCGGGGGACTGGCAGCACCACGCATCGCCGAACGCGACGAATCACTGGCGGGTATCGCCATGCTCGCCGGGCCGGCACGGAACTTCTACGAGATATTCATCGAGCAGTTCGAGCATCTCGCGACCCTCGGAGAGTACGAGTGGGAGCGGATGGCGAATATCTACGAGCGCTGGCAGAGTCGTATCGACCGCATCCGGGAGGGCGATTACAGCGACGGCGATATCGTCCTCGACTATCCGGGCGCACTCTGGCGGACTGTCGACGAGTACGACCAGGTTGGGACGGCAAAAGAAATCGAGACACCGATGTTTGTCCTGCAGGGCGAGCGAGATTACCAGGTCTCCCCGGAGGAGGATTTCGACCGCTGGCAGGAAGAACTCGCTGACCGACCGAACACGTCGTTCGAGTTGTACGAGGGCCTGGGTCACACATTCCAGTACGGCGAGGGTCCCGCAACCCAGTCCGAGTACGCGCTGTCGAACCCGCTCGACGAGACTGTTGTCGAGGACCTGGCGTCGTGGGCAACGTCGCTATGAGATGGTGAGTGAGGGTTCAGTGATGGCCTCGGGCAGGTGATCGACTCCGGCACAACACTAACTTTGGTCCAAGCCAAAGTGTGTCTATGCACGGTATCGGCGGGCAGCCGGACTGGACGTCGGAAGACCCACAGTCGGGGTCTCCACCGAGCGAGGGCAAGCCACCGTTGTTCATCCTCGGCATTCTCGTACCGCTCGTCTTGATGGTCGTGACACAACTCGGCCAAGCCCTGCTTGCGCTCGGCGGCGGTGGGTACATACTCGCGTTGTTGCTCGCGTCGATACAGTTCGTTTCGCCGCTGTTCAGCGTCGGCCTGGCCGGAATACTCATCTGGATGTCTCTCGACAGGGCAACGGCCACGCGCACGTCACTCGGGGAACCGTTCGAGATCCTAGAGGCGCGCTATCTCGACGGCGAACTCGACATCGAAGAGTACGAGCGGCGTCTGGACCGGCTGTTTGACCACGATGTTCCGGATGCACCACAGCCAGTCGACGCCGTTGCCTGCCAGTACGCCCGTGGCGAGGTCGACGACAGCGACCTGACGACACGTCTCGAATCCGCTCGAACCGAGAGCCAGAGTGAGCCAACTATCGAAGAGACGGCAGTTTCAGCGCAACAAGACCGAAAAAGCGCCGTTGCCCATCTTCGCTACCGATACGCGGAGGGAGACCTCACCGAAGCCGAGTACAAACGCCGACTGGCTGTCCTCCGCGAGACCGAGCGAGAGCGCAGTTGAGGTCAGCAACGACGACGATATTGCCCAAACGCGCAAGTAGCACGGCATAGAGTATCCGATAGAGCCGATGAAACGAACAATCAGAGCGAACTTCGACGAGAGTGCCGGTACGTACGCCGCGTACGAGGCGGAGACCGACCACTTTAGTACACTGGCGGAACGGCTCGCAACGGAGTTGGCCACACAATACGATGGTACAATCACGCGCCTACTGGATGCAGGTGCCGGGACAGGTGCGAGCAGTTCACCGCTTGCCGCCCGGAGCGAGAGAGTGATACCGCTGGACGTAAGTCGGCAGATGCTCCGACAGAACTCGTTTCCATGCCGTGTGCAGGGCGATTTCGACACGCTCCCCTTCCAGACCGGTTCTTTCGATGCGGTTGCGTTCACTGCCTCCCTGTTTCTCACCCCGTCACCGGAAGCCGCACTCGAAGAGGCACGTCGTGTACTCTCGGAAGAGGGTGTCGTCGGTGCCGTCGCACCGGAGGGGTGGTATATCGACGGAACAAGTGTCTTCGAGCAGGTAGACCGAGACTCTCGCTCGCCTAGCCCGACGGAGGCAGTCAGCAAAGCGTTCGAGGAGACCGTCGATACGGTGTCTGGGGTCTGGCGGCTAGATGTCACCGGCGAACAGCTCCGGCAGTTCTACCAGATTCCGGCTGTTGCGGCGCGGGTGTATCCCAGGCTGGACCCACAAGAGCGCGTCGAACGCGTCCAGGACCTCCTCGCTGACGTGGAAGGCACCGGAGAGCAGCGCTGGCGGTGGATAGTCGGCCGGTGAGCCCGTTATCGGAGACCCCACCGAGCGAAGAAAATGATACCAACGGCGCTCTCGATGGCCGTTTAAGCGACCGACGAGCCAGATTCGTTACAATGCCTGCAACGGTAATCGCTCATGATGCCGTAGCATTTCCTGACACTAGAAAATAATTTATTTCGTATTACATATCACCATCCAGTAGGTATCGCTCTTCAGCCGGACACCAATTGGATTATCTACATTTTCAGCAGTTTCGGCCGTTTGACGACCGCTACCCCGACGTTATCAAGTTCTGAGTGGCTATATAACGGTATATTCACACCGAGAAAACACGACGAGAAAGCGTCCTGAGAGAAAAACGTCGCTATGATTTATATCAGATACGGCGGAAGAGCCAAGCGCAACATGCAGCTCAAAAACCTATTCGAAGAAGACGACGCGGTGTCGCCGGTCATCGGCGTCATCCTGATGGTTGCCATCACAGTTATTCTGGCGGCCGTCATCGCATCGTTCGTGCTCGGGCTCGGTGACACAGCCGGCGAGACAGCGCCTACTGCGACCTTGAATATGGAGTACAGTGAAGTTAATAATGTTACCTGGACAGGGGTTGATAACGAGTCATTAGACTACACTATTGTTAGCAGCAATGACTTTGGAGGTACTAACTGGGATACAACTAATAATGTTCCGAACAGTTCAAGCGGCGGCAATGGTCTCCTGACGTTTACCGTGGAATCTGCAAGTGAGGGACTCCCATCAGAGAATCTCTATCTCCGTGGGGATGGAATTATCTCAGACACCGATACTCCCGATACCACTGAGGAACTCGCAGTCAGTGAGCTTGATGTCCAAAGCAGCTTCTCTGCCAGCGAAGGATTCACCGTTGCCGTGACTGGCGACTACGATCTTGACCTCGTCTGGGACACGGGCGATGACTCTTCAGTACTGGACAGCGACTCCGGCCCAGACGCATAGCTGAGCGCATAGTTTAATCAATTTTTCTCGGAAGCTGATAAAGCAAGTAGTAGCAGCAATAACGCCGTCGAATTACAGACTTAGTTTCGTCAGACGAAAAGCGCAGAGAATAGTTAGGGGTCTATCAAGTACACGACCAAACGCCAGTACAAAATAGTAGTCCTTACACCGATACAAGGTCGGAGTACAATGAAACAAGAGACCCCGAATTATCGATAGAGAGTCCTACCACCGAACCTCGAAGGTCGTCTCGGGGCCGTCGTCGTCGATGTCAGCGTGAGCGTGTTCGGCTCCGAAGTGCTGGGCCGTCCCCTTGAGAAAGCCCTTCTCCCACTGTGCGGGATACGGCGTCGTCGACGTAATCCTGGCGTGGGTCTCGTCGACCTTCTCGTAGGTGTATTGGCCGGCTACCTGGCGGTGTTCGGCCTCGTACATCTCGGGGAGATGGTCGAGCCCCTCGTGTGGCGAGTCGATAATCCGCGACCAGTCCAGAAACCGCGGCGTAGACTCACCGATTTTCGCCAGCGCGCTCTCACCGGTGTTTTCCTCGACAGTCCGTAACACTTCGAGGAAGTTCGCGAGCGGATACCACTCGTCCGGTTCGGGGTCGGGTTTCTCGATCCCCTCCTCGTCTAACATGTTTCGCATCCGACTCTGATAGACGGACATCACGCCGTCGATACAGACCTGGACTAACTCTCCGCGGACAGTACCACTCGGTTCGTTGGCTGTGAGTGTCATCAGAAATCACCCTCCGTTGGTGCAGTCGTCGTCTCTACCGGTGCTGTTTCGTCGGCTGCCCACTCCGTCCACGACCCATCGTAGTTGACCGCGTCGGCGCCGAGTAGCTCCGAGAGCACGAACCACGTGATAGACGAGCGCTCTCCGATGCGGCAGTACGCGACCGTCGATTCGTCTGGGTCAATGTACTCGCCGTAGATGTCGCGAAGCTCCGACTCAGGTTTGAATGTGCCGTCGGCGTCGACGGCCTTCCCCCAGGGGACGTTCGCCGCGGTTGGGATGTGGCCCTCGCGGTCGGTGGTGTTCGGAATCTCGGCTGGAGGCTTCTCACCGCGATACTCCTGTGGGTTTCGGACATCAACAATCGGTCGACCGTCGTCGAGGCTATCCATGATGTCGTCTTTGTACCCGCGAATGTCCTCGTTGGCGCCGTCGATTTCGTACTCGCGGGATGGATACTCCGGCTCGTCCTGTGTTTGCTCGTATCCTTCGAGTCGCCAGTATCGGCGGCCACCGTCGAGCAGCTTGACATCCTCGTGCTGGTAGTATTTGAGCACCCAGTAGGCGTGGCCGGCGAACCAGTTCGCCTGGTCGCCGTAGACGACAACCGTGGTGTCTCGTGTAATCCCCAGCTCGCCAAACAGCGACTCTGCTTCACTCTGCTCAACGACGTTGCCCCCGAGTCCGTCGATGATATCCTCTTCCCAGTTAATCTGGACGGCTCCCGGAATATGCCAGTCGTCGTAGGCAGCCGGGTCCATGTCTACTTCGACGAGTCGATAGTCGGCCTCGTCTGTCTGGAAACGGTCCAGATGGTCACGAACCCATTCAGCTGACCGTACTGTGTCGCCGTCGTGATGAGAGGTCACGGGTGGGAGTACAGTACTCGAACACAAGTACCCCTCAGCACTTCCCAGCAAGTGATAACTCGATATCAGTACAGTTCTGTCAGTCTGAGTGCGTAGTCACCAGCACGACGGGAATAAGGAAAGCTGTCAGCAAGCCGTATATTCGCTATGGGACCGCCCGGATTTGAACCAGGGTTGCGGGCACCCAAGGCCCGGAGGATACCAAGCTACCCCACGGTCCCGCATATACACGTGCTGGGGTCCTGGTTGTAAGCGTTTCGTTGCACGCCGTCTGTGAGAGGGGGACCCACAGTCACAGAAAGTCGCGCACGTCGGAGTACCACATGTCGTGTTCATCGGTTTCGTCAAGCGCACGGGCGATGCGGACGGCGATAGCGTGCCAACAGAGCTGTTCGGGGTCGGTCGAGTCGAGGTTGTACTCGGCGTCCTTGCAGCTGCAGCCGTCGTTCTCGACGACGTACTCGTCCTGGTGGCCGACGACGACGGTGAAATCGCGGTAGGCCTTGACGCGGTTCTCACTGACGGCCTGGATAGCGCGCTGGGCGCGGTCGCCGTGGAGGCCGACGATACGGTCGACCAGTTCCGGAGAGAGGTCGCCCGCCTCGGCAAGCTGTTGCTCCCAGTCGTCGACTGCTGTCACGGGTGGAAATTCGATGTCGAACGGGAAAATGCCGTCGGTCACCGCACAATGGGTAAAATCACTCTTTGAGCCTCCGGCGGCTATTTTATTATCCCTACCATAGCAGAAAATGCGCTGACCCGCTTCGGCCCTCACCCCAGACCCCCACAAACTATGCCCCCTCTGTCACTGCCCCGTACAGAGATCACAGGAGTTCGCGCTCCCGTGTGCTTCCCCTCGTCGTCTGGATATCTACCTGCAAGTTGGCCCCTGTCTGCTCTATCATGGCGAACGTCGGTTCGCCTCCGCGCGGGTCGGCGTGACTCCCTCCATTGACGACCACGGCCCCCCCGACGTGGTCGATTTCCGCCCTGTGTGTATGACCCACAATAACCATGTCCGCCCCCTCTTGCCGTGCCAGCAGGGAGAGCGAGGTGCGGTCGTGGCGGTGTCCGTGTGTCACCACGAACTGCCGACCGCCGAACCGGAACGTTGCGGTAGTTGGTAACTGTTCTGTAACCAGTCTGCTGTCACTGTTCCCCGCAACCGCGACCAGTTTTCGGGCGCGACGCTCGAAGGACTGCAGCGTCTCGCCTGCGGTGAAATCACCGGCATGAACCACGAGTGACGCCGAATCGACCGCGTCTGCGACTGTGTCTGTCAGCTGTAGGCCACCCGTGCTGTGGGTGTCGCCAAGCACGACAAGCATAGCTGTTCCAAACACCGCCCCAGAAAAAAGCACTCCCCTCCGTGCATAGCACGTATGCCGATGGCGTGCGAGGCCCGGATATGGACGTGTACGGACTCATCGGGAACCCGGTCGGTCACTCGCTGTCACCGCCGATGCACGAAGCAGCCTATCAGAAACGAGAGATGAGCGCTCGCTACGTCACATTCGAGCCACCGGCTGACGCCGCCCGAAAAGCAATCGAGAGCGCACAGACCCTCGGCGTTCGTGGACTGAACGTCACGATTCCGTTCAAACAGGCGGTGCTTGGGGCCGTCGACCCGACACCGCTTGCTGCCCGAATCGGCGCGGTCAATACGGTCGACTTCTCGACGACACCGCCAACAGGCCACAACACCGACGCAGTTGGAGCAATCCGAGCTCTGACACACCACGGCGTGAATGTCGCCGGTGACGCCGTGGTTGTCGGTGCCGGCGGTGCGGGTCGTGCGATAGCGTTCGGACTCGCCGACGAGGGGGTATCGGTCACCGTGGCAAACCGGACCGTCGAGCGGGCCGAGGGGCTGGCGGCCGACCTGAACGACAGCACCGCAACCGAAAGCGCACGCGCGGCGTCGCTGGATGCACTGCCTGATCTGCTCCCGAAGGCGGATATTCTGGTCAACGCGACCAGCGTCGGTATGGGGGAAAACATCTCACCGGTCCCATCGAGTGCGCTTCATTCCGGGCTCGCGGTGTTAGACGCGGTGTACACCCCGCTGTCGACGCGGCTGCTCCAAGATGCCGCCGAGGCAGGCGCAACGACGATCGATGGTGCCTGGATGCTTCTCTATCAGGGGGTCGAAGCCTTCGAATTCTGGACCGACGTGGATGCACCAGTCACTGCGATGAACGACGCACTCCGGAAGCGCCTATCCGACAGCAAAAGGGAGGACTAGGGCGATAGTATCGACCCCGAGAGAGGGGCGCATTACAGTCTGCGTACAATTAAGTAACCGCCCGCCTAAGATCGTCGTATGAGCGCCAAGAGCCTGATACAGAAAATAAAACAGTTCGTCGGGCTCTCGGACGGGTCAGGGTCCAGCGCGGGCCCGTCCGCGCCCGAGGAGACGGACGTAACTATCGAGCGAGAGCCCGAGACGACGACCGCCGACAAGCCGACAGCCACCGCCGAGGAAGACGAAGCCATCTCGACGGACACAGAGCCCGTCGAGACAATCAAAGGAATCGGACCCACCTACAGCGACCGACTCGAGTCCAACGGGCTCGGAACAGTGGCGGCGTTGGCCGACAGTGACGCCGAAACCGTCGCCGAGGCTGCCCAGACGTCGGAGGGTCGCGCGAGCGAGTGGGTGAAACGAGCAAGAAACCGGTAGGACCGCAAAACCGTTACCCACGCTTTTCTTTGTAGCTGTATGGAACCGACGGTCCAGACTGGAGAATCGGCGTTTCACTCGGCCGCTAGCGGCGCACAGCCTGGCACACGCGTCCCGGTCGAGATTCGCGTCACCGTCTCGGACCCCTTCGATGCCTACCGTCGGGCACGGACAGACGACACCGGCGCGTATCTCGCCACGACCGGCGGACAGACCGGCTGGGGGTACTTCGGCGTCGACCCGCTCGCCGTTCGGTCGGTCGACTCCGACGAGGGGGACTCCCTCGAAGCACTCGAATCGATACTCGCCGAGGAGCGTCTGGTCCGCGGCGACTGCGACGTTCCGTACCCCTGTGGCGCAGTCGGCTGGCTTTCCTACGACATCGCGAGAGAACTCGAAACCCTGCCCGAGAGAACGAGCAGAGACCGCGAGTTACCACGGCTGCAGGTCGCTACCTACGAGACACTCGCTGCCTGGGAAGAGCCCCGCGACGGTACGGTGACGCTTCGAATTACCTCCTGCCCACGTGTCGACGACCCGACCGACGAACAGGCGCGTCGGGAGGCATACGACCGCGGCCGACAGCAGGCGCTCGAACTCGCACGCGACGCAGGCGACGGAGACCCGGGTGTCGAGTCACCAGCCGTCGATACGGAGACGGTCACCTTCGAGAGCGACTGCAGTCAGGAGGCGTTCGCCGAGCGAGTCCGCCGCGTCAGGGAGTACATTCGCGACGGTGATACGTTCCAGGCGAACATCTCACAGCGACTGCGCGCTCCGGCAGCCGTCCATCCGGTGGCGGCGTTCGATGCACTCCGGACAGTGAATCCGGCACCGTACTCGGCCCTGCTCGAATTTCCAGGCGTCGACCTCGTGAGCGCGAGCCCCGAGCTGTTGCTCGAACGCGAGGGCGACAGGCTCGTGACCGAACCGATTGCCGGAACGCGGTCGCGAGGGGAGACCGACGCCGAGGACGATGCGCTCGAAGCCGAGTTACTCGGCGACGAGAAAGAACGGGCCGAGCACGCAATGTTGGTCGACCTGGAGCGAAACGACCTCGGGAAAGTCTGTACGTACGGGAGCGTCGACGTGACCGAGTACCGGCGGGTCGACCGCTACTCCGAGGTGATGCATCTGGTCTCCCTGGTCGAGGGACGGCTTCGAGACGGCTGTTCGCTTGCCGATGCAATCGGGGCCGTCTTCCCCGGCGGGACGATTACCGGCGCACCGAAGCCCCGGACGATGGAGATTATCGACGAACTGGAGGCGACTCGACGGGGTCCCTACACCGGTTCAATCGGCATCTTTGGGTTCGACGAGCAGGCAACGTTGAACATCATCATCCGAACGCTCACCAGATACGACGAGGAGTACTTCCTGCGCGTGGGGGCTGGCATCGTCCACGACTCGGTGCCACAACAGGAGTACGACGAGACACTCGACAAGGGTCGGGCACTCGTAAACGCAATCGACCGCGCCCTCGGTCAGCAAGGCAGCATGACAGTTACACAACAATGAACGTACTCGTCATCGACAACTACGACTCGTTCGTCTACAATCTCGTCCAGTACGTCGGCGAGGTGACGACCAACCACGGCGGCGAGGTCTTCGTCCGTCGCAACGACGAACTCACCCTCGAGGAGGTCGACAACCTCGACCCCGATGGCATCGTCGTCTCGCCCGGCCCAGGGACTCCCGCGGAGGCAGGAATCTCACTTCCCCTGTTTCGACAGCGTGAGTATCCGACTCTGGGTGTCTGTCTGGGCCACCAGGCACTGTGTGGGGCAAACGGTTCCGACGTGGGGCACGCCGACTCGGTGGTCCACGGGAAGCCGTCGGTCGTCTCACACGACGGCGAAGGTATCTTCGACGGCCTCCCCACGGAGTTCGAGGTCGGCCGATACCACTCGCTTGCCGTCGACCGGCGTGACCTGCCCGACCCGCTCGTCGAGACCGCCCACACCACCGACGAGGAACGCGTTGTCATGGCGGTCCGCCACCGGGAGCGCCCGCACGTCGGCGTCCAGTTCCATCCCGAGAGCATCCTGACCGATGTCGGCCTTCAGTTGGTCGGGAACTTCCTTCGAGAGTACGTCGCAGACGACGCCCTCGACACCGGGGCGAATCCGGATATTCGGAACGAAGACGACCCAGCCGAGGTGAGTGACAAATGAGCGAGTACTACCACGTCGACGGCGAACTCGTCCCGCCAGCGGAGGCAACGGTGAGCGTCCGTGACCGTGGGTTCATGTACGGTGACGCCGCCTTCGAGACTGTCCGAGCCTACGGCGAGGAGGTCTTCGAGTGGGAGGCACACGCCGACCGACTCCGGGAGACCTGTGAGAGGCTCGGGTTCGCGGACGCGATGCCGTCGCCGGCAGATCTCCGCGGTCGCATCGACGAGACCCTCGCGGCGAACGATCTTGCCGACGCGTACGTCCGGCTCTCCGTGACCCGCGGCGTCCAGCCCGGGAAACTCACCCCCAGCGACACCGTCGACCCCACGGTCGTAGTCATCGTCTCGGAACTGCCACGTGGCGGCCAAGAGGGCGACCGCGTCTGGGACGACCCGGCGACCGTCGAGACCGTCGACACAGAAAAAATTCCGCACAATGCGATGCCCGCAGGGATGAAGACACACAACTATCTGAACGGGATTCTCGCCCGACTCGAACTCGATGGAGCAGACGAAGCACTGCTTTACTCCCCCGAGGGGTACGTGGCCGAGGGAGCAGCGAGCAACCTCTTTTTCGTGCGTGACGGCATCTTGTGTACGCCAGCAACGACCCTCCCCCTGTTACCTGGAGTTACCCGTGATGTCGTACTGGAGTTGGCACGTGATGCGGACATCTCGGTCGAAACCGGACACTACGAACCAAGAAGGGTCTTCGCTGCCGACGAGGTGTTCCTGACGAACTCGACGTGGGAGATACGACCCGTCGTTGCCGTCGACGACCACACCGTCGATGTCGGTCCCGTCACAAAACGGCTTCAAGCGATGTTCGACGAGCGCGTCGAGGAGCTGTACTGAGCTACGTCTCGTCTGGGTCGTCGGACTCTCCCACCACTGTGCCATCGTCGTCAGCGGTGCCGATGTCTGCTCCGACTGATTCAACCTCTTCCTCGACGGTCTCGACTTCCTCCTTGACTGGTTCGACACCCTCCTCGATGTCGGAGCGAACGTCAGCCAGTTCGCCTTCGGCTTTGGCTCTGGTCGACCGGACTTTGCCGGCGGCAGAGCCTGCCTCTCGCGCGATATCCGTAGCACGGGAGCCAAACAGCAAGACGAGGATGACCGCGCCAACGAGCATCATCTCTACCGGACCCATGAAAAGCGGGACGGGTACGAAAGTTGCCATAGTCGGGATTTCGATGCCCGGATTTGTATGCGTTTTGCCGGCGACGCGACCCAGACGAAGACACAAGACAGATAGGCGGAGCCATGCCACAGGAGAGACAACAAGCATGAGCGGTAAGAGATACGAACTCGGCCGTCGGCGATTCCTCCAGGCGACCGGGGCTGGCGTTGCTGTCGTGGCCTCGCTGTCGGGAGCAACCGGCTCAACGGCGGGCCGACAGGTCGAAGATGCGCCAGACGAGGACGAGTACGAGGAGATTCTGGCGGAGATGGACGGCGACGGCTCCGAAGAGAATCCCTACGTCGTTACCGATGTCGTCGAGCTACAGGCAATGAGCGGTGACACGAGCGGGCGGTACGAGCTCGGAACCGACATCGACGCTTCGACAACTGCCAACTGGAACGACGGCGCTGGCTTCGCCCCGATTGTCGCGCCGCCGGCAGACGACTCCGAAGAAGGCGGTCGACCGCGCACCAGGGCGTTTACCGGTGAACTCACCGGTAACGGCCACGAGATATCTGGGCTGACGGTCCAGCGGCCGGACGAAACAGGTGCGGGACTCCTGCTCGCAAACCGAGGTGCAGTCGTCGACCTCACCATCAGCGACGCGACAGTCGCCGGACAGGCAGCCGGCATTCTGGCCGCATCGACCGGCGGCGGCGTCCGTGGCGTGACGGTCCGTGGGTCAGTCTCGGGAGAGAGAACCGTCGGCGGCCTGGCTGGGACAAACGAGGGTGCGATAGGAGAGTGTGAGGGGACCGTCGAAGTGAGCGGTCAGCAGCGAGTGGGCGGTCTCGTCGGCGCAAACAACGGCAATGTCGGCGGGTCGAGCGTCGACGGGAGCGTCGACGGAAACGCCGACGTTGGCGGCGCGTTCGGCGTGGTCTCTGCAAACAGCGCCGTTGGGCGTGTCGATGCGACGACGACGGTCTCGGGCTCGGAGCGAGTCGGCGGCTTCGCCGGCGACCACTCCGGCAGGATCTCCGGGAGCACGGCCACAGGTGACGTATCGGGCGAGCGACTGGTCGGCGGCTTCGTCGGCGAGTGCTGGGGGGAACTGCTGGGCGTTACCGCACGCGGGACAGTCGAGGGGACCGAAAACGTCGGCGGACTCGCTGGCGCGTGTTACGACAGGGTGCGGGCCTGTTCGGTTCACGGCGACGTGACCGGGACGACGAACGTCGGCGGCGTCGTCGGCTGGGGGTCGGCCGGCGCCGTGGTCACGCAGGTCTATACCGTCGGCTCAGTGAGCGGCGACTCCGCGGTCGGCGCGCTCGCTGGACTGCTGGGCTGGGAATTCCTCGGCGAGGAGGAGACGGCCGAACTCCGCCGGGCGTACTGGAACACGGGCGCGACCGACCACGACCCTGTTGGTCGAATCAGAACAGGAGACGGCTCCGTCTCTGTCGACGAAGAGACGCTGGCTGGGCTCGACGCCGCGCAGTTCGTCGGGACCGACGCCCCGTCTCGGCTGTCAGCCTTCGACTTCGAAGAGCAGTGGCGAGCAGTCACAGACGAACCGCCGGTTCCACGGGCACAGGTGCCGTCGGCTTTCGAGATTACCGACGTGTCGACGACGAATCTCTCTGTCAGACAGGACGAGGCCTTCGAGATAGAACTCGGTATCGAGAACACCGGCGAGTACGGCGGCAAGCAGGAGGTGGTGATGGTGATAGACGGCGACAGATTCGCGAGCGTCGAACAAGAACTCGAAGCCGGCGAGTCGACGAGGGTCGCCCTGTCAGACCTGCAGGCTTCGGAGATTCCAGTTGGCACCTACAGCTTCCAGGTCCAGACGCGTAACGACTCCGTCGAGGGGACAATCGAAGTCCAGAGCGCGCTCCCGGGAGGGACCGACACGCCAAACGAACCCGCCGGCAACGGAACGGAAACGACCACACCCGACGATTCTGACGGCGACGGTCCCGGCTTCGACGTCGGAAGCGCGCTCGCGGGTGCCGCCGCCGGTGTTACCGTCCTCGCGCGACGACTCCGGCGGACGGCAGACGAGTAAGTCACCGACAGGGCTACGTTTTCGAGGCCGTAATACATTGGTATGGAGATCCATCTACTCGACAGAGGAACAATCAGCGCGGACCTGAACTTCGCGCTCGACGCCGAGGTAGCGGCAGTCAGAAGCCAGCAGTCGCCGGAGCTTCGCTACGAGGAGTACGCCGTCTGGAATATGGTCATCGACCACCCCGAGGCGACGGTGCTCTGGGACACCGGCTCGAACCCCGACGCTGAATCTGTCTGGCCCGCGCCGCTGTTCGAGGCGTTCGCACACGAAGACGCCGCCGACCACGACCTCGAAACAGCACTCGCAGCGGTCGGCTACGGCGTTGACGACATCGACATCGTCGTCCAGTCACACCTGCATCTCGACCACGCCGGCGGGCTGTATCACTTCGACGGGACCGACGTACCGGTCTACGTGCATCGGCGAGAACTCGAACATGCCTATCTCAGCGCCAACACCGAGGCAGGCGGCGACGCCTATCTGGCCGCCGACTTCGATTACGATCTCGACTGGCAGGTCGTCCACGGCGACCGACAGCTCTTGCCCGGCATCGAACTTCTTCACCTTCCCGGCCACAGCCCGGGGCTGCTCGGTGCACACATCCACCGTGAGACCGACGACGATGTACTCATCGCTGGCGACGAGGCCTTTCTCGCGCCGAACTACGAGGAGGGCAGAGAGATGGGAACCAGCCTCGTCTACGACTCTCGGGCCTGGGAACGGAGTCGCCGCAAACTCAAAGAGCGCGAACGCCGGAGCGAGGCGACGGTTATCTACGGCCACGACCCCGACCAGTTCGAGAGGCTACGGGACACGCTGTGAGCGCTGTGTATTTGTTGTAGTTCATCGAAAACGCGGCGCTGCGTGGCCGACGCGACGGCTCTGGAATCTTGGACCACACGCCTTTTATACCACTGGAAGTTATCACCGGGTAATGAGACGACGAAAACTACTGACTGCGCTTGGAACGGGTGCTGTCACCGCAGTTGCAGGCTGTATCAGTGGCGACGATGGCGAGGACGGCGACGATACGCCGGAAGAGACCGATACACCGGCCGATACGGAGACCCAGACGGCCACAGAGACATCAGACGAAGGGAGTTCAGAGGACGGGGCGACGACCGACGACGAGCAGCCGACACTGACCATCGGAACCTACAGCTCGTTTCTGGATGCCCCGTCGGTCAGCCCCGGCGCACGCGTCAAAGAGGAGTTCGAATCCGAGTTCGACGCGACGCTGGAGTGGGCCGCCCCCGACCAGGAAATTAACTACTACATCGAGCGACGTTCGCAGGGCGTCGACCTCAACGCCGACATGTACCTCGGCCTGAACACGGACGAACTGGTCCGTATCGACAGCGAGCTCGACGACGGACTGTTCGCCAAAGCAGGTGACGTCGAGCGGGCAGGCGATATCCGCGACGGGCTCCAGTTCGACCCGGAGGGTCGTGCGCTGCCTTTCGACACCGGCTACGTCAGTCCGGTCTACGACGGGACCGAAGTCGAAGCCCCCGAGACCTTCGATGGACTGCTCGAGGACCAGCACGAGGGTGACCTCATCGCACAGAACCCCGGGACCGCGACCACCGGTCGAGCGTTTCTCTTCCACACCGTCCATCGCTTCGGCGAAGACGGCTACCTGGATTACTGGGCAGATCTCCAAGACAACGGCGTCCAGATTCTCGGTTCATGGAGCGACGCATACAGCGCCTGGCAGGAGGGCGAGGCACCGATGGTCGTCTCGTACTCGACCGACCAGGTGTTCGCCGCCGCAGACGGTGCAGACCTGGAGGAACACCAGATTCGCTTCCTCGACGACCAGGCCTACGCCAACCCCGAGGGGATGGCCGTCTTCCAGAACGCCGACGAGCCGGAGCTGGCCCGCCAGTTCATGAACTTCATCCTCGGCTCGGAGCTACAGGGCATCATCGCCGAGCAGAATGTCTCGTTCCCGGCGACTGATACGGCGACCCTCTCCGAGGAGTACAACGAACTCGCCAAGGAGCCACCCGAGGCCGTGACGTTCAGCTACGACGAGCTGCAGGGCTCGATGGAGACGTGGGTCGAGGACTGGGAACGCCAGTTCATCAGCAACTGAGAGGTCGTACGCGATGGGCTCCCGTAAGGGACAGCGCGGCGGCAGACCGCTGTGGCGGGAGTATCTCGACCGAGCAGGTGTCTCGTTTCGCGCGGTCGTCGACCGGGTCGGACTGGCCCTGGTCGCCCTCGCCTCGTTCGTGTTGTTACTGGTCGTCTTCTACTACCCGGTGGCGACCGTGTTGGTCGAGGCGGTCTACGTCGACGGCCGGGCGACAGTCGATGTCTTCGTCGAGATTCTGCGAGACCCGTTCTATTTCGGCGAGTTCGCGCGTCTGTTGAACGGCGAATCGCCGGTTGCGGTCGCCGGCGACCTGCTCTCGTCGGACCGCCAGCTCGGTATCGTCGGCTTCACCGCCTATCAGGCCGCCCTCTCGACGGTCGCGAGCGTCGCCCTGGGCGTCCCTGCGGCGTACATACTCGCACGCTTCGAGTTTCCCGGCCGCCGGACGATTCGGTCGCTGACCATCTTGCCGTTTATTCTGCCCTCGATTATGGTCGCCGTTGGCTTCGTCGCCACCTTCGGCGAGAACGGGCCGCTGAACACTGCACTCGGCGCTCTCGGGCTGCCGACGCTGGATTTGCTGTTCAGCCTCGAAGCAATCGTCATTGCACACGCCTTCTACAACGCGCCGCTGGTGGCGCGGATGACGACCGCGGCCTGGGAGTCTGTCGACGCAAGCTCCGTCGAAACCGCCCGGAGTCTCGGCGCGAGCCCGTTCCGGGCGTTCCGTGACGTCGTCGCGCCCCAGTTGTATCCCGCCGTGTTGATGAGTGCGACGCTGACGTTTGTCTTCACGTTCGGGACCTTTCCGATTGTCCTCGCGCTCGGTGGCCTCGATTACGTCACCGTGGAGTACTTCGTCTACCGGCTCATCCAAGACCTCAATTACGCCGAGGCCGCGGGCCTGGCGCTGGTCGAACTCGCTATCTCGCTGTCGGTTCTGTACGGCTATCTCCGGTACGAGGCACGCCAGTCGATGGAGTCCCGGGGTGCGCGGCCGCTCTCCCGGAAGCCGCTTCGTCCGCCATCGTTGTCGCTCCAACCGGTTCTGGTACGACTTGGTATCGTCTGTTACGGCGTCGTCGCCGCCGTCGTGTTCGTTCTCCCGATTGCGAACATGATACTCGCAAGCGTCACTGACGCGGGCGGGTTCACCCTCTCGCATTACCAGTTCCTCCTCGAACGACAGGCCGAGGGCGCTGCCTTCCAAGTCCAGCCCTGGCCCGCAATCCGGAACTCGCTTCTCTTTGGGCTCGGTTCGCTCGCGGTTGCGCTCCCGGTTGGCGTCGTTATCGCCGTGTTGACGACCCGTGACTACCGGGGCCGGAAGCTTGTGGACACGCTGGCGATGGCACCCCTGTCGGTCTCTGGCATCGTCGTGGGCCTCGGGGTGCTCCGAGGACTGGTGTTCGGCGTCGACCTCGGCGGAACCCGGATTGCTGTCGGTGGCGCGCTCGCTATCGTCGCCGCCCACGCGGTCGCGGGCTATCCGTTCGTCGTCCGCACAGTCGCCCCGGGCCTGGAGAACCTCGACGACCAGCTCGTTGAGTCCGCACGGGCGCTCGGTGCGTCCCGGACCCGCGCGTTACTCGATATCGAGTTACCGCTCGTGTGGCCCGGAGTCGTCGCCGGAGCGGCCTTTGCCTTTGCCCTCTCTATCGGAGAGTTCTCCTCGACGGTCATCCTGGCGACGGGAACCGACCAGTTCACCATGCCGGTGGCAATCGAACGGTTCATCGGTCGTCGGCTCGGACCAGCGACCGCTATGGGCGTCGTCCTGCTCGTCGTCACGAGCATCAGTTTCGTCGTCATCGACCGGCTCGGAGGTGAGTACAGTGGTGGCCTCTGAGCCCGTCGTCTCGCTCGACGGCATCACCAAGCGCTACGAGACGACGACCGCCGTCGACGACCTCTCGATTACCGTCTCGGAGGGAGAGTTCTTCACGCTCGTCGGTCCCTCTGGCTGTGGGAAGACGACGACGCTACGTCTGCTCGGCGGCTTTGAGGAGGCAACAGCAGGGGCGGTCCGTCTCCGGGGCGAGGACGTAACCGGCGTCCCGCCAGAGGCACGGGACATCGGCGTCGTCTTCCAGAGCTACGCGCTGTTTCCACACATGACCGTCGGCGAGAACGTCGGCTACGGCCTCAACTTCGCCGACCCTCCTGGTGGTATGAGCACCGACGAACGGGTCGCGGAGTTGCTGGAGCTTGTCGGACTCGGCGGGTTCGAGGACCGTGACCCGACCGCGCTCTCGGGCGGACAACGCCAGCGAGTGGCTATCGCTCGTGCGCTCGCACCTGGGCCGGACCTCCTCTTGCTCGACGAGCCGATGAGCGCACTCGACGCACGACTCAGAGAGCGCCTGCGTGTCGAGCTGAAGCGTCTCCAGCAGGAACTCGACATCACGACAGTCTACGTCACACACGACCAGGAGGAGGCACTGGCAATCTCTGACCGCGTGGCAGTCATGCACGACGGCGGGGCCGAACAGGTCGGCACACCCCGAGCAGTGTACGACCGGCCGGCGACCAACTTTGTCGCCGAGTTCGTCGGCGACAACAACGTCTTCTCGGGGAGGGTGGCCGGCCGCGACGGCGACACGCTCAACATCGACGTGGGGCCGACGACGGTGCAGGTCGCCTCTCCCGACGGGACGGCTTCATCTGGCGATACCGCCGTGTTCTGTGTCCGCCCAGAAGGATTCAGCCGCGGTGGCGCCACGAACCAGCTCCGAGCAGAGCTGGAGAGCGCCGAGTTCCTCGGGTGGACAACGCGACTCCACCTCGATTGGGAAGGCAAGGAACTGCTTGCACGGACCGACGCCGCTCCGTCGGAGATTGTCTCGGTCGGGTTCGAACCCGAAGACGCACACCTCGTTACTGTCGAGTGAACAGTTGTCACACCAAAACAACGCTCAAATGCCGTCTGTACGTTCGTACAGCTATGACACATTGGACAGAGGAGATGTTCGTCGAACACGCCGAGGTGTTCGAGCGAACAATGCAGGGTCGCATCGAGGACACTGACGAGGAAGTCGACCAGCTACTCGCCCTGCTGAACGAGCACGGTGTTACCCCAGAGACGGCACTCGACGTGGCATGTGGCATCGGTAGACATACCGTCGAGTTCGGCCGGCGTGGACTCACGGTCCGCGGGCTCGATATCTCGCCAGCGTACGTCGAGTCTGCCAGAGAGCGAGCCGCCGACGCTGACGTGGCCGAGGCGGTGACCGTCGAGATCGGGGACATGCGCGAGCTTGACCGCGTCGAGGGGAGCTACGACCTCGTGACGAACATGTGGACGGCGTTTGGCTACTTCGACGAAGCGACCAACGAGGCCGTCGCACAGGGATTCTACGAGCGCGTCGCCGAGGACGGCGCGCTGGTGATGGAACTCTCGAACAAGGATTACACGCTGGGCAACTACCGTGCGTCCCACGCCGGCCTCGACAACGGCACGCTCCACGTCGAGCGGAACGAGTACACCCCCTCGACCGGGCGAATCGAGACGACGCTCGGGCTTTTCGAACAGGACGGCGACGACTACGAGTATCTCGGCGAGGTCGAGTGGGACCTGCGGCTGTACGCCCCCGCTGAGTTGCGTCGCCTCCTCGAACGCGTCGGCTTCTCGACGGTGTCGCTGTACGGCGGGCTAGATGGGTCACCGCTGACGCGCGAGTCGAACCGACTCGTCGTCGTCGCACAATCCTAGAAGGGAATCGTCTCTGCCGGCTCGACGCTGTAGGCAATTGCCAGCTGGGCGAATCCGGCGAGTATCAGGACGACGCCTGCGACTTTCGTCAGCGTCCCGGCCCGCGCGAGCGCGGTGTCGAGCAGTGCCCGGCGACCGACCGCCGTCATCACCGTCGCCGCGAGCATGAGCAACGCGAACCCCGCGGCGTAGGACCCCAACACGACGGCAGTTCCGGCAACTGAAAACTCGAAAGAGAGGACAGTGACCGACAGAAACAACGGGAGCACACAGGCGGTCGCGGCGAGTGCGTACATCACGCCGAAGAGACCGAATCCAAGCACGTCCGCGCGTCGCTCTGGGAGCGGTATCGTAAACGAGAGTGCTCCCTTCCTGAGAACGAAACCACCGAACACGACCAGCGAGACGCCGACGAGCACTTCGAGCACCGGAATCGCCTGCTCTAGTAGCTCGCCAGCACCGAGAGCAACAACCGAGAGGGCCGCGAACGCGGCCACGGCACCCAGGCTCGCTGCGCCGCCGCGAGCGAGCGCCCCGACGAGTGGCGCGCTCTCGCCGTCGACGGTCGCGACGTAGTAGCCGATGTAGCCGGGCAGGAGCGCGACGACACACGGCGAGAAGAAGGCGGTCATCCCGACGCCGAACGCGAAGCCGGCCTCTGCGGTGAGTGACATGAGCTAGCGGACCTCGTCGATGCGGTCGAGAATCGTCGACGACTCCTTGTATCCGCCATCGGCCCAGGTCAGGCGGTTGTCGGTGTCGATGACCGCCGAGTATGGGACGCCGGAGGCGTCGAGTGCCTGTGTCAGTTCGAGGTCCTCGTCGTGGGCGACCGGCCAGTTGCCGTCGTGCTCTTCCCACCAGTCGACGACATCCGCAGGCTGTATCGTCTCGCCGATTGGCTCGTTTGTCACCGAGAGAAACTGGACGTCATCTGAGACGCTGCTGGCGGCTTCGTCGAGCTGGTCCATCTCGCGGCGACAGGTCCGACACCACGTCGCGAACATCGTCACGTAGGTCACCTGTCCCTGCTCTGGAACAGTCTCTGTGCCGGCGCTGCTCCCCGGCGCATCGAAGCGCGGGAGTTCGACCGCCTCGATTTCGTCTTCGCTTCCAGAGAAGTCGAATCCGCCGAAGGCGACGGCTGCACCGCCGCCGAACACCCCGAGCGCGCCCAGTCCGGCGAGTGCTTCGCGACGACGCATACTGTATCATTTGTGAGATTGCCGTCGTGCGGTTAAATCTGCTTCGTTCGAGCCGAGGAGAAATCGCGCCATTGATACCCCCGCAACGACAACAGGAACGCATGGAATTGTCGATGGAAGCGCCGTCTATCGACCATCTTGACGGGCTGGCCCTGCTCGCGACTGCGCTCCTCCTCGTGTTCGCGTACGTCGTCTACCCGACCCCCATGGTGAAATTCTCTGTCTGGCTGGTAATCCTGACAATCTACATGACGTGGTTCTGTTATTTCGGCGTGAAGTGGCTCTACGACGTGTACATGTGACCTCTCACGTGTCTGTCAGCGCCGTCTGTTTCCCTCTCCTGTTCTGGCACAATAGTACGTAGCGGCCGTGAAATGGCGACGAACCGGCGGTACGCCGGCGAAGCTTTCAAATGTGTCCAGTCGTATGCTACAGTGAACTATGTGTCATGGATACTCATACCGCGCCGACGATAGCGAAGAGACCGAACAGGAGTCCGACCCCGAGTTTCTGAACGACGAGGCGAGCGCAGACGCAGAACTCGTCACCGACGGCGGGGACGAAGACGACGAGTAGCCGCTGAAGCGAGCGGCTGTCGCCAGCACACGCTTTTTTTGCGCTGCAATCACCAACAGAACGCAATAGGGAGAGCTATCCGAGGTTGATGTTGACGTTTTTGACGCGGGTGTACTCCTCGATGGCGTATTTGCCCTGTTCGCGGCCGGTGCCGCTCTCTTTGACGCCGCCGAAGGGTGTCTGTGGGAAGGTGTTCGGCGTCTCGTTGACGTTGACCATTCCGTATTCGAGGTCGCGCGCGAACTCGTGAGCGCGCGAGAGGTCGTTCGTCCAGACACACGACATCAGGCCAAACGGCGAGTCGTTAGCGACTTCGAGGGCCTCTTCCTCGTCGCTGACCTCGATGACCGACAGCACCGGCCCGAAAATCTCCTCGCGGGCGATGGTCATGTCGTTGGTCACGTCGGTGAACACCGTCGGCTCGACGAAGTAGCCCTCGTCTTTGTCCTCGGGGACGCCGCCGCCGGTGGCGACGGTCGCGCCCTCCTCTTTGCCCGTCTCGATGTAGTCGAGCACTTCCTCGCGCTGGGACTCGCTGACCATCGGCCCCATCTGTGCGTTGTCGGTGATACCGTCACCCAGCGGGATAGAGTCTGCCTGGTCGACGACCATCTCAACGAGGTCGTCGTGAACATCCTCGTGGACGACCAGCCGGGAGCCGGCCCAACACATCTGTCCGCAGTTCATGAAGATGCCGTAGCGAACACCCTGTGCGGCCGCGCCGAGGTCGGCGTCTGGGAAGACCACCTGCGGTCCCTTGCCGCCGAGTTCGAGCGTGACGTTGGTGACCTGCTCGCCGGCTGTGGCCCCGATTTCGGTCCCGATTTCGGTGCTGCCGGTGAACGTGAGGTGGTCGACATCGTCGTGTTCTGCAAGCGCGTTGCCGGCGACGCTTCCACGGCCGGGGAGAACGTTGATGACGCCGTCCGGGAGGCCGGCTTCCTCAGCGGCTTTGGCGTAGTACAGCGCCGACAGCGGCGTCTGGCTGGACGGTTTCACGACGAGACTGTTCCCACAGGCGAGTGCCGGCGCAATCGAACGGCCGGCAAGCTGGAAGGGGTAATTCCACGGGACGATGTGGCCCGTGACGCCGACAGGCTCGCGTAGCGTGTAGTCGATGCGGTTGCCTTCGACGGGAATCTGGCTCCCCTCGACTTTGTCTGCCCAACCGGCGTAGTACCGGAGCGTGTCGATTACCATCCCGTGTTCGAGTTTTGCCTCGAACTGTGTCTTGCCATTGTCGCGTGCCTCGGCGAGCGTAATCTCATCGCGCCAGGACTCCAGTGCGTCGGCAAAATCATGGAGCATCGACGCACGTTTGCCGGGTGCCATCGTCCGCCACTCGCTGCCGGCCGCGACGGCCTCGCGAGCCGCCTCGACGGCCGTGTCGACATCCTCGGCCGTCGCCGCCGCGACCGTCGCGTAGTGGTCTTCTGTCGCCGGGTCGACGGATTCGAGTTCCTCGTCGCCCGCAGCGTTCGTCCACTCGCCATCGATGTACAGGCTGGTCGGACCTTCGTAGCTCATACGCCCGGAACAACGTAGCCCAGTACTGTATAGGTCTAGCAATCGCGGCGGCCAACGGATGTCCGAGTCTCGCAGTCGCTACTCACGGCGACGAACGGCCAGCAACGCAGCGCCGAGGACTGCAAGCACCGCAACCACTGGTGTGAAGCCGGGACCGTCCGAATCAGCCTCGGAGCTGTCACTTTCGAGGTCAGCGATCTGCTCGTCCTTCTCGTCGAGTTGTGATTCGAGGTCCGCGATGCGCTCGTCTTTCTCGTCGAGCTGGGATTCGAGGTCGCTGATTTCTGTTTCCCGGTCACTGAGCTGGGATTCGAGGTCTGCGATCTCCTCGTTTTTCTGGACAAGGTCTTCTTCGAGCGATTCGAGCGTCGCCCGAACGTCCGCGAGTTCGTTTTCGAGAAGCGTCGCCTCGGAGATTGTGGCGTCACCGTTCAGCCGTGAGGTGTCGAAGCCGTTTCGCTGGTCGTCTATCACCGAGTCGTTGTACGTGCCGTACAGTTCGACGGTGTCGCTGTGCTCGGAGAGCGACACCAGCTCCTCCTGGTTGGCCGACAGCCGGAGCGTGTCTCCGTCGAGTTCGATGGACTCGACAGCGAGCTGTCCGGTACTTTCGTTCAGCAGAGTGAACGACGATGCCTCGATGGAGGCGACAGCGTCAGGGACCTGGTATTCGAGTGTCGCCATGTCACCGTCGAGCGAGATGTCGGGTTCGCCGAGCATGCGGGTCGTCCGCCGGATGCGATCCTCCTCGGGTGTGGTTATCGTTCCCTGCCCTTCGACGTAGTTGACGACCGCAGTACCGTACAGTGTGAGGTCCTCATCGACGGTCTCCATCTCCGAGAGCATGGGGCCGCCAGCCATGTAGGAGTTGACCGCGACCTCGTAGGTCTCTCGCAGGTCGATTGGTTCGCCCTGGACGTAGACGTCTTTCACCGTCTGCTCGGGGTCGGGGCGGTCGACGACCTCGTAGGTGAGACCACCGACCTGGAGCTCCGGCTGGACGCCAAAGTCGTTATCGAAGGGAGCAGCAGTCCGGGAGAGGTAGTCGACAATCTGCTGTCCGGTCATCGCTTTGGTCACGAGCGTGTTCCCGAACGGCAGCGAGGTGTAGATGTCGTCGTAGGTGAGTTCGCCCGCCTCGATCATGAAGTTGCCGCGGATGCCGCCGGCGTTGGTCATCGCCACGTCGGCACCGGTCTGTGCAAGAAAGGCGTCTCCGATAACCCGCCCCCAGCCGGTGTCATCAGCGTAGTTGCCAAAGGTCGAGTCGAGCGACTCCGTTGCTTCACCGGCGACCTGTGCGAGGTCTTCGGTGCGGCCAGCCTGGACGACCTCGTCTGCGGTCTCGTTCATCGACCAGTCGCCCGCACCGAGGTCGTACAGCCTGCCGTCGTTGAAGCCGACGGCACCGTCGTCGACAGAGAGGTTGACCTCACCGAGGTGGGTTGCTTCGCCGCCCGCTTCGACGATGACGGTGCCGGATGTCACCTGTGGCTCGTAGAGCACTTCGTCGTCACCGGTGACGATGGCATCGATGTTCTCGGTGTTGTTTGCAATCTCTTTGGACTCGAGGACGCCGGTGTGTGTGAGTGCAACGACAACGTCGGCGTTCTCCTCCTCTTTGAGTGTCGCCGCGACCTGCCTCCCGGCGGCTGACCAGTCAGTGACCTGGTAGCCTTCTTCCTCGAAGTCGACGGCCGTTTTCGGGTCGATTGCGTCGTCGACGAGTCCGAGAATCCCGATTGTGACGCCGCCACGTTCAACCATGGTGTAGTTCTGGGTTCCCGGAACGTTGCCGCCGTCCTCGGCCTGAATGTTCGCGACGAGCCACGGGAACTCAGACTCCGCACTGAAGTTCGCAACAGGGTCGAAGCCGTAGTCGAGGTCGTGGTTTCCGAGCCCCTCTGCGGCCGGATTCAGGACGTTCAGCGCGTCGATCGGGACCCGCCACTCCGAGACCGCCGACAGCGAACTCGGACTCACCTCGTCGCCACCGCCGACGACGAGCGTGGGATTGTCGAGCGCAGCCTTGCGGTCGTTGATTGCGCCGACCAGCCGCGCCATCGATTCGTTGTCTGCCATCGCCGTCTGGATATCGTTGTACTGGATAATCGTGAGGTTCGTCCCGTCGTCAGGGCCGACAGACCCATTTACCTCTGCGACCGGACTGCCTCCGGCGGCAGCAGTCCCGGAGACAGCAAGCAACAGCGCCGCCAGGACGACCCCGGCGAGAATCATCACGTAGCTCCTCGTCTCTCGATTCGTCTCGGCCGGCAAGCTGTGAGCCCACATTACATCTCCGACCAGCGCCAGATGGCACATATACCTTGATGTTTCTCTATACATATTCCACCCAATCTAAATATATGACTCAGTTTCACACGTGAGCGATACGCAGATTGGCGGCTACCAGACTGTTGTACGGGCCGGAATGCGGGGGTCGAACCGGTCCCGGCCCGCGGCGACAATAGATTCATACCGCCGACCGTCCAACCCCGAGGTAGATGCGTCTGGAGGAGTTTATCGACGAGTTTGAGCGCGATGAGGACGCCAGGCGTCGCCGTCTCGCCCGCGAGAAGTCCTACGAGATTACCGACCACCTCGACGACGTCGAGCGCCAGTTCGAGCAGGTGGTACAGGGCGATTCACTCTACGGGTCGACCGCGCCAGAGATTTTCGTCGGCCGGTCGAACTACCCCGACGTGTCGACGGGACTTCTATCGCCGATGGACCACGAGGCAGACGCCACGCGATACGCCACCAGCGGGGAGTGGTACCAGCAGGGGCTGGCTATCGACGACGTGCTCCAGCGCCGGACCGGACTGCTCAACTCCACGCGGTCGGCTCAAGTGAACGTCGAAGACGTGTGGGACGGCTTCGTCGGCGTCCAGCGCGAGGTCGCTATCGCCGACCAGCCTGTCGACGTCGAGGTTGGTCTCGACAGCGCGCCCGAGGTCGACCTCTCGCTCGACGACATCTCGACTCCGACAGGGCCTCGGGCGACGGCGACCGACGCCACGCTCGCCGAGAACCCGTCCGTCCCGCGCCCGGTCCAGAAGACCCTGGCCGACGACGATTGGGCCGCGGAGGGGGCGATGACCTATCTCTACCGGCGCGGGTTCGACGTCTACGACATCAACACGATTCTCTCGGCGGGCGCGCTCGGGCAGAGCCACAACCGCCGGCTCGTCCCGACCCGGTGGTCGATTACCGCCGTCGACGACACTGTCGGACAGTACCTGCGTGGCTCGCTTCGCAACGCCTCGAGTATCGATGAGGTGCAGGTCTACTACAACGAGTACATCGGCAACCAGTACTGGGTGATTCTCGCGCCGGGCAAC
This sequence comes from Halovenus salina, assembly GCF_026410925.1. Taxonomy (GTDB): domain Archaea; phylum Halobacteriota; class Halobacteria; order Halobacteriales; family Haloarculaceae; genus Halovenus; species Halovenus salina. The sequence goes on along the minus strand of NZ_CP112972.1, from coordinate 2,853,152 downwards.
GGGGAGTTCGAGCTGGTCGAGCTGAAAGCGCCGGGCAGCATCTGGAATCCCAACCCAGAGGGCGACTACTACCTCGCGGCGGATTACGAGAGCTACGAGGGACGGACCGGCTACGTCGATGAAACAGCCGGCGCGTACCACGCCTCGCGGCTGGCGGTGCTCGAACATCTCGAAGAGATTGACCGCCAGGCCACCAGCCTGGTGATTCGTCACGCCAGCGACGCCTACTGGGCACCGGTCGGTGTCTGGCAGATCCGCGAGGGGGTGCGCCACGCCTTCGAGTCCGACCCCGCGACCGCCGAGACGTTCCATGACGCCGTCGGAACGCTGGCTCCACAGCTGCCAGTCTCCCTCGGGACGCTCCGGCGCAAATCCGAACTGGTCGCGGGGATTCAGTCTCGGCTGCGTGATTTCTGAGGCTGTCCCGTGGCTACCCAGAAGGTTTTATCATTCTGCTCACCTGAACGGAAGTGATGGGACCGCGTTTACAGGCAGTTCTCCGCCGGGCGCGACAGGCCCAGCACCGCGAGTCCCGCGACCTCCGGCGCTGGCTGGAACAGACGAATACGGTCGTCCACCTCTCGATTCTGTTCGTCGTTCCCGTACTCGTCGCACTCGTGACGGTACTCTCGAACAGGGTGGGGGCACTCTCCTTTCTGGTGTATCCACCCCTGGCGTCTGGGGCGTACACCCTGTTTGCCAACCCCCAGGGACGGTACGCGTCGCCGCTGCGGTTCGTGGGTGGGCTCACTGCGGGTGCCACCTGTGGCTGGCTCGCTGTGGAGGTAACGAGTCGCCTGCTGTATACAACACCCACAGGGGAGGTGAACGCCACCGCCGCGGCGCTGACAATCTTCATCACTGGCCTCGTGACGTGGCTGTTCGGGGTCGAACAACCCTCGGCGTTCGCGATGGCGCTCGTGACGCTTTTTGTTCACACCCGCGTTCCACATCCGCTCTTTTTCGTGTTCAGTGCCGCACTCAGTAGCACAATTGTCGCAGTGGGATTCGTAGGCTGGCGGCGGTACTTCTACGAACAGCGCGCACAGTACCTCTATGAGACGACCAGCAGTGACGACCACGTGTTGATTCCGATGCGGGGCCCGAGTCCGGGGGCGACTGCGATGCTCGGCGCACGACTCGCAGCGGCTCACCGGGCGGGCAAAGTGGTCCTCCTCGATGTCGTCGACGACGAGTGGATGGCTCGTGCCGAGCGCTCGCTGCTGGAAGACCACGGCAGTACGGAGCTCGTCAGGACAGGGCCGAGCCTGGAGGGTGAACCGATAGACGGCGGTCCCGACGGAGAGATGAATCCGCGGGAAGCTGTCAGTGAGTCTGTCAGCACGCTCGAACAGCGGGCGATGGAGGTCGAGACGCAGGTCGGCGTTCCCTGCCAGATTGTCGTCGCGACTTCGGGGTCGACGCTGGGGTCGACAGTGCTTCAGACCGCCCGTCAGGCCAACTGTGACCTGGTCGTGTCACCCTCGGATACAGCGTCGGAAACAATGACACAGTTCACACGTGAACTGTTTCAGGGTGATGTCGACGTCCTCGTTCACCGGTCGGAGAACGGGCGCACGCACTGGCGGCGGATTCTCGTCCCGGTTCGACAGGCGGGCGATGTCGCACACAGCATGGTCGATTTCGCCACGCGTCTGGCCGGCGACACCGGTGAGGTCAGTGTCGGCACCTGTGTCTCGGGCAAACGAGAGCGCCGCCGCGCCGAGGAGATGCTCGCCGACACCGTCGAACCGTTCGACGGCACCATCGAGACACGCGTCTCCCAGTCCAGTATCGAGACGTTCCTCGACCGTCACGCACGCGAGTACGACCTCATCCTGATTGGAGCGAGCCAGGACCGCAGTGCTGCCTCCCGTCTACTGTCGCCGCCGACCTTCGAGCGCATCGACGAGGAACTCGACACTGATCTCGGTATCGTCGACCGTCGGTAGCGTCCCCCGCGGGAGGAAACCGTTAACAAGCGACCGCTCGAAGCCTCCGCCAGCATGAAACGAGGAACTGTGTGATGTCTTCGGAGTCGTCGTTTCTCGAATCGACGCGAATCGACTCCACTCGCGCCCGGGTGGTAAGTCGGGTGTTCGCAGCGGGCGGGGCCGCAGTCATCGCACTCGCAGTCGCTGACACACTCGCCACACAGGTCGCGGTGGTGGCCGTGCTGGCGCTCGTGTTCACGGTCGCACTCGGCGTCTGTTACAACCGCGTTTTCTCGTGAGCGGTGTCGGAACTGATTGCCGCATTCTGTGCGGATAGTCACCAAGAGACCCACCAGAACAGCAAAGTCGCCAGGGCGTGATAACCCATCTGTATGGTCAAGATAGTCGACTTTCTCCACAGGAAAGACGATATTAGTCACGAGGAGTTCGTCGAGCGCTGGCGGGGCAAACACGGCGAACTCGCCGAACAGTTGCCGGGACTCCAGTACTACAGTACGTCGGTCCCGACCGATCCCGAGAAGGCCGAGCACGACGGCGTTCTCGAACTCGGCTTTGAGGATATGGCGGCACTTGGTGCAGCCTTCGACTCCGAGATCGGGCAGGAGGTCCAGGCCGACGCCGAGGAGTTCGTCGATGTCGGTGTCGGGCCGAGAATGATTGTCGAAGAAAGCGTCCACGTTGACGAGCAATGACCTCGACAGCAGCCGCGCTGGTCGCGACACTCGAAGAGCTTGACACCGAGTACGTCTTTGGCTACCCCGGCGGCCGCGTCATCGAACTTCTTGAGTATCTGCCCGAATCCGATGTCAAGGTCGTCCGCCCCCGCGACGAGCGAGAGGCAAGCGTAATGGCCGAAATGCACGGCCGCCTGACCGGGAATCCCGGCGTGCTTACCGGCCAGGGGCCGTGGATTGGCAGCCTCGGCATGATGGGCCAGATGGAGGCCAGACTCTCCTCCTCGCCGATGGTCGTTCTCACCGAGGCCTCCGAGCGCGGCGAGTACTCGACGCTCGCCCCCTACCAGCAGGCCCGCGGGGATTACGGCGGCTTCAGCCTCCCAAGTATCCTCGACGGCGTCGCCAAGGAGTGGTGGTTCCCACGGACCCCGACCGAGACGCTCCGGTCGACACAGCTCGCGTTCAAACACGCTGTCGCCGGGCGACCCGGGCCAACAGCGATTATCCTCGACGGCGACGCAATCACCGAGGAGATGCCCGAGGACCCGATTCCGCCGACCTGGGAGACCACCGAGCAGACACAGAACTGGGACTCCTCGCCAACAGACTCCGACGTTGGGTCGGCAGTCGAGGCGCTGGAGGCGGCCGAGCGGCCAGTCATCATCGCGGGCAACGGTGTCCACGCCGCACAGGCCTACGACGAGCTCGCGGAGGTCGCCGACGCCTACGACTGTGCGGTCACGACCTCGTATCTCGGCAAGTCGACGTTCCCCGAGACAGACGAACGGGCCGTCGGCGTCATGGGATCGTTCGCCCACGAGGGAGCGAATCAGGTCGTCAGCGAGGCAGATACCCTGCTTGTGGTCGGTTGTCGGATGAACCCGATGGACACCAACTGGCAGGCACCTGATTTCATCCGGCCCGACGAGCAGACCATCATCCACGCCGACATCGACACGCGCAACGCCGGCTGGGTCTACCCGGCCGACGTGGGCCTAATCGGCGACGCAAAAGAGAGCCTATCGGCGCTCGCTGACGCGGGCGGCAGTCAGAACGACTGGGCGCTCGACCGGGCCAGCGAGGCACGCGAGTGGTTCCACGCGCCCGAGTGTGAGTCGGATGCCTCACCCGTCAAGCCACAGCGCGCGGTCAAAGAAATCGAGGCCGTTGTCGACGAAGACACCATCGTCACAGCCGACTCGGGGAACAACCGGTTCTGGCTGCTGTACTACCTCCAGACGCCCGCTGTCCGGACCTACTTCGGCAGCGGCGGCGTCGGCGGCATGGGCTGGTCGGTGCCCGCCGGCGTCTCCGCGGCGCTGACGACAGACAACGACGTTATCTCTGTCGCCGGCGACGGCGGATTCGCGATGACGATGAACAGCGTCGAGACTGCTGTCGAGTACGGCGTTGCACCGACGTTCGTCGTATTGAACGACACCAGTCTGGGGATGGTCCGCCAGATGCAGGGCGAGGATACGATTGCCGGCGTCGAGTTCCACGACACCGACTTCGTCAAAGTCGCCGAGGCCTTCGGTGCCGTCGGGACACGCGTCACCGACGCCGACGCCTTCGCCGACGCACTCGAAGCAGGCAAAGCGGCCGACCAGCCCCACGTCGTCGAAGTCCGTATCGACCGCGACGAGGAGATGGCCGACACGCTCACCTCGTCGTTCTACGAGTCTGTCGGCGGCCTCCACGAGTAGTGCCGTTCAGCGCAGCATATCGCGGGTGTCCTCGTCGAGTGGGTCCGCGATATCGCCCATAATCGCCTCCAGCAGGTCGGTGACGGTCACCATGCCAACGACCTCACCGTCTTCGATGACCAAGGCGAGTTCCTGACGTTCGGCCTGGAACTGGTCGATGCCGTCGCTCACATCAGTGTCGGGAGAGAGCGTCATCGTCGGTGCCGCAAGCTCCGTGAAGTCGAGCGAGCCGTTCGAGAGTTGGTCGCGCCGCCTGAAGAGAACCGGCGTGTAGACGATACCGCGGAACTCTTCGAGGCTGTCGCCGACCAGTGGGTATCGGGTGTGTGGGTGGTCCTCGATTTTCTCGAAGTTGGCCTCCGGGTCGTCAGTCGACAGCGCCACGATATTCTCGGGAGAGACCATCACCTCCCGGACTGACTGCTCGCCGACGGTCAGCGCGTTCATCACCTCATCGCGGCGCTCCTCGGGGAGGTCACCTTCTTCGAGGACGGAGTCGAGCCGGTTCCGGAGGTCTGCCCGTGTCTCGATGACGTCCTCGCCGGTTTCGGTCCAGGACTGGGTCATCTCGACCCCGAACAGACGGAGCGTTCCCTTCGCGACGGAGTCACCGACCCAGATGGCCGGGGCGAGAATCTTCGAAAAGTAGTACAGCGGCCGCGAGCCGTACCGACAGACCTGTTTGGAGCGCTCGACGCCGAGGTAGGTCGGCGTCTGCTCGCCGTGGGTGAGGTGAATCAGATTGATGAGCAGAAACGCCAGCAACGAGCCGGCCCCGACAGAGGCGAGCCTGGAGTTCGCAAACAGCGGCTCGAACAGCGCCGCAAGCCCTGGTTCGGCGATGATACCGAGCGCGATACTCGTGCCGGAAATCCAGACCTGACAGGTCGTCAGATAGAACTCCAGGTCGTTTGTCATCTCCCAGGCGAGTTCGAGTCCCGGGGTATCGAACTCCGATTTTGGATACTGGCGGGCGCGGGTCAACCCGAACTCGATGGCGACGAAGAAGGCGTTGACCCCGATAAGAACAATACCACCGAATATTCGCAAGCTGATTTCGAGGGGTCCCATCACTGAGCGGTACTGACGGTGGACATAAATTAGTAGGTGACTTGTTTCGGGCCCGCCACGAACCACGACCAGACCTTTCACTATCCGCCGGTCCACATGGAGAGATATGGTAGTCGATGTGACGACGCTGACGCGGGTCGGCGTCGCTGTCACGGCGCTCGTCGCGGTTCTGTTCGGCGTCTCGCTTGCGGGTCGACGGCGTGTCCGGCGCGTTCTCACCGACCGGTTCCTCTACGGCGTCCCCTGGGGCAGTCTGGTCGTCGTCGTCGGTGTGTTCGCGTTTTACCTGTTCGCCCAGAGCGGCCTTCGACACTGGAACGAGCCGGTCGTCGTCGCTTTCCGGAACTGGGCGTACCCCTACGCGACGGGAATGGTCACCTCGGCGTTCGCACACGCCTCACCCTCCCACCTGCTCGGGAACATGCTCACGACAATCCTACTCGCGCCCCTGGCGGAGTTCATCTGGGGCCACTATCCCCACGAGCGACACGGGATACAGTCCCCCGCGCGGTCTCTCGACCCCCGTGTTCCCGAGACGCCCGAGCCGGCCGAGTTCGATACCAGTCCGGACGAGGGGATTCCAAGCGAGGACCCCGCTACCCAACGAGACGACACAGCACAGCCCGGCGTCCGCCTCCGGGACCGGCCGGTCGTGCGTGCGCTCGTCATCTTTCCCGGCGTTGTCCTCGTGGTCAGCCTGCTCACCTCCCTGTACGCGCTGGGCTGGTCGCTCGGATTCTCCGGGACGGTCTTTGCCTTTCTCGGATTCGTCCTCCTGCGGTACCCTGTGCTCACGGCCGTTGCCCTGCTGGGAGCGAGTCTGCTGAACACGCTGTTGAACACGTTTCTGACACCGGTGCTCCGGGCGACCGCCGGGAGCGGGCCGCCCCGCCCGCCCTCGTGGGCCGGCGTCAACGTCCAGGCCCACCTGCTCGGATTCCTCATCGGCGTCGCCCTCGCGCTGGGTCTGCTGTGGCACCGCGACAGTCTGCCCGACCCGGCGCGGCTGTTTGGGGCGACCGTGCTGGTGGCGACAGTCCAGGGACTGTGGCAACTCTCGACTGCAGACGGCGGCACGTTCGTCCGGTATCAGGGAATCGGTATCATCTTCGTTCTGGTCCTCTCGATGCTGATTACCTACATCGCGACGAGCGAGAACAGCGCCGCGACCGACCGCGTCTCGCTTGCGGTCCGCGGCTTCGGGGTGCTCTGGCTGGTCGGGAGTCTGGCAGTCGCCGGTGGTGCGTTCGCGCTCTTTGGGACCGAGACGATGATTGTGTTGTCGGTGCTCGCAATCGTGCCCGCACTGGCGGTCCCCGGTGCGCTGCTGGTTGTGCCGGACGGCGTCGCGGGGTGGCCGGTGACTTCACGACGGCTGCTGTTTGCCGCACTTGTCCTCGTTACAGTGGTCATCGCGTTGCCGAGCGTGGCCGGAAACTCTCTCGGAATGGACGACAACGCCATCCCAGACGGTGACGTCACGGTCGGCGATTACCACGTGAGCTACGGCGAGGATGTCACGAGTGCGCGCACAGATACCACCGATAGCGGCCTCGTCGTCGTGAGTGAACGACGGTACGTCTGGAGCGCGACAGTCAGTGACGAGATACTCGCTCACGAGGGGTCGGCGACGGTACCGGTCGGCGGGGTCGGCTGGCGAGAGACCGTCCGGGCCGAGCGGACCGGCTGGAACGTCGTCGGGAACGATTCGGTCTACGTTGTCGACCTCGAAACCGACACGGAACGGGTCCGGTCGTTCACTTCGGGACCCTCCCGTGCGTCTGTAATACTCGCTGGCAACCGGGTCGTCCTCGTCCCGACCGACAGTGGGTTTGGCCTCACTGTTACTCGTGACGGTGAGGCGGTCGGGTCGGCACTGATTCCGACACCCGGTGAGTCGGTGACTGTCGACTCCCTCACCTTCACCACGGAGCCACACGACGGTACGGTGACACTCTTTGCGTCGACTGCAGAGTCACGCGTTGCAATTGCACAGAAAGAGTGACAACAATATCTGGTCACCAGTGTTTCAGGCGGGGAAACACTCCCAAACACTTTTTGTGTGTTATTCTGTAACTCGCGTTGAGGATGGTCGACCGGTTCCGGTTCGTCATGGTTGGGGTGGTAGTCAGTCTCCTCGTTGTGTTGCCGGCAGGAGTTGGGCCTAGCGACGCCGAACCGGACGCTACCGAACTAATCGAGAAAGCCATCGAATCGCTCGAAGAAGACCCAGTCAGGGTCGTCCACGAGCAGACGATAACGGATCCGAACGGAACGATGACACAGACGGTCACTGTCCACCGGACCGCAAAGAAAGGGTACATCGAGATTCTCCGAAAAGATACCGACACACGGGTCGCCCGCAACGGCGCACAACCTGACACACGCGGCGATACCAACAGTCGCGCGGTACAAGAGGACGGGATGACCCAGTTCTGGTTCGACGAGCTTTGGAGTCCAGGCGCGTCACCGGAAGTGGTTCTCACCCACTACAAGAGTAACTACGTCGGTATGGAGTCTGTCGACGGTCGGACCGCATATGTCGTCGAGCTGTCACCACCCACGGAGACGACAGCAAGCCTGTCTCTCGATATCGACGCCGGCAACATCGAGTATCATGTCCCCCTCCACGAGGCGACACACCAGCGATGGCTCCTCTCACAGGAGACCTGGTGGATCGATACGGAGACGTATTATCCGATCAAACAGACCGTTGAATGGACCGACGAAGACGGAACGGTCCTGGCGACGGCGACACGAGAGTACAAGGAGCTAACCGTCGGCTCGGCTGTCGAGAACACGCGTCCCGTACTCAATACATCTGGAGAGGAGAACACAGCGAGCGAAACAGCGTCTGCTGAGACAACCAACGAATCAACACGAAGAGAAGAGACAGCAAGACAGGACCGCGACAGGGCCGATACCCAACTGTTCGAAAGCGCCCAGGCAGCGGGCGAAGCTGTGCCCTTCGAGTTGCCGATACCCGAGACGCCGGATGGCTACACGTTCGACCGCGCGAGGGTTAAGTATCAGGACAGTTCCCACGCCGTGTTGTTGCTCTACAGTGACCACGACAGTGGGACACAGCTGTCGGTATCAATCTCGCCGAACGACTCGCCATCGTTCTATCATAACGTCGAGATTCGACGCGAGAGTCTCTCCGGGGTCGATGGAGAACTCGTCGTCACAGATACGGGAATGGAGGTGGTTCGACAGTGCAATCGACTCACCTTCCGGGTCCGAGGTCCTCCGACCGCCCAGACGCTCATCGATGTCGCCAAATCTATCGGTTGTTGACCCGCTCTCGAACGATGTCCAGCGATAACAGCGACAGCTCGGGAGAACAATGAAGATTCGAAGACACGAGGACGTGGATGGCTGTGGCTGTCTCCGGTGTCAGGAAATCGACCACGAGGTGATACACCGGTCGCTCGCCGATGTCTTTTCGTGGAGCACGACGATTCCGCTGGCCAGACCGTCCATCGTGCTTGTACTCGGTGGGATGGGGCTGATACAGCTCGGAACCCTGGTCGTCTCGCCCGGACTGGCCCTCGTGCTTGCGGTGGTCAGTGTCGTCGGCGTCTTCTTCAGCCGGGGCTATATCGGCATCGTCGCACAGGAACTGCTCGGCCGTGAGACGGTCCCGTCACGGCGGGCACTCCGCCTTGCACTCGCCAGACTGCCGGCGTTTGTCGGTTCAGCGCTCGCTATCGTCGTCGGCCTCGCAGGTGTTACGCTGCTGGTCGTTTCGGTGGTCTTACCCGCCGTCCGGACCGTGACGACTACCATTGGGTTTGCTCCGGTTGTCGCAGACTTCGGTGCGCTCGCGGTTCTCCTGCTCGGGGTGGTCTACGTGTTGCTCAAGTGCTGTTTCGTTCCAGAGGCGTGTTTCGTGGGTGGGTACGGCCCGCTTGATGCGATCCGCGTGAGCTGGCGGCTGACGAGCGTCCATCGCCTCCGAGTCGGTCTCGTCCTCGCAGGGTTCACCGTGTTACTCGCAGTTGGGTCCGTGCTGGATACGACAGTTGCCGAGTCCGGCGCGCCGATTGCGCTCTCGTTCGAGTTCGAGGGGACCACGGTCGTCGTCCGCTCGTTTGGACTGTCGGCTGGCAGCGGACTCCGCTTTCTGTTCGATTTGACGGTGACTGCGCTGTACTCGGGACTGTTCGTTCACCAGTACGTCGACAACTCGCTGGCGTCAGCGCTCGACGAGTAGCCGCCCCAGCTGTGACAGCGAGCTCCAGGCCGCGAGCGCGATAGCAGAGACACCGACCGCGCCCGCGAGCGTCGTGAATGCGCGACGGATGGTCTTCCCCTCGTCTTTCGAGCCGAGCACGAGTATCTTTGGCTCTCTCGCAGCGGTGAAAATCTCCATCTCTCGGCCTTTTTCCGAATAGCAGGTGTCGATGACCTCGACCAGGCCGGCGTCCTGGAGGTTCTCCAGGTGGTAGGTTGTGTTCTGGACCGAGAGGTCGAGGTCGTCGGCAATCTCCGAGGCGGTGAGGGCGTCGTCATCGAGCATCCGAAAAATCGTCAGTGCGGTCTCGCCGGACAGCGTCGATATCATCTCTGCCGTCCGCTCGTCGTCGATGTAGAATACAGCGGGGTCGTCTCGCTCGGTAGATGACTCCGTTTGCGAGGGTAACAGTCGTGCCATAGTTCGGAACTGGTCGCTATGATCTCTTGTGTACCGTTCACATAAAAAGCTCTGATAACTCAAAGATGATTTTGAGTTACGACAGCCGCGACACGACGGGATGAAACAGCTACAGAATGGTCCCGTGTTTCTTGTCCGGCAGGTCCTTGTCGACGGTCTCGTAGAACTCGAATCTGGCGTCGAGTTCCTTGCGGAGTGTACTCGGCGGGACAATCTCGTCGATGACGACCTCACTGGCCATCCGGTGGACGTCGATGTCCTCGCGGTACTCCTCGCGGAGTTCCTGTTCGCGCTGTTTGCGCTCTTCGGGGTCGTCGATTTCCGCGAGTTTGCGGGCGTAGACCGCGTTGATTGCTGCCTCCGGCCCCATGATGGCAATCTCGCCCGAGGGAAGTGCAATCGTGGACTCGGGGTCGTAGGCCGGGCCAGACATGGCGTAGATGCCCGCGCCGTAGGCCTTCCGAACGACGACACACTGTTTTGGCACCGTCGCCGACGAGGTGGCGTAAATCATCTTCTTGCCCTTCTCGAGGATGGCTTCTTTCTCGACCTGGGAGCCGGCCATGAAGCCGGGCGTGTCGGCGAGATAGAGCAACGGAACGTTGAATGCGTCGCACTTCCAGATGAACTCGGCGGCCTTCTGTGCAGCGTCGGGGAAGATTGCCCCAGCGCGCTGTGCCGGCTGGTTGGCGACGATACCGACCGGACGGCCGTCGATGCGGGCGAAGCCGGTGAGCATCTCCGGGCCAAACTCGGGCTGGAGTTCGAACCACGAGCCGGCGTCGACCACGCAGTCGATGAGGTCGGTCATGTCGTAGCCGCGGTTCGGGTCCTGTGGGATGATGCTGTCGATGTCTTTGGGCGAAGTTGCCGGATGTCTGCCCTCCGTCTGTGGCGGCTCCTTGTCGCTGTTGTCCGGCAGATACGTGATGAGCTGTGCGACCAGTTCGCGGGCGTGTTCCTCGTCGTCGGCAACCAGGTCCGCGCTGCCCGAGTACTGGGAGTGAACGTCGGGACCACCGAGGTCATCCATCGAGATTTCCTCGCCGGTCACCATCTCGACCATCCGCGGGCTCGCAATCGCCATCGCGGACATGTCCCGGACCATGATGGTAAAGTCGGCGAAGACGGGGGTGTAGGCCGCGCCGGCGATACAGGGTCCATAGAGGACACAGATCTGTGGGACACGTCCCGAGAGCATGGAGTGGTTGTAGTAGTATTTCCCGATACCCTCCCTGTTAGCGAAGAACCCGGTCTGCTGGTCGATACGGCCACCTGAGGAATCCATCAGATACAGCACCGGACGGCCGGTCTTGAGGGCGCGCTGTTGCATCCGGAGGAACTTCTCGACACCCTTAGCGGCCATGCTGCCGCGTTTGACCGTGTAGTCGTTTGCCATGAAGTGGATGTCCCGGCCTTCGAACTCGGCACCGCCCGTAATCAGGCCGTCGGCTGGCAGCGTATCGTCGGCGTCGAACTCGGCGAACCGGCCGTCCTCAAACAGGAAGCCGTCCTCAAACCACTGGTCGATGCGGTCGCGGACGAACTGCTTGCCCTGGTCGGGAAGCTGTTCTTTGTACTTCTCTGGACCGCCCGCGTTGATCTCGGCGATTTCTTCCCAGATCTTCTCCTCTCGTTCTGTTGGCCCCATCTCGGGCTCTGGCCCCGGCACGTGACCGGGCCCAAGATACGGAACCTCGACGAGCTGTCTGTCGCCGGCGACGACGGTCACATCGTCGTAGTACTGTGCAGCGAGAGCCTCGCCGATAATCTCGGCCTCCTGTTCGGTCGTATCCTCGGAGACGCGTACCTTCATAGTATCACTCCAGGACGATGAGGGAGTCACCCATATCGACGGCATCACCAGACTCTACCTCGACGCTCGCGACGGTCCCCCCTGCAGGGGCGGCTACGTCGTTTTCCATCTTCATCGCCTCCAGCACGCAGATGATGTCGCCCTCTGTGACTTCGTCACCTACCGCAACGTCGACCGAGAGGATAGTTCCCTGCATCTCGGCGGTGATGGCACCGTCGGTCATCGTCGCAGCCTCATCGTCGCTGCCGGAACTGCTTGCTGCACTGTCCGCGGGGTCGTCTTCGCTCGTGTCGTCAGTCTCGTCGGTCTCGGTAGCGGCACTCTGTGGGAGGTCTTCGAGCACCACGTCGTGGCGCTTGCCGTCGACCTCGATTGTGAGTTCGTGGGTCTCGCTGCTCTCGCTACCGTCTGCCAGCGGTTCGGTCCCCCAGCGCTCGACGGCGTCGGCGATTTTGGCCTCGTCGAGTTCTTCGTCGAGGTACTTCGTGGTGTGGCTCCCTTCGACGAACGCCTCGTCGGTCAACATCAGCCGATGAAACGGAATGATCGTGTGAACGCCCTCAACCTCGAAGTGTTCGAGCGCGCGCTTCGAGCGCTCGATGCAGTGGTTGCGGTCCTCGCCGGCGACGATGAGCTTGGCAATCATCGAGTCGTAGTCACCGCCGATTTCGTCACCCTGATTGACCGCGTGGTCGAGCCGGATGCCGATGGACCCCGGCGGATCGTAGGTCTCCAGTGTGCCAGGCGTCGGCGCGAAGTCGTCTGCGGGATTTTCGGCGTTGATACGGTACTCGATGGCGTGGCCCTCGATATCGACTTGGTCCTGTGAGAAGTCGAGTTCCTCACCCGCCGCCACACGAAGCTGCCAGCGGACGATGTCGATACCCGTCACCTCCTCGGTGGCGGTGTGTTCGACCTGAATGCGGGTGTTTACCTCCATGAAATAGAACTCGCCATCCTCAACGAGGAACTCGACGGTGCCAGCATTGGTGTAGCCAGCCTCGCGCACCCCACGGCGGGCCGCGTCGCCAATCTGTTCGCGCAGCCCCTCGTCCAGTACCGGGCTGGGCGCTTCTTCGATGACCTTCTGGTGGCGACGCTGCAAGGAGCAGTCGCGTTCACCCAGATGGCGGACGTTGCCGTGTTCGTCGGCGAGAATCTGGACCTCGATATGTTTGGGTGCCGCGAGGTACTTCTCGACGTAGACCGAATCGTTGTCGAAGTAGGCTTTCCCCTCCCGTTTGGCTGTCTCTAGGGCGTCGTCGACATCCGCTGGGTCGTGGACAATCTGCATACCGCGGCCGCCGCCGCCACCCTCGGCTTTGATTGCGACCGGGTAGCCGAACTCCTCGCCTATCTCGCGGACCTCCTCGGGCGAGTCGACGGGTTCGGTCGTTCCCGGAACGACAGGCACGTCCGCGGCCTGCATCGCCTGTCTGGCGCGGGTCTTCTCGCCGAGTTGCTCCATCGCGTCGCTGGGCGGACCGACCCACGTGAGTTCGTCGGTCTCCTCGATTCGTCGGGCGAACTCGGCGTTCTCGGCCAGGAATCCGTAGCCGGGGTGGATTGCGTCGGCACCCGCCTCGGTTGCGGTCTCGACGATAGTCTCCTGGTCGAGATAGGAGTCACTAGCAGGGGCGGGGCCGACGTTGTACGCCTCGTCGGCGTATTCGACGTGGCCGTTGTCCCTGTCAGCGTCGCTGTAGACTGCGACTGTCTCGATACCAAGCTCCTCGCAAGCCGCCATGACGCGAACAGCAATCTCGCCTCTGTTCGCGACCAGGACTTTGTCGAACATAGTTATGAGATGAAAGGGAGGGTTAGTAGGATTTGGGGAAGCCGATCTGCTGGCCGATGTGGTTGTAGGCCATCTGCTGAGAGACGGGGGCGAGCCGGGTGAGGTTGACCTCGCGCCACCAGCGCTCGACATCGTACTCCTTGGCGTACCCCCAGCCGCCGAAGGCCTGCATCGACTGTTTGACCGCCTCAATGCCAGCCTCGACGGCGACGGCTTTCGCGACGTTGGTCTCGTAGCCACACTCCTCACCCTGGTCGTAGAGCCAGGCTGCCTTCTGGCGCATCAGCGCGGCCGTCTCCATCTTGGCGTACGCCTCCGTGATGGGGAACGAGACCGCCTGGTGGGTGCCGATTGGTGCACCGAAGACCTCGCGCTCGTTCGTGTAGTCGATAGCGGTCTCGGCAGCCAGCTTGCCGATACCGGTTGCCGCGGCCGAAAACCCGATCCGTTCTGGGTTGAGCGTGTCGACCAGCGCCCACCAGCCGTTGTCCTCCTCACCGAGGAGGTTCTCCTCGGGGACGCGGTGACCCTCGATGAAAACCTCACAGGATTTCGAGTAGTTGATCCCGTGTTTGTCAATCGGCGACACCTCGATGTCTGGGCTGTCCATGTCGAGAATGAACAGGCTGATGCCATCGGTGGGTTTCTCGACCTCGTCACGCGGCGTCGTCCGCGTGACCAGAATCATGTTCTCCGCGCGGTCCGAGAAGGTAATCCACGCCTTGTCGCCGTTGAGGATGTACTCGTCGCCGTCTTTCTCGGCTCGCGTGGCCACGTTCAGGGTGTTGGTTCCGGCCTTTGGCTCGGTGATGCCGATAGAGAAGTTCCGCTTGCCGGCGGCGATATCGGGCAGATACTTTTCCTTTTGTTCCTCAGTGCCGTGTTTGGTGATACCGACGGCGGCCATCCCAGCGGTCAAGACGAGATACCAGGTGCCGGCCATTCCACAGCCCTGTGCACAGAGTGTCTCCATGGCGATGCCCATCTCCTGCATCCCCATCCCCGCACCGCCGTACTCCTCGGGTATCATAAGCCCGTGGAAGTCTGCCTCGGCGAGTTCATCCCAGAACTCCTCGCCGAACTCGCCGTTTTCTTCCTTTTCACGCCAGTATGCAGGCCCGTACTCCTCTGCTATCTCGGTCGCTGTATCCCGGATGAGCGAGTGCGTCGGATCATCATCAAAATTCATGGGTCGCTATCCAATATAGAGCGGTAACTATCTTAGTAGTTGCTATATTTTGAGTCCGCGTCGAATCGACCTACCCCCGAATCTGCTCCAGTCGGCTCCCGGCGGGAAAGTCGAGGTCGAGCGAGATGTCGAGCATCGCTTCGACTGCGTCCGCAACTGCCGGCGCGAAGTCGGAGTCTGGCGTCGGACAGCTGGGTGCATTTGTGGCAGTTGTCTCGTCGCTCTCGGGTATCCCGATACCCTCCGAGAGATGGCCGGTCGCGCGGTTTCTGAGCACAACGTCTCCCGACGCGCCGATATCCTGCAGTCGGCCACGCAACAGCGCGAGTCCGTCCCTACCACGGGGCGTATCGCCAGCCACGAGCGCGACACGCTCGGCAGCGTTGACCGCCGCGACGGCATGATTGCCGGTAAGCGGTGGTGTGTCTACAAGCACCACATCGTGTGAGAGCGACGACGCCGCAAGCTGACGCTCTAGCCGCTGTGCCGCGCCCGCTGTCTGTGCCCGCGCTAGCCGTTCGAACGGGGCTCGTGCCGGCGCAGCGACCAGCCTTCCCTCGGTATCGGTGGAAATGTCATAGAGTACGTCACCGAGAGAGGCTTCCTCGGTCAACAGCGCGGTCACGTCGGCCTCCACGTCGGCGTCGACGTAGGAGCGAAGCCCCTGCGTACTGAAGTCCGCATCGACGAGCGCAACGTCGCGTCCCGTCCGCGCGAGCGTCGCGCCACACTCGACGGTCAACCGCGTCGTTCCGACTCCCCCAGCGGTCCCGACCACCGCCACAATCCGTGTCATAGTATGCGGTGTTCGCTCCCCAGTATAAAAATGTGCGTTCGAGAACTCCGGGGCCGGCTCCGTCAGTCGTCGGTTCCCTTGTCCGTCGAGTCGTCGATCGGTTCCTCCGTCGCTGTAGCCGAGGCGTCCTCACTGCCGGTCTGGAACTCGTCGGTCATCTCTTGGAGGGTCGTCGCCTGCTCGGAAAGTCCCTCTATCTGGCGGCTGACCTCCGAGACAGCGCTGGTCTGTTCCTCGACTGCGGCCGCCACGTCGGTTGCGTTTGCTGTCGTCGCTTCACTGACTTCGCCAATGTCTCCGACAAGCGACTCGATTTCCTCGGCCGCGCTCGCCTGGTTATCGACCGCGTCGCTAATGGACTGGATGGTCTGGTCGACCTCCTCGACGGCAGTGGCGATGTTCTGGAAGACATCGACGGTTCCCTCGACGGTTTCGATGCCGGTTTCAACGCTCTCGCGCATCCCCTGAATGTCGGTGACAACGTCGTCGGTCGAGCGCTGTGCGCGGCCGACAAGTGCTTCTATCTCGTCGGTCGCGTCTTGCGTCTCCTCGGAGAGGCTCTTGATTTCGTCGGCGACAACCGCAAAGCCCTCGCCGGCCTCACCGGCGCGGGCGGCCTCGATAGAGGCGTTCAGCGCCAGCATATTCGTCTGCTCGGCGATATCCTCGATGAGTTCGACAATCTCGCCGATAGCGGCGACCTCGTCTTCGAGTTGCTCGACCTCCTTGACCATCTCCTCAGTCTGGGTCTGGACGGTCGTCATCTCGCTGGTCGTCCTATCGGCATACTCCTGACCGTCGTCGCTGAGTGCCGCCGCGCGCCGTGACTGGGTGGCGGCCTCGTTCGTCGAGGCGGCGACCTCCTCGATAGAGGCCGACTGGTCCATGACGCGGTTAGAGGCGCGCTGGATGTCTTCGTTCTGGCGCTCGGCGTCTTCGGCTGTCTGTTGCATCGAGCGGCTCACGTCGTCACTCGTCTGTTTGATCTCCTGAGCGCTGTCGGCGATTCGGTCGCTCGACTCGTCAACCTCGCCGGCAAATTCGCGGATGTGGATGATTGTCTCCTCCAGGTCGGTCGCCATCTCGTTGAACGACCCGGCAATTTGAGACAGCGCCTCGTTGTCGGTATCGGTGTCCATCCGGGCGGTGAGGTTACCGTCCGCGAAGGCCGCGAGCACCTCCGAGTACTCCCTGGCTCTCTGTTCAAGTCGCTCGCTCACCTCCTCTGCTTCGAGTCGTGCCTGTTCAGCCTCCTCTCGTGCGTGTTCGGCGTCTGTCTGTGCCTCCTCTGCTTGCTCCATCGCCGACTGTGCCTCCTGAATTTGCTCACTCAGGGAGTCCCGCATCTGTGCAACCGACGAATAAAGCGTCCCGATTTCGTCGGTACGCGATGACGACACAGTCACGTCGAAATTACCGTCACGTATCTTTTGTGTGCGCTTCGAGAGGTCGTCGATTGCGCCGGTCACCGACCGCATCGACACCAACGCCGTCGCGATGAGTAACACGAACGTCACCCCGAAAGCAAAGACAATGTCACCGGAAATCTGGTCGCGGAGAGCGAATGCCTGGTCCTGTGGCACCGTGTGGACGACAACCGTACCGATCGTCTCGTTGGGGACGTATCTGTCACGGGAGAAGCCGCTATCCTGTGAGTGTGACAGCGTCCTGCTTCCCACAATCATCCCGTCCACATCGGCCATCTGGGTCTGGAACGTGTCCCTTTCGAGGTCGGCGACGAATGTCTGGGTCTCTTCGGAGGGCGGTCCGAGCAGCCGTTGCCCGTTAAGCGACTGCAACATCGTCTCACTTCCCTCGAAATCCTGTGTCGGCACAAGCGACGTGTTCGTCGGTACCGCCGCCGCGATGAACCGTCCAGCGACCGTGCGGCTACCGAGGAGTGTCGTGTTCGTGTCGTCGCCAGGAAGTTGCAACGGTTCCGAGATAAAGACACCCTCACCGATGTTCTCCGTCGAGAGCCCCTGGTCATAGAGATTCACACCGCTATCTTGAGCCAGTGAGCTGCCGATAATTTCGCCGCTGTCGCCGTTGGCCACGTAGACCTGTGTGACTTCCTGGCCGAGATTCTGACTGACATCACTGAGCCAGGCGATTAGCTCCTGTTGGTCGTCTGCGAGAATTTCGCCGTCGGTGCTCGCCGAACTCAACACCCCCCACTGGTCGTTGAGCCACTTGTTGTAGAGACTGGCATGGAGGGTAGCGTCGGACTGTACCTGGGAGTCGACCTGTTCGGTCAGCCCATCGTCGATGCTGTCGTACAACACCACCACAGCTCCGCCACTCACAAGCGCCCCAAGCAACAGGATTGTGAGAAGCTTTATTGTAAGATTCCGTCTGATGAATCCCGGGACCACAACCGACAGGTAGCGCCGGAAGCTATCTATCCACCGACCAATCGAGACCGAGCGTTCTGAATCGTTCTCACTCATCGAAATATCATTCCCTGTGTAATGTTACCGTGACGTATCATCATCCAGTACACACATCGAATATGGTCGTCATAACTGTTCTTCGTCAACAGTTGTCATGGAACCGCTCGTAACTGACACCAAGACAGAAGAAAACTGCGCGGAACTGGTTTGCTATGCGAACGCGTTCAGCATCAACACGAGCGTACCGAGCAGCACGCTGAATGCGACGACAGTTTTCGGGTCCAGGACCGGGCCCTGGTTCTTTTCGGAGTCGAAATACCGGACAAGGCCGGCACTCGACATGAGGCCCGAGCCACTTTCTTGTGAGCTCATACCTGTATTTCTCCGGCGTGCCCTCCTAAACGTTTCGACCCGGCCGAACGAACCTTTAAACAGCCGGACGGCCCAAAGAATCGTCAATGGACGTTGCGGACATCCCCGGAGTGCCAGATTGGTTCCAGGGGTATCTCGAATCTGAGGGAATCGACTCCCTGTATCCGCCACAGGCAGAAGCCGTCGACCGTGGTGTCACCGAGGGTGCGAACCTCGTCGCCGCCATCCCGACGGCAAGCGGGAAGACACTCGTCTCGACGCTGGCGATGCTGTCGAGCATCGCCGACGACGGCGGTGGGAAAGCGCTGTATATCGTCCCACTTCGGGCGCTCGCGACTGAGAAACACGAGGAGTTCGCGGCCTTCGAGGAATACGGCCTCGACGTGGGTGTCTCGACGGGGAACTACGAGTCCGACGGCGGCTGGCTCGCCGGCAAGGACATCATCGTCGCGACCAGCGAGAAAGTCGACTCGCTCGTGCGCAACGACGCTCCTTGGCTGGAGGACCTCTCGTGTGTCGTCGCCGATGAGGTTCACCTCGTCGACGACAGCCACCGCGGGCCGACCCTCGAGGTGACACTCGCCAAACTCCAGTCGCTCAACCCCGACCTCCAGACGGTCGCACTCTCGGCGACAATCGGGAACGCCGACGAACTCGCAGCCTGGCTCGACGCCGATCTAGTCGACTCAACCTGGCGGCCGATAGAGCTTCAGAAGGGCGTCCACTTCGGAGACGCCCTCCACCTCGAAGACGGGAGCCAGAGCCGGGTTCCGGTGCGAGGAAACGAGGACCAGCCGGCCGCTATCATCCGGGACACGCTGGAGGAGGACGGGTCGACGCTCGTGTTCGTCAACTCCCGGCGCAACGCCGAGTCGGCCGCCCGGCGGCTCGGAAGTACGACGGAGCCGTTCTGTTCGCCCGAGGAGAGCGATCAGCTCGCCGAGATAGCCGAGGAGATACGAGAAGTGAGCGACACAGAGACGAGCGACGACCTCGCCGCTGCCGTCGAACAGGGAGCGGCGTTTCACCACGCCGGGCTAGCACGCGACCACCGCAGTCTCGTCGAGGAGGCCTTCCGCAACCGGTTGGTCAAGGTCGTCTGCGCGACGCCGACGCTGGCCGCCGGCGTCAACACGCCCTCCCGGCGGGTGGTCGTCCGGGACTGGCGACGGTACGACGGGACAGCCGGCGGGATGCAACCCCTCTCGGTGCTGGAGGTCCACCAGATGATGGGTCGTGCCGGTCGGCCCGGGCGGGACCCCTACGGCGAGGCCGTTCTGGTGGCAAAGAGCCACGACGAACTCGACGAGCTGTTCGAGCGATACGTCTGGGCCGACCCTGAGCCCGTCGAGTCGAAGCTGGCTGCCGAGCCGGCGCTGCGCACACATATCCTCGCCACCGTCGCCTCCGGCTTTGCTAACTCCCGGAGCGGACTGCTCGATTTCCTCGAAAGCACACTGTACGCCCAACAGACCGCCGAACGCGGCCGGCTCGAAACGGTGGTCGACGACGTTATCGACTACCTCGACGTGAACGGCTTTCTCGACCGTGAGGGAAGCGAAATCACGGCGTCGAACCTGGGACACACCGTCTCGCGGCTCTACCTGGACCCGATGAGCGCCGCCGAAATCCTCCACGGCCTGGAGGACGCCGAGGAGCCGACTGCGCTGGGTCTGTACCATCTGGTCAGCCGAACACCGGACATGTACGAGCTGTATCTGCGTTCGGGCGACGAGGAGGAGTACACGATGCTCGCCTACGAGCGCGAGGAGGAGCTTCTCGGGTCGACCCCCTCCGAGTTCGAGGAGGGGTTCGAGGACTGGCTGTCGGCGCTGAAGACCGCGCGACTGCTCGAAGACTGGGCCAGCGAGGAGGAGGAAGACGAGATCACCGAACGCTACGGCATCGGCCCGGGCGACATCCGCTCGAAGGTCGACACCGCCCAGTGGCTGCTCGGGGCCGCCGAGTCGCTGGCGACGGAACGCGACCTCGGGCTTGGTCCGGACATTCGCGAGGCCCGCACCAGGGTCGAACACGGCGTGCGCGCAGAACTGGTCGACCTCGCCGGCGTCCGCGGCGTCGGTCGCAAACGGGCACGGCGGCTGTTCGACGCAGGCATCGAGACCCGCGCCGACCTGCGCGAGGCTGACAAATCGAGGGTGTTGGCGGCGCTTCGTGGCCGTGAAAAAACCGCCGAGAACATTCTCGAAAACGCCGGCCACCGCGACCCGTCGATGGAGAGTGTCGAACCCGACGCCGACGTGACCGTCGACGACGAGGCCGACGAGCCAGCAACCGCAAACGACCAGTCTAATCTGGGTGATTTCTGATGCAGGTTATCGAGGGAACCGCAGACGTCGACGACATCGATCGGTTCGTAAGCCGTCTCGATGCGATAGGTGAGGACTACGACGCGACCGTTCAGGCCTTCGACGCCCGCTACGTCGTCAGCCGAGACCACCTCAACCGTGCGGTCGAAGTCGCACACCGAGAACGAGACAGGGGAAACGCTATCGCCGAGGACCCCGGCGTCGAGATACTGCTGTATGCAGCCGGACGTCGACAGATACGGGATGCCCTTGAGATGGGCATCTCCAAGGGAACGTCGCCGGTCGTTGCCGTCGTCGTCGGCGGCGACGAGACGGCGGCCGCCGGCGACCTCCGAGAGTTGCTCGAACCCGGCGAGACACTCGGCGAGTACGACCCCGAGCGAGTCCGGTCGTTTTTCGACATCAGCGAGCGGGAACTCGACGCGACGACAGGCGATCTCGCGGACCTCATCTGTGAGCGCGTCGCCATGCTTGTTGTCGACCGCTAACTCATGTCACGGACAGACAACCCACAGCTCACCGACCCAATCGACATCGGCGGCGTCAAGGTGCCGAACCGCCTCTACCGCGCCCCACTACTCGAATGTGCCGGCAACGGTCCCGACGCGGTCGACCGCTTCATCGCAGAATTGGAGCCGACTGCCGAATCTGGCGTTGGGCTCATCTTCCAGGGTGCGAGCATCGTCACCGGCGACGGCGGGTGTGCCGCACCAAACATGACGCGTGTCCACGACCCAGGCTTCGTCGACCGACTCTCACGGCTGACAGACCGGATTCACGACCATGGCTCGAAGATATTCATCCAGCTCGCACACGGCGGCCTCCGCGGGATGAGTCTGTGGCACGCTGGCTACCGCGAGGACAATCCGGACGCGGTCCAGAAGGCAGTCTCACAGCCGCCCTGGCAGCTCAGAGTCGCCGACCGTGCCGGGTTCATCGACCTCCGACCAAACGTGCTCTCGACGGCGGAGGTCCGCGAGCTGGCCGAGGCGTTCGGGCGGGCCGCAGGATACGCCGCCGACGCCGGCTACGACGGCGTCCACCTCTCCGGGGCGAACATGGGCATCGTCCAGCAGTTCCTCTCGCCGTACTACAACGACCGCGACGACGAGTTCGCCGACGGGGTGCAGTTCCTGCTTGCGGTCCGGGACGCCGTCCGCGACCACGCCGGAGATATCCCCCTGGTGACGAAAGTCCCCGTCGAGACTGCTTCGCCGCCGTTCGTCCGGACGCATCTGACCCGCGACGAGAGCCTGGATATCGGCCGGCGGCTCGCTGCTGCGGGGTACGACGCACTCGTCCCCGTGGAGGCCTCTGTCTACTGGGACATGAGTGTTATCCGGGGAGCGTTCCCCGACCGGGCCTGGGCAGCAGCGGAACTCCAGAGCGAGTACGCCGCCGTCTTCGGTGGCCGGTGGCGGGCACGGGCAGTGGAGCTGGCAAACCGCCTCGAAGGCCGGTGGTTCGACCGCGAACCCGGCTGGAACGCCGACTTCTGTCGAGCCGTCCGGCGGGCGGTCGACGTGCCAGTACTCTGTGAAGGGGGCCTTCGAGAACGGAACCACTGCGACCGACTGCTGGGGGAGTCGTGTGATATGGCTGGAATGGCCCGCCCCTTCTACGCCGAGCCGCGGCTGGGGGCGCGGCTGCTGGCCGGCGACAACCGAGCGTTGTGTGAGAGCTGTAACAACTGCACGATTCCACAAGCCGTCGGCGAGCCGGGACGATGTCGGACGCCGGCGGTCGTCAGAGAGCGCGCACGGCTCAAAAAAGACGGCGTCTACGACAGCGGTCGCTCGCGGAGAGAGTGAACGTGGCAGGAATCGACAGAGTGGCTACTCAGGCTGTTCGTCGATGAGGATGACTGCCTCGCCCTCGATGACCGCCTCGCCGGCTTCGTTGTGGACCGGCGTCGAGAGGCGATACTGGTTGTTGCCGAGGTCTTCGACAATCTCACAAGAGGCAGTGAGCGTTTCGCTGATACGAACCGGATTGTGGAACTCCAGGTCTTGCGAGAGATAGATGACCAGACCAGGAACCCGAGCCAGCGCAGCACTAATCAGGCCCCCAACAAGTGTTCCGTGGGCGATGCGGCCCTGGAACCGCGTCTTTTCGGCGAACTCGTCGTCAAGATGGAGCGGATTCGTGTCGCCGCTGGCCGCTGCGAATGCACGCACATCGCCGTCAGAGATCGTCTTGCTGAACTCGAACCGGTCTCCAACAGAGACGTCCTCAGGAGCGCTGGCCGTGGTTTCTGTGTCCCACTCCGGCAGGTCCTTGTCGGCCTCGATTCGGTCTGTCGTCTCTACCTCGTCTGTACCGTCGGCGTCGAGTCCGAATGCCGCAAGTGCGGCGCGGTTTGCCGCGACCACACTCTCGAACATGTGTACAGAAGTGTCAGTCCAGGTATCAAGAAATGCACTCCGCTGAGATTCTGAACTCATTACACACTGTTCTATGGGATTTGGCGTTATAAACTCCGAGGCTAGTTATCGAACACAATAATCATTTTTTCCCACGGCCGCGACTGTTATCGCAGTCGTTCTGTCTGAAAAAGTGAGTTGATTGTTCACATATAACAAATAGAATTTTTGCCCGAGGAACGGACTCCAGCGTCCAAAGGGGAGAGCGTCGTCGACGCTCCAAATGTTTATACATCGAGCGGAACAACAGAAATCCGATGACAGACGACAGGGACATGCCGAGTGGGCCGCAGGATTTCTTCAAGATGTTCACCGAGACGGGCGAGCAGGCCGTCGAGACCCAACAGGAACTGTTCAAGCAGATGCTCGGTGCTGGCATGTCCGGCGGGATGGATATGAACCAGCTTGGCGCGATGAGCCAGACAGCCACGTTCAAGACACGCGTTCAGAGTGGCGGCCGCATCTCTATCCCCGACGCGGAACGAGAGGCGCTTGACATAGAGGAGGGCGACATCGTCCAGACTGTCTTGGTGCCGGTAAAGCGCGAACGGGACGACTGAACCCTGTTTTTCGTTGCAGCGTCGAACCACCAGCGCCGACAGCCGAGAGAGTTTCGGTACCTCGTGTCGTTCAATGGCATACACTGGTAGAGGCTGGAAAATCGCTGGAGTCTTGTGTCCCGTTCTCGTAGTTACATATACAATGAGCGAACAGCAGCCACAGGACTGGAGTCAGTTGATGGAACAGATGAACGAGGCAGTCGCAGACTCAATCGAGCGTAACGTCGAGGCACAGACGGCGATGATGGAGTCATGGACGGGTGCCTTCGACGGCTCGACGCTCTCCGAGGAGGAGATGACCGAGGGTATCGAGGGGTACCGCCAGGCTTACGAGGTATGGATGGACACGGCAGAGGAGATGGTCGAACGGACCGGTGACGCTGCCGAGGGCGAAGATGTCGACGCCGAGGAGTTCCGTGACCTCTGGCTCCAGTCGGCAAACGAGTCGTTCAAAGAGATCATGTCGACGAGCGCGTTCGCCGCCGCCAACGGCGAACTGGTCGAGATTCTGATGGAGGCCCAACAGGAGGTCGACGATATGACCCAGGAGAACCTCGCCCAGTTCGGGATGGCGACCCGCGACGATGTCGTCGAAGTCGGCGAACGGCTGGTTGAACTCGAACGCCGCCAGCATGCCGTCGAACAGAAGCTCGACCGCATCATCGAGGAACTGGAGTAACGATGTCGTTCAACCCCTTCGCAGCCGCACTGGACGCACAGGCCGACGCGATGGAGGCGATGGTCGACGCGACCGAGAAGGCCCGCATCGCCCCCGAGCGCGCCGTCGAGATGGAGACCATCGAGGTTGGACAGACCCCGAGCGAGGTCGTCTACGAGGAAAACAAGCTTGAACTGCTCCACTACGAGTCCCGCACCGAGGAGCAAAACGAGGCCCCAATTCTCATCGTCTACGCGCTCATCAACAAGCCCTACATCCTCGACCTACAGCCTGACCGGAGTGTAATCCGCCAGTTGCTGGACGCCGGCCACGACGTCTACATGATTGACTGGAACGAGCCCTCACGGCTCGACCAGCATATCGGGCTCGAAGACTACGTTAACCGCTACATCGACAACTGCGTCGACGAGGTGCGCGACCGCTCAGGCCAGGACGCCATCAACATCCTCGGCTACTGCATGGGCGGGACGATGACCACAATGTACACTGCCCTCCACGGCGAGAAGGTCAACGCGCTTGGGCTGATGGCAGCAGGCCTCTGTTTCGACCAGACCGGTGGTGTCCTCGAAGAGTGGGGCAGCGAGGAGTACTACGACCCCAAAGACGTGGTCGACACCTACGGCAACGTTCCGGCAGAGTTTCTGGACACCGGCTTCGCGCTGATGGACCCAGTCGACAACTACCTCAGCAAGTACGTCACGATGTACGAGAACCTCGACAGCGACGCCTTCGTCGCCAACTTCTCGCGCATGGAGAAGTGGCTCGACGAGGGGATCGACCTCGCTGGGACCGCCTACGTCGAGTTCCTCGAGAAAATATACCAGAACAACGAACTCTACCACAACGAACTCGAACTCGGCGGCGAACACGTCGATATCACGGAGATAGACGTGCCGATACTCCAGATTCTTGGCGAGTACGACCACCTCATCCCAGCAGATGCCTCGAAGCCGTTCAACGAGGTCGTCGGCAGCGACGACACCCGTATCATTGAGTATCCCACCGGCCACATCGGGCTCTCGGTCTCCTCGTCCACACACGAGGAGGTCTGGCCAGAGGTCTGTGACTGGTATCACCGTGTCTCGGGCGACAACAGCGCCGAGACCGAGGGGACAGAGATCGAGGAAGTCGACGGCATCGGTCCGACCTACGCTGAGCGTCTCCAAGAGGAAGGCATCGAGATAGCCGCCGACCTCACAGAGTACGAGGCCGCCGACCTCGCAGAGATTGCTGAGACGACCGAGAGCCGCGTCACCGAGTGGCTCGACCAGGTGTAAGCCGTCCGACAGGGAAAGATTCACCACGGGACCCCACGCAGTGGTGAGTGATGGACGAGTGTCGTGAATGTGGGACACAGATACCCGACGGCGCCAACTTCTGCCAGGAGTGTGGCGCACCCCAGAATGAGGCCGCCGCCAAGGCACTCTACCGGTATATGAAACGCCACGCCGGTGAATTGGCAGAGTCCGCCGACAACGCGGGCAGTGGAGGCGACCTGCTCACGCGGCTCGGCTACGCTCTGGGCTGGATTCTCGTCGTCGCTGGCTTCGTGGTCGTCCCCAACCCCGCAAGTGGGTTTCTCATCTTCGGCGGTATCGTCGCGTTACCGCCGATTCGCCGGCTGCTGGGCCGCCAACTCGGCCAGCCACCCGGCATGTCGCGGATGTTGCTCGTCTCCCTGACCAGTGCTGCAATCGGCGTCGGCGTGATCGTCCTCTCGTAGCCCGAGGCTGACGATTGTCTGACGCAGGCTTTTGTCGCTCGCTGTCGTTCGTTCCCGTATGGAGACAGGCAATCGTCAGGGGCTGTTCGCACGCCGCGAGTGGAGCCGGAACGCGCTGGCTCGGGCAGCGCTGTTCGTCGTCGTATCGACGGTCGCGCTGACCGCGAGTTTTCTCGGCGTCGTCGGCCTCCTTAGTGGGGAAGTAACCGGAGTCAGCGACCGACTCCCGATATACGTGCTGGTGCTGGCACTCGCGTTCGTCACCACTGTCGTCACCGTCGAGGAGGCCTACCGAGAGGCGGCCGTCGTCCTCCAGTTCTCGGTTCTTAGTGCGGCTGTCACGTTCCTGCTGGTCGCGCTGGGCGGTGAAGGCGTCGTCTTTCTCGTCAGAAACCACCAGCAGGTCGTCGCCTCACAGCTTCTCTTTTATATTCTGGCGGCGGGTCTCATCGGCACCGGTATCGGCTACTGGACGCTGAATCACTGGTCGGAACTTTCGCTGTCCGGGTCGAGTCTGTAACAGACGAACGACAACGGTGTGCTATTCTGGGAGTTCAGCCAGGAAAAACGGCTTCTCGCCGTCCTCGGTCGTCGGGTCGTGGATGTCCCAGACGCCAGCTATCTCGAAGCCGACGCTGTGTAAGGCCTCTGCCGTCGCCTCCCGACCGGCAATCGACCACTGCATTTCGGTCCCGCTGTCAAGCCAGTCGGGATTCGACCCTTCCCACTCACTCGATCCTTCGGTGACCAGCAGCGCCCCGCCGGGACGGAGCACGCGTCGGAACTCCGCGAGCGTGGAGTGGTGATCTCCGAGTGGAATATGAATCAGCGAGTACAGCGCGGCGACAGCGTCGAAGGTATCGTCGGCGAAGGGGAGGCCGGTCATCTCTCCCTGCACGAGCATGGCGTCGTGGTCTGTGCGAGCCAGCGACAGCTGTTCTCGTGAGAAATCGAGGCCAACAGCCGTCTCGCCCCCGGCAGCGAGGGGCGTATCGCCAGCGCCACAGCCCGCGCTGAGGAGGCGGTCTGCTGGGTCCAAGCGTTCACAGAACCGTTCGACCGGCTCGGAGGCAGGGTCGTCGCTCACTTCTTCAGTGTATTCGGCGTAGTAGTGGTCAGCAATCTCGTCGTACGCCTCCCGGACTACACGGCGTTCGTTCACGCTCTCGGGTCTTTCCTGTCGCTACTTCAACGTTCGCCTCGTATGGGAGAGACTATTTCACGGTCGCGTCGACGACGACGTGGCTGACACCCTCGCTGTACCCCTTGATTTCGCGGAGGTCGTACCCGGTGACCTGCCGGTCGTTGCGCTCGGCGGCCGCGTGGAGGCGGTCGACCGGCCGGTCTGGAAGCTCCGCCGTTGGCGTTGCTTCGTGCATGTGAATTGTTCCCCCGGCTTCGAGCGCGTCGAGTGCCCTGTCGAGGTACTCGTATGCGTCGTAGTAGCCCATGAGAACCCGCTCAAAGGCAAAGGGGTCCGCGGCCTCGATGCCGCGGGCGACGACATCCCGACAGTCCGCCCGGTATGTTTCAACGCGGTCGCTGACCTCGTTCCCGACAACGTTCTCGACGAGATACTGGAATGCGGTCGAGTTGTGTTCGACGGCCGTGACGTGGGCACCGCCACGAGCCATCGGGAGCGTGAAGTAGCCGATACCGGCGAACATATCCAGCACCCGCTCGCCGTCGTCGACGACCTCACCCATGTGGGCGCGCTCGGCCTTGTTGCCCGGCGAGAACATCACCTCCGCCAGATCGAGCGCGTAGGTCGTCCCGTGTTCGCGGTGGACGGTGTGGGTGTCGCCCTCGCCGGCGATAACCTCGACAGAGGGTTCGCGGTGGACGCCGGCGATGCCCTGCCGTGAGAGCACCGTGTCGGCGTGGCCGTGCATTGCAAGCAGTGCCTCGCCGACCTCGGCCGGCCGCGGCGTATCGACAACATCGACCAGTACCACGCTACCGATGACCGCCCACGACCCCGGAGCGGCGTCGAGTTCGGCGTCAGTCCACCCGCGCTCTCGGAGGTGGTCTTCGAGGGTCCGGAGTCGCGTCTCGCCGGTTACTCGAACGACCTCCAGCACGTCCGTCTGTGCTGGCGGGTCAGTAACCGGAATCGCGACGGTGCCGTCGTCGTGTTCGTCGATGTGTCGGCCCTCGTCGTAGACGCCCTCCTGTTGGAGCGAGGCAAGCGCAACCTGAGTCCGTTCTTTCTCGACGACGGCCGCGAGAGACTGGTCGCTCATTCCCGGCCGAGGGTCTGGTTGCGATCTGTATATACCCGGCGGTCAGTCCTCGTCCGGAGCTCCGCCAGTGACGACGACCGGCTTGTCAGTGTTGAGGATGACTCGCTGTGTGACGCTGCCGAACAGCGCTTTACCGGCCGGCGAACGCTTGCGACCGCCGAGAACTATCGAGTCCACGTCCTCCTCCTCGGCGTGTCGGAGGATGTTGTCGACGGCTTCCATGCTGTCTTCGTGAATCGTCACGTCGACGCCGTGGTCTTCGAGGTGTTCGCGCGCTCGTCGGACTGACCGGACCCGTGTCACCGACCGCGGGACATCACCCGAGGAGTCATCCGTGAACACGAACAACAGCGTTGCTTCGATTTCCTCGTCCGCGCTCGGAAGCGATGTGACGTAGTTCGCCTGTGCCAGCGCCCGCGATTCGTTATCGTCGATCGGTATCAGTACGCGATACATATCCCTCTCTTCGTCACAGCGGGGCATAAAACCAGTGTGAATTCTCACACGTTGGAGGGGACGCCCTACTTCTGACCAATCATGTCGAACTCGGTCCCAGTGTTGCCGGCAACAGCGTCCTCGTAGACGACGTGTGCGGCGGCCACATCCTGAATGGCTAGTCCGGTCGAGTCGAAGACGGTCGCGCCGTCGTCGGCGGTGCGGCCCTCGATTTTCCCGGCGACGATGTCGCCAATTTCTCCGTGGACGTCCGCATCCGTGAGGACCCCCTCGCTCCAGGGAACGTTGATTTCGCCGGAGTGGGTACACTGCTCGTGGTCGTCGATGACGAGCTTCGCTTCGGTCAGCACGTCGTCTGCAATCTCGTGTTTGCCCTCGGCGTCGGCCCCCATCGCGTTGATGTGGGTGTGCTCGCCGACCTCCTCGACAATCGGGTCACGGACAGGGGTCGTCGTCGACACCACGTCACAGGCGGCGGCGTCGGCAACGGCACCTTCCTGTACGTCGAACTCGTCGCCGTACTCCTCGATGAACGCGGCCCGGATCTCGTCGTCGAGGTCGCTGATGACGACAGTCTCGATGTCCCGGACACGCGAGATGGCCTCCAGCTGAGAGTGTGCCTGGACGCCGGCACCGACCAGTCCGAGCGAAGTTGCGTCCTCGCGGGCGAGGTGACGGGTCGCGACAGCCGCGGCCGCCCCGGTCCGGAGTCGCGTCAGGCCCGTCGCGTCCATCACAGCCAGCGGGAAGCCGGTGTCGGGGTCGGAGTAGATGAGCGTGCCCATCACCGTCGGCAGCCCTTCTTCGTCGGGGTTGTCCGGATGGACGTTGACCCACTTGACTGCGGCGGCGTCCCAGTCGTCGGTCTCAATGTACGCTGGCATCGACCGGAAGTCGCCGTTGTACTGCGGGAGGTCGACGTATGATTTGGCGGGCATCTGGACGTCGCCGCGGGCGTAGGCCCCGAATGCGCCCTCAACAGCGTCGATTACCTCTGTGATCTGTGTGCTCTCTGTTACCGCGTCTGCGTCGAGAATGACGGTTCCCATGCTCTGAACGTCTGGGGAGGGGATACTTAGCAGTTGGTGAATCGAGTTGGACTCCGTACCCTCACACGGTGGCTGGATACGGGCGCGTCGTGACTTCCTCGTACAGAACCGCCTCCGGCGGCTCGGCGAACCAGCCAACCTCAGCGATTTCTCCCTCGCGGGGTCTGGGGTCGCCGGTCTCGTGGCACCCGTGAAAAATCACAATTGGCTCGAATATCGACGGCGCGTCTCGCTCGGCGTGGACGTTCTCGATGATGTGAACCTCACAGAGTCCGGTCAGCTGGCAGGTGACATTCGTCTCCTCTTCGAGTTCTCGTCTGGCTGCCACCTCGTAGCTCTCGCCAGGCTCTCGCTTTCCTCCTGGGTCCGACCAACCCTTGTCGCCCTCGTTGCGAACCAGGAGGACCTCGCCTGTGTCGTTCGTCAGCCAGACGCCAGCCCCACCGAGGGCACCGCGCTCGAACTGATCGCGGATTCGCTCGTAGTCAGCCTCCGTCCGCTCCCAGGTCTTCTCGACGATGTCGACCGACCCGTAGTCCGCTTTTAGGCGTTCCAGTACCGAATCGACGTTCTGCTTACTCTGTTGAGTGACGTTCATAGTCGAGTTGCCAGACCAATCCGGCTATACGGCTTGTTTGACCGCGGCGATGGCCTCGGACACGTCCTGGTCGTCGACGTTCCAGTGCGTACAGAACCTGACGACGTGGTCGTCGAAG
Source organism: Halovenus salina (assembly GCF_026410925.1). Classification (GTDB taxonomy): domain Archaea; phylum Halobacteriota; class Halobacteria; order Halobacteriales; family Haloarculaceae; genus Halovenus; species Halovenus salina. The sequence continues at coordinate 2,822,543 of NZ_CP112972.1, read as the reverse complement.
GGAACACCGAGCACGCCCTCTTGCTCGCAGGCATCGAGGAAATCGCTCGCGTGCGCGTCAGTCTCGACGAGTACAATGTTGGTTTCTGGCTCCTCGGCGTCCAAGCCAGCCACGTCGTCGAGTCCATGGGCGAGTCGCCGGGCACGCTCGTGGTCGTCGGCAAGGCGGGCACGGTTTTCTAGGGCGACCAGCCCCGGCGCAGCGATGATGCCGGCCTGTCGCATGCCACCGCCGAACAGCTTTCTGACGCGACGCGCCTGGTCGATAAAGTCCTCAGAGCCGACAAGCATCGACCCAACCGGCGCACCCAGTCCCTTCGAGAGACAGAACATCACCGAGTCGACCGGCTCGACGAGGTCGGCCGCAGTGGTGTCGAGCGCAGTCACCGCGTTGAACAGCCGCGCTCCGTCGAGGTGGACCGGCACATCGAGGTCGTGGGCGGCCTCGGCGGCGGCCGCTATCGCCTCCTCCGAGATAGCCTTGCCGCCTTTGCTGTTGTGGGTGTTTTCAAGCGTCAGCAGGCCGGTTCCGGGCCGGTGAAGATCCTCCTCGACGTAGCCCGCACGGACCTGTTCGGGTTCGATGACGCCGCGCTCGTCGCCCTCGATGGTTCGGGTCTGGACCTCGGCGTGTTGGGCCAGTCCCGCCAGCTCCCACTTGTAGACGTGGCTCTCGACCTCACAGAGCAGTTCCTGGCCGCGCTCGGTGTGGGTGCGGGCGGCAATCTGGTTCCCCATCGTCCCAGTCGGGACGTACAGCGCGTCTTCCTTGCCGAGCACCTCGGCGGCGCGGGCTTCGAGGTCGTTGACTGTGGGGTCCTCCTCGTAGACGTCGTCGCCGACATCGGCGTCGCGGGCCGCCTCGCGCATCTCGTCGTTCGGGAGCGTCACCGTATCGCTGCGCAGGTCAATCATAGCTGTCTATACCGTTCCCGCCCACTAAACGCCGCGGGTTTTGCCCTACTCTTTTGGCCTATCCCGCCCAGCACGCGGTATGAACGAGACACTCTCCGCAGACCCGATTTTCCAGAATCGCGGCGTCGGCCGCGAGGTTGCAGTCGTCGGAGCCGGCGCAGTTGGCCTCACTGCGGCGCTGTGGCTCGCACGCGAGCGGGCGTCAGTCACCGTCTACGAGGCCAAAACGGTCGCAAGCGAGTCCAGCGGCCGGGCCGCCGGCGTCTGTTACGATGCCTTCGCGGCGGAGCCAAACGCGACCCTCGGTCAAGAGGCAATCGAAGGTTTTCACTCGTTCGCCGAGGAGGGCGCGCCCTTCACACCTTGTCCGTACGTCTGGCTTGCAGGAGAGGGTGACGAGGGAAAAATCGCCCTCGTGCGAGACGGTATCCGGCGGATGCAAGAGCTCGGCGTCGAGGCCACAGAGCTGGAGGCGGCCGACCTGGCCGAGCAGTTCCCCCGTCTTCGGACCAACGACATCGCGGTCGCCGGCGTGACCGAGGGCGCAGGCTACACCGACCCCGAGGCCTACACCGCGTGGCTCGCCGAACAGGCCCGGGCCGAGGGCGTTACAATCGAGGAGGAGACGCCGGTCCGAATCGAGACCGAGTCGCCGGCAGTGATAGCCTCGGGCGACCGCCGCGAGGTCGACGACCTGGTGGTGACAGCGGGCGCTCACTCCAAGCAGGTCCTTGCCGATGCCGGCGTCGAGATTGCGATGAAGCCCTATCGCGTGCAGGCACTCGTCGGCGGCGTCTCCCTCGGCGACAGCTGGGAGCCGATGGTCTACGACACGAGCGCGGACTGTTACCTGCGTCCTCACCCGGAAGGGCTGCTCGCGGGCGACGGCACCGAGGAACGCGAGGCCGACCCCGAGGAGTACGACCGGGCGGCAAACGCTAATTTTCCGGCCAACCTCGCCGACCGCGTGACCCACCGCGTCCCCGACTGTAATCTCGATGTCGACCGGGCGTGGGCGGGGCTGTGTACCGCGACGCCGGACAGAGACCCACTCGTCGGCGCGGTCCGCGAGCGCGTCTACGTCGGGACTGGGTTCCAGGGCCAGGGGTTCATGCGCTCGCCGGCAATCGGTCGCCGGCTGGCCGACGACGTCCTCGGCGGCGACGGGATTCCTGCCTTCGACCCGACCCGCTTCGACGGCGACGAGTCCTTCGAGGTCCGAGAGGGAATGGCCGTCGAATCGTGATTACTCGGCCACGTCGACGACCTCGGCGTCGGCATGCTCGACAATTCGTTCGGGCGAGATTGAAAAGACAGCCTCCGGCGTTCCGGCGGCGGCCCAGACCATCTCGAAATCTGTGAGCGTCTCGTCGAGATAGACCGGCGGGTCGCCGTCGTGACAGAACGGCGGGACCCCGCCGATGGCATACCCCGTCGCTTCGCGGACCTCCTCGGGTTCGGCCATGCGTGCCTGGTGGACGCCGCGCAGCGTCGCCAATTTGCGCGTGTCGACGCGGTTCGCGCCGCTGGTAACGACCACAACCGGCACGTCTGTCATCAGAACGATAGAACTCGCAATCTGTGCGACCTCACAGCCGACCGCCATGGCGGCGTCCTCGGCGGTTTTTGTCCCTTCGGGGAACTCTTCGACTGCGATATCCAGGTCGTAGGCCTCGGCCGCCCGTTCGCTGAACTCTGCCGCGCGCTCGTTCATAGGTCGGTTTCGACGGCCTGGTATGTAGCTATACCGGCACACCCACAGGGGTTCGCGGCCCTTTTTACCGACCGTATCCACCCTCCGGTATGAGCCTCGACCTCGACGCCGAACAACTCGACCGCTACTCGCGTCACATCATCATGGACGATGTGGGCCCCGAGGGACAGGCAGCGCTGCTCGATGCGTCGGTGCTGGTGGTCGGTGCCGGCGGTCTCGGCTCGCCGGTGTTGCAGTATCTCGCCGCCGCCGGCGTCGGCCACCTCACCGTCGTCGACGACGACACCGTTGAGCTGAGCAACCTCCAGCGCCAGGTCATCCACGGCACCGACGACGTGGGCCGGCCGAAAGTCGACAGCGCCGCAGAGTTCGTCGCCGACCTGAATCCCGACATCGACGTAACGCGCCGCGAAACGCGAGTCACGAGCGAGAATGTCACCGACCTTATCGCGGGCCACGATGTCGTCGTCGACGCCTCGGATAACTTCCCGACGCGCTTTCTCCTCAACGACGCCTGCGTGCTGGCGGACGTGCCGCTCAGTCACGGCGCAGTCTATCAGTTCGAGGGGCAAGTGACGACGTTCGGCGGCGGCCAGCCCTGCTACCGGTGTATCTTCCCCGAAGCACCGCCGGAAGGCGCGGTCCCAGACTGTGCCACTGCGGGGGTGCTGGGTATCCTGCCGGGCACCGTGGGTGCGATGCAGGCCACCGAAGTCGTGAAACTCCTGCTCGGCGAAGGCGAGAGTTTGGAGGGGCGGCTACTCGTCTACGACGCCGAGTCGCTGGAGACAGAGACGGTGCCGGTCGAGCCAGTTCCCGGCTGTCCAGTCTGTGGCGAGAATCCACGCATCGAATCAGTCGACGACGCTGAGTACACAGGACAGTGCTCGGTTCCGGAGCCGGAAAGTTAGTTTTCGAGTCTGGTCACGTCCGCGAGCGTCTCGCGCTGGCGGGCGACGCGCGTCTGTTCACCGTCGAGGACCACCTCGGCCGGGCGTGGCTGTGAGTGGAACTGATTCGCCAGCTCGTAGCCGTATGCACCGGCCATCCCGATTGCAAGCACATCTTCGCGCTCGGGGCGCGCAAGCGGTCGGTCGGTACAGAACACGTCGGCGCTCGTACAGCAGGGTCCACCGACCGAGACCGGCTCGGGCTTCCGGTCGGGTGCGGTGACGTTGCGAATCGGGTGGTAGGCGTCGAACATCGCCGGCCGAATCAGCGTCGCCAGCGAGGCGTCGACGCCGACGACCGTCGCCGCCTCCGTCTCCTTGCGCGTGTTCACTGTCGTCAGGATGAGGCCGGCGTCGGTGACGACGTACCGGCCGGGTTCGACCTTCAGTGTCACATCGAGGTCGCCGACTGCCTCCCGAACGCGCTCGCCCACCGTCATCATGTCGAGTGGGTCGGCCTCCTCGCGGTAGGGGACGCCGAAGCCGCCGCCGATATCGAGAAATTCGAGCGAGGTGTCGGCCGCCGTCGCCGCCTCCCGAGCAAGGTCGGCGACGACACCGACTGCGCGACAGTGGTCGTCGAGGTCGTCGTGCAAGACGCCGCTGCCGACGTGGGCGTGGATACCCACGAGGTCGAACCGGTCGGCAACGTCAGCCGCAACGTCGGCGACGCGGTCGGCCGGAATCCCGAACTTCGCGTCGGCACCGGTCGCGACCTTCTCGTGGTGGCCGGTGCCGATACCGGGGTTGACCCGGATTGCGACTCGACCGTCGTATCCGCGCTCTGCAAGACGGTCGAAGGTGTCGAGGGCGCCGGCAGTAATTGTCAGCCCGGGGTGCTCGGCCCCGAGGTCGGCCGCGTAGTCGAGGTCGTTGGCCGGTGGGTTGACCGCCGTGTACTGGAGCGTGTTCGGGTCCGCGCCGGCCTCGATGGCCCGCTGTAACTCGCCGGCTGCGGCGCATTCGATATCTGCGCCGGCGTCGAGCAGCGTCGAGAGAACCGCACGCCCGGTGTGTGCCTTGGCGGCGTACATGACTGACGCGTCGGGGAATGCACGCTCGATTCGCCGGTAGTTCTCGCGGACGCGTCCGAGGTCCTGGACGTACAGCGGCGTCCCGTGCTCGGCGGCAAGGTCAAGCAAACGGTCGCGGTCCCAGTCGGCCAGCCGACGGACTCGGGTCATGATTGTTCCCTGAGGGTGTCCTCACGTTCGACCGCCTCGACGGTCTCCTCACCGAGTGCCGTCGCCACGACGGCGGGCTTGTACGCTCCACCCTCGAAGAGGTCATGCTCGCCAAGCGAGGACTCGACGTATCGGATGAACGCGCGTCGTTCCGGCGGGAGGTGACCGTAGATAATCTCCTCATCGACGAGGTCGTACACCGGAATCCGCGGCGTCAGCAGGGTGTTCTCGCCGACGACCGAGTTCTTGCCAACGACGAATCCGGAGGTGACCCGACAGCCGGCCCCGAGCGTGACGCCGTCCTCGATGACGACGGGCGCCTCCTCGACCGGTTCGAGGACGCCGCCGACGAGCGTGTTCGCCCCGAGTTTCACGTCAGCACCCACCTGGGCGCAGGAGCCGACGGTGTCACAGGAGTCGACGAGCGTGCCGTCGCCGACGTGAGCGCCGATGTTGACGAAGGAGGGGCTCATCAGGATAACGTCACTGCCGACGTGTGCCCCCCGGCGGACAACGGTTCCGTCGGGCGTGTTTCGCGTGCCACGCTCGGCGAACGCTCCGGTGTCGGCAAGCGGTAACACGTCGTTGTAGGTTCCTCCGTACTCCCACTGTGAAATCTCGCGCAGCCCGAAGGTGAGCAGAACGCCCTGTTTGACCCACTCGTTTGCTTGCCACTCGCCGTCGACACGTTCGGCGGCTCGGACCTCGCCGGCTTCGAGCGCGTCCAGAAACGCATCGAGCGTCTCAGTTCCGGCGTCGGCGTCGATATCTCCTTCGCTGTACTGCTGCCAGATCTCTGTGATGTCGGATTCGAGTGCAGTCATTGTTGGATGTCGTGTGTCGGTTGGCCGAACGCGTCGTCGACGGTGTATCGACCTGTGTCGCGGTCGGCAAGCCAGGCCGCCGCGTCGAGCGCCCCAGCCGCGAAGACTCCCCGGTCTTCCGCACGGTGGCCGAGCGTCAGCGCCTCGTCATTGTCTGCAAGTAGTATCTCGTGTTCGCCGTGGATGTGCCCGGCACGACGCGAGTGGACCCCGACCTCGGTCTCCTCGCGGAGGTGGGTCCCGTCACGTCCGTGGACGGGGTCGGCCTCGCGGTGCTCGGCGACGGTTTCGAGGAGTGCCGTCGCGGTCCCGCTCGGGGCGTCGCGCTTCTCTCGGTGGTGTGTCTCTGATATCTCGATGTCGTACTCCGCGACCACGTCGAGTGTTGCATCGAGAGCATGTCGGAGCGCGACGATACCACGCGAGAAGTTCCGAGCGTGTAACACCGGTACCTCCCCGCTCGCCGACCCGAGGCTGTCGCGGTCGGCCGCGTCGAGTCCGGTGGTTCCGGTGACGAGTGGGGTTCCTGTTGCCACGCAGTCCTCGGCCAACGAGGACACTGCGCCAGCAACCGAGAAGTCGACGACCACATCCACGTCGCGGGCGTCAAGTGCGTCTCGGCGCTCCTCGGGCGTTACGACCGAGCCGTCCCCGTCACCGCCGGGGGTGACGGCCAGAACCACCGAGCAGTCATCGCGCTCGGCCGCCGCCTCGCGGACGGCGGTTCCCATCCGCCCATTCGCGCCGTTGACGGCGAGTCGTGTCACCATCAGTGCCCTCCCTCCAGTGGCTCGTAGCTGTCCAGCACCGATTCGAGAGAGACTCTGTATTCTTCGGCCAGTTCGGCGAGGGGCTGGCGGAGATTCCCGTTCCCGTTGCCGCGATAGGCCATCGCAGCCTTGACTGGCACGGGGTTGGTTTCGAGAAACAGCGCCCGAAAGAGCGGGCCGAGTTCGTGATGGCGTTCGCGGGCGCGGTCGTAGTTCCCGCCCCGTGCCGCCTCGACGAGGGAACACACTCGCCGAGGTTCGACGTTGGCGGCGACGCTGATACAGCCGGTGCCGCCGGTCGAGAGAATCGGAAGCGTCTCGCCGTCGTTGCCCGAGAGCACGTCGAAGCGCTCGCCGCGAGTCCGCTCAATTATTTCGCCAATCTGGCCGAGGTCGCCGCCGGCGGCCTTGTACCCCTGGATGTTCTCGTGGCGAGCCAGTTCGACGACCGTCTCGGGGTCGAGATTCCGTCCCGTCCGTGAGGGGACGTTGTAGACGATTTGAGGGAGGGAAACAGCGTCAGCAATCGTCTCGTAGTGCTCGCGGAGACCACGTTGTTGTGGTCGGTTGTAGTACGGTGAGATGAGCAAGAGGGCGTCCGCGCCGGCGTCGGCGGCCCGCTGGGAGAGCGAGAGTGCCTCGCTCGTGTTGTTCGACCCTGTGCCCGCGACCACAGGGACGTCGACGGCATCGACGACTGCCTCGATAACCTCGATATGTTCGTCGTGGCTGACGGTGGCCGACTCGCCGGTCGACCCCATCGGAACGAGTCCGTCGACGCCAGCCGCTTCGAGGCGCTGTGCGTCGGTTCGTAGCTGGTCGAAATCGATACTCCCGTCGTGGTGAAACGGCGTGCACATTGCGGGGTACACGCCGGTGAACGTCTCGTCCGCAGTGGATGATGTCATATGTCTTGGTGGTATGGGTCGGTCGGAAACGACGCGTCGAAGAAAATGACCCACGACAGGTGTGCCAGACCTGCCGGGAGCCGACTCACTGCGGACGTTTGCGTTTCGAGTCGGCTCGCGTGCCGCTGTCGACTCCGGCGACGCCGGCGTGACAGGCGGCTCGTCTCATACATGTTACCGGTTGAGCCAGGAACTTACGTGTTACGGCTTGTCGCTGCCAGGGCCCGTACAACGGCGAGAACGAGCGACCGAACCTACCCGAGCGGTTCCTTTTTGAGTGGTGCCGTCCTATCTTCGTCTGATGGTTGGACACACACAACTCAAAATCCGGATGGCTGTCGTCGGGACCATCCTCTTCGGCCTCTATCTGGCCGTCGCGGGATTCGTCCTGACAGCCTTCGGAACAGGCACACCAGTACTAATTCTGTTGAGCCTGGGAATGGTGGGCTACCCGTTCATCCTCTACAAGTTCGGTCGGTGGTCCGCAGTCCGTGGCGTCGGTGCAGAAGAGATGCCCGAGCGACGGGAAGCGGGCTATCGCTTCGACGAGATACACCGCTCGACCGAGCGGCTCTGCGACGAGATGGACCTAGAAAAGCCCAAACTGATGATCGCCGAGATGGGGATGCCAAATGCCTTCGCGGTCGGACGCAGGGCCGACGGGGTCGTCGTCATCTCGCGTGAAATCATCGAGATACTCGACCACGACGAGCTCGAAGGTGTCATCGCACACGAGCTTGCCCACCTCGATAACCGCGATACTGTGATGATGGTGATGGGCCAGTCAATCGCAGCTCTCGTAGGCATGGTCACATACATCGTCGTCGCCTTCCGGGGCGAGCGCGACATCGCAAGCATCATCACCGGCTACCTTGCCAGCATGGTCGCCCAGATGATTGTGACGGTGTTTCTGATGGCCATCTCGCGGTACCGCGAGTACGTGGCCGACGCAGACGCCGCAGAGTACACCCGCAACCCCGACGCGATGGCCCGCGCACTGGAGAAAATCAGCGCCGGTGCTGAAGGGAAAGAGATGACAGCCGAAGAGAGCGTCAGTGCCCTCTGTATCTTCGGCGGCGAACGCGGCCTCTTTGCGACGCTGTTTGCAAGTCACCCCCCGACCGAGAAGCGCATCGAGCGCCTCCGCTCGATGTGAGCGGTGGACAACGCCTTTTACCGTCGCCAGTGCACACACATGTATGAGCGAGATTCATCCGGCACAGCGAGTCGCAGTGTTAGCAGACTCACAGAACCTCTATCACTCCGCACAGAGCATCTACTCCCGGAACATCGACTATACGGCGCTACTGGAGGAGGCAGTCGACGACCGGCGGCTCACGCGTGCCATCGCCTACGTCATCCGTGCCGACGCCGAGGAAGAAGAGTCGTTTTTCGACGCGCTGGTCGACATCGGCTTCGAGACGCGCATCAAGGACATTCGCACCTTCGCCGACGGCTCGAAGAAGGCCGACTGGGACGTGGGTATCAGTCTCGATGCCGTCACGCTAGCGAATCACGTCGACACGATGGTTCTCTGTACTGGTGACGGCGACTTCACCCGTCTGGTCAGACACCTCCAACACGAGGGCGTCCGCGTCGAAATCTACTGTTTCGAGGAGTCGGCCGCCGACACACTCGTCGATGCCGCCCACGATTTCACCGACATGAGCGCTGACACCGACCGCTTTCTCCTGTGATCAGAACGACGTGATGACCTCGACGCCAGCGGTATCGTAGTCGTCCATCGCAGCCAGTCGCTCGGAGACGGCATCGAGGGCGATTTCGCGGCCAACCAGCGCGCCGGGGTCGATGTCAGTCGCGGCGATGGTGTCGAACAGCGCGTCGTATCGCGTCGGCGGCATGCCCCGCGAACCGACGAAGGAAATCTCCCAGCGGGTCATCCAGTCAGTCGGCAGGGCGACCTCGCCGCGCTCTGTGTCGGTCGTCAGCCCCAGTTGGAGGTGTGTCCCGCGCTCGCGGAGACACTGGACGGAGTTGCGACAGGTCTCTGCGATACCGAGCGCGTCGACCGAGCGGTCCGCGCCGCCGGTCCGGTCGCGAATCGCTTCCACGGGGTCCCGCTCCTCGGGGTCGATAGCCTCCCGTGCGCCAAGTTCGCGGGCGCGGTCTCTGGCGGCCTGGCTCGGGTCGACAGCGAGAACCCGCGCGCCGAGGGCGTCACCGAGCTGGACCGCAGAGAGGCCGACCCCGCCACAGCCGTGGACGGCGAGCCAGTCGCCGCCGTCGACTCCCGCGCGGTCGGCGAGTCCGTGGTAGGCCGTCATGTATCGACAGCCGAGCACAGCGGCGTCGCGGGCGTCGAGTGCGTCGGGAAGCCGGACGAGATTGTAGTCGGCGTCGGGAACCGCGACCTGTTCGGCGAACGCGCCGGGTGCGTCGGGCTCGAACCCAAGCGCGAGGCCGTCCGCACAGACGTTGCCGTGGCCCGACCGGCAGTTGTGACAGGTGCCGTCGCCAAGGGAGAAGGGGACGACAACCTCGTCCCCGACCGCGAACCGTTCGACGCGGTCGCCAACGGCCGCGACCGTGCCGGCGGGCTCGTGGCCGAGTATCTGCCCGGTCGGGACCTGGTCGTCGTTCCACTCGCCGTGGCCCTGCCAGGCGTGCCAGTCGCTCCGACAGAGCCCGCACGCCTCGATATCGACGACCACGCCGTCGGGGTCTGGGTCGGGCGCTGGGACGGTGGTGATATCGAGAGGCTGGCCGTACTCGCGGAGGATTGCTGCGCGCATTGGTCTCAATATGCGGCCAGTGGAGTAAATATCTCTGGACCGACCGTTCGCTTTCGAGGCCGGGCGGGACTGAAAGGGGCGAGTCGTTCGACGAGCGAGACGACGCAAGGACCGCAACGGAGTGAGGACCGCAGCGAGTCGCAGCCGTCGAACGACTCAGGGCTTTCTTGTTGTCTCACATCCCATCGCAAACCGACACGCGAACCATCTCCGGGTGTTTTCCCAACAGTCAGAACGGCCACAGGTCGCCAAGTCGGTCACGGAGTCCAGGCTCGCTGTCGTGTCGTTTCAGCGTCCAGTGGGCCTTCTCGGCGGCCTCTTCGAGTGGCCGATACTCCCAGTCGAGGTGCATCGCAATCGTTCGGTCGCCGTCGGTGACGCCGACGAAAACGTGTCTGGGGGTGCGTGTCGACGAGCGAAGCGCCTCCATCGTCTCCCACTTGTCGCCGTCGAAGGTATCGCTCCACGAAATGTCGTGTTCTTCGGCAAAATCTCTGACTGCGGCCGGGCGGCGGTCGACCACGGCGACGTGACGGCTCCACTCGCTGGCATCTGCGACGACCGCCGCAGGGTCTTGGCACTCCCGGAGTGCCGACAGCGCGAGCGCGAGTGTGACCGAGGCCTCTTCGCTTCCCTCGACCGCGATTCCCATAGCGGGGGGTTCGCCCCGGGAGCCCAAAATACCTCTCTTTTCTTGGGTCGCTCACATCGAGCGTGGCCGGCCACGCCTTTCGACAACCGAACCAGAGCCGTTAGGTTGGGCGCTCCCACAACAGTAGCTATGAGACGCAGGCGTGTTCTTCGCAGCGGCGGGATGGCGGCGCTCGCGGCACTGGCCGGCTGTATCGGCGGTGACACCACGGAGGAGTCAGCGTCGGATTTCGACGACCCCTCGCCGCCCTGGAGTCGTTCGGACACCGTCTATCACCAGGCACACTTCTCGGGAATGAAGATGATTGGGACCGCCCAGGAGGGCGGGCGGACGGTGGGGCTTTCCTACACGTACTCTGAGCGGTTCTGGACGGTGACCGGGGCACAGACACAGCGAGTCGCCGTCGAAGATGAGTATAACGCTATCCACCTAATGGCGTCGGTCTGGGACACGGAGACGGGAACTGTTCTACCGGTCGATTCGGGACTCCGGGTCGCAGTCGAGGACGACGGCGAGACCCTCAGCGAGCGGGCCATGTGGCCGATGCTCTCCCAACAGATGGGCGCACACTTCGGCGACAACATTGAGTTCCCCCGTCAGGACGAGTTCACGCTGGTCGTCGACATGGGAGAGACGACCGCCACCCGCTTGGGCTCGTTACAAGGCCTCTCAGATTCGCCCGGGACCGTCCGGTTCGACTTCGACTTCAGCCGGGGCACACGCAACGAGATTAAGGTCAGGCCAACCGGTGCACAACCCCTCGAAAAACGGGGCGCACCGGACGCTGTGCCGCCGATGGAGATGTCGATGCAGCCGCTGTCGTTCGCGCCGACGGCCGACGCGCTCCCGGGGCGGGTACTGGGTGAGGGGAGGAGTGGGGATGCGGATTTCGTCATTGCGGCGTCTGAATCTGCCGACGGGGCGTATCTAACCGTCTCGCCGCGGACGCCGTACAACGGCTATGTGTTGCCGCTCATGTCGCTGTCGGCGACCATCGAACGCGACGGAGAGACGGTGTTCGATGGACTGCTGTCGAACGCCGTCGGCCCCGACCGGAGCTATCACTACGGAGCGACCGTCGACGGCATCAAACCCGGTGACGAGATAACGGTCACTGTCGACTCGCCGCCCCAGGCGGCGCGCCACGCCGGCTACGAGGCCGCGTTTCTCGACATGGGAGACGTGCGCGTGACAGTTTAGCTTACTCGGAGACGCGCCCGCTGACCAGCGGAACGAGTCCGGCCCCTAATCGTTGTTCGCGGCCGTCGACGGTCCCAGCAAACAGCGCATCACGGGCACGTTCCCACCGGTCTTCGAGGGCGCGCAGTGGAGACCGTCGGCCGAAGCGGTTCCCCGGGGCAACAGCTCTGACGAACAGCCGCAAGAGGAAATTGAGCGGCATCGCCGCCGGCCGCGGGCTCCGTCCGGCGTTTAACAGCGCGAGTCGACCGCCCGGTTCGACACACCCGAGCCATGTCTCGACGGCACCGGCAGCGTCGTCGAGCATGCCGACGACGAACGTCGCGACGAGCGCGTCTGCCGCCTCAACCGGCGGAGAGGTTGCGTCCCCTCTGAGAACGGAGACGTTCTCCCAGCCGGCACGGTCGATGCGGGCCTGTGCCTGTCGGAGCATCGCGCCGACGAGGTCGACGCCGACAACGCGGCCCTCGCGACCGACCCGCTCGCGCAGATACGAGAAGTTCGCGCCCGTTCCACAGCCCATCTCGACGACGGTGTCGCCCGGCGAGAGGTCGAGTGCCTCGACGGTCTGTGCCCGCCACGACCGGACCCCGGGTGCCGTCGCGACCCTGTCGTAGAGCCAGGCCGCGCGCCCGTAGAAGGTGCTGTCTAAGACCGGTCGGTCGTCCATCGGTCACCCGCTGCCGGCAATGTCCCGAACGGTCGTCGCAACGGTCGGCGCGTCGGCCCCGAGCACGTAGAGAATCGGCTCGATGCCGAATCCACCGGTCTGATAGAGCACGTCGGCGTCCGGCGTCTTCGCCAGCGCCGCAGCAATGGCGGGCTCGACGGACGCTTCGGCGTCGAACTCGGCGGTGACCGCGCCTCCCTCTTCGAGCGCGGCGAGGAGGTCTTCGTCGTAGCTGACATTCAGAGCGGCACGGTGGTCACTACCGTTGTCTCGCGCCGCGAGCAGGATGTTCGCGACGTGTTGGCTGACCCCGAACTCCGGCTCACCCGGAATTGTGACCCGGCCGTGAACGTCGATGATACGTCCCGGGACGGCGGCGACATCCTCGATTGTCTCAGTCGTCGAGAGCGACTCGGCGAGATTCGACCCGACAGCTGGAATCAATCCCGCAAAGCCCTCAGTGTTCTGGACGACCCGGAGACCGCGCCGGACCGAGGCCCGGACCTGGCCCGCCTCGCGGAGACGACTGTCGGGGTCGTGGATATCGACGTGTCCCTCCCCAGCGAGGGCGGGCACCGCCTCCGTGTGGAGGTCGGTAAGGGTACCGCCGCGTTCGAGCTGGCGGATGCACACCTCCGCCTCAACGAGTGCCTCGGCGGGTGTCATCTCGCCGTCGGTGAGACCGTCGGCGAGGCGCTCGACGAGGTCGGTGACCTGTGAGTCCTCCAGGAGCCTGTCGTTGCGTTCGACCTCACCGTGGACGTACTTCGAGACGGCGCTCTGGCTGATGCCGAGTAGCTCCGCGACTTCGTTTTGGGTGCGGCCACGCTCTCGGAGTGCCTCGGCCAGCATCGAGCGAAACGTCGGCAGAAACTCCTCGACCACAAGTTCCTCGATGAACTTCATTGCATGTTCGTTCCGCTGGCAGCCTCTTAGTAATTGGTTCTCGGGGAGCGGCTCGTCGAAGCGACCAGTAGACTTACTCTCTCGCCACCTCGCATCTACACCCATGTCCGACAGATACGAGATGGACATCGATGTTCGGTTTCGTGACCTGGACACGATGGGACAGGTCCACAACGCTGTCGTCCTGATCTACGTCGAGGAGGCCCGCGTCGGCTACTTCCGGGATGTCCTCGGCGTCGAACTCACCGAGACAGATGGTGCCATCGTGAAACAGACAATCGAGTACAGTGCGCCAATCGAACGTGACTCGTCGGTTACCATCGAGTACTGGACCGCCGAGATTGGTACCTCGACACTCACGATGGGTTTCGAGGTTCGGACCGGCGGCGAGCCTGCAGCGACCGGCGAGGTCGTCCACGTCGTTCTCGACGGCGACACCCCCCATCCAGTCCCCGACGGCTGGCGCGAACGGATTCGGGCGTTCGAAGACGAGCCGGTCGAAACCGAGTGAGCCGTCGGTGATTGGTCGCAGTCAGCCCTCGACCCAGTTCGTCTCGTCGAGGACGACCGGAGCGAGGACCGCCGCGACACGGCGTGCGCCAGCTTCGGTTACGAGTAACGAGACGTTGCCCAGCGAGTCGTTGACGGACTTGCTCACCTCCTCTGTCGGGAGGTCTGTGTCGGCGACGATGGCTTCGAGTTCGTCCGTCAAGTCGGCTCTAACGGTCTCGTAGGCACTCGGGGAGAGGGCCGCGCCGGCCGGCAGCAGGTCGAAGGTGACGGCATACCCCTCGTCGTATCGTTCGATTCCGAAAAACGGCTCGCGCTGGCGCTCGGAACGGGCGTAAGCCGTCTCGACGCCGGATTGGCCGTCGTAGACCGGAATCTCCGCTGTGTCAGTCATGGATGAGTGTATGCGTTCGGTCTGTAATACGATTGCGGCGGGGGCTCACTGGTCGCCGCCGAACTCGCGGTCGCCGCCGATGCGCGAGGCCTGAGGACCGGACTGGCCCTGATACTTCGAGCCGCGTTCCTCGCCGTAGGGCCGTTCTGCCGGAGACCGCAGCTCGGTGAACGTCAGCTGCGAGATGCGCATGTCGGGTTCGAGCGCGACCGGAGCCGCGCCGAGATTCGACAGTTCGAGCGTAATCTGGCCCTGGTACCCGGGGTCACACAGTCCCGCGGTGTTCGACAGGAAGACACCGCCACGTCCGCCAAGGAAGTTCTCGATTGTCCGGCCGTCTGGTTGGACCTCCAGGTCGTAGGTCTGTTCGACTCTGTCCGTTTCCTCGACTGCGACCACCTTGTCGAACCGGACATCTTCGTCGAGTATCTGGTCGAGTCGACTCGTGTCGACGCCGGCATCAGCGTACGCGTCTCGGAACCGTTCGAGCGTCGCGCGTTTGACCGTGTCATACTCGTTGTTCTCGACGTTCGAGATGCTCGATTTCGACGAGTACCCCATTGCCTCGGCCGCGTCCTGCATCCGCATATCGGCTTCGTTGCGGTACCGTCGAAGGAGCGAACTCGGCGTCGGGACATACTGGCCGCGCTTGTGTGCGTCCTCGCTGAAATCAACGGCCCACATCTCACCCGACCACTCGACATCGCTCATCGGGATGTACGTTTCCCGTTCCCGGCTGTAGACAGACGTCAACATCCCAAGACGAGTGCCGAGGTACGCTGCGCGGTTCGCGAGCTCCTCGTAGGACGTGTAGAGAGTGTCCCGACTCTCCCGCCGACAGCCGTCACCGTCCAGCAACCCTTCAAGAAGGGCTTCGAGAACTGGCCTGGGCCAGTCAAAGGCCTGCTGTGGAATCGTCTTCTCCTCGTTCGTCCCGGATAGCTCGCGAAACACTTTCGACCAGAGCGCCGAGCAGACTGTCACCTTCGTAATCCGGTCGGTTTCACGCCAGTAGACCCCCGTCTCCCGTGACTCGAAGAAGTCAGTAAATCGGTCGAGATACTCCTCGTCGGTGTTCGATACCTGTATCTGCTTTCGACGGGCGCACCCCTCCGCGATGTAGAACCCGAGTACCCAGCCGAACTCGGGCGAGAGCGTGAGCGTCCGAGAGACTTTTGTATCGCTCTGCTTGAACGAAATCTCGACCTGCTCCGGCGTTTCGGTCCGTGAAAGCGCCGTCATCGGCGCACTGTCTTGCTCCTCGTAGAACTGTTGAGAGCCGTCGGGGACGCTGCCCCAGTCGACTGCACCGAGACCGTCACTGGCATAGACCGTCGTCTCCGCAGGGTCGAGTAGGTCAAGCAGGTCGAGTTCCGTCGTCTCCGTGGGACTCTCGGGAAGCGTCGCCGGGACCATCACGTGTTCCCCTTCAGCATCCTCGCTCGGAATCCGCGTCACGCCGCCGTCTTCGTCGAGGGTGAACAGATTGTGGTCTTTCGTTACGAGCACCTCGCGGCCCGACCGCAGCTGCACCCGGTATATCCGTTTCTGTGGGTTGGTGATGTAATCCGTCACGGGGTGTGTGCCCACTTCGAACGTCTGTGGGTCGAACGAAACCGCCCGCGCTGGCCGTTCGTTCTCGACGATATCTCCGATTTGGTAGAAACCGAATCCGTCCTCCGGCGTCCACAGGAACACCTCTTCCTCGTGGGGTAACGACGCATGCACCACAATCGCAAGCCGTCCAAGCGAGGACCGACCCTCGACATGGGCGATAAGGTCGTTTGGAATCTCGACGCGCTCTTTCGTGGTCCCGAGCACGAAATCGCCGGGATGGAGGATGAACTCGCCGTCTTCCTCGATGAGCGTTTCGGTGACGTACTCCTCGATTTCGGCCTCGCTCTGGGGGTGGATACAGGGGATGTTCGTGTGTTCGAACTCCAGAAATTCCCGCCCCAACCGGAGGTCGACGCTGGCGGGCTGGACCTGTAAATCGATATCATCGAGCGGTTCGATAACCAACTCTCCCGATTCGAGCCGACGCAGGATGTCCCCGTCCGAAAGTATCATACAGTGAGGACGGAGGACCACCGAGTAAAATGTCTCGGTCCAGTTGCCAGAGTCGCAGGGTTCAATTAGCCAGAGCCCCTACAAAAACATGTATGGAATGTCACTACTGCGAGTCGGGTGCGGATATCGTCGTCGAGCGGGAAGGGATTCGCGTCGGCGTCTGTGAGCGACACTTCCGCGAGCAGATGGAGGAGCTCTCGGAGTCGGAGTGGGTCCGGAACATCGAGGACGAGCTCGATATCGACCGCGCCGAGTAGGTCCCCCGGTTGGCTTTTCGACTGTTATGTCGCGTCTGATAGTGATTGTTGCGAGTCGTTACTGCCGTCGGGAAACGAGAGGTGCGTCACACGCCGTGAAACACCGAGATTCGTGACGTGGTCACCGAAATAACCGCACCAATCACGATGACTCGTCGTCAGTATCGACGCCGCGGTAATCGACGACAAGTACCGGAGCGTTCGTCGACCGGAGCGTCCGCTCGGTGACGCTGCCGAGGAGTGCTCGCCTGACACCGGCCCGGCCGTGGCTTCCCATGACGACAAGATCGATGTCCTCTTCGTCGGCGTACTCGCTGATGACAGTGTGTGGCTTGCCGCCAGCGTGGTGTTCGTGGACGGTCAGCCCGCGCTCCTCGCCGAGTCGTGCGACATAGCCCGTCGCGTCGTCAGCGTCGGCCTGGAGTTCGTCCATCCCGTCGAAATCGCCGGCACGGATGCGGTCGACCTGGTCGACGCCGAGGCCGTAGGCGATGGCGTCCGTGTCTGCGACAAACAGCGCGTGGACGTCTGCGTCGTACTGCTCGGCGATGTCGAGGGCGTGGTCGACTGCGGCCTGTGCAACGTTGCTCCCGTCGGTCGGAATGAGTATGCGGTCGTACATTGTCGGACTGTAGTGTCGTGTCGGGTTTGTGTCTTCGCACTGCGCGTTACTCGATTTTCTGCTGGATGTCGTCGACAACCTCCGGATTCCGGAGCGTGCTCGTGTTCCCGATCTCGTCGCCGTTGGCGATATCTTCGAGCAGACGCCGCATGATTTTCCCGGAGCGGGTCTTTGGGAGTTCTGGCGTGAAGACGACGGCTTCCGGCCGCGCAATCGGCCCAATTGCGTCCTCGACGGCTGCGATAATCTCCTCACGGAACGACTCGGTCTCTGCCTGGCCGTCTTCGGTGATGACGTAGGCGTAGACGGCTTCGCCTTTCATCTCGTGGTCGCCGCCGACGACAGCAGCCTCGGCAACGCCCTCAACCCCGACGATGGCGGACTCGATTTCCATCGTCCCGAGCCGGTGGCCGGAGACGTTGAGCACGTCGTCGACGCGACCGAGCACTGTGATGTAGCCGTCGTCGTCGATTTTTGCGCCGTCTTCCGGACAGTAGACCCACTGGTCGCGTTCCGGAATCGAGTACTCCTGCCAGTACTCCTCGATGAACCGCTCGTCGTTGTTATAGAGCGTCCGCAACATCCCCGGCCAGGGTTTGTTGACGACGAGATAGCCCGCGCGACCGGCCTCAACTGGGTCGCCGCTCGCGTCGACGACATCGGCACTGACACCGGGTAGCGGCGGCCCCGCCGAGCCGGGTTTCATCGTCCCCAACGCCGGCAGCGTCGTTATCATCATCCCACCAGTCTCGGTCTGCCACCACGTATCGACGACCGGGCACTCCTCGTCGCCGATGTGTTTGTAGTACCACTTCCAGGCGCGTGGGTTGATTGGTTCACCGACGGTCCCGAGCAGCCGCAGCGAGGAGAGGTCGTGGGCCTCGGGGTACTCCGGCCCCCACTTCATAAACGCGCGAATCGCCGTCGGCGCGGTGTACAGCTGTGTCACCTCGTACTCCTCGACGATCTCCCACAGCCGGTCTTTCTCGGGGTAATCGGGCGTTCCCTCGTACATGACCGTCGTTGTCCCGAGTGCAAGCGGGCCGTAGACGATGTAGGAGTGGCCGGTAATCCAGCCGATGTCGGCCGAACACCAGTAGGTGTCCTCGGGCTTGATGTCCAGCACGGCGTGGCTCGTCCAGGCGGCATACGAGAGATACCCCCCGGTGGTGTGTTTCACGCCCTTTGGCTTGCCAGTCGTCCCGGAGGTGTACATCAAAAAGAGCATGTCCTCGGCGTCGCGGGTGACCGGCTCGACGGTCGCGCCCTCGTGGTCGGCGACCAGGTCACCGTAGACGTGCTCGTCGTCAACGTCGGTCGGCGCGTCGTCGCCGAGGCGGTCGACGACGATTGTCGTCACGTCGCCGTCGACATCGGCCAACCCCTCGCGTGCCTTCGAGAGGTGGTCGAGCGCGTCGCCGCGGCGATAGTAGCCGTCACAGGTGACGAGCGTCTCCGACTCGGCGGCGTTCATCCGCTCGGCGAGTGCGTCGGCCGAGAAACCAGCGAAGACGACAGAGTGGGGTGCGCCGATGCGGGCACACGCGAGCATCGCGATTGGAAGCTCGGGAACCATCGGCATGTAGAGCGTGACAACATCGTCCTCCTCGACGCCCTGCTCGCGTAGCGCAGCGGCGAATTCGTTTATTTCGCGGTGGAGTTCCTCGTAGGTGTATGTGCGTGTCTCGCCGAGTTCCCCCACCCACTCGATTGCGGCCTCGTCGCCGCGCTCGTCGAGATGTCGGTCGACGCAGTTCTCGGTGGCGTTCAGTTCGCCGTCGACAAACCACTCGTAGAATGGCTCGTCGTCGTCGTTCAGTACCTGGTCCCAGTCGGTTTCCCAGTTCAGCAACTCGGCGGCGCGCTCCCACGCCTCGGGCCAGTTATTTTCGAACTCCTCGTAGATGGCTTCGTCGCTGACGTTTGCCTGCTCGACGAACGACTCCGGCGGGTCGAACCTGTCCTGCTCTTCGAGTCGGGCTTCGAGTTGGGTCTCGTCGCTCATACAGCGGCCGTTCTCGGGCCAGTCTATTAAGTGCTGACTCGGGTATCTGAGGGGCCTTTTGTCGGTGTCCACAGCTGCGGAGCGACACTTAGTCGCTCGCAGCCTCCTTCGACTCGTCCTCGACGGTGACGGTCACGGTCGACCTGCCTGCCGGGGTCCGGACGCCGTATTCCAGTGTGGTCCCTGGCTCGGCCCCTTCGGCACTCGCACTGACTGTGGTCTCGCCGGACTCATCCGCGTCGGGCACGATGTCGAACCCTTTCGGTCGGTACGTCGGATACGAGAAGTTCACCGCGCCGCGAAACGTGCCGGGTCCATCGCCGACGTTCTCGGCGGCTATCGTGATATCGAACGTCTCGTCGGGCGCGACCGTCTCCGGGGCGCTGGCGCTCCACTCCCAGGCCGGCGGCGGGGCCGTCGCCTTCTCGGTGTCGAGTCTCCACTCCCACGAGTCAGCGCCGCGTTCGAGTCGAAGCGACGGTGTCGTGTCGAGCCGAGCCGGGACCTCGAACGTGAGCAACTCCCAGGACTGGGTGTCCATCTGGGTATCCAGACCCTCGGACACGTCAAGGTCGAGAGGCTGGCGGTTTTCTGTCTCGATTGGTCGGTGAGAGCCGTCGGCGGTGACCAGCGAAAACGCCGTCCGTTCCGGAGCCGACTCCGCCTCGCTGGCGTCGACGGCGACGAACACGAACTGACCGTCTGCCGGCTGGATACCGTTCCAGTCAACCTGCTCGATGTGGCGGTAGCTGTACTGAACGGCCGAGGCCTCGACCGACACCGCGGGATGGGGAGTGGGCGTCTCGGTTGGGGTCGTATCTGACGCTGCAGTCGGAGAGCTATCCGTGTCGGCCGAGTTGCCGGCACAGCCGGCGACTCCAGCGACGAGTGTCACGAGATAAGCGCGTCTGGAGGGCATCACCGGAGAGATTCAGTCAGTCAGGCTAAATACTTTCTGTGGACAGCATCTACGGCAGAACGATTCCCGCCGGCCGGAGAAACAAATCTGGCATAGTGGTCGCCCTAGTGCTGAAACTCGTCGCGGACATGGTCAATTCGACTCGCCAGCAGACCGGTCGCGTGATAGCATCGACACCACTCGCGATGGCCGAGGTGTAATCGAGAACGAGACTCACGCTGTCGCCCGTTCGAGAATCGCCTGGACGAAGCCAGATTTGGCCGCGGTGTAGGCGTCGCGGTCGTCGGGATATCGCTCGGCCAGCTCCAGCTTGACTCTGGCGTAGCGCTCGGCCGCCTGTGGATGCTCGCGGAGATAGTCCCGAAAGACGAGCTGTTCGGTGTGGGTTTTGCTACCAACTTCAGTTATCGACAGGTACTGCGTCCGGTCGTCTTCCGGACCGCGTGCGAAAAACAGCCTGTCGTCGACCCCGTCGTTTGGCCGGTATGTGTAGCCGAGTCCCTCAAGTTCGGGGTAGTCTTCGGGTTCGCCGAGGTCTTCGACGGCGACGAGGATGTCGAGTATCGGCTTGGCGACGATGCCCTCGATTGCCGTGCTGCCGACGTGTTCGACCGCGAGCGCCCGGTCGCCAAGTGCCGAGCGCAGTCGGTCGGCTTCCTGTTCAAACAGCTGCTCCCACTCCTCGTCGTGAGGGACGAGTTCGACGGTTCCACGTTCCAGTCCGACCATACCGCAGGTATCGTGTCCACCCAAACCAACGTATCGATACCCAACACGAGCCGACGAGTACAAACTGCTCGTAGTATGACGGCGGTCACCTGCGAGCGTCGTGGGACGACTCCCACGCTGCCAGCGGAACGGTCCGTTGGTCTGGGGGCGAACCGAGCACCACCATCTCGGGGGCGATATCGTCGGTCACAGTCGCACCGGCGGCGACGACCACGTTCTCACCGAGTTCGACACCCGGGCCGACGACAGCACCTGCACCGACGAACACACCGTCGCGGAGATGTATCGGCTCGAAGATATCGTTCCGGAAGGTCATCCCGTCTTCGTCGAGGTCGTGTGTCACGCCGGCGACAGTGCTGTTTGGTCCAATCTGGACGCAGGATTCGATGGTCGCGTTCTCGACGTAGCTGCCGGCGTTGATGTCGACCGAGTCGCCGATAGTCGACTTTTTGACCGAGACACGCTCGTAGAGTCGACAGTCGTCGCCAATGTCCGAGTCGTGAACGGTCACGTGCTCTCGAATCTCTGCGTCGCCGACGGTCGAATCGACCAGTCGAGCGGTGTCGTCGATAGCCATACTCGGTCGAGCCAGCCGACCGGCTTGAGCGTTTTCCAATTCGACGGGTAGGGTGGCTGATCGGTCGCCAGTTCCAGAACCCTTTAGTTGTCACCTCCTGTCGTATCACGTATGATGCCCGAATCCCAGCGTCGGCGTATCGGACGCGAGCCAGCGACCGGACCAGGGTTTGGGTTTTTTGTCTTCTAGACTGTGGTGCGTGGAGCCGCCCGCCGTCTGGGTCGGTGAAACGCGCCGGTCGGAACGGGAACCGTTAACTAACCGACTTCCGGTGTATCCATCAACAATCGATGCAACTCCCAGAAACACAGGTGGCGGTCCTCAGGGCCGCCGACGCACAGTCGAATCGGGACGTAACCGATATCGCAGACGAACTCGACGAACAGCCCCAAGCCGTGGCACGGGCTGGGTTCGAACTCGACGACCGCGGCCTCGCCTCCCTCGACGAACGCGGCGAAGAGACGGTAACGCTGACCGAGGAGGGCGAGCGCTACGTCGAGGAGGGACTGCCCGAGATCGCCCTGTACGAGGCGGCAGTCGACGCCGGCGCGGCCGAGAACCCGGTCTCGCTCGGCCAGCTCATCGGCGAGGCCGGGCTGGACGGTGATGCGGTCGACATCGCGCTGGCGAACTTCGCCCGGAAGGGGTACGGAGACGTCGAGAGCGGCGACGTGACCGTCGACCCAGGTGCGGATCCGGCGGACGACCCCGAACTGCGGGCCCTCGAAGCCCTCGTGGCCGGCGAAGACGTCGACGACGAGTCGGTCCTGGACCAACTCGACAGGCGCGGACTCGTCGAGCGCGACGAGCGGACGGTCCGGTCGATTACGCTGACCGGCGACGGTGTGACGGCGCTGATGGAAGGTGTCGAGGCGGCCGAGACCGTCGACCGACTCACTCCCGAGTTGCTGACAAGCGGCGAGTGGGAGTCCGTCGAATTTACCGATTACAACGTCGAGGCGGCGGCCGACGATATCGAGCCCGGGCGCAAACACTCGCTGCGGGAGATGGCCGACCGCGTCAAAGACGTGCTCGTCGGGATGGGGTTCCAGGAGATGCGCGGGCCGACGGTCGACGCCGACTTCTGGATTCACGACTGCCTGTTCATGCCCCAGGACCACCCTGCGCGCACCCACTGGGACCGCTTTGCCATCGAGAACCCGGCGAAAATCGACGAGATTCCCGAGGACCTCGTCGAGCGGGTCAAAGCCGCACACAGGGACGGCGTCGGTGAGGACAGCGAGGGGTACCACTCGCCGTGGGACGAGGACTTCGCCCGACAGCTCGCGTTGCGCGGGCACACAACATCGCTGACGTCCCGGCACCTGGCCGGCGAGGCGCTGGGCGACCTCGAACCGCCCCAGCGGTTTTTCAGCGTCGAGAAGGCCTACCGCAACGACGAACTCGACGCGACCCACCTGCTCGAGTTCTTCCAGATCGAGGGCTGGGTGATGGCCGAGGAGCTGTCGGTCCGTGACCTGATGGGCACGTTCACCGAGTTCTACGAGCAGTTCGGCATCACCGACCTGGAGTTCAAGCCGACCTACAACCCCTACACGGAGCCGAGCTTCGAGCTGTTCGGCCGCCACCCAGAGACCGACGAACTCATCGAAATCGGGAACTCGGGCATCTTCAGACCCGAAATGCTCGAACCGCTTGAGGTCGACTGTGACGTGATGGCCTGGGGGCTCGCACTCGAACGGCTGATGATGCTCGCCACCGGTGCAGAAGATATTCGTGACGTCCACGGCACGCTCGTTGATCTTGAGTACCTGCGGACAGAGGAGGTGATTTACTGATGCCAGTCGTCAACGTCGATCCCGACGAACTCAGAGAACTCACAGACCAGCAGAAAAGCGACGAGGAACTGCTCGACGATATGTTCGGCCTCGGCCTCGAATTCGAAGGCGAGACCGAGGATGGCGAACTCAAAGTCGAGTTCGAGCCAGACCGCCTGGACTGGCTCTCAATCGAAGGAATCGCGCGTGCGATGCGGTACTACTACGCCGAGGACCGCGGCGTTGCTGTCCCGTCGACCAACGACCCCGAGTGGACAATCGAGGTCGAGGGAACTCCCCAAGAGCGTCCCTACGTGACCGGCGCGGTCGTCCGTGACGTCGATCTCTCGGATGGAGTGCTCGAATCGATTCTCCAACTCCAGGAGAAACTCCACGCGACGATGGGTCGCGAGCGGGCAAAAGGCGCAATCGGCATCCACGACATGACGATGCTGAAAGGTGCGCCCGCGAAAGACGGCGCACAGAAGTCGATTCGCTACACCTCGATGTCGCCCGACGAGCGGTTCGTCCCGCTGGAAAGCGACGAGGAGATGACGCCCGCTGAGGTGCTCGACGGCCACCACATGGGGGCAGATTACGCCGACCTTGTCGCGGGGATGGACCGGTATCCGGCCATCTACGACGATATCGGGCTGTTCTCGTTCCCGCCGGTCATCAACGGCCGCCGGACGGAGGTCACCGAGGACTCTCGCGATTTGCTGATTGAGATGACGGGAACCGACCAGTGGACGGTCGACCACATGCTGAACATCGTCTGCTATGCGCTGTCGGCCCGCGGCGGTCGTCTCGAATGCGTTGAAGTCAGCTACAGCGACGACGCCCCCGGCGAGTACGCAGGGTATACGCTCGACAGGCCAGACTTCACGACGAAGACCAAGACCGTCACCCACGACCGCATCGAGACGGTTCTCGGCGTCGAGTTGGACGAGGAGACCGTCGTCGACTGTGCCGAGCGTTCCGGCCTCGACGTGAGTGTTGGAGACGCCTACGAGTTTGAGATTCCGCCCTACCGCGTCGACGTGCTCCATCCGGTCGACGTTATCGACGACATCGGCCGCGCGTACGGCTTCAACGAGATGAAGCCCCGATATCCCGATGTGGCGACCGTCGGGAAACGCCACGAGCGCTCCCGCCTCGAAGATGCAGTCCGCGAAACGCTGGTCGGACTCGGCTTCGAGGACCTGCTCAACTTCTATATGACGAACGAGCGCGAGAACTTCGAGCGGATGGGCGTCGACCCCGACACGGCGGTCGTCGGCGGTGGCGAGCCGGTCACCATCATCGAGCCCTATAGCGAGGCCTACACCATGTTGCGGAGCTGGGCGCTCCCCTCCGTGATGCAAGTGCTCGAAAACAACACCCATCGGTCCTATCCCCAGCACCTGACAGAGATCGGTCTCGCCGCCTGTGTCGACGAGAGTGAGAACACGAACGTCGCCGAACACCGGACCGTCGCGATCGCGATGGCCGATCCCGAAGCCTCCTATGAGGATATCCGCGCTCGTCTGCAGGCACTGGTCGAACGATTCGACGCACACCTAGAGACGCCGCCGACCGACCACCCCTCGTTTATCGACGGCCGTTGTGCCGAGGTCGTCGTCGACGGTGACTCGGTCGGCGTCATCGGCGAGACTCATCCGAAGGTCATCGTCGACCACGACATCGAAGTCCCCGTCGCCGCCGCCGAGTTCCGGCTGGACGCGCTGCAGTAGCATCACATTTTTGCAACCCATAACGCATTTTTGAAGAGGGCTTGTCGGTCGAACTGCGATGTACACCGGAATTGTCGAAACGACGGGACAGATTCGAGACGTAACGCAGTTCGAGAGTGGGTGTCGGCTTCGGATAGCTGCTGACACGGCCGGGCTCGACCCCGACGACAGCATCAGTATCAGCGGCGTCTGTCTGACCGCGGAGTCGGTCGGTGACGGCTGGTTCGAGGCCTTTCTCTCGGCAGAGACGGTCGAGCGGACGTATCTCGACGAGCTGGAGCCAGATGAGGACGTCAACGTCGAGACGCCGATGCCCGCCGAGGGACGGTTCGATGGACACGTCGTCAAAGGTACCGTCGACACTGTCACCGAGATCACCGACATCGAGACCCTCGGCGAAGACTGGCGGTTCGAGTTCTCGGTTCCCGACGGCCACGAGCAGTACCTTGTCGAGAAGGGCCCTGTCGCGCTCGACGGCATGAGTCTCACGGTGGCTGACCTCGGCGAGGAGACATTCAGCGTGGCCGTCGTCCCGACGACCTACGAGGTCACGACACTCTCCGAGAAACAAATCGGTGACCCCGTTCATTTCGAGGCCGATATCCTCGCGAAGTATGCCGAGCGCCAGCGGCTACTCGCGGCCTAATCAGAACCGTCGAACCCCTGCCGAGTCGTCGGGGTAGCCGACGCGTCCGAGCGCCTGCTGTCGTTCCTCCTCGGTCAGTCGGTACGGTTCGAGTTCGTCTTCGAGTGAGCCCAACTGCTCGCGGCGTCGCTGGTGGGCCTCGAAGAAGTCGGCTATCTTCTCGGCGGCGAGTTCCTTTAGTTCGCCGCTCAACAGCGACCCCTCGCGGTACTCGCGGGCCAGTCGTTCGACCTCCGTGTCGTCGTCCTCGAAGAAATAGTAGAGCAGGAGATAGGAGACATCGACCTCGGGGTCACCGCCCTGTTCGCGGTGGTCGTCGACACTAGATTGGCCGCCAGAGTAGGCATGCGTCAGTATCTTCTCACGAATTGTCTCGCGGTCGTCGGTGAGGAGGATATTCGGTGCGTCGTCGGAGGCGCTCATCTTCCCGGGGCCGTCGAGACTCGGGAGGAACTTCGAGAGCAGTGCCCCCGGCTTCTCGACGTCGTAGCGCTCTTTGCCGGCCACGTCTCGACAGACCCGGACATGGGGGTCTTGGTCAGCTCCAATTGGGACGAGCGTCGGCTGTCTCCCTTCGACGAGTTGGGGGAGCAGGAGATGTGTTGCCTGCACTGCCGGGTAAAACGAGTGACCGATGTTCTCGGGTTCGCCATAGGTCGCCTCGACAGTTGCTTGGGTTATGTCCGTGCTCAGTGCCGACGCGAGCGGGTAGATGATGTCTGCGTCGGCGCTGTCGACAACGAGACGCGTCCGCTCGGGGTCGAAGCCTACGGCAAGTATATCGAGCAGATTGTCCCGCGTGTAGCCGCCGATGTCCTCAAGTGAGAGGTCTTTCACGAAGTACTTCTCGTCATCCGACAGCGGGATGTAGACGGTCGTCCCTGCCGTCTCTTGGAGGTACTTCGCGAAGTAGAACGGAAAGACGTGACCGATATGCATCGGACCGGAGGGACCGACGCCGGTGACGAGGGCGTGGTCCTCGCCGGCTGTTGCGGCGTTGAGAAACTGGTCGAGGTCACGGTGTGCGTAGAATACCCCTCGCCGGACGAGCGGGTGCCCGGAGTCGGGGAAGCGCCCGCGCTGGTCTGCGGTCACCTCGTCGGCACCGAACTGGTCGAGGAGCTGTTCATAGTCGACGTCGCCGTCGACGCTGTGCGGTGTTACGGTGAAGTCGTCTTGTGTTGCCATTGGTGTCTCTTGCTAGTGCTCACTCTGTAATCGATACACAACGGAAGCGAGTGAGCACCGCGCCGTCGGCAACAGGTGAGGCCTGTCGCTTCAGCACGCGATACTGTCCACTCCCGAGAACAAGCGCCAACGCCAGCCGCGGCCGATGAGAGTGGACATCGGTGTCAATTAAACGGTGCGTTCAAATCAATATAACAACTTCGGAACGTCTCGCCAACAGAGAAACCCCGGCCGGAGACGAGGTTCGAGACGCGTCTGGTTCGCTCGTGGTTCGAAGCCCTTAATTACGGGCTCATCTTTCATCGGACAAGAGCAACCTATGTCGGACAAACCAGCTTCGATGTACCGGGATATCGACAAGCCCGCCTACACGCGACGCGAATACATCACGGGCATCCCGGGGTCCAAGATCGCACAGCACGAGATGGGTGACAAACAGAGCGAGCCCGAGGACTACCCGGTCCAGATTTCGCTCGTCGTCGAGGAGTCCGTTCAGATTCGCCACGGCTCACTCGAATCCGCACGACTTTCGGCGAACCGCCACCTTATCAAGGAGTTCGGCGAGGGCAACTACCGGATGATTCTCCGGAAGTTCCCCCACCAGGTCATCCGAGAGAACAAACAGGCAACCGGCGCAGGTGCAGACCGTGTCTCTGACGGGATGCGCCAGTCGTTCGGAAAGATTGTCGGCACTGCGGCGCGCATCCAGGCCGGCGAACGGCTGTTCACCGCCTACTGTACCGTCGACCAGGCCGAAGAGGTCAAAGAGGCCTACCGCCGTGCCTACAACAAGATTACGCCGCCTTGCCGCATCAAGGTCGAACGTGGCGAAGAGGAGCTCGTCTCGTAATCTCTCCTTCTGAAACTCGTCGTTAGCTATACCAGCCGACGGCTTGACAGACGAGATAGTCAATGTTGTTTCCCGTTTTTGGCGTCTCGCTTGTCGCCATCGGAGTTGCGATAGCGTGGTACGGCCTCCGGCCGCTCGTTGTGGTACCACGGATACTGCGCACGGAGGTCGTCAGTCCATCGAGAGTTATTGAAGCAGGCACCGATGGTGCGTTTGTCGTCTGTCGTGGAACCGCGACAGGAGATCAGGCCGTCACCAGTCCGTTCACGGGGAAACGCTGTCTCGGCTTCGAGTTTGAGGTGGGCGAGCGCCAGCCCTCCGCTATCGGTATCCCCTGGTTTTTCGCACATCTCGATGACGGTGTCTCCACACACGAGTTTCGACTCCGCGACGAACGGGGCGAGCTGGCGGTAGAGCCATCAGCCCAGCGATTCTCGCTCGATACCGATTCGACCGTCGTAACAGTGGGTGCTCATGAAACGCCTCCAAAGCGAATCGCAAACTTCGTCGAGGTCCGTGACGCGCTCTCACCGGTGGCCCGCTGGCTCGCAGCGATACCCGGGATGGGAACACGGCGGTACGTCGAGCGTCGAATCGATCCCGGCCAGGAGTACGTGATTGCTGGACGGGTAGAGCAAAGCGAGCGAACACCAACGCTTGCCGGCCCGCTCGTCATTACGGACAAATCGCCGACGGGTCTCGGGCTGGCGCGACTGAAGACAGCAGTACTGCCAGTAGCTGTCGCGCTATTTTTGATCGGAGTGGGTGCGATACTGATACTAATATGAGAATATACGATACCACAGCGACAGCGGACACAAAGTATATCGGCACACGTCTGCCAGTTCGGCGGGCACATTTTAGCGACAGGACCGATTGTATGATAAAAATATAAATGACGGCCACGAGATTTGGTTTCAATGGCTGGCAGAAGCAATCAGGGACTAGAAAAAACGGTCCAGCAGCAGCTCGAAGAGGAAGGGTGGGACGCCGACAGTGATGAGGTCTCACGCGGCGTGTATCTTGTTGCCGGTCTCGATCAAGAGACATCACGGCGGCGGCTTGTTCTAGTTATACCGGCTGTAAAAGCGTCCGTGACCGTCGAGGACATCGAGTGGCTCGCCGACGAGGCCGAGGAATCAGGTGCCGATGTCGTCGAAGTGACAACCAATGGAACGGCCACTGACGAGGCACAGCAACGCGCAGCGGACCACGACATCTCGGTTACCGAGCCACGCGAGTACCAGTCAGGCAAGGAGGGCGAACGGCAACAACGGCCACAGGATCGAGGCCATCAACAGCAACGGCAACAGCCAAGACAGAGTGGACAACAGCCACCACGACGCTCCCGTCGAGCTGAGACCGACCAGCAGCCATCGAGACAGCAGCCCGACACACGCAGCGGGCAGATGACCGGCGAAGGCTCCTCGTCGTCGAGTTCCGGTCTGTCCGACATGCTGTTTTCTAACTCCCGTCCAGTCGGTGGGTTTCTCTACGGATTACTCGGATTCGTCCTCTCGTTTGTCTTCACGACCATATACTTCTTCTACAGACTCGACGAGATCACTGACGGGAACATCGACGGAGTATTCCCGGACGGGTCGCTGCCACAGGCGTTCGCCTGGCCGTTCTACAACGCAAACAGGGTAGACATCACCGTTGAGGCTGGCGGCAGGTCGGTGGATAATATCAATTACATTGCTAATAGCGACCAGCTCAACGGACTGGTATTCTCTGCCATCATCGCGCTCATGCTCGTGCTCTCGGGGTACTCGGTTGCCTCTCGTGCCACCGAGTCGTTGACTGGGCGGGAAGCTGCTTCCGCTGGGACGAGCATCGTGAGCGGCTATCTCCCTTTGCTCGTAGCCGGGACATTCCTGTTCTCGACCGACTTTCAGGGAGCGAGCGGCGGACCGGAGTTCGGCCTCTCACTCGTGCTCTGGGGAGTTATCTACGCGTTCGTCTTCGGCGGTATCGGCGGCTATCTTGCAGGTGCGCGCTGACGAGAGGGCCGCGTTGCTGACCGAAAGCACGCCACGGTTCCAGAGGTTGTCGGCGAACCTCAACGAAGACGAATCATAATACGTTTTATCGAGACCCTAGCAGTCACGGTGTGGACGGGAACCACGTCGATTCTGACGACGAACAAGCCGACGAAGAAGGCGCAGATCTCCAGTTCTACGTTCTGTATCTCACGAGGTTCGCAGAGGGATTCGGGTTCATCACGCTGTTGACGCTGTTGCCGAACTACATCAACCAACTCGACCCACAGGGAACGACCGTCCTCGGAATATCAATCAGTGCCGGGTTCATCATCGGGATGTACACGACCGGCTTTACGCTGGCACAGACTGTCGCGGTCGTGCCGATGGCGTGGGCCGGTGACCGGTTCGACAAGCGGACCGTCCTGCTCGGGGTACTCGGGCTCGGCGCAGCGGTGTATGCTCTCTTTCCGCTCGTGGACTCCTCGGTGTCGTTCATTTTCATTCGGGCGTTACAGGGCGTCGCGGCCACTGGTGCTGGCTTGATGACACTCTCGCTGGTCGGCCAGCTAGCGACAGTCGACACGCGAGCACAGCGAATCGGCCGCGCGAATGCCGCGCGCTTTCTGGCATCGATTTTCGGCTCTCTCTCGGCGGGGTGGCTGTTAGACCAGTTCGGGTTCTCGCCGATTTTCGCGATTATCGTGGTGTTGATGACCGTCGCGTGGGTCGGCGTCTACGGACGACTCGACCCAGACCCGACGCGAATCACGGGCTTCCCCTTTTCGGATTTGGCTGTCAACCGCCGCATCCTGACGATGACCAGCTTTCGGGCACAGTATGCATTCGCCGTCACAATCGTCCGGACCTGGGTGCCGATATACGCCGGGACCGAAGTCGCGTCGGGCGGACTCGGCGTCGTCGGCATTGCCGTCGCCGTAACGGTCACCGCAGAGAAGGCAACAAACATGCTCGGGCAACTGTTCACTGGCCGCCTCTCGGATACGTACGGCCGCGCGCTGTTTGTCTTCGCCGGCGGCGGCGCGTACGGGCTGGTTGCGATTGCGATACCGTTCGCCGATTCCATCGGCTCGGCTGTCGGCACGGCGATGACGCTCCCGGTACTCGGAACGCTCCCGGCAGCTTATCTCCCGCTCGTTGCGCTCTCGGGGTTGCTTGGGGTCGCAGACTCCTTCCGTGAGCCGGCAAGTATGGCGCTTTTCGCCGACGAGGGACAGGACAACGGCGGTGTCGCGTCGAGTTTCGGCATCCGCGAACTCGTCTGGCGGCCCGGGTCGGTTCTGGGGCCGCTCATCGCCGGCTGGCTGATGGTTGAGGTAAGCATGGCCTCGGTCTTCTATGTCGGCGGCGCGTTCGCGCTGACCGGCGTGGGCGCGTTCTTTGCAATCCTCTTTGCGACTCACGGACGGAATGCACTGACCGCATGGTGACAGTCCGTCATCGCGTTGGCGGCCAGCGACAGTTTTGACACCGCGTCGCAGTATCTCGGTCGACCCGGCTCCGGATTTCGGCCCACGTTCCAGTGAGGTGCTCCCCGTCGGGGCTGGCACCACAACCCCGCGGACCAGACAGGTGCCAGGTCTCCGTCGCCTCGTTTTTGACGGCATCCATACCCATTCTCGGAGCGGGTCGGGTATAGGTGGACCGAAGAGACAGGCGACTGCCGACGCTCGCCGTGTCGCTGGAACAGTCCTTGCAAAGTCCAACAGCGGTGCGGATACGGACACGCCGTGAACGGATGACTCCTCGGCAAGGAAACAGTCGAGAATCCCTGACTGCGGAACGTCCTGGCGGAGTCCTGCGCGAGCGACGCGAGCGCAGGGCAAGCCAGGACGCGAACGACTGCAGTCGCTGAACGAAGTGAAGCGACAAAGGAGTAAGCGTCCTGGCGGAGATTTGAACTGGCCGAGACGGTTGTGCTCGCTCACTTCGTTCGCTGTGCGCACTGCGACTCGTCTGCTCAAATCTCTGCTGACCGCTTTCCAAACACGGACGACTCGCTACGCTCGTCGTCGTTGTGTTTGGAAAAGCGTCCTGGCGGAGATTTGAACTCCGGTCCCTGGCTCCGCAAGCCAAGAGGATAGTCCACTACCCTACCAGGACTCACTCATTCGTAGCGGGGTACTGACTAAAGGGGTTACGATTCGTCGACGCCGTCGGTGTCGCAATCAGCATTCTTATAGGGGCGCGAGCCACACATTACGGTATGGCTGAGCGGGCAGGACAGGAAGACGATATGCCGGACCTCTCGGCACTCGACGATGTTTCTAACGTGTTACTGTTGGTCCCATCTCTCGGAAACCAGGGACGACAGGCCTGCCTGACACTTCTCTCACGGACACCACCTAGCGAGACAAACATTCTCACAGTCACGTACACCGACACTGCGCCCGACTGGGTCGACCTCTGGAGCGAGCACGTTGGCACACCGCCCGTCCGCGGGGGAATCGTCCCGATTGGGCAGGGAAAGAGTGATGTCGACGACCCCTCGTGGGCTGTCAAGTCGGTCGAGAACCCATCGGATTTGACAGGTATCGGGATTCAGCTCAGCGAGTTGCTCTCGACAATGGCCAAGGCAGCCGACGATAGCGAGGAGATTGCTGTCTGTTTCGATTCGGTCACGTCGCTGTTGCAGTACGCCGACCTCCAGCGGGCGTTTCGGTTCCTCCACGTCGTCACCGGGCGGGTGAAAACCGTCGGCGGTGTCGGCTACTACCGCCTCGACCCCGACGCCCACGACCGCCAGACCCTCGCAACGCTCAAGGGGCTGTTCGACGCCGTCGTCGAGGTCGACGAAGACGGGGCCTGGTCTGTTCAGACCTGATAGTGATTGTTGCGAGTCGTTACCGCCGTCGGGAAACGAGACGTGGGTCTCACACCGTGAAACACTGAGATTCGTGACGTGGTCACGAAAATAACCGCAACAATCACTATGAGTGGCTACGAGGCTTTTTATACAATCGGGAAGCAGTCCGAGGTGATGACGGCCCAAAACACGACGACAGATGAGTGTACAAAGGAGCAGGGAGACGGCCCAACGACAACGCTTAAGCGGCGACCAGCCGTGTGTTCCGTACAGTAATGGGTGCGATTGAGGATATCTACGCCGATCTCGAGACGGATGTCTCCGAGGAGGAGTTCCAGGAGGCAGTTGAGGAGAAAGTATCACAGATGGACGGCCTGGTCGACGAGGAGACGGCCGCCCAGCTGCTCGCACATGAACTCGCAGACGGCGAGGTCGACACCATCGCAGACATCGACCCCGCGATGGACGAGGTAAAATTCCTCGCAAAGGTCCGTTCTGTCGGTGAGTTGCGAACCTTCGAGCGCGATGAAGAGGGCGAGGGGATGGTCATCAACGTTGAGGTGGCCGACGAGACCGGCAGCGTCCGGCTTGCGTTCTGGGACGAACAGGCCGAGGCCGTCGACGCCGGCGAGCTCGACACCGGTGACGTGTTGCGCGTTAAAGGACGACCCAAAGAGGGGTACAACGGGCTCGAAGTGAGCGTCACCGAGGCCGAGCCGGACGACGAGGTCGACATCGAGGTCGCACTGGAGGGCGACAGCATCGAGGCGCTCGCGCTAGGCCAGTCCGATGTTACCCTCAAAGGGCTCGTCCTTGGAACGGACGAGGTTCGGACGTTCGACCGCGACGACGGCTCCGAGGGCCGGGTCGCGAACCTCACACTCGGCGACGAGACCGGCCGGATTCGGGTGACGCTATGGGACGAGCGCGCCGACCGCGCTGACGAACTCGAACCCGGTACCGCGGTGGAAGTCGTCGACGGCTACGTCAGAGAGCGCGACGGCGACCTCGAACTCCACGTGGGTGACCGGGGAGCCGTCGACGAGGTCGAGGAGACGGTCGAGTACGAACCCGACACAACGCCGATAGACGCCGTCGAAATCGACCAGACCGTCGACATCGCGGGCGTGGTTCGCTCGACAGACGAAAAGCGGACCTTCGACCGCGATGACGGCTCCGAGGGACAGGTCCGAAACGTTCGCCTCCAGGACGACACCGGCAATATCCGGGTCGCGCTGTGGGGCGAGAAGGCAGATATCGACGTTGCGCCGGGCGACGAATTGCTGGCGGCCAACGCAGAGATACAGGACGGCTGGCAGGACGACCTCGAAGCCTCCGCAGGATGGCAGTCGACGGTGGTTGTTCTCGAAGACGCAGAGACGGGCGTCGGCGCGTCACCATCGGGACCAGAAGCGAGTGACGATGCAGACACCGCAGTCTCCGACGGTGGAGACGCCGGCCTCGATGCGTTTGCCGACGGCGAGAGCCCCGAGGCGACAGGCGAGGCGGCCGAAGGTGAGGCCGTCGAATTCACCGGCACAGTCGTCCAGACCGGGAATCCGGTCATCTTAGATGACGGCACCGAGACAATGAGCGTCGACACCGACGAGACGCTCCGACTGGGCGAAGAAGTAACAGCCAGGGGAACAGTTGAGGCGGAGGTACTCGACGCCGACGAGGTACTCTGAGGACTCGGGCGTTACACAACGCTTAAGATTACCACACTCTCGGTTTGGCGTATGAGCGTCGAGCTACCGTTCGCACCGGTTGATACAATCATCCGGCGGAACGCAGGCGGCCTCCGTGTCAGTGCCGGCGCGGCAGAGGAACTCGCTCACCGCATCCAGCGGGAGGGAACCAAACGAGCGACTGTCGCGGCGGAGCGCGCCGGCGACGACGACCGAAAGACCCTGATGGCAGCGGATTTCGCCGTTGACCCCGTTCCGGACAAGGATACGCTGGCGCTCCCAATTGCGCCCGTCGACCGAGTGGCACGGCTCGACATCGACAACCGGTTCCGGGTCTCGATGGACGCCCGGATTGCACTGACCGCTAAGCTCGAGGTGTGGGCAGACGAGGTCGCCACCGCGGCGGCCATGCTCGCGCGCCACGCTGACAGGCGGACAGTTAAAGGCGAAGACATCAAGATGTACTTCGAACTGCAACAGTACTTCGAATGAGATTTGGCTACTGCGAGGCTTGTCTCGAACACGATACCGGGCCACGGCACCCGGAGAGTCCGGACCGACTCCGCGCGATTCGGCAGGCCCTCGCGGAGAAACACGGCGTCGAGTACGTCGTTGCCGACCCGATCGACATCGACCGGGTCTTCGCGGTACACCAACGAGAGTACGTCGAGGAACTCGAACAGTTCTGTCAGGACGGCGGCGGTGACTGGGATGCCGATACCGTCGCCAGTGAAGACACCTGGGAAGCCGCACTCAGAAGTGCGGGTATTGCAGAGTGGGCAGCAACGACCGCACTCGCGGGAGCCGCCGGACGAGAAACGCCGTTCGCACTCGGGCGACCGCCGGGCCATCATGCAGTCGAAGACGACGCGATGGGATTTTGCTTTTTCAACAACGCGCCGGTCGCGGCGCGGTCGGTCATCGACCGAGGGATGGCCGACCGGGTCGCTATCTTCGACTGGGATGTCCACCACGGCAACGGCATCCAGGACATCTGCTACGACAAGGAAGACATTTTTTACGCCTCGATTCACGAAGACGGCCTCTACCCCGCAACAGGAACAGTTGACGAGACGGGGGCAGGCGAGGCCGAGGGGACAACGATGAATATCCCGTTCCCGCCAGGAACAACACAGAGTGGCTATCTCGCTGCACTCAGAGATGTCATCGGCCCAGCCTTCGAGGCCTTCGAGCCGGACCTGCTACTCGTTAGCGCAGGCTTTGACGCCCACGAACACGACCCCATCTCACGGATGCGCGTCTCGACTGAGGGATACGGTCTGCTCGCCCAACAGATGCGCGAACTCTCGGAAGATATCGGTGCCGCGCTGGGGTTCGTGCTCGAAGGCGGGTACGGTCTCGATACGCTGTCAAGCAGCGTGAGCATGGTCCACGAGGTGTTCGATGGCTACGAGCCGGCTCCCGACGACGGTAATGTCTCAGACACCGCGACAGACGTTCTCGACCGTGTCAGGGCACAGGGGTTTGACGGCGTCTCCGAGTAATCGCCGAGGGGAGTCGTCAATGGTAAACCACGCGACCTACAAACCCGAACGATGACCGACCGAGGCGACGTGCTGGACGCCGGCGAGACGCCGGTCGTTCCCGGAACACGCAGTGGCGGGTCGGTGACCGTCGTCGGGACAGCGCACGTCTCTCACGACAGCGTCGAGGAGGTCGAACAGACGATCGCAGAGCGACAGCCAGATGTCGTCGCGGTGGAACTCGACGAGACTCGGTACAAGCGGATGCAGGGCGAGACGCCCGACGATATCGACGCTGGCGACGTTATTTCGGGCAAGACCGTCTACCAGTTTCTCGCCTACTGGATGCTCTCGTACGTGCAGGCACGGCTCGGCGACCGGTTCGATATCGAGCCCGGCGCGGACATGATGGCGGCAATCGACAGCGCCGAAGAACACGGCAGCGGTGTCGCCCTGGTCGACCGCGATATTCAGCTGACGGTCCGTCGGCTCTGGTCCGGGATGCGCCTGCGCGAGAAACTTGCTATCGTCGCCGCCTTGCTAGTCGAGATGGGCGGCGTATGGACTGCAGGCCTGACAGTCGGCCTCTTCATCGGAACATTTGTCGCCATTATCGCGGGCGCACTGGGTGGCCCGTACCTGGTTCCGGCAGGCGTCGACGTGGGGCTGCCGCTTGTGGGTGGGCTCCTGGGTTCGGTGCTGGGTCTCCTCGACGGGCTTGCAGTTGCTACAGCAGTCGCCGTTGCAGTCGGAACACCGATTTCGCTGTTGCTTCTCCGGTCGACGCGAGACATCGAAGATGCCGAAATCGACCTCGACAGGCTGACCGATGCCGACGTCGTTACGGCGATGATGGAGGAGTTCCGACGGTTCTCGCCGGGTGGAACGGAGGCACTTATCGACGAGCGAGACGCCTACATCGCTCACAAGCTCGTCGCCCTCCGCGAGGCCGGCTACGACGTGGTAGCGGTCGTGGGCGCGGGTCACCGGGCGGGTATCGAACGCTACCTCGACCACCCCGAGGAGCTGCCACCGCCCGAGTCGCTGGTCGGCGAGCCGAGCACGAGCCGGTTTCGCGCCATCGCGTACAAGGCGATTGGCTACGCGTTCACCCTTGGCTTTCTGGCCTTTTTCGTCCTGCTCGCGGTGGCGGGCGTCCAGGGCGAGTTCCTGCTGCGGGTGTTCGCCGTCTGGTTCGTCGTCAACGGGCTCGCGGCCGGCGCACTCGCAAAGCTGGCCGGCGCACACTGGAGTAGCGCTGCCGTCGGCGGTGCGGTCGCCTGGCTCACGAGCGTCAATCCGCTGCTCGCGCCGGGATGGTTCGCCGGCTACGTCGAGTTGCGCTACACGAGCGTCAACGTCGCGGACATCAGCAAGCTCAACGAGATGCTCGGGGACGACGAGCGCCCGGTGTCCAGCCTCGTCAGAGATATGCGCAACGAGGTACCGACCTTCCGGCTCATCCTCATCGTGGCGATGACCAACATCGGGAGCTTCCTCGCCAGCGTCTTCTTCGCGGCGGTGTTGTTGCCCTATCTCGCCTCGGACATCGGTGGCGTCACCGAGCTGGGCCAGCAGATGCTCAACGGCGCAAGCGAGAGCGCACGCCTCATCTGGGAGACAGTAACATAATGTACGAGATTGCTGACATCCGATTCTACCGCGAAGAGTTGCGCGACCTCGCGGTCGCCTGGCTTGCGCTGAGTGTCGCCTTCACCTTCTTTCTTGAAGGGGACTTCATCAGAGGCCAGCCGATCTACGCCCCGGACATCGGAGCGTTGGTCCGGGTGTTCCTGCTGAGCACGGCAACCGTCGGCGCTGGCTTTCTGTTGCACGAACTCGCACACAAAGTCGTCGCCGTCCAGTTTGGCCAAATTGCGGCCTTTCGTGCGAAATACGACATGCTCGCCATCACAGTCGCCTCCGGCGTCGCCGGTTTTCTCTTTGCCGCGCCCGGCGCGGTCTATCACCGCGGCGCGATTACGGCCCGCCAGAACGGGCTGGTTGCTGTCGCTGGGCCGGTAACGAATCTCGTGCTGGCAGCAGTCTTCTTGATTCCGTTTGTCCTCGGCGGTGGATTCGTCGCGGAAGTCGGACAGATGGGCGTCCTCATCAATATCTTCCTGGCCGCGTTCAACATGGTGCCTGCCGGCCCGCTCGACGGCAAGACAGTCGCTCAGTGGCACAAAGGTGTTTTCGCGGCCGTCTTTGGTGTCTCCCTACTCTCGCTTGTCGGATTCGTTGTCGGGTTCATCTTCTAGCGCCGCGATACCGGCGTTAGTCCAATCGAGACAGCACCGGCAAGCGGTGGGCTTTTGCCTGCGCCCGCCAGTCTCACGAGCATGAGCGAGGACACAGACCCTGAAGAGGAGGAGGGGCTCACGTACGCCGAGACGGGCGTGGACATCGATGCGAGCGAGGCGGCGACGAGTGCACTCATCGGCGCAGCTGGCGAGTTCGAGGGTGATTACGCGGGCCTGGTTGACATCGGCGACCAGTATCTCGCGCTGGCGACCGACGGCGTCGGGACGAAACTCCTCGTCGCCGAGGCTGTCGACGACTACTCGACAATCGGTATCGACTGTATCGCGATGAACGCCAACGACCTCGTCGCACAGGGGGTCGAGCCGGTCGCGTTCGTCGACTACCTCGCGGTCGAAGAGCCCGACGACGAAACCGCCGAGGACCTAGGGGAGGGGCTCCGCCAGGGTGCCGAGCGGGCCGGACTCGCGCTGGTCGGGGGCGAAACGGCCGTCATGCCTGATGTCATCAAGGGGCTCGATATCGCCGGCGCGTGTGCCGGCCTCGCGCCGAAGGATGCGCTGTTTCCCGGCGAGGCAGAGCCGGGTGATGCAATTGTCGGCTGGCCGTCGAGTGGCATCCATTCGAACGGGCTCACGCTGGCACGGGAGTCGGTCACCCGCGAACACGCGTATACCGACCCGTTCCCGCCCGCACCCGACCAGACGATAGCCGAGACGCTCCTCGAACCGACCCGACTGTACACGGACCTGCTCGGGGTGCTCCGGGACCACGAGACACACGCGGCCGCCCACGTGACCGGCGGCGGCTGGACGAACCTCACCCGGATGGGCGCATTTGGCTACGACATCACGGACCCCTTCGACGCCCAGCCCGTGTTCTCGTTCGTCCAACAGGAGGGTAACGTCGGCGACGAGGAGATGCACCGGACGTTCAACATGGGGACAGGATTCGTCGTAGCGATGCCCAAAGCAGACGCGGAAGATGTCGTGGCGGCGACCGAAGACGGACGGATTATCGGCACCGTCACCGAGGGAGCCGGCGTCGCTATCCGTGGCCACCATCTAGAGTGACGACAGCCACAAGTTCCGTCGGAAAACACGGAGTTCTTGTACCGTCGCGTCCTGAAGCTGTTGACTACCAGGTAAACTAATATGTTAGCTGCCCACGAGACAGACGCGGTTGCCCCGCCAGCGCGCGACAGTGTCACCGCTCTCCAGCAGACGCCGACCATCGTCAGCATCAGCGATATCCACGGGTTTCTGGGGGAAGCACGCAGCGCGCTTCTCACGCTCGCAGACCACCCAGAGTACGACCCAATCGTGGAGTCAGACGCCGCACGCCGGCTCCACTGGGCCGGCGACGAGGGGTATGTCCTAGTGTTCAACGGCGATCTCATCGACCGCGGCCCACAGAGCGACCGCGTCGTCGAGATGGTCGACCGGCTCATCGACGAGGCACCGCCGGGCCACGTCCGTGTCACCGTCGGCAACCACGAGATGGGAGTGCTGACACCGGAGTTGTACGGCTGGTCGAACTGGTACGCTGGCAGCCGGAGTGTAGACGAACGTCGGTCGTTAATCGAGCAGATACAGGACGGCCACGTCGTCGCGGCGTACGAAGGCTACAACGTCACCTACGCACACGCCGGACAGCCGGAGCCATACGACGCCTCAACCGTGAACAACACACTCGTCGAGGGTGCCTCAGCACTATTAGAGGGACTCGGCGAGCCCAACGCCATCGACAGAGAGGCGGCTATCGTAGACGACTATCCCCGAGTGTTCGGCTACGGTGACGAGAGCAGCCGCGGCCCGGGAGCTGGTATCAGTTGGCTCGATTTCGAGTATATGCCAGAGGACGCCCCGCCACAGGTCGTCGGCCACAGCCGACAGGACGCCCCGATTCGCCGAGAGAACGTCATCTGTGAGAACGTCATCCGCGAAAACCGCCGGCGTGACGGCGGCGAAGCGGTCGTCGTCGAGACGCCAGACTCGGTCCGCGCCCTCGGTCGAACGGCCGAGGGCGGCGTCGACGAACACGTCTTTTCGCTGCCGGTACTCGAGGAGTAGTCCGTTTTACGAGAGCTGGCGGGCGATATCTGCCTCGGTGATGATACCGACCGTCTCGCCGCCCTCGACGACGAGCACAGCGTCGTTGTGGTCGAGGTGGGCATCGACCGTATCGAGCAACGCGTCGGGCTCAACAGTACTAATCGATTCGTGCATCACTTCGGCGACTGGCAGGTCCCCGACGTTCTCCTCGGAGCGCTGGCGGATGTCGGACATCCCAATCAACCCCTGGGGTGTTCCCTCTCGGACCACCGGGACCTGCGAGAATCCGCGGTCGTTCATCAACGCGGTGGTCTCGTGGACGCTCGCGTCGGGTGCGACGCTCGTGACGGGCGTATGCATCAGCTCGCGAGCCCGAAGCAGGCTCCCCTCTACCTCCTCCAGGGCGTTGACGATTCGTCTGAGCGTCGAGAGCCGCGGGTCGACATCACCGCCCTCAATACGAGCGATGAGTGGCTGTGAGACCTCCGCATTCTCGGCCAGCTCGCTCTGGGTCAGCCCGAGTTCGAGCCGACGCTCGCGCAACTCTTCCGGCGTCGGAAGTTCCATACCGGGAGATTACCAGGAGTAATATATAAAGCTATCGGCTGTCGGCCCAGTTCAGGCCGACTCCTCCTCGGCGTCTTCAATCTCGAAGGTGTTGACGACTTTCAGTGGGACATCCCGCAGTGCGCCGCCGATATCGCTTTTGGCGATACGCTGTGCGTGTTCCTCGCTCTCGGCGTTGAACACCTTCATTTCGAGCATGAGACCGACCAGCGAGGTATCAGCGGCGATAAACGCCGAGTCGAAGGGTTCGCCACAGGCCGGACACTCGGTGAAGCCGACCTCGACCTCAACGTAATCCATATCCTTCTGGTTGAGTCGTTTCCCCGCTTCACTCACTGCCACGCCGATAGCATCGTCGATGTCGTCGACGTCGTGAACCAGCCAAGCCGCTTCCAACACAACACGATAGTTCATATAGAGGATATCTCGGGGCACATACTCGTCTTTTTTGATTTCGGTCGCTCACACGACGAGGCGCACGTCACGGCTAACGTCGTCATAACTTATGGAGAATTGCCACCGTCCCAAGCGCGTGTATACGTGCATACCGCCGCCAGGGCTGCCGTCCCACCCTGTTCAAGCCGCGTTGTAGAAAACCACCATACAGCAACGGGATAGCCGTTATTTTTCGATGATGATCTTACCCCAAGACATATAAGTAGAAACTCGTTGATTAGCGAGTACACTACGATGGAACGTCTGCACCACGCCACGCTGTTTGCCCTGTACCAGATAACGCTTCTGTGCGGTATCGCACTGCTCCCGCTCGCGTTGCTCACACAGCGGGTCGGCTTCCGCCTGCCGGTCGACCGCGCGATTCTCGGCGTCAAGGAGGCATACGAACAGCGCCGCCCCAAGCGTAGTTAACGACAGTTCCAGTCGCATTTTCCCGAACGAGAACCTTATTACGTGACCGGCCGTTATCACGGGATATGCAGGACAACTCGTTTGGTTCGAACATCGAACCCCACCAGCATCAGGCCGGGCGCTACGGGACCGACCCCTACGAGCCGGAGCTCGGGACACTTCCCAACGGCGAGCGCGACGAGGAGGCAGTCAACAAGACCGGAACGACGACCATCGGCATCTCGACAGAGGAGGGCGTCGTCATCGCGACGGATATGCGCGCCAGCCTCGGCGGCCGGTTCGTCTCGAACAAGAACGTCCAGAAGGTCGAGCAGATTCACCCGACGGCCGCCCTGACGCTGGTTGGAAGCGTCGGCGGTGCCCAGTCGTTTATCCGGACACTGCGCTCTGAAGTAAATCTCTACGAGGCACGGCGCGGCGAGCACATGAGCATGCAGGCGCTCTCGACGCTCGCGGGTAACTTCGCCCGTGGCGGTCCGTTCCTCGCTATCAACCCCATTCTTGGCGGTGTCGATGATGAAGGCAGTCACGTCTACAGCATCGACCCGGCCGGCGGCGTCATGAAAGACGATTACACCATCACCGGCTCTGGGCTTACCGTCGCATACGGCACCCTCGAAGACCGCTACGAGCCGGACATGTCTATCGAAGAGGCACAGAAGGCGGCTGGCGCAGGTATCAAGGCGGCTGCCGAGCGCGATACCGGCTCCGGTAACGGAATCTACGTGGCAACAGTCACCGGCGACGGCGTCGACATCGCCGACTACGAACTCGACGAGCTCGACGTCTAACTGGCGCTGCTGATTTTCCGGTATCTCCTTCGATCAGCCACAGCACCACGCTTAGGTCGCTCCGGCCGCTAGCACACGTATGGAGTGGCTGTTGATCAGTATCATCGTCGGCTTCCCGATACTCGCCTTGCTCGCGGCCGCGGGGTACGTCTACCGCGATGCCCCGAAACACGGGATGAGTCCGTACAAATGGGCGGCGCTTGCGGGGCTGGTCCCATTCTTTGGCTTTTT
The DNA here is from genome assembly GCF_026410925.1 of Halovenus salina. GTDB lineage: Archaea > Halobacteriota > Halobacteria > Halobacteriales > Haloarculaceae > Halovenus > Halovenus salina. The sequence continues at coordinate 2,780,067 of NZ_CP112972.1, read as the reverse complement.
TGCGTACATCTTCGAGCGTGACGACCGAACGACAGACGCGACTGACCGCGAGGAGATGTTCGTCGACGGCCCGTTCCAGATTCACAAATCACGAGCCGACGACACGCCGTTCGCAAACACACCCGAGGAGCGCGTCGACGACGAGTTCGACGAGAACAGCTAGGCCTCCGTGAGTTCAATCGTGATGGCTGTTCCCCTGGGCTCGTTGTCGGAGACGGCAATGGTGCCCCCGTAGCTCGTCACCATCGTCCGGACGAAGTGAAGCCCGAACCCGCTGTGGTTGGACTCGTCTGCCTGGATGTCACGACCAGAGAGATAGGTCCGCTCGGTGTCGGGGAGTCCCGGACCGTTATCGCGGACATCGAGTTCGACAATGCCGTCATCGACACTCACGTCAACCGTGACCCGTGGCTCGTCGGCATCGTTGTGTTCGACAGCGTTCGTGAGCAGGTTGTGGACGACCTCGTCGAGCATCTCGTCGGCTCGAACGGTCAGACCGAAGGGAACTGACGTGTCGATAGTCACGTCCTTGTCCATCCCCTCGACGGTGTCGACCTGGTCTGCGATTACCCCCGAGATGTCGACCGATTCGAGTTCGCGCTTGTCTCCCTGTGTGATGCCCTGAATCATCTGCTGGACCTTCGCTGTCAGCTCCGCGATGTTGTCGCTCCAGTCGACGATGGTGCCAGCACGGTTGGCGTGCTCGTCTGATAGCTCGGATTCGAGCACAGACGCGTTCCGCTGGATGACGTCGATACCGTTTTTCACGTCGTGGCGAAGGATGCCGCTGAAGAACTCGAGTTGTTCGGTACGGCGACGGAGTTGCAGTTCCTGGCGGTGGCGTTCGAGGGCATACCGAAGCGAGCGCCACAGCGTCTGGGAGTCGACCTCGCCTTTCGGGAGATAGTCCTGTGCGCCTTGCTGAATCGCCGCGAGCGCAGTCTCGGTGTCGTCAAGTCCCGTCAACACCACAATCGGCGTCGCATCGACCGCGTCGTCGACCCGTTCAAGCGTCTCGATACCGCTTGACTCCGGCAGCCCGAGGTCGAGAAACAGGAGCGAATAGGTCGCCTCTTCGAGGGCAGCCAGACCGGACTCGAGGGACTCGACGTGGGTAAGCTCAACCTCCTCGGCGAGTGCCTGGGCCGAGTCCCCGCGGAGGTGGTGTTCGATGAGCTTCGCGTCTCCCGGGTTGTCCTCGATGAGCAACACGTCGAGGGTCTCGGTGTCCTCTGTCATCTCACTTCGGTGGCATTTTGACGACTTTGAACCAGAAGTCCTCGAGGCGGTTGACGATATCCACGAAGCCGTCGAAATCGACCGGCTTCGTGAGGTAGGCGTTCGCGCTCAGCTCGTAGGATTTGACCACGTCTTCCTCTGCGTCCGAGCTGGTGAGGACGACCACCGGAATGCGCCGTAGTTCCGGGTCGTCGTTCATGTCTGCAAGCACGTCTCTCCCGTCCTTTTTGGGCATGTTCAGGTCGAGCAGAAACAGGTCCGGCATCGGCACGTCGCTGTATTCGCCCTCCCGCCTGAGGAACTTCATCGCCTCGACGCCGTTCTCGACGACATGGAGATTGTTGAGTATGTCCCCGTGTTCGAGCGCCTTTTCGGTGAGTTTCACGTCGCCAGGGTTGTCCTCGGCGAGCAGTATCTCGATTGGCTTTCCTTCATCGGGGGACATGGTACTCCCTACGTTTGTGTAGATGGCTTTTTAAAATTTTCTGTCATCGACAGCACAATTCATGGCGTGTCACTTATGTACACGCCACAACATCGGTTGGGGTATGTCCCTGGACGAGACACCGACGCTGCCGAGAGCAAAGCGGAGTCATCTCACGCTGGCTGTCGCGCTCGCGTCCGTGCTGGCCGCAGTCGTTCTGTTTGATATCTACGAGGACACGGCCCAACAGGGCGAGGCGCTGTGGCTGACCCTTCTAGAGAACAGCGTCCCGCTCGCGCTGCTGGTCGGGTTTGTCGCGTTCAGTTACTGGCTGTACAACAGCAGGGAGCGCCAGTATCTCGCGTTGGTGTTGCGGTGGGCGGTCATCGGACTGATCGGCATCATGTTCATCCTCTTGTGGGCCATCGGCTCCCAGAGCTACCAGGAGACGTTCAAGCCGGTGATTATGGGTGTCCACACCGCCATCGGTGGGACAGTTGCCGGTGCCGGCATCGGCTACGTCTCAGCTCGCCTCCACGAGTCTCGCGACGAGATGGCGACGGAGAAAGACCGCTGGGAGTCGCTGTTCGAGAACGACCCTGCCGGCGTCGCCGACCTTCGGTACGACGACAGCGAGCTCACAATCGAGCGGGCGAACGAGGAGTTCTGTGGTCTGTTCGTCGACGGCGACGAGTCAGCAGAGGGGCAGTCTCTCATGGCCGTCGTCGACCACGACGACGAGGCAGTCGAAGACGCGGTCAGCCAGGCAATCGGAGACCGAGAGCTGTACAGTACAGAGGTCGTGTCGACGGTCGGCGAAAGTCGGCTGTTTTTCAAGCTCCGGGTCGTTCCGTACGGCATCGGTACCAACGACCGGCGTGCGTTTGCCATCTACACCGACATCACCGAGTTGCGCCAGACACAGGAACAACTCGAAGCACAGATGGAACAGCTCGCCGAGTCGAACGACCGTCTCCAGCAGTTTGCCTACATCGCCTCCCACGACCTCCAAGAACCGCTCCGGATGGTCTCCAGTTACATGAGTCTGCTCGAAGACGAGTACAGAGACGACCTCGACGACGAGGCTCAGGAGTACATCGACTTTGCGGCCAACGGTGCCGAGCGGATGCAGGACATGGTCGACGAGCTCCTGGCCTATTCCCGCGTCGAGACGGAGGGGAGAGAGTTCACCGAGACCGACGCGACAGCGGTGCTCGACGAGACGCGCCAGAATCTCGAACTCCGCATCGAGGAGGCAGACGCCACCGTAACCGCCGAGGAGCTGCCGACCGTCGAGGTCGACCAGAATCAGCTCGGCCAGGTGTTCCAGAACCTCGTCGAGAACGCAATTGACCACGTCGAAGAGCCGACCATCCACGTCGGTGCTGAGGTGCACGAAGAGGAGGTCGTCTTCTCGGTCAGCGACGACGGCCCTGGCATCCCGGAGTCACAACAGGAGCGAATCTTCGAGCTCTTCGAGCGCGGGCACCGTGACGGGGACGGGACCGGGATGGGACTCGCTATCTGTGACCGCATTCTCTCTCGGCACGGTGGTGATATCTGGGTGGAGTCAGACGACGGAACGACGTTTTATTTCTCGCTACCCCGGTGAGAACGGTGTGATTTAACCACACGCGGGTGCTGTCTCCGACGATGAGCGTCCAGCAGGAGTTCGACCAGTGGGCCAAGACAGGCAAGGACAGAGGGATGGAACAGCGACACTGGCACACTGCCAAACACGCACTCGCACGGATGCCAGTCGAACCTGGCGACAGGGTGCTCGACCTCGGCACCGGTTCCGGGTACGCGCTGCGAGCCCTCCGGGAGACCAGAGAGGCCGGGTCGTGTGTGGGCCTCGACGGCTCCGTCGAGATGGTCCACAACGCCCAGGGGTACACCGACGACGACGGCGTCGGATTCGTCGGCGGTGACTTCCATCATCTACCGCTTGCCGAGAACAGTGTCGACCACGTCTGGTCGATGGAGGCATTTTACTACAGCCAGCGACCGGATGAGGTGCTGAGAGAGATTCGACGCGTCCTCCGCCCTGGCGGGACCTTCTACTGTGCGGTGAACTTCTTCGAGGAGTCAGAACATACCCACGAGTGGCAAGAGCGCATCGACATCGACATGAAGCTATGGAGCCGCAAACAGTACCGCGAGGCGTTCCGCGAGGCGGGGCTGATCGTCGCAGAACAGGAGACTATCCCCGACCGCGAGATAGAGATTCCGCCCGCAGACGAGTTCCCGACGGAGAACTGGGAGAGCCGCGAGGCGATGGCCGACCGCTACCGGACCCACGGAACGCTTCTCACCGTCGGCGTCAACAGTTAGTCGTCTGCGTGTTGTACGTTCGGACCCGACGGACTCTGTCCCGAGCTGGCTCCGTGTTTGACGTACGCGATCGTCGTCGCGATGACCAGGGAGCCGAAGATGGCCTGGGCGGCGAACTGGTGCATCATCGACGCCGTGACACCGAAGTTGAGGACGGTGTTCGCGCCGAAGAAAATCTGGACAGGCAACAGCAGGACTGCAAGCAGCGTCGTATACCGGAGTGACTTGCTGCGGTTGCGCCGCCAGGCCATGATCGCCGCACCGAGGATCAGAAAGCCAACGACGAAGGCGACGAGCCGGTGGAACCACTCGACGAAACTCGGCCAGTTTGCCGGAAACAGCCCCATCCAGCCGTCACAGAGTGGCCACCGCGCCTCACACGAGAGTCCCGCGCCAATCTTGCCCGTGTACACGCCCAGGAGTATCAGGAAGAACGTGCCTGCGGTCGTGGTCGCCAGGTAGTGTCGAAGGGGAACGCGCATATCTGGCTCTTGGTGTGCATCCATATCAAAGCCTTCATTTTTCTCGCTGGCTGGGAAGCCCATTTGACAACCCATCAAAATTTATCGCAGAGTGTCCCTGGGCATTTCGACAGTTGACGAACGAGTATTCGATGGGCTTTTTGTCACAGCCTCGGTGGGTTCCGAGCATGGGACTTGACGAGGACGCACTCGACTATCACAGTACGGAGCCGCCCGGAAAAATAGAGATATCGACGACGAAGCCGACGAACACGCAGCGAGACCTGAGCCTGGCGTACTCGCCTGGCGTCGCCGCGCCCTGTCGGGCGATCGACGAGAACCCCGCCGACGCCTACAGCTACACAGCAAAAGGAAATCTCGTCGGCGTCGTCTCCGACGGCAGCGCGACGCTTGGCCTGGGTGATATCGGCCCACAGGCCAGCAAGCCCGTCATGGAGGGGAAGGGTGTCCTGTTCAAGCGGTTCGCCGACATCGATGTCTTCGATGTGGAACTCGACCACGAGTCGACCGACGCGATGATTGAATCCATCCGCGCGATGGAACCCACCTTCGGCGGTATCAACCTGGAAGATATCGCCGCCCCGGCCTGTTTCGAAATCGAAGAGACGCTGCGCGAGGAGACTGACATCCCGGTCTTTCACGACGACCAGCACGGAACTGCAATCATCTCCGGCGCTGCCCTCCTGAACGCTGTCGACATCGTCGACAAAGACCTCTCTGAACTCGACATCGTCTTCTCGGGCGCTGGTGCGAGCGCCATCGCAACTGCGCGGTTCTACGCCTCACTGGGTGCGAGTAAAGACCGCATCACACTGTGTGATTCGAGCGGCATCGTCACCGAGGCACGTGCCGACGAAGTCAACAAGTACAAGCGCGAGTTCGCCAGCGACGCGCCCGAGGGTGACCTCAGCGACGCGATGGAGGATGCCGACGTGTTCGTTGGGCTCTCTATCGGTGGCATTGTCGACGAGGAGATGGTCCGGTCGATGGCCGACAACCCGATTATATTTGCTATGGCCAATCCCGACCCCGAAATCGGCTACACCGAGGCCAAGGAAGCCCGCGATGACACGGTCATCGTCGCCACGGGCCGCTCGGATTATCCGAACCAGGTGAACAACGTGCTCGGCTTCCCGTTCATCTTCCGGGGCGCGCTCGACGCCCGTGCGACCGAGATAAACGAGGAGATGAAGGTCGCCGCCGCGCGAGCACTCGCGGACCTCGCGCGCGAGGACGTTCCTGACGCGGTCGTCAAAGCCTACGGCGACGAGCCGCTTCAGTTCGGCCCCAACTACATCATCCCGAAACCACTCGACCCGCGCGTACTGTTCGAGGTCGCGCCGGCTGTCGCACAGGCAGCGATGGAGAGTGGCTGTGCCCGCATCGATTTGGATGCAGCGGAACACCGCGAACGACTCGAAGCGCGGCTGGGCAAGTCCCGCGAGATGATGCGGGTCGTGTTGAATAAGGCAAAAAGCGACCCCAAGCGGCTCGTCTTAGCGGAGGGCAACGACGAGAAGATGATCCGGGCGGCCTACCAGATTGCCGAGCAGGGTATCGGCAAGCCGGTGCTCATTGGCGACCAGGAGCGCATCTGGGCGACGATGGAGAATCTGGGACTGAGTTTCGACCCCGAGATCGTGGACCCGAGCCAGGACAACCTCGACTCATACGCGGAACGGCTCTACGAACTCCGGCAGCGCGAGGGAGTTACTCGCCGAGAGGCAGAGGAACTCATCACCGACGGCAACTATCTCGGCAGCGTGATGGTCGAAGTGGGCGACGCCGACGCCATGCTGACGGGACTAATGCACCACTATCCCGAGGCGCTCCGACCGCCGCTTCGAATCGTCGGGACGGCCGACGACGCCAACTATGTGGCCGGCGTCTACATGCTGACGTTCAAAAACCGGGTCGTCTTCTGTGCCGACACCACAGTCAATCAGGACCCCGACGAGGATGTGCTCGCGGAGGTGACACGACACACCGCCGAACTCGCCCGCCGGTTCAACGTCGACCCCCGGGCTGCCCTGTTGTCGTACTCTGATTTCGGCAGTGTCGACAACGAAGGGACCCAGAAAGTCAGAGACGCCGCCACAGAGCTACGGGAAGACCCCACGGTCGATTTCCCCGTCGACGGCGAGATGCAGGCAGACACCGCAGTCGTCGAGGAGACGCTGTCTGGCACCTACGACTTCTCACAGCTCGACGAGCCGGCGAACGTGCTCGTCTTCCCCAACCTCGAAGCCGGCAACATCGGCTACAAACTCCTCAAGCGCCTCGGCGGCGCAGAGGCCATCGGTCCGATGCTCGTCGGCATGGACAAGCCGGTTCATGTCCTCCAGCGCGGCGACGAGGTCAAAGATATCGTCAACCTCGCCGGTGTCGCCGTCGTGGACGCTCAAGAAGAGTAAAACTGTCTAGCTAGTTCCCGACGACCCAGGGCCAGACTCCCCGTCGCTGGCGTTGGTCGGGGGGTTGAGATACAGCGCGTCAGCGACCAGAAGCGCGCTCGTGAGTGCGCCTGCCCCCATCGCGAGGTGGAGAGAAACGGGGGTGAACAGAGAGACGAGCACCGACGCGGTAAACAGTATCGGAATGACAGCTAGCACCAGGTCGTACCTGGACAACCGATTCAGCGGTCGGTTCCACGCCTGTTCCTGCCGATGCTTTGAGTTGTCACTAACTGCCATCTCTGTACTCCTCCTATTTGATAATTGGAGAGAATCCCATATAAAATTTTTCTCAGTGACGTTACCTGAACAAACGAGTACCTACGCTCAGGAGTTTTGGGATTATCTCTGTAAGTTACGGGAATATAAAGACAAACACCCCCAAATCAGGAGACAGCCTCTGGCCGTTCGAGCCGTTTTCTACGGCATTGCACGCCAGTTTCGTACCAGCAGGTGACTTTCGGATTTTTCGGCATCCCAGTCACGTGTGGTCGTCGCCCCGACCAGAGATCGCCCTGGAACGCAATCCTTACCGCCGCCGCCGTCAGACGGGATGACAATGCGGGACAACTTCGAAGTCCGGAGATACGACGGGGCAGGGCGACTCGGGAAGCTGACGGTGCCGCGGTCGTCCGTGACCGTCGAGACGCCGGCGCTGTTGCCCGTCGTCAATCCCCACGTTCAGACCATCTCGCCCGCACAGCTCGAATCCCAGTTCGGTGCGGAGATTCTCATCACGAACAGCTACATCATCTACGGCAGCGACCAGCTACGCGAGCCCGCGCTGGAGGAAGGGCTTCACGACACGCTCGACTTTTCGGGAGCCATCATGACCGACTCCGGCTCGTTCCAGCTCGCGGAGTACGGCAACATCGACGTGACAACCGAGGAGATTCTGGCCTTCCAACGCGAGATCGGCTCGGATATCGGGACACCCGTCGACATCCCAACGCCCCCAGATGTCTCCCGCGAGCAAGCCACAGAGGAGTGGGAGACGACACGAGAGCGGCTGGGTGTCGCCGAATCGGTCGACACCGGCGAGATGCTCGTCACCGCACCAATCCAGGGGTCGACACATCCCGACCTGCGCGAGCAGGCCGCAGCCGAGGCCGCGTCGACTGACCACGACCTCTTCCCAATCGGCGCGGTCGTCCCGCTGATGAACGAGTACCGCTTCGCCGACCTAGTCGAGGCCGTCGCCGCGACAAAACGCGGCCTCCCGGAGAGTGCGCCGGTCCATCTGTTCGGTGCGGGGCACCCGATGATGTTCGCGCTCGCGGCGGCGCTTGGCTGTGACCTCTTCGATTCGGCGGCCTACGCGCTGTACGCCCGCGACGACCGCTATCTCACGGTTCGAGGGACAGAACACCTCGACGAGCTGTCGTATTTCCCCTGTGAATGTCCCGTCTGTACCGAACACACCCCCGACGAGGTCGCGACGATGGACGACGAGAGTCGCCACCGCCTCCTGGCCGAACACAACCTCGCAGTCTCCTTCGGCGAGATTCGCCGCGTCAAAGAAGCAATTCGCCGGGGCACACTGTTCGAACTCGTCGAGACACGGGTGCGAGGGCATCCGACACTCGTCGACGGCTACAGAACGTTGCTCGACTACGCCGACCAACTGGAGACTACCGACCCGGTCGCTAAGGAGTCGTTTTTCTACCTCTCTGCCGACAGCGCCCGCCGCCCGGAGGTGACACGCCACCACGACCGGCTCGGCCGGCTCGACGCTCCCGACGAACTGTTGCTCACGACCGGCCAGCATAGCGACCGGTACGAGGAGAGCTGGCGGCTGGTCGTCCCCTTCGGTCCGGTCCCCCGGAGCCTTTCAGACGTGTATCCCCTGACCGCCGAAACGCCGGACCGCCTCGACCGTTCGGCCTATCTGGCCGCCGCCGACGGCGTCGCCCGGCTGGTCGAGGCGAACCCGGAGACAGCGTTTACCGTCGTCCACGACGGCTGGCCCGAGTCGGCTGTCGGGACGATTCCAGACCGCGTGACCGTCGAGGGGTACACGCCACAGGAAGAACAGGACTAACACAGCTACCAGCAAAAGACAGGTATGGCAGTCGTTCTGGTTGGCGTCGGCGCGGACACCGGCAACGTCGAACCCGTGCCACAGCTGCTTGATGGCAGACGCTTCGAGTATATCCCAATTCCCGAGAAGTCGACGACGACAGGCGAGACGCGAACGTTCGGGTCGATGCCACAGCAGCACGGTGACGGCCCACTGTCGGAGCTGGTCGAGGGTATCAGGCCGGGCAGTGACGGCGAGTGGATCCGCGACGAGGAGGCGATCCAGAACTATCCGGTCCACTACGACCCGAACTTCGAGGCGCTGACATACGGCGAGGGTGGGAAAGACGGCAATATCAACGCTATCGTCGAGTGCCTCGACGCCGGGGACGTACTCGGATTCTACACCGGGCTGGAGACAGACGGACGGATGCATCGCTATCTCTTTGGCTACTTCATGCTCGCGGACGACCCCGTGGTGCTCGACGCCGAGACCCCAGCAGAGGCGAGAGCCGCGATACTGCAAGACCACCAGGCAAACGCCCACTCCAAGCGCTTTGCGGGCAACGGCGAACTCTACGCGCTCGACCCCGACAAGCCACAGGGTGCGAGCCGTGTCGTCCTCGTCGACGGCCGCGAACCCGGCGGCCTCCTCGACCGGGCGGTCCGACTCAGCGGCCCGGTCGATCGCGGCAACTACTACATGAAAGAGGCGGTAGCCGAGGTACTCGACCCGAACACGACCTACCTCGGCGGCTTCAAGCCGCCAATCCGGTGTGAGCTGTCGGCTTCGGCGTTCGTCGAGTTCGTCGAGCGCCACCAGTAGTTAGTCGGCGGTCGGCGGCCGGCGCTGGCGGCGAATCTCCTCGCGGATGGCCCGGCGCTTGATGAGCAGAAAGCCCCCAAAGATGAGAGCGAAGCCGAAGACAGTCGTCACCGAGATACCCTCTGAGAGGAACAGCCACCCAGAAAGCGCCGCGAAGACGGGCGCGACGTACGAGACGAGGTTGATTTCGATGGGACCGAGGCGTTCGAGCAGGTCGAAGTAGATAAGAAATCCGAGCGCACTCGCCACGACCGAGAGGTACGCAAGTGCCAGTATCGCTTCCGTCGTCCACTCGATACTGCCGAGTGACTCGCCTGCCGCGAGCGCGATGCCGTGCATCAACAGTCCGCCGAGCAACATCGCCCACCCCTCCAGCGTCTCGATTTCGAGTGTTGCCTCGACGCGGCGGGTGAGGACACTACCGAATGCAAAGGCCGCCGCCGCGGCGAGAACGAGCAGTTTTGGAACGGTCCCCTCGCCGGTCAGGTTCGAGGGGTCGGGGTTGGCGAGGACGACCACCCCGACCAGTCCGAGACAGAGTCCAGCAATTCCCAGCACCGTCAGGCGTTCCGAGGGAAGGAAGATACGGGCAAAGCCGGTCGTCAACACGGGATTGAGGCTGATGATAATCGCGGCAACGGCGCTCGTCACCTCCGGGTCGGTCTGGCCGACAAAGAGGAGGGCGTGATAGAGCGCAATCAGGAACACTGCGCCGATGGCCACCAGCCCCCACTCGCCGCGGGTCGACGGAATCGGGTTGTCGGCCACCCATAGGGCGTAGGCGAGCATGATAACCCCGGCTACGTCGTATCGAATCGCCGCGAACGTGACAGCCGGGAAGAACTCCAGCCCGAGGTTGATAGCCATAAACGCAGACCCCCAGATTGCTGACAACAGCACGAACAATGCCGCGTTACGGGATGTCCCTGTGAGCACAGGACGGATTCGACCCCCGCCGGTGTATGGGTTTCGGAGCGCGCCCTCGTGCAAGGAAACCAGCAGGTGCGTTTATATTTGACCCGTGTTTCTGCTTCTATCAATGAATCAAACTGAATTCGAACCAGACGATGAGGAGGGTCAGTCCACTGAGAGGACCGCGATTCCGGAGGTCATCGACTGGCTGCTCGGTATGTTAATCGCCATCGTCGGGCTGTTGTTGTTGTTTGCCGGCACTGTTCTCACGACAGCTCTGGGTCGGGAGGAGCTCGGTGAGGCTGTCGACGAGAGCGGACCAGTAACTGTCGGGACAACAGAGCTCACACGGACGGAAGCCATCGACGTTGGAGCGGCAGTCGTCTCCTGGGTCGGATTGGGCATGTTAGTTGCTGGTCTCGGGCTGGTGGCACTCGCGGTCGCGTTCGTCTACGTCCGACACCGCGACAACAGCAGACAACAGCGCGGCGAGCCCACGAGTTCGTACTACGCAAACGCGATCCGGGGGGGTGTCGTCACCGCGTTTTTCTCGTTTGTCGGCATCTCCGCTGTCGTCGGCGGCGCGCTTGCAGGCTATCTCGAAGGCGGGGGCTCCGACAGGACGACCACCGTGGGTGCGGTTGCGGGCCTACTGCCGGCTCTTCCCGCGCTCGTCATCGGCCTGTTCACCGTCGTCGGGCTCTACTCAGGGCTGCAGGATATCGGCCAGACCGGTCCCATGGTTGCCGGCGTCGGCGGGATACTGTTCGGAGTGTTGATTTATGCTGGCTTCAACGCGACGCTAGGCGCTCTCGGTGGCTACGTCGGCGGCCGCCTGGCAGAGTGAGAACCGACGAACTGTTATCCGACCCAGACGGATGACCGTACATGAACATCTTCGTAGCTGACCGGGCCGTCACGGGGGAGCCCCAATGACGGACTACTTCGAGGTTCACGAACGCGACGGGGCCGCTCGGCTCGCCGAACTACGGCTCCCGGAGAGCAGAGAGACACCTGCCCTCGTCGACGACGTGCGCGAGGACGCGGGTAGCCTCTGGGCGCGCGAACGAGAGGTTCCAGCGGGCGAGGAGTCGGCACTGACAATCCTCCCACACCGTGCGTTTCCTGGCGGCACCCCCGACGAGGTACAGGAGGCCTTCGCCGTCGACTACCCCGACCTCGACGGTCCCAGCGCAGCCGTCGTCTCCCCAGAGACCGCAGACGACTACGGAACAGACGCCTACGTCCTCTCGAACGCCCAGGAACTCGCGGGCCACGCACGGGCGTTCGTCGAGGGACTTATCGACACGCGGGAGTCGATTCCCGCAGACGCCGGCCTCTATCTCTCTGGGGTCGCCACACCAGCCAACGTCTCGATTCTCGCCTACGCTGGCGTCGACCTCCTCGACGCCGACCACGCCGTCGTGAAAGGCACTCAGGGCAAGTACCTCACCACCGACGGCGAGCGGTTTCTGGAAGATATTGAGGAGTTGCCCTGTTCCTGTCCGGCCTGCCAGGTTCCCCGCGAGGAGTTCGGCCGTGAGGATTGTGCTGCCCACAACGAGCACGCACTCCAGACGGAACTGCGCCGGGTCAGACGGCGCATCCGTGAGGGGAGACTCCGCGACTACGTCGAGGGGCAGGCCCGCCACGAGCAGTGGCACACCGCAGTCATGCGCCGCCTCGACCAGCAGTACGGCCACCTGGAGCAGCGAACCCCGGTCGTCCGGCAGGCCGAACTGACAGCCGCGACCGACGACACGCTCAACCGCGTCGAGATTCAGCGCTTCGCCGAGCGGGTCACGACACGCTACCAGAACCGATTCGACAATCCGCTGGTGTTGGTGCCGTGTTCGGCCCGCAAGCCCTACAGCGAGTCACAGAGCCACGGCCAGTTCCACGACGCCATCCAGTTCCGCGCCCACACCGTCTCGATGACGTCGCCCATCGGCGTCGTGCCACAGGAACTCGAACTCACCTACCCCGCACAGCACTACGACACCGTCGTCACCGGCGAGTGGACACCCACGGAGCGAGAGTTCGTCGCCAACGTCCTCGAAGCCTACCTCGACCGCAACGACTACCCCCGGATTGTCGCCCATGTTCCCGAGGGTGGCTACCGCGACATCTGCGAGCGCGTTGAGGACTCGCTGGGACTGGACTTCGAGTACACCGTCGTCGACCACCCGACAGCGACGGAGTCGCTCTCAAATCTCGCCTCGACGGTCTCTGACGCGCTCAAGTACTCGAAACGCGAGCGCCAGCACAACACCATCCGCGCCGTCGCGGACTACCAGTTCGGCGAGGGAGCCGGTGACGAGCTGTTCGGCGAGTTCCGGACCGGTGCGCGGTACCCGAAACTGCGCGTTAACAGCAACGACGGCGAGCAGCTGGCGATGCTCGTCGCGCAGTACGGCGTCCTCTCGCTGACGCTCGCCGGCGCGCGCCGGTGGGTCGACAGCGATGTCCCCACCAAGCGAATCGAAATTGACGGCTTCGTCCCCCATGGCTCGGTGCTCGCTCCCGGCGTCCGGGACGCCTCGCCGGAGATTCGGCCGGGCGACGAGGTCGTTATCGAGGGACCGAAGGCGTTTGCTATCGGCCGAGCAAACATGTCCGGCCCGGCGATGGTTGAGAGTAGCCGTGGCATCGCAAGCTCGGTCAGACACGTCACAGAGCAGTAGCCCCGAGAAAGCTTTTTTACCGTTGCCCTGGCGGCTAGTATCAACCCAATGACTTCCGACCGCTCGACGGTGATACAGACACGGGACCTCCGTAAGGAGTACGGCTCGACCGTCGCCGTCGACGATGTCTCACTCGAGGTCTACGACGGCGAGATATTCGCGTTGCTCGGGCCAAACGGTGCCGGCAAGACAACCGCCGTCGAGCTGATACAGGGGTTGCGCGAACCCACCGCTGGGACGGTGACGCTGTTCGGGACGGACCTCCAAGAGCATCTACTGGAGGTCAAAGACAGAATCGGCGTCGTCCCCCAGTCGTTTCACACCTTCGAGCGGCTGACCGTTCGCGAGAACGTCGCGCTCATCGCCGATCTCCACTCCAACCCCCTCGACACGGACGAGGTACTCGCCGAGCTGGACCTCGACGACTGGGCCGGCGAGCGCTTCAGCTCGCTGTCCGGAGGATACCAGCGCCGAACCGGGATTGCCATGGCGCTGGTGAGTGACCCGGAGGTACTGTTTCTCGACGAACCGACCGCCGGACTCGACCCGGCCGCCAGACGGGCCACCTGGGAACACATTGAACGCCTGCCAGCGCTCGGGACGACCGTCGTGTTGACGACACATTACATGGACGAGGTGGAGTATCTCGCAGACCGGGTCGCCCTGCTTGTCGACGGCCACGTCGAGGCGGTCGACTCGGTTCCCGGGCTCGTTGAGGAGTACGCGGGCGAGGTGACGGTCGTCGTCCACCTTCCCGACGGTTCCGACGAGGCGACCCCCGAACTCGAATCGGTGCTCGAAAGCGAGGCTAAGGCGGTCTACCGCCGCGACACCGCGCTCGTCGGCGTCTTCGACGACCGCCAGCGCGCACAGGAGACCTACAGCGCACTCCAGGACATCGGGACTCACTCTATCGATTTGGTCAGCCCGGGCATGGAAGACGTCTTTCTGGAGCTGGCCGGGGCCTCCATGGCTCCCGGAGGTGAACTCCAGTGAGACGACTCCTCTCGCTGACGGTCACGCTGCTCCGGGACTGGACACGCAACAGGGAAGCCGTCTTCTTCGCCCTGTTGTTCCCGCTCATCCTGCTCGTCATCTTCAGCTTCGTTTTCGCCGGCGGCCCCACGGAGTTCGAGGTTGCGGTCCAGAACAACGACATCGAGGGTGGAGAACCGACGGCACTGTCGGCCGAGTTCGTCGACGCCGTCGAGCGCGTCGAGCCTCTCGCGGTCGAGCGCATCGACGCGAACGTCTCGCTTGGGGAGGCGGACATCGAAGAGGCAACAGGATATAAACGCGTGCTCGTCGTCCCGGATGGGTTCGACGAGCGAGTCCGGACCGAGAGCGCTCGCGTTCGAGCGACGGTCATCCGTGATACACTCGACCGGTTCAGGGGGAATATCTCTGCTGACCAGCAAGCCGACGCACTGGAGGGACTGGACGCACTCGGGGCAGAGAACGGGACCACTGGGCCGGCTAGAATCCAGCTGTTGACAGTCCCCGACGACCAGGGGGCCGGTGCGGTCGGGAGCATCCTCGACAGCGTCGTTGCGACGTTCAACGACCGCGCAATCGGCGTCGAGGAGCCGGCGGCGGCCGTCGAAGCCCAACAGCGGGGCGACCCGGCGCTCGGTGCCGTCGACTACTTTCTTCCGGCCTTCATCGTGGCGATGGTGTTGATAAACGGCGTGATGACGGTCCCCTCGGCGGTCGCAGATTTCAAACGCGACGGAACACTCAAGCGACTGGCGGCGACGCCGCTTCGCAAGCGAGAGTGGATTCTGGCGAACGTCATCCAGCAGTCACTTCTCGCGGTGGCGATTGCGCTGGTGATGGTCGCCGTCGCGTGGGTGTTGTTCGGCGTGACGGCGGTTCCGGGGCCGCTCGCCCTGGGTGTGCTCGTCCTCGGTTCAGTGGCGTTCACCGCGCTTGGCATGGTCGTCGGCGGGACCATCCAGGACCCGGGGTCGGCAATCAGCCTCGGGGGTGCCATCGCGCTTCCGCTGATGTTTATCTCCGGAATCTTCTGGGAGTTGGACCTCATGCCAGCGACCCTCCAGCAGGTCGCCGAATTCAGTCCCGTCACTCATTTCCACCGGAGTCTCCGCAATCTGATGATTCTCGACTCAACAGAGGGGGTCGCGATGACCGCGGCGCTGTTAGCCGGGCTTGCCGTTGTCTTCCTGACCGCAGCGGTGGCCGTGACGAACTGGCAGGAGTTCGACTGACCCAGAGAGCGGACACAGATACAAGGACGTGGAGCGAATAGGACGGGTATGGCAGTAGGTGGTGCCAGCAAACAACTCGAGTGTCGCTGTACGCGCTGTAAATACAACAACAACGGCCAGTGTGGCTACACAGGCCGTGTCGTCATCGACAAAAACGGCGAATGCCAGTCCCGCGAGGACGGCTTCGGAGACGGTCCGGGGCCGTACTGACTAAGACAGGAAAAAGTCGGGGTCCTCGAACGGCTCTTCTTGCCCGGTCACGTCGAGTACGTCGAGTGCGGTCACCGTCGCCTCGACGCCAAGCTCGCCCGTGAGGCTTGGCTCCGTTCGACCCTCGTCGCTGCTGACCAGTTCCTTGACGTAGAGGCCGCCCTCGCCGTCGATTTCGACGGTCGCGTGATGGTCGTCCTCCAGCGTTCCCGAGGCGTCGTACACCTCGCGGGTGCGCGTCTTCGCCGCCCGACGGTGTGAGACACGCTGTGGTGTCTCCTGTGCGATTGTCGCCCCGTCGAGGGCGTCGAGCGCCGCCTGCAGGTCCGTCTCGGTGACGCTCTCCTCGAACTCGACGGTCATCCGGTAGGTCTTGCTCGCGTCGAGTTCCTTGACGCGCTCGACCATCTCGTAGCTCGCCAGCCGGAGCCCCTCGACCTCGGCTTTCCCGTCGGCAAACTCGTTGACATCGGCTTCGAGGGCGTCGGTGTCGACCCGTCGGACGCGCGGTTCATCGACCTCGATGACGAACGGCCGTCCGGAGTCGAGCATCAGCGCATCCACGTCTTCGCGGCCCGCGCCGTGGAAGGTCGCCGACTCCCCCTCCATCGCCTCCCGCACGACCGGGGCCGTGAGCTGTTCGACACTCTCGTCGTACCGGTAGCCCGTCCCGTCACAGCCGTCACAGGGCTGGCCCTGTCGTCGTCCGGTGCCGTTGCAGTCGTTACAGGGCCACCGCGTCTGTGGGATGTCGCGTTCGAGCTTCCGGTAGCGACCGTAAATAAAGGCCGAGTGGACCGTCACCTCGATTTCGTCGGTCGCCAGGTCACAGAGAATCTGAACGTCCGGCCGCCCGAGATCGACCTCCGTTTCGGTCAGGTCGCCGACCCGCTTGCCGACCTCGCGGTTGAACTCCTTTTTCATCGGCTCGCCGGCGTCTGGCTCCATGCCGGCGTCCTCGCGGAGAAGGCGGTCGTTCTCTTCGAGCAACGGCGGCACCTTCGTCCCCACCTGGTACGTGTCGAACTCGTAGCCACGGAGCGCGGTCGCGGCCTGTTCGGCCCACCACTCGAAGCGTTCACACTCCTCTTCACAGACCCAGCAGCCGCCGTCGTACGCCTCGAAATCGTCGTCGTCTTCGAGCGCGAGCGTGACTCGCAGGCCGCGTCCGCGCTCGTCGTTGCCCAGTCCGAAGCTCCGGTCGGCGACGAGCCGACCGAGACAATGGTTACAGACCGGCCCGGAGGCAAGCGCCTGCCGGGCGTTCGAGAGCACTGTCATTACGTGAAAATCGACGGTCGCCCGTAATTCCCTTTCGGAGTTACTGTGAACCAAAGACACTATACGAACACTGGCTCACGTCCCCGTATGTCACAGCTCGAACTCGACGACTTCTACGACCTGGCGACGCCACAGCAGGTCGCCGTCTCGCCGGACGGAGAGCGTGTGGCTTTCCTGGCACAGGAGTTCGACCCCGAGGAAGACGAGAGCCGAATGTCACTGTTTGTCGCCCCGGCCGACGGCTCGCGGGAGCCACACCGGCTGAGTCGTGCCTCCGACGCGGGAGCCCCAGCGTGGTCGCCCGACGGTCGGTATCTGGGCTTCATCGCCGCCCGCGACCCCGACGTGGGGCGCCGCGTCGGCCGCGAGGATGAGGACGAGGAAGACACAGACGAACCAGAGGACGACGCGGCAGACGACGAGGACGACACAGATGCCGAAGACGGCGGAGGTGGGAGTGACGGCCCGAAACCCCAGGTTTGGGCGTTCGACATGGAACTGGGCGGAGATGCCGTCCAGCTCACCGACCACGAGGAGGGCGTCCGAGAGTTCGACTGGGGACCGGATGGCGACCGGCTTGTCGTCTCGGCCCGGGACCCGACCGACGAGCAACAGGAGACCCTCGACCAGCGCCGCGACGACGGCCCAATCGAAATCGAGCGCCTCCAGCACAAGGCCGACGGACAGGGCTGGCTCGACGACGTGACCACCTACCTCTTCGTCGTCGATGTCGAGACCGGTGAGGACCAACGGCTGGACGACGCGTACGGACAGGGTGCTCGCGAGCCACTCTTTGGCCTCCAGCCCGCGTGGGGTCCGAGCGGCCGCATCGCCTTCGCCAGCAACCGAACCGAGCGCCCTGACGATTCCGGCGTCATGGACCTCTACACAATCGACCCCGACGGCACCGACCTGCGGAAGCTGACCGACTCGGCGCGGCGCAGTTCGGCATACGAGTGGAGCCCCGACGGCGAGCAACTCGCCTTCGTCTCCGGCGACCCCGACAACTGGTACGAGCCCTCGGAGCTGTGGGTCGTCAACCCCGATGGTACCGAGGAGCCGCCGATGCACTCGGTGACGGGCTCGCTCGACCGGACCGTTGCGATGATGGCCTCGCCCGCGTGGCTCGATTCGGAGACACTTCTCACCGCAGTCGGCGACGAGGGACACACGCAGCTCATCCGTGCCGACGCCGACGAGGACGACCCAGAACGGACGTTCCCGGCGCTGACGCGCGGCCGAACACTCGGATTCTCGGATGCGGCCGGCGGGACGGTTGCGGCGGTCGTCTCGGACCCGCAGGCAGGCAGTGACGTGTTCGCCCTCGACGCCGCAGAGCTCGACGAGAGCGACCCCGACTCGCTGACTCAGCTCAGCGAGCTGAACGCCGACCTGCTGGCGGACGTCGAGATGCCCGACTGTCGGCGCGTGAGGACCGAGAACGGCGATGGCGGGGAAGTCGAGGCAATCACCTACCTCCCGCCGGATTTCGACCCCGAGACCGACGACCCACGGCCGGTGGTCGCCTCCATCCACGGCGGGCCGATGTCCTACGACGCGCCGACGTTCCAGTTTTCGTTTGCCTACTGGGCAAACCAGGGATACGTCGTCTACCGGCCGAACTACCGCGGGTCGACCTCCTACGGGCAGGCGTTTGCCGAGTCTCTCAAGGGGACCCGCGGTGACCTCGAAACCGACGACGTGCTCTCGGTGCTCGACGAACTCGTCGACCGGGGGTGGGTCGACGACGAGCGCAGCCTGGTGACGGGCTTCTCCTATGGCGGCATCACCACCGCGAACGTCGTCACCCGGAGCGACCGCTTCGCGGCTGGGGCGGCCGAACACGGCGTCTACGACTTCCGGTCGACGTTCGGCACCGACGACAACCACCTCTGGCACGAGTGGGAGTTTGGCCTCCCCTGGGAGGAGCCCGAGCTGTTCGAGGACATCTCCTCGATAACCGATGTCGACCAGATATCGACGCCGCTGCTGGTCAGCGCCGGCGAGAACGACTGGCGGTGCCCGCCGACGCAGGCCGAACAGCTCTACGTGAGCGTCCGCAAGCAGAGCGTTCCCGCGAAGCTCGTCATCTACCAGGACGAACACCACAACATCAGCACGCCCGACCGAGCGATTCACCGCCTCGAATCACTTACCGAGTGGTTCCGGGAACACGACCCCGGCCACGAGCCAGACGAGGAGTGAGGGAAAACCCGATACGACAGGGCGTACAAGAGAGGGTATGGCACCAGATGAGACCGTTCTCGTCGAAGAGGTAATGTCGACGCCGCTGGAGACGATTCCCGCCGGCGCACCCGTCCAGGAGGCCGCAGAGCAGATGCGCGAGCACGACATCAGTGGCCTGTTCGTTCCGGGGTCGGATGCCGGCATCATCACCACAACCGACATCGTCGACGTGGTCGCGGCGGGAGATGACCCTGCCGAAGTGACCGTCGCGGACGTGATGACCGCCCCCGTCGAACGGGTCACCACCCAGGTCGAGCTGAACGAAGCCGCGGAGATGATGACAACCTACGGCATCAAGCACCTGCCAGTCATCGACAGCCAGAGTGACTACGTCGGGATGGTCTCCTCGACAGACACGACCTCGGAGTTCGAATGACGACCAAACCGAAAGGAGTGTGTAGGTACCACTGGTAGCTGGCATACGATGTACAGCGACGTGCTGGTTCCGACCGACGGGAGCGAGGCAATCGAGACAGTGCTCGAACATACCGCAGAGGTGACCGAACAGGAGGGGACAGTTCACGTGCTCTATGTTGTCGACGACCAGGTGTTTCTCACCCTCGCCGACGAGATGAAAGACGACGTGCTCGGCGACCTTCGCGACGAGGGAGCGGCAGCCGTCCGCCGGGCACGCGACTCCGTCGAGGAGATGGGGTCCGAGGTCTCGACCGCAATCCGTGAGGGCAAGCCCGCAGAGGAGATCATCGCCTACGTCGAGGAGACGAATGTCGACCTCGTCACGATGGCGACCCGTGGCGACGACTACACCGAGAACATGCTCGGCAGTACGGCCCAGGAAGTGGTGACGAACTGTCCAAAGCCGGTCCTGACGGTCAACGTCGACGAGTGACTAACGGGCGAGAACCGCTCTCTGGCCCGAAAAGGCAAGCGAATGATTTATTGTCCAGTCCTCGATAAAAAGTAGCAATGAGTTCGGTAGGGGAAGGGGGAGCTGGCCCGGAGTGCCAGCGTACCGCACTTGCTGTCGACGTGTTACTCTCTCGGGAGGGAGTCGAAGCGTTTCGCGAGGCTGGTATTGCTGTTGGGCACACCAGAGACACAGAGCCTCACTGGGAGGCTGACTGCCTGCTCGTTTCTATGGGTGCCTTCGAAGACATCAGCGACCAGATTGACGAATCAAGCCCACCGGTGGTACTGGTCCTTGAATCCCGAGACGCTGACGTAGAGAACCACAGGGCGGCGTCGGATTTCCTGTATCAGTCTGACCTGACCGAACGGCCAGAGCTTGTCGCCCAGCAACTCCAGACAGTGATAGCGGCACAGGAAGAGAGACAGCCACAGTTCACAATCGACGGTCCGGACGACACAGCGGACGACAGCACATATCTCGCGCGCCTCTTCGAGGAGGCCCCGGACTCGATTCTCGTCCACGACGAGACGGGGAAGATACTCAACGCCAACGGGACAGCCGTCGAGAAACTTGGCTACCCCCGCGACGCGCTGACATCGATGCACGTCAGCGACATTCAGGCCGGAACCGCCCCCGACGAGTTTCTCTCGCGGCTACGGTCGCTGTCGGCAGACGAGATGATAATCATCGAGGGCGAGCACAGACATGCCGACGGGACGACTCACCCAGTCGAGACCTGGGTCAACAGGGTCGAGGCCGGCAGCCAACAGCGGTTCGTCGCCATCGCTCGGGACGACACCGAACGACGGGAGTACGAGGAGCGCCTCGAAACCCAACGCGACAACCTGGAGACGCTGAACCAGGTCGTCCGTCACGACATCCGTAACGACCTCCAGCTTGTCGACCTGTACGCGGACCTGCTCGAAGACCATATCGACGACGACGAGGGTTGCTCTCACCTCGAAAAGCTCCAGGAGGGCGTCGAGAACGCCGTCGACCTGACGACAACCGCCCGCGAACTCGCCGAGGTAATGCTCTCGACGACGGTCGACCACCAGCAGGTTCGCCTCGACGGCGTCTTGCTCCCACAGCTCGAGAAGATTCGAGAGTCCTACCCGGACGCCGTCGTCACCCTTGACGGTGGTGTTCCGTCGGTCGATGTCATCGGGAACGACATGCTCGACTCCGTGTTCCGAAACCTGCTGAAAAACGCCATCCAGCACAACGACAAGGCCGTCCCTGCCGTCGCCGTCTCGGGGCGAGTGAGCGACGATACTGCCACCGTCCGCATCGCCGACAACGGCCCTGGGGTGCCCGACTGCCGGAAATCGGAAATATTCGGCCGCGGCGAGAGCGGCCTCGACAGCGACGGAACGGGCATCGGTCTCTATCTGGTGCAATCGCTCGTCGAGGGCGTCGACGGCGATGTCTGGGTCGAGGATGCCGACCGGAATATCGAGACCGACGACTCGTCTCACGAGGTCGGAGGTGCAGCCTTCGTCGTCGAACTACCGCTGGCCTAACTGCTCGGCCTGGGAGAACAACTAACTCGTCGTCGCGGCTGTCGAGCTAGCGGACGACGGTGACCGGGACAGTCGCTTTGCTGACAATCTCTTTGGCGACGCTGCCGACGACAGCTTCTTGTTCGGTCGACAGTCCCCGATGACCGACGAAGATGGCGTCGGCGTCGGTCGCGTTCGCACGGTTGGCGATTGCCGTTGCTGGTCGCCCGGTCAGCAGCTCCGTCTCGATATCGAGGTCTGCCGACGGGACGGCCTCTCGCGCCACCGCTTTCGCGTCTTCGAGCGTCTCGTACCCCTGGTCGGCGGCAGTTCCCTGCCCTTCCATGACGATTTCGCCGTCGACGATGTCGGTGTCGAGCGTGATGACGTGGACGATTTCGAGGGGTTTCTCGAAGGTCGCGGCGTGTGTCGCCGCGTACTCCACTGCATCGTTGCTTTCAGCCGACCCGTCGGCTGCGACAATGTAGCTCATATGATTACGTTGGTGTAGGTAGGCAAAAAACACCTCGCCGTTCTCACGAAATTACAGCGGACACAACACATTTGACCTGGTTTCGCCAATCCTCCGCAGACAGACAACAGAACTGGTATCTTCAGATGGTAAATTAAACATCGCATATATGAAGGTAAATGATTATATATTTTTTCTGGTATAACAACCTAGTAGGTGACTCACAATGGCAACGAACCCAGCTGGACGGCGGCTCGACACGGAACTGCTCGGACGAGACATTTCGTTTGGCTACTCGGAGACCTGGGTAGGCTACTCGCTGCTCAGTCTGCGAATTGTGATGGCGTGGGTGTTCCTGCAGGCGGGACTTGAAAAGTGGTCCGAAGGCGGCTGGGGGGACCCGTTCGCGTGGTCCTCCCAGGGCTTTCTGGAAAACGCGGTTGCAGGTGCGAATCCGTTACACGGACTGTTCACGTGGTTCGCGAACTATCCCGGGGTTATCGACCCGCTCGTTGTCACCGGGCAGATACTCATCGGGGTCGCACTGCTGTTCGGCATCGCGGTCCGATTCGCCGCGCTCATGGGCGGTCTCCAGATGCTGTTTTTCTGGACGGCTGCCTGGCAGGACGGAGTGATGGCCGGTCTCCCGGTCGAACACGGCTACGTCGTCGATAGCACGTTTGTCTACCTCCTGTTGTTGTTCGGCCTCGGCGCGTGGGGTGCCGGCCGTGTGGTCGGTCTCGACGCCAAACTGGAGGAGACCGAAATTGTCCAGAACAGTCCCTGGCTGCGACTCCTGCTCGGGTAGCGGTCACGAATCTGTTTTATGCTACCGGAACGAGCGGCCGACCGCGGCGGCTCATCCCACGGTCAAAATTTCGCACCCTTCGTTTGCGAGTTCGGCCACGGAGGGAGCGTGTGCGTCGTCGTCGCTCAACACCGGCACGTCAGCTCGCTCACACGCGTCGGCTGCGCCGAAGGCGTTCGCACAGTAGCCACAGGCTCCGGTGAGCAATCCTCGACTCCGGACCTGCTCCCAGTCGTAATTGAACGGTTTGTCGGGGTTCTCGGCGTACTCTCCCGGCCACTTTGTCGCCTCGCCGTCGAGGAACAGCTGTACGTCGTACCCGTTCTCGTCGAACTCGACGGCGTAATTGAACGCGTTTCCGGCGACAGGCACCTCGTCCGGACCCGCGTTCAAGACGATTGCGTACATGGTGTCGTCGCTGCTCTCGATGGCCTCTGGTTGTGCGCTCTCCTCGTCTCCGAGGAGGGCAGTTAACAGACCCATAGCTCGCGTGTTTTATGCGATGATACTAAACACGTTGCCGGCTGTGAAAAGCCGTTGCACGACTGCGGAATAGTTATCAGTGACGTGTTTCCGCGCTCAGGCCGCTCTCTTGGTCACCCGGAGTCCCACTCCATGCCCCAGCGTTTGTCGTTGTAGCTGCGCTGGCGGCTCGTCTCGAATGTCGTCTCGATGCGCTGGCGGAGCGTCTGCTTTCCCTCTCGGTCGATACGGGCGAGTTCGTCGGCCTTGCCGACCGCAAGTGGCGGCCCGCGCTCGCGGGCGATCTCGGCGAGTATCTGGGTCGTGACCTGCTCGCGAACCCGCTCGTCTCGGGTCACACAGTAGGGCGCTTCGATGCGGTAGACGAGGTCCTCCCGGGGGTCGTAGACGACGAAGAAGGTCACCTCGTACGCCGCCTCGTCGAGCTCCCTGTCGTGGTCAAGCGGCAGCGTTCCGTCGACGAGGACACCGTCGGTGCCAGCATGCGAACGAAACCAGTTGGTGAACGTGAGCGAGTCGTCCGCGAGTTCGCCGTTCTCGTCGGTCTGCTCGAGTACACGCCGGAAGAAAGCGTCGTCGTCGACCCAGGGAGCGCCGAGTTTGCGGCGGAGCTGTCGAGTCAGTGCCTTCGAGGTGCTGTTTTTGACGAAGCCGACGAGAGGGACCTCCCGCCTTGCGAAGGTCTCGACGAGTTCGAGGTAGTTCTCGATGACCTCGGTGAACTCCGAGCGCTCGATGACGAGGCGTTTGAGTTCCGGGTCGCGTTCGACCCACTTCAGCAAGCCAGTCGGATAGATGGGGCCGTCGAGAATCAGCAGGTCCTCGACCGCCTCGGCCTGGGTGAGTGCGTGCTCGCTCTCGGTCCGGTACAGCGCCAGCGCGTGGACGACCGTCTGCTCGTACCGGTCGACTCGTGGGGCGTGCAGGACCCGGCGCTTGGCGTACCCCTGGTCGTCGACCCGCCAGTCCGGGTCCTGTACGTCGACCGTGTCGTCGTTCGTGTGGACGGTCATCACGATGGTCCGGGCGCGATGGAGATCCACGTCGGAGGGGACCGCCGCCATCGCGGCCTGTGAGACATCGATGACGAGCCCATTTTTGAACGTTGTTGGGTTGATTGTCCCAGCATCGAGGCCGTGCTGTGTCGGGAACGGCGACTCCGTCAGCGCCACGTCTTCGACGGCCACCTCGTGGCGGCGTATATCCTCGAGTGGCTCTAAGATTACGTCCCCGTCGGCGTCTTGAAGCGGGTCGAGAAACTCCGCGAACGCCCGCTCGGCGAGGTCGGTGTGGTCGCTGTCGTCGACCTGCTGTGTGACCCGGCGGGCGAGTTGCGCGATGCCGTCCACGTGGACGGGGTCGAGTGTCATACACCCTCGTTCCAGGGGAGTGAACAAAAACGTGCGGTCAACGGCGTCAGATTACCAGGACCGCGCGGGTGTCGTCTGGTCCTTGTTTTCGATGCGCTCCTCTGCGTAGGCATTTGCCGCGTCCAGAACGGTCGTCCCCTCGTCCTCGGCGCGTTCAATCATCGTCAGCAGGCGGTCGCCGATGTCCTCGGCGTCTTCGAAGGCCTGCTGTTTGGTCCCGCCGTGATACTCGTGATAGACGGTGATGATGCCGGCGGCGTTGATAACATAATCGGGCGCATAGAGGATGTCTTCCTCCTTGAGCATCCCGGCGTGGCGCTGTTCGTCTGCGAGGATGTTGTTCGCCGCACCGGCCACGATGTCACAGCTGAGGCGAGGAATCGTCTCGTCGTTGATTGCGCCGCCGAAGGCACAGGGCGCGAACACATCACAGTCGACATCGTAGATGTCGTCGGGTGCGACCGAGTCGGCGTCGTGTTCGTCGGTGAACGCCGCCATCTTCTCGTCGTCGATATCCGTGACGGTCACGGAGGCACCGCGTTCGGCCAGTTTCTCGGCGAGTCCGTGGCCGACCTTGCCCAGGCCCTGGACCGCGACATCCACGTCCGACACTGTATCCGTTCCGTAGACGTGTTCGACACAGGCCTTGAGGCCGTGGAGGACGCCGTGTGCGGTCACAGGCGAGGGGTCTCCCAGCCCATCACGTGTGCCGACGGCGTAGTCGGTGTGTTCGCTGATGATCTCCATATCCTCGACGCCCGAGTTCACGTCGACCGACGTGATGTAGCGTCCGTCGAGACAGTCGACCGCCCGGGCGTACGCCCGCATGAGGTCTTCACTTTTTATCTCATCGGGGTCGCCGATGATGACTGCTTTCCCGCCGCCCAGGTCGAGGTCAGCGGCCGCCGACTTGTATGTCATCGCTCGGGAGAGTCGGAGCACGTCTGTGAGTGCGTCCTCCTCTGTGTCGTAGTCCAAGATACGTGTCCCGCCGAGGCTCGGTCCGAGTGTCGTGTCGTGAATAGAGATGATTGCTCGTAAGCCGGTCTCCTCGTCGCTGAAGAACGTTACCTGTTCGTGGTCCCTGTGATCGCCTGCGTCGAATACCATATCCGAGCTATATGCCGCTGTAGTAAATACCATGTCATTGAACAGCGGTTAAAAAATTCATTTCCGACAGCACGGGCGTTTTAGCGCGTCTCCTGCCCCCGTACACTCACGAAGCAAGTTGGTCTCTGTATCGTCGAAGGGCAGCAAACAGTGCTCGTCCCTTCCGGGTAATCAGGCTCTGGTCGTCAGAGTCGGAAGCGATGTACGCCGCAGCCCAGACGCTCCCGATACCCAGGAGCGTCCCGACGAACACATCGACGCCCCAGTGGAGTCCGAGGTACATCGTCGAGAAGGCGATAGTGACCGCCATCGATCCGGCCACGTAGAGCCACCGGGGGTAGCTATCGCGGGTGTACCATGCGAGTACCGCGACGGTGACCGCCAGAGACGTATGAAGCGACGGAAAGACGTTCGCGTTCGTGTTGATATGTGTCGTCAGCTGTTCTATCTCGGGCCAGACCTCGTACATGAGGCCCCGGACCTGTCCCGGCATGTAGTTTCGGGGACCGTAGGCGACGAAGAGGGTGTAGCTACAGAGACCCGCGAGATAGTTAATGATGTACGCGAGCGCCGCAACACGCAGCGGACGAAGTGTATCAAGAAAGAGGTACGCGACGATTGGGAACAGCAGCAGGAACACGTAGCCAAAGACGTATACGAGCGAGAGTACCCAGGTCAGTTCCGTCATCGCTATCTCCTGTACCGTCGGAACAAGTGTTCCCTCGATGCTGTAGAGCGTGTGTGTGATATTGTAGCCGAACGTCCAGGAGAGTTCACCACCGATCGGCCGCCAGTACATGCTGAGGCCGAATACAAGGCCTAACACACAGATGTGAGACAGACTGTCCAGTAGACGGTGCTGGGACTCCTCGCGGAGCCGTCTAACGCGGTCGGTTCCCACGATGGTGTAGACGCCGACGCCGAGACAGACGCCGACGACTGTCACCAGCTGCAGATAGTGGACGAGGAGACTCATTGTTCGAGTAACTCGCCGCTCTCGGCGAACTCGAATCCAGCATCTTGCAGGTACGTCCGAGCGGCATCGGAGTCAAGCTCGCCGTTGTTCCCGAAAAACGGTACCTCCGGGTCCTCGTCGTTCCACCGCAGGCCCGATGGCACCCAACTGGTCCCTGTAAGTGGTGTCGTCGCCGGGCGTGCGAAGCCATCGAGCACCTCGTTTTGAACAGCGTCTTTGTCGATGAGCCGCGCGACAAAGCGCCTGAAGTACGGGTTTCCAAGCGGCGAGCGGGTCGTGTTACAGCCGACCAGGTACAGCGCCGGTGACCGTTCGACGCTGAGTTCGACAGCGGGCTCGCGACCGGCGCGTGGAACGGCCGAAGGACTCAGCGTCGACAGCGTGGCGTCGGCCTCGCCGTCGGCGAGCAGTCCGAGTGCGGCGTCGTCCGAGCGGACAACCTCTAGCCGGACCTGGTCAAACGACAGGCCCCCAGCAAAGGGCTCAGGCAACGCCGCAGACGCCTGCTGTGACGGATGGTCGTCGTTCCGTGTCAGGACAAGCCGTTCGTCCTCAACCAGGGAGTCGAACTGGAGTGGACCGCTCCCGACCGGGTCGAGGTTCTCCCGGACGAGCGCGTCGGTGACTGCCTCCGAGATGTCGACGCCCGCGATATCGACTGGATTGGACGCCGTCTCCCACTCCTGTTTCGGGAGTATCGGTACTGTGAGTGCCCGAACGGCCGTCTGTGGACTCGCCTCTGGAAACCGTAACGCGACGGTCTGTTCGTCTATCGCGGTCGCCGTCTCGACAATCGAGGTCCGCCCGCGGAACCGCGGCGCAGGGACAGCCACCTCGAACTCGCCGAGACTCGTATCCGTGAGAAACTCGATGCTGAAGACGACATCCGCCGCCGTCAGCGGCGTCCCGTCGTGGAATTCGAGACCTGAGCGCAGCGTCGCGGTGATGAGAGTGTCACCATCGGTCCTCGATACGTCCCAACTGTCGGCGGCCCAAGGACGGACAGTTCCTCTGTCGTACCGCCCAAGCGAGTCATAGAGGAGGTCGATAATCCGGCGTCCGTCCGGGTACTCGATAGCAATCGGGTTCAGGTTCTGTGTGAGGCGGTCATTCGTCGAGACCAGTCGGAGCGTGTCGGCCGATGGGTCGACCTGTTCAAGCTGTGTCAGCGAGCGCGCCAGGTCGGTCGTCATCGGCTCCCACGAGCTAAACCGGTCGGTTCGAGCGGCCTGAATCGCATCGGGGACGACGATAGGAATAAACGGCTGGTTTTTCACGATCTCGTGTTGTAGCTCGGCGACAGTCTGGCGGCGCTGGTCGCCGGTCTGTGATTGCTGGGCTTCGAGCAACTCGTCGATGTTGATATCGGTCATCTCGAAGGGATTTTGCCACCCGGGCTCGCGGACGAACTTGGAGTGCAACAGCGGCCGGAGCATATCCGGGCTCTCGATGTTCGGGTGTGCACAGACGAACAGGTCGTACTCCTGTTCGATGAGGACTGCCCGCCGGAGTTCGTCTTCTGGATAGAGCGTGAGGTCGACCTCGATACCGGCTGCTTCGAGGTTCTCCGCCAGCCGCCGGCCGATCTGTGTGGCGACGGGGTCAGCATCCCCAGGCAGCGTGAGTATCTCGAGTGAGAGTGGGTCGGGGAGTTCCTGGCTTCGCGCGGTCCGAAGCCGACCAAGACAGCCAGCTGTCCCCGCAGTCCCGGCTGCGATGGACGCGAGAACTGCCCGCCGTCGGACAGTCTCACCTGTCGTGTCCTGGCCACTGCTCATTGTTTCTCTGATTGATTAAGTAAGTAGTCGAGTACTACATAACTGTGGTGATTGGTTTCTGAACGAGAGACAAATCGGAGACGGGCATCGCAATCTGCGGGTGTCGGAGTCAGTCGACAAACAGTGACGCCACCCCAAGGGAAGGGTCCCCGACGACGTATCCCGACGGCTGTTTTCCGGGGCGCATCCGGTAGACGACCGCGGGAGTGTATCCGACATCGGGTTGTCCGTCGCGGATTGCGAACCATTCGTCGTCCCGGAACGAGGTACAGTCGACACACAGCACCGTCCCGGGGTGTGCATCGAGTTGGGTTCCTGTCTTGCCGTCGACAGTCTCGCGAAGCGCACTCGCCGGTGTCCCAGCCCGTCGCCTCGCTGGCGGTTCGGGTCTCGTCACCTCAACGAGCGTCCCGGATTCGACCCGGAAATCGAGAGCGTACCCCGAGTCCAGCGGGACCTCGGGCGTGAACGCGTGTCCGGCATCGTCGAGTAGCTTTGCGGTGTGAAGCTCTGCCATCGCCGCCCGCATCCTGACGAGATCGAGCTGCTCGCTGGTGCCGAGTTTCGTCGCCATCGTGTACCGGTGGTCGTCAAGAATTCCCGTCGAGAGCAGCTCCTCGTAGAAGGTCAGGCCGGCCTCGCGGTCGGCGTCGGGAAAGCCGGCGGCGTGGTCACGGAAGAACGATCGGGTCGTCTCACGGCCGTCTTTCGAGAAAAACACCGGCAGAAAGAACCAGGTGACGTGGTCGTAGGTCGTGAGCCAGGGGTCGGTCGATTCGAGCTCCCGAACCAACTCGCGCTGAGCCCAGCGCGCGAGCGGATAGGGAACTTCCTCGAACGTGTACTTCTCTGTCCGCCACAGTGCCTTCGGGGTCTCTGTGTTCCCGAGCCAGTATCCGTCAGCGTCGGTCCAGGCAAACAGCGCCAGGTCGCCGTTGTCCATCTCCAGTCGGCAGGCCTCGTACTCGGGAGGGGGGTCGATTCGGGGGTCTCCCTTGGTTGCGCCGAACTTCCCGTCGAGTGGCGAGTAAAGTGCTGTGTCGACCCGGCTGTGACTCCAGGACGACGGCGAATGTCGAAATCGAATCGGGCCAGCCACACACTCAGTTCGGCTGCCAGCGTATTGTGACTTGTGACCCGGGGCAAGACCCTTTTGACCCAGTCAATCCCCGCCGCAGCAACCGGAGACTTATTGGTCGGCATGGACATACAGCACGTGCATGCGGATAAGAGTGTCTTCGAACGAGTACGGAGGCTGGCACATTGATGACTGAGTCGGTCGACAAACAGATATACACCGTTCGGCTGGAGCTACGCGACAGACCCGGCGAGTTGCGCCGGGCGCTGGAGCCGATATCGACCCACGGCGGCAATCTGCGGTCGGTGTTCCACGAGCGGGGGAATCGAACACCTCGCGGGGACATTCCAGTTGAGGTCGACGTGGCAGCTAGCTCTGCACAGCTTGATACCATCGTATCGGCCCTGCGTGACGCCGATATCACCGTTATCAAAGCGGGCGCACAGCGGTACACCGAAGAGCTGACGGCGATTCTGTTCGGACAAGGGCTCGACGCGGACCTCTCGGAGACGCTGTCGAGCATCGAGGAGTCAACGGCGGCGACAGTCCGTGACGTTACACTCGCCGCCCCCGAGGGATCCGGGGGAACTGCGAGTGCGCGAATCCACTTAGCGACAGAGACGGACACGGCCGACGAGACACTCGCGACGCTGCGGGAGATTGCAACCCAGCGAGGGCTTGCCGTCGTTGAACCACTCGCCGTGGGTGAAACCCAATGAAGCTCGCAGTTGTCGGTGCTGGCGCGGTTGGCCAGGCCGTTCTCGAGCTGGCAGATGGGTACGGCCACACGGTGACTGCGGTGGCAGATTCGAGTACGGGTGCTCTCGACCCTGCTGGAATCGATATCGACTCCGTCCTCACCCAAAAGCACACAGATGGAACGGTTGGCTCCCAGACACTCGACGCCGTCCTCGAAGGCGAGTACGACGCACTCATCGAGGCAACCCCGACCACCATCGGGAACGCAGAGCCTGCCTTCGGGCACGTCCAGCGGGCGCTCGGGCGTGACCGGGATGTGGTCCTGGCAAACAAAGGACCGGTCGCACAGCGGTACGAGGACGTGCGCGCGCTAGAGCGCGAAAGCGACGGGACTGTCAGGTTCGAAGCCACCGTTGGCGGCGCGATTCCGGTGTTCTCGACCATCGAGGACGTTGGTCCAGGCAACGTGACAGCCGTTCGTGGCGTCCTGAACGGGACTGCGAACTTCATCCTCTCGCGGATGACAGCCGAGGGTGTCGCCTACGAGCACGCCCTGGCAGAGGCACAGGACATCGGTGTCGCCGAGGCCGACCCAAGCTTCGACGTGGACGGAACCGACGCCGCACTGAAGTGTGTTATCCTCGGGAACGTCCTCACCGACGCGGCGTACACGCTCGACGACGCCGAGGTGATGGGAATACGTGATATTCCCGCGAGCGCCCTGGAGCTAGCGCAGGACGACGGGTCCACGATTCGACTCATCGGCGAAGTCGACGGCGAGGGCGTCCGCGTCCGTCCACGACTCGTCGACGAACATGGAACCCTGGCCGTGAGCGGCACACAGAACATCGTGCAGGTCGAGACCACCCACGCCGGGCGACTCAATATCTCTGGCCGGGGAGCAGGCGGCCGCGAGACCGCAACCGCGATCATGAGCGATCTCCGAGCACTCGAATCCTGAGTCTCGTTGTCGTGGTATCAGCTCACAGAATCGCAGGACGGGACCGGGACAATACACAGGCCGTATCGAAATGGTTTTATGAGCCACAGGGTTATATCACCGATAGAGCGCCTCTGCGCGTGAGATATCATGAGCGACAAACCACACCAGAACTTGGCCGTTATCGGCCACGTAGACCACGGGAAGAGCACGATGGTTGGACGACTCCTGTACGAGACAGAGAACGTACCGGAGCACGTCATCGAACAGCACAAAGAGGAAGCCGAAGAGAAAGGCAAAGGCGGATTCGAGTTCGCCTACGTGATGGACAACCTCGCCGAAGAGCGCGAGCGCGGTGTCACCATCGACATTGCCCACAAGGAGTTCGACACCGACGAGTACTACTTCACTATCGTCGACTGTCCGGGCCACCGTGACTTCGTCAAGAACATGATCACCGGCGCGAGCCAGGCCGACAACGCGGTGCTGGTCGTCGCCGCCGACGACGGTGTTCAGCCACAGACCCAGGAGCACGTCTTCCTCTCGAAGACGCTGGGTATCGACGAGCTCATCGTCGCGGTCAACAAGATGGACCTGGTCGACTACGACGAGACCGACTACAACCAGGTTATCGAAGAAGTCAAGCAGCTCCTCAAACAGGTCGCCTTCGACGGCGACAAGGCGAAGTTCATCCCGACCTCGGCCTTCGAGGGCGACAACGTCGCCGAGCACTCGGACAACACGCCGTGGTACGACGGCGAGACCCTGCTCGAAGCGCTCAACGCGCTGCCCGAGCCGGCACCGCCGACGGACGCGCCGCTTCGCCTTCCGATTCAGGACGTGTACACCATCTCCGGCATCGGTACTGTCCCCGTTGGACGTATCGAGACGGGAACGATGAACACGGGCGACGACGTCGTCTTCCAGCCCAGTGACGTCGGTGGCGAGGTCAAGACCATCGAGATGCACCACGAAGAAGTGCCGAAAGCAGAGCCTGGCGACAACGTCGGATTCAACGTCCGCGGCATCGGCAAGGACGATATCCGCCGTGGCGACGTTTGTGGTCCCGCCGACGAGCCGCCGTCGGTCGCCGATACCTTCGAGGCACAGATTGTCGTGATGCAGCACCCGAGCGTCATCACGGCCGGTTACACGCCGGTCTTCCACGCTCACACGGCACAGGTCGCCTGTACCATCGAGTCCATCGACGCAAAAATCGACCCCTCGACCGGTGAGGTTGCCGAGGAGAACCCCGACTTCATCCAGTCTGGCGACGCCGCAAAAGTGACCGTCCGACCGCAAAAGCCCCTGAGCCTCGAGCCGTCCTCGGAAATCAGCGAGCTCGGTTCGTTCGCCATCCGGGACATGGGCCAGACGGTCGCCGCCGGACAGGTCCTGTCGGTCAACGAGCGATAATATGCAGCAAGCACGCGTTCGGCTGGCTGGCACCAGCCCCGAAGACCTCGACAGCATCTGTGGCGAGGTCGAAGACATCGCAGACAAGACCGGTGTCAAGCTCTCGGGGCCGGTTCCGCTTCCGACGAAAACGCTGGAAGTTCCCTCTCGCAAGTCCCCCGACGGTGAGGGGACCGCGACCTGGGAGCACTGGGAGATGCGCGTCCACAAGCGCCTCATCGACATCGATGCGGACGAGCGGGCGCTCCGACAGCTGATGCGTATTCAGGTTCCCAACGACGTGTCCATCGAGATCGTCCTCGAGGACTGACCGCCCCACACGCGCAGGGGCACTTCGTGGGCTCGTAGATCAGTGGCAGATCGCTTCCTTCGCAAGGAAGAGGCCCCGGGTTCAAATCCCGGCGAGTCCACTAATTTTGCGCCGAATAATTCGTGAGGCGCAAATTCGTGTCTGTTCGAGCCGGATTTGAGGTAGAGAAATCGCAGCCCGCGCAGCGAAGCGAGCAGGACCGTCTTCCCGTGGTTCAAATCCCGGCAAGTCCATACGCGCTTCGCGCGTTCGGTAATCCCCATACTACGCGGCTTTTAATTAAACCCACTTGACCGTTAGAACGGTGTGTTCGCTCCGTTATTCGGCACCCCTTGCCGGTTGAGTGTTCGTGATTTCTCGGAGTCCTCCGGTCGCAATCCTGCGGTTAGCGAGAATTACGGATTGTCTTCGTCTGTAACTCCTACCGAACTATGTCGATACTCGATGAGCCGGCCAAGAGAACCAGAGAGATACAACTACTCGGTAGCCCCGGAGGAAGGCGTTTGCATCAGGATGACGCTGGATGCGAACAGCGCCGTGACGATGACCGCAGTCACGGGTGCGGAAGTCGTGAGGACGATACTCGACAGCACCGTTGCGAGTGCGTTTGTCCCTGTCATGGTCAGAATCTTGTTTACCGAACCGGGTCCTCGGGGACTGCCGTCTGTGGCATGACGCCTCTGAGGAATCGAACCTCAGCCCTGCCACACGGTCCTTCTGACCATTTGTGACTTCCGTTGATTCCTCATAGGCCACCAACGCTCAAAACACTTTCTCGAAGCGTCAGTTCTACTGGCTGAGTTTTCCGCCTGCACTGTCTTCCAAAGAGACGGACACTTCGATACTCGTATAGTAAATTCTCTTGTTGTCTTCGACCGTCGCAGAGAATTTGAAATCACCACTCTGGGCTTTCTTCATCGCCTCCCCTAATTCGCTCTCTTGCAAAATGAAGGGTACTACTCCCATCAGTTCGTCATCACGGCCACCTACAATCTGTCCCTTGTAGTTGGTTCGCTGGTCAACCTCCAGTCGAGTCATCTCAGCTGATTCGGAGAAATGTTCCAGTTCGGTTTTGAGCACGCCGTCTTCTGGGTTCTTGATGACGGTCGTCTCTGTATCTCCGACGAGTCTCACTTTGTCAAGTGAGAAATCGCTGATGACTCCATCCCTCCATCCGTTGTTCGATACCCGAACGAGAATCCGGCGACTCCAAACCGGCTTGTCGTTGTTTCTGCCATCGCGCCACTCAGAGTCGTCAAGCGTATAAAAACGGGAGAGTGAGACGTGAGACTTCGCTCCCCAAATGTACCGGTATCCGAATGTTGCGCTTCCAACGAGGAGGCTAATTGACGCAGTAAGGATGGTACCAGCAGAAAACGGTCCAAGTGTCACTATCGAATTTAAATTGGCCTTCTTAATTACATCTTCGGCAATTGTGGTCGACTATCGTTCGTGTATCGCTCGTTCGGTTATTCCCCGCCAAACGGTCTTCGTGTTCGACAATCGCTTCTAACTCGGCATCGAGGCACCG
Organism: Halovenus salina; assembly: GCF_026410925.1. Lineage (GTDB taxonomy): Archaea > Halobacteriota > Halobacteria > Halobacteriales > Haloarculaceae > Halovenus > Halovenus salina. Next base: position 2,745,384 of record NZ_CP112972.1, on the reverse strand, counting down.
GCCTTTAGGCTCGATGGTCTGGCTATCTAACTGTACACCCCTCAGACCTGCTGACACCACTCGACAGCGTCGTCGACCGAATTGAACGAGTCTATCTCGATGTCGGCGTCGATGTTCACCTTCACGGCATTAGCCATCATTCCATCAGCGACGTACGCGAGGCGTTCAATCCCGACATCGTCAGCCAGTTGCGACCACTCCTCGTTGATGTGGTCGAGGGTGTCACTCATCTCGCTACCAAGGGCCTCAGCGTTGTTGATAACGACGACCGTCGCCCTCATACTCTCCGCGGACGCCTCTTCCCGGTAATGCTGTTCACCGGCTTCGAGGTCGTCAGACTGGACGTACGCCGCAAAGTCAGTTATCGTCCAGACACCGACTCCGTCTTGCGCTTCGTACTCTACGGAGTCAATCGAGTGTACAGATGTCATAAGTCATAGTAAGCGGACAGAGATGTAACATATTAGATATAGTAACATATTACACACTAACTGCACAGCCTCGCAACGCCACTCCTTTCGGCGAGGACTGCCACACAAAGAGTGCAAACGTCCCGGTGTACTGTCTCTCGATATATTGGGAGACTGTCGCTTAGTAGCCGTCTACAGACGCGTGGGTCGTGTACACAACTGAACAGACCGATAAACTCGTATCAAATACACCACGGAGGACGCTTGTCTCGCGTCGCCTTGTAGCTCGGTGGGGCTGCGCTCTCGCTAGAGAGAATCAATTTTCGAGATCTCTGGCCGCTCTGGCCCTGTGGTTGCCCCTCAACCGCCAAGGATCCTCAGAAGATTTATATTGTGGAGTGTAGTACGGCCAATGCCGGGAACACTCCTGGACGAGTGTATAGCCGTCAGTGGGTCGCACCATTCCACACAACTCCGCTGTCGGCGACCGGCATCTTTACGCTCGACAGTGTAGTCGCTGGCACATTGTGGGCCGGGCGCTCTGGCGCAAACTGGAAAATACCCAAAGCCTAAGCACGCTGGCCGCATACGGTGAAGTGATGAGTACGGACACCAGCGAACAGAGTCCAGAGGACGAGCTTCGCGAGCGCATCACGAACTTCCTGCGTCGGAACTTCCCACAGATCCAGATGCACGGCGGAAGCGCAGCCATCCAAGACCTCGACATCGAAGAAGGGTCCGTCACCGTTCAGCTCGGTGGCGCCTGTTCTGGCTGTGGCATCTCGCCGATGACGATTCAGGCAATCAAGACACGCATGACAAAGGAGATTCCCGAAATCGAGACCGTCCACGCCTCGACTGGAATGGGCGGCCAAGAGGGAATGGCCGGCGGTGCCGAGGGTGACAGCGGTATGAGTCCCTCGTTCCCAGGTGACACGACCGACGACGGCGAGGAAGACGAAGGCCCACAGGCCCCCTTCTAGCTTTTTTCCAGTCTCCGCCTCACAGCTCGGAAACGTGTTCTGTCTCCCACATACGGACCAGTGCCGTCAGCGTCTCGTTGGCCGGGACGGGCTGTGATGCCTGCTCGACGACGTAGCCGTTGATTGCGGCAATCTCGGTCTGTCTGCCGGCCTCGATATCCTGTAACATCGACGAGCGGTTGCGAGCGGTCGATTCCGCAACGTCGACTGCCTGCCGGGCCGCCTCGTCGCCGTCGACAGGGACCTCGTGAGCGCGTGCGACCTGTGCAGCCTCGCGTGCGGCCCGGCGTGTCACGCTCGACCCAGGTTCGGTCGCGACTGTTCCGTTCGGCACTCGGGCAAGGGCGGTCGCGGCGTTGATACCGGCGTTGACTGCTAGCTTCTCCCAGAGACGGCGGGGCATCGCGTCGCTCACCGTCGTTGTCACCCCGCCACGCTCGAAGGCGGTGCCAATTCGGTCAGCAAGCGGTGACTCCCCACCCCGGCGTGGTCCCAAGACGACCTCTCCTACCCCCGTACATTCGACATGGGCCGGCTCGTGCAGTCGCGCGCCGTATGTACAGGTCCCCGCAAATACCGGCGGCGACAGCCGGGCGGCGAGAGTTGCCTCATTTCCCATCCCGTTTTGCAGGGAGAGAACGGCGTCGAGGTCCATCGTATCAAACTCCTGTGCCGCCGTCGTGGTGTCGAAGCTCTTGACAGTCACGACCACGAGGTCTGCCGACTCCGGAACAGTCGTCCGGCCTGCGGGCTGGACATGTCTGTCGACCGCACCAGAGAGACGGAGTCCCTCGGCGTCAACTGCCTCGACGTGTGGCGCGCGGCCGACCAGTGTCACGTCGTGAGTATCAGCGAGTAGCCCGCCGACGAGACTGCCGAGGCTACCCGCACCGAAGACACAGATATCCATCACCGGTAGGTCAGTCTTCCTGCCAGTAATAGATATCCTCTCGGGGCGCACCACACGAAGGACAGGATTCTGGGATGTCCGCAATTCGTCCCATCTCCCCACACTCCCAGCACCGCCACATGACCGCGTCCGTCCGCTCGCTCTGGCTCGGGCTCTCCGGGAGCACCTCCACGTCGGCGTCGGCTGTCACATAGAACCCATGCTGGTCGAATCCCCGGACCACACCGAGTGTGTTGCCCTCGCTGTCGTACACTGTCTTGCCGGACTGTACGGTTCTACTTGCGGTTTCTTCGTTCATACAACAGCTTGGTGATGACGGTAAATAAGTTGTGTGCTAACAATTGTCTATCTTTGGAGAGCACGACGCGGGCAGACACACAGAACCGGTCTGCTGGTATCGTGCCGTGGACTGGCGGGGCTTGTCGTAACAGCGGTTCCTTTTTGCCACCGACAGGGTAAACAGGAGTGAGATGTCACTGGCGAGTCTGCTCGGCCTCGAAGGGTTTGCTCCGTCGGTGGAGGTACAGCTGCTGGGCTCGGTCGTGCTAGCCGGCATCGCCTTCGGGACAGTCGTCCTCGTCCGGCGGCTTCGTAGACGCCACTCCGAGAGTTACGCGCCGACGCTGGTCGACCTCGTCAGCTCCCTGCTCATCGTGGGAACATTGGTCGCCGTAACGCTCGCACTCGCGGACCTCTGGGGACACCGCTCGACGATTGTCGAGGAGGTGGGCCTGTTCCAACTCGACGAGCAGTCACCCGAGATAGTTATCTCGTTGTTCGTCGTCGTCGTGACACAGGTCATCTCAGATATCGCTGCCCGTTTGCTCGCAGACCTGGCCGACAACCAGAACGTACTCACGCAACACCAGCGCGAGATTGCGTTGCGTGTGACACAGATTGCCCTCTGGGGTGTTGCCGGCCTCGTCGTGCTAGGGGTCTGGAGTGTCGACCTCACTGGACTGTTGGTCGGTGCTGGCTTCCTGGGTATCGTCGTCGGGTTCGCCGCCCGGAAGACACTCGGTTCGCTCCTGGGCGGGTTCGTGCTCATGTTCTCACGGCCTTTCGAGGTCGGTGACTGGGTCGTTCTTGAGGAACAAAGCGGCGTTGTCTCGGATATCACGCTGATGAGCACACGCATCCAGGGGTTCGACGGCGAGTACGTCGTCGTCCCAAACGATGTCGTCTCGAACAAGACAATCACGAACCGCTCGCGCCAGGGCCAGTACCGGGTGCCAGTCGAGGTGAGCGTCGACTACGAGACCGACATCGAACACGCCCGAAGCGTGCTCGCCGAAGCGGCTGAGACGGTCGTCTCACAGTACGGGTTCGCTCGCGAGACGCCCGAGCCAGAGGTGCTCGCACAGCAATTGGGCGAGTCGGCTATCGTGCTCGAAGTCGCGGTCTGGGTCGACAGTCCGACTGCCCGACGGGTCATGCGTGTCGAAGACGAGCTGGTCTGTACCCTCAAAAACGCCTGTACAGCAGCCGATATCGAAATTCCGTACCCACAGCGAGCACTCTCGACCCGTTCCGATGCCAGCGTCCGAGTCACCGACGACACAGCGTGAGTGTCAGCCCTCGACTTGGTAGCCAGCGTCTTCGATTGCGGCGGTGATATCCTCGACCGAAGCCTCTGCTGTGTCGACCACAACGCTGTCGGCTTCGTGGTCGGCGTCGACCGATTCGACGCCGTCGAGCGCGCCGACGCTGTCTTCGACATTCGATTCGCAGCCTCCACACGACATGCCTGTGACGGTGAACGGTTCCTGCATACACTCTCTTGCTGTCTGGAAGTAAAGTCGGTTACTCTTCGGCCCGGTCGAGCGCGTCGCGGGGGTAGGTCGTCTTGGCGCTTGTGGCGACAGCCGGGTCGATATCGACGGTCGCGAACGGATGGTCGCTGTCGGTTCGGGCCAGCTCCTGCCCGTCGGGACCGAGTATCCACCCGCTGCCGCCGAAGACGACATCTCGACCCTCTCCAGTGCGATTCGAGGAGGCGAGATACGCGCCGGCGAGGACGCCCATCGTTCGGCTGCCGGCGAGCCACTTCTCGGTCGTCCGTCGCTCGGTCACCCGTGGATTGACCAGCAGGTCGACGCCCGCACGGCCGTAGGCGCGGACTTCGTGGCTCGCCCAGAGGTCCGTACAGACGAGCGTTCCCACGTCGAGGCCGGCGCATTCGAACGGCTCGAACGGCTCCTCGCCGGCCGCGTACCACGACGCCTCCCAGAACCCCGGCTCGTCGGGGAGGTACTTCTTGTAGTGGACACCTCTCGTCTCCTCGTCGTGGTGAAAGCCCTCGTTCAGTCGTCGCTCACCGACGACCGTCGGCCGTGAGCCGACGACACTCGCGTCGAAGTCGTCGAGTCTTGCCAGCCAATTTCGGTGGCTCTCGACGGCGTCGTCCCAGGCTGTCGTCACGTCGTCGACGGGTTCGTCTCCGGCGAGCCACGGTGAGAACGGCATCTCCGGCAACACGACCAGGTCACTGTCGTGACTCTGGGCGTGTTCGACCAGGTCGTCGAAGGCAGTCTCGAAGGCAGGTGATTCGAAATCCGGGAGTTCACAGACCGTAACACGGACCATACAGCCGGTCCGGTCGGCGGGGTCAAAATAATTCTCCTCTCTCACCGCGAGGGAGTTGGAAAGACCGACCAGACGAGCGCGACGAGGACGAGAACAACGAGCAGCCAGAAGACAATCGTCCAGAACACGTCTGCGAAGCCGTCGAATCGACCCAGCCGGGTAAAAGCCACAGCGACGGCGACCCCGCAGGCAACGAAGAGGGCAGAGGTAGCGCGTCGTGGCATACTGGTACTCAGGCGTCCAGCGGCATAGTTGTGGGTGGCGTTCACCTCGTCACCCACTGGTCACACGAGGATTTAATGCCACAGGGAAGGTATCACACGGTATGGAACTACGGGACGCCGTCGAGGCGGACGCCGAGCGGCTGGCGTCGCTGACAGATGCGCCACAGGACGTAATGCGTAATTTGGTACACGACCGGACGGTTCGTGTCGCCGGAGGTGAGGATATCACGGGCTTTGTCAGCTTCGACGCCCGCGAGCAGACGGTGTACGTCACACAGATAGAGGGGACCGCCGACGTGTACCCCGACCTCCTGGAGGAGCCGCTTCGGTTTGCCCGTGCCGAGGAGATGGATATCGAACTCTTCGCTCTCGACAGCGAGGCAGACCTGCGCGAGGCCGCCCTCAATGCTGGCTTCCAGGAGATTGGTCCCGGGCCGCGCTTCGAGGGCGAGTCGACGACGCGGTACCGACTCGAACTGTAGCTATCCCGACAGCCAAACGCACTGTGTTCAGGCAAATCGTCGGACGAGCCGGAAGACGCTGTCCCGGACACTGTCGGGCAGGAACCGCGTCGCGACGGCCAGCCTGGCGAAACGCTTGACCGGATACCGAGGGTCGGGCTCGGAAACCGACGCAGCATCGTGGATCGTCGTGGCGACCTCCGCCGGCGTGACCGCAATCGGGAGTGACCCCGAGACTGTCGTCGCGTCCTCGATGGAGTCATAGACCCAGTCGTACTCGGTCCCTGGAACGAGCGAGTCTGACTCAGTGGCCGCGCGGTCCTGGAAGTTCGTCTCGACCGGGCCGGGCTCGACCAGAACGACCTCTACGTCGAAGGGGTCGACCTCTGCCCGGAGCGCGTCACTCATCGCCTCCAGTGCGAACTTCGAGCCGCTGTATGCTCCTGCGCCGGGCACCGAGAGCCGGCCCTGCACGCTCGAAACGTTACAGATAGTTCCCTCGGCCTCGCGCAACAGCGGCAGCGCGGCTCGCGTGAGCCGATGGGGGCCGTAGACGTTCACGTCGAACTGGTCGTGGAGTTTCTCGGCCGGAATATCTTCGAGGGGACCGTACAGCCCGTATCCCGCGTTGTTGACGAGACAGTCGAGTCCTCCCTGCTCGTCCTCGATGCGGTCGACGACGCGAGCAACGTCGTCGTCCTCCGTGACATCGAGCGTTGCGGTTCGACACCCGCTCTCGTCGAGGTCAGCGATATCTGATTCGTCCCGGCTTGTCGCGTACACCGTCCAGCCCTCGTCGAGAAACTGCTCGGCGGTCGCCCGGCCGATGCCCGAAGAACAGCCTGTGATGAGTACCGTCTCGTCGCTCATACGTGAGCCATCGGCCGGCCGACAGTTAACTGTCGGCGGTTTCGGGCCGCGTGGGTTTATTTCGCTCTCGCCCCTGAGGGTGTGTATGTGTGGCCGATACAGTCTGTTCGTCCCGCGCGAAGAGTTGGCCGACCGGTTCGCCGTCGACGCTAGCGTCTACGAGCCGCGATATAACGCCGCGCCGGGGCAGTCGCTTCCGGTCGTCACTGATGATGAAGACGACCGCCTTCGCTCGCTGGAGTGGGGATTCATTCCGCCGTGGGCCGACAGCAGAGACGACGGCGGACATATCAACGCCCGAGCCGAGCGGCTAACCGAGGCACCGACCTTCCGGGATGCGTTCAATGCCGGGGCCGTCGACGCCGGGCGGTGTCTGGTCCCTGCTGATGGCTTCTACGAGTGGGTCGAGACCGAGAACGGCAAACAGCCCTATCGAGTCACGCGGACCGGCGACGGCCCCTTCGCGATGGCCGGACTGTGGGCGCGCTGGGAGCCGCCCACCACACAGACCGGACTCGACGCCTTCGCCGGCGGCGAGCCCGACGACGAGACGGAGGTCGTCGAGACGTTTACCGTCGTCACCACCGAGCCCAACGACCTCGTCGCCGGCCTCCATCACCGGATGGCGGTGATTCTCCCCGAAGGGAGAGAGCGCCGTTGGCTCGCCGACGCCCCACAGGAAGCGTCAGAGCTGTTGGAGCCGTATCCCGCCGACGAGATGCGTGCATACCCTGTTTCGACTGCGGTCAACGACCCCAGCAACGACTCTCCCGCCGTCGTCGAACGAGCAGAGACAGTTTCGAGAAGCAGTTGACGCCATCAGAGAGATAGAGCAAAGCCGGCACGACCGCGGCAGGGTCAGTTCTCCTCTTCTTTGAGTTCTTCGAGCTCCGAGTCGACTTCCGACTCGGCGACATCCGCTTCAAGATCGTCGAGATTGACGTCCGCGTCGGCAGGTTCGTCAGCCGGCTCGGTCGTTTCGCTCGTCTCCTCGGACTCGGCCTCGCCCATCTCAGACTTGAGCGTGTCAAGTTCGCGGTCGACCGCGCTGTCGGTCGAGAGCTGTTCGAGCTCGCGGTCGAGGTCGCTCTGGTCGGAGACCGCATTCTCGAGTGCACCGCTCTCCCGAAGCTCGTCGAGTGCTGACGCGCGTGCCTCCATCTCCTCTGTCTGTTCCTCTGCACGCTCGATGGTCCGGCTGATGTCTTCCATCTCCTCGCCAGCGCCGGTCATCGCCTCGTTGACGCGGGCGCTGGCCTCTGCGGCCTCGTAGCGGGCTTTCATCGTCTCCTTGCGCGTGCGGAACTCCTCTATCTGCTGTTGGAGCTGGTTTTTCTGCTCGATGAGCCCGTCCTGTTTCTTTTCGAGGTCCGCGATCTGCTGTTCCAGGCCCTCGATCTGGTTCATCTTCTGTTTTTTCTTCTCCAGAGCCCGGCGTGCGAGGTCGTCACGGTCCTGTTCGACGGCCTGTCTGGCCTGTTCGTTGTGGTTTTCGACGTTTTCTTCGAGCCGGCGTTTCTGTATCTCCAGGCGCTTTTTCTGGGTCGTCAGGTCCGCAATTCCCTGTTTGACGTTCTGGAGTTCGTCCTGGAGTTGCTCGTAGGAGTAATCCAGGGTCTCGCCCGGGTCCTCTGCCCTGTTGAGCAGGGAGTTGACCTTCGAGCGGATGATATACGACGTGCGCGATAGTATCCCCATACCATACAAGACGAACCGACGAAACTTAAAATTCTTACTTCTGTACACAAGGTATGAACAAGCGTCTCTCGATTCCTGGCCCGCGCTCGCTCAACGCAACGCTCGACGGAACCGACAGCGACGGCGTCGTGGTCGCCTGTCCGCCACACCCACAGTTCGACGGTGACAGACACGACAGCCGCCTGACTGCCGTCAGTGACGGACTCCTGGCGGCAGATGTCGACTGTCTCCGGTTCGATTACGGTCCCTGGGACGAGGGGCGTGCCGAGCGCCGAGACGTCTCTCAGGCGTTGTCCTGGGCTCGGGAGCGCTACACCGACGTCGGCCTCTTTGGGTTCAGTTTCGGCGCGTCGATGGCACTGCTCGCTAGCGCCCGGGAGGACGGTCCGACACCCGTTGTCCTCTCGGTGTTGGCCCCAGCCGCACAGGTCACTGAGGATGACGACGTGGTCGCGGCCGTCGACGCCATCAGCTGCCCAACACAGGTCGTCTACGGCGAACGCGACGAGACCGCCAGCTGGCAGCAAGTGGTCAACCGTGCGCGTGCGCGTGAGTTCGCAGTGTCGTCGTTCCCGGCAGACCACTTCTTCGTGGGCCAACAGTCGAAGGTAGCGGCGTCGATTGTCGATTTCCTCGTCGAGTACTTTGAGGAATAAAAAACATAGTCACGCTATATTGTTTTTCAGGGATAGGTAGACCGAGTAACATATATAGGACGGACCGAAAGTAACCAACGACGGTGTGTGTTGGACTAACAGGGAAAACCCAAACGCGGCGAAGGCGAGTACCGTCAGGCTGCCAGTTACACGACGCCGAATAAAGATATGTACGTAGAGTTCTATAACACCAGCAATATTCTCGAAGAGACACTCAAATCATTTTCCGACGCCAGGGTCGACATTCGTGACCTGGCGACGAGCCCCGATACGACGCTGCGTCTCATCTGTGTCGCCAGAGATGCCTCGTTGGCGGATTTTATCGCTGTCACAGCCGAGGACCCGATGGTAGACAAGGCTGTTGCGCTCTCGGACGAGGGCAACGGTGGACTGCTCCGTCTGACGCTCGTCCCCGATACGGTCGACCAGAAAGTCTACGAGGCGGCTGTCGACCTCGATGGCCTCTATCTCAACGCCCGCAACACCGACCACGGCTGGTACGTCAAGATGAACTTCCCCGATAAACACGCCTTCGGGACGTTCCAGTCGCGGGCCGAAGAGTACGGGATGGATATCCAGCCGACGGTCGTCCGTGACCGTCAGTTTTTCCTCTCAGAGGAGGCTTTCGGACTGACGGGGAAACAACAGGAGGTGCTGGCCGAGGCAATCAAATCCGGCTACTTCGAAGTCCCTCGTCGTGCCTCGCTTTCGGACGTTTCCGAGCGGGTCGGTATCAGCGACCAGGCGGCCTCCGAACGCATCCGTCGCGGCATGAAAACTCTCGCCGAAAACGGGGTTACCGACTACTTCGAGTAATCGTCCCGCCATCCATGTGTGTTGGTAACAACCGACTATGCATGTATATTCGCGCAACAACTACTTCACCACGCCCAGTGTTTATTCAGATATGTCATATTACGACCCAGAGGCGGAAGCGACCGGCAAGTACATGGTCGCGTTCATCGAGAGTGCGGGGAAAGTCTCCCCTGTCTTCGAGCGAAAGGTCCGCGAGATCTTCGAAGACCACATGGGAACGCTCGAAGCAGACTCCTGGTACCTGAACGCAGATGTCGAAAAGGCCTTCCAGGAAGTGCTCGAAGAAGTCGGCGAGAAGACGATGATGGAGGGCGGCGTCGAGAGCGGAAAGGCCATCGAGTGGCCGGACGATGTCGAGACAGTGATGGACGGATTCGAAATCTGGAACTCGTTCCACGAGGCCGCCTACCGCAACAGCGACCTCGACTTCCCCGCGGGCAAGTACACTGTCGAACAGCTCGGCGACCGCGAGGTGCGCGTCGGCATCACGGAGGGGTACAACCTCAGCGCCGAGTTCGCCAAGGGCTGTTCGAAAGGGATTGTCCAGGACCTCAGCTCGGAAGTCAACCGAACCAGGCTGGAGGATACCGACCCGAACCCCGACGAACAGGCTGCTTGGGTCCTCGAGTGGTGACGCCCTGACTGTTTGTGTGTTCTTCGCCGGGAATGTGTCCGCCCACCGTGTCGCTCAGTTGAATATTCATGCAGCAAGTATAATTCAGTACAGTGATGTGATCAACGTGAGGATATGGTCACAGAGTTGCCGGCATGTCAGAGCCGTTTTCGAGTTGCAACTCTGGAACACCACCGGCTGACAGACTTCTGGCGGCAACCAGCGGAGTGAACTTAGATGACTGAGACACATTCTGTTTCGTACGTGGACGAATCGACACGACGAATAATCGAGGATATTCGACCGGACGACCGGCTCGAATCCGAACCAGAGTTAGAAAACATCGTTCTCGAAAGTAGTGAGCAAGCACTCGGCCAGTACGTTCAACAGACCGATTTCAACGGGGCGTCACCGGACCAGGTACGGGCACAATTACAGACCCACTTCGAGGGTGTGCTGGCTCCGGATTCGACAGACCGCACCGACGGTTGGGAAACCCATCGAAAAGGTGGGAACACGCTTCCGGAGTACGTCGATCTCTATGCGTCCTTTCTGGACGAATCCATCGAAGAGGCTATCGAGAGAACCGACGACAGCGAGGAGGCGGCACAGCAGGTGACGGCACTCGTCCGGGGCACACTGAGTGATATCGCCGCCGCGGGCGCGAGCCAAGAAGCGGCTTCCGGTGGGGACGAAAACTCCCTCTCAGAGGAAAATCAGGCGCGACTCGACGACGTCCAACAGGCAGTCGACGACCTGAAGCTGTCGACCGAGGACGTCTCTGACCGGACGAACACGGTCAACGACCTACTCGACGGTCAGCAGCGCCAGGTCAGACAGATCTCCGAGGAAATCAGTACGTTCAGCGCCACAATCGAAGAGGTCGCCGCAAACTCAGAGCAGGTCAACAAGACGAGCACGCGAGCAGAGACACTCGCAACTGAAGGCTACGAGACGGGCGAGGCGACGAACCAGCGAATGGAGGAAGTCGAGGAGGCCCGGTCGCAAGTCGAGGAGGACTTCGAGGTGTTGGCCGAGAAAATCGAGCGCATCGACGAGATTGTCGAAGCCATCACCGACATCGCAGACCAGATTAACATGCTGGCGTTGAACGCCTCAATCGAGGCCGCCCGCGCAGGCGAGGCCGGCGAAGGGTTCGCCGTCGTCGCAAACGAGGTGAAAGCCCTCGCCGAGGAGTCGAAAACCGAAGTCGAGAACATCGAGGAACAAGTCGGCGAGATAAAGTCAGAGACGACAGATACGATTTCCAGTCTCAACGAGGTAAGCGAGGAAATCGGGGCCGCCGGCGACCAAGTCGAGGAGATGATGGGCGCACTTGGCGAGATAAGCGAGGCAAACGAGGAGGTCTCGACCGGCATCGACGAGGTGGCGATGGCGACCGAGGACCTGGCCTCTGGTAGCGAGGAAATCGCTTCGACTGTCGACGAAGTGTCGAAAAACATCACCGAAGTCGCAGAAGAGATGGACACCATCGCGGCCTCGAACGAGATGTTCGGGACTATCGTCGACGATGTCGAGACGAAAGTCGAGAACGTCCGCGAATAGCGAGAGAGCACAGCTACCGTCGTGTTCGTCGGGCTGTCTCGCTGTCGAGACGTGTGAACAGCAAGTTCAGTTCTCACCCGTGCAGAGGGCGCGGTCCGAAACGGTTTTGCCCGTAGCCAGCACACGGTCGATATGCCGACAGATACAGGGTACGATCCGAGTCTGGGTCGGAAGTTCATTTTCGTTACAGGCGGGGTCATGTCCGGCCTTGGGAAGGGTATCACCGCGGCGAGTACCGGGCGACTGCTAGCAAACGCTGGCTTCGACGTGACCGCTGTCAAGATCGACCCCTATCTCAACGTCGACGCGGGCACGATGAACCCCTTCCAGCACGGGGAGGTCTACGTTCTCAAGGATGGTGGCGAGGTCGACCTCGACCTGGGGAACTACGAGCGCTTCCTCGATATCGACATGACCTCCGACCACAACGTAACGACGGGGAAAGTCTACCGCAACGTCATTGAGAAGGAGCGCGCGGGTGACTACCTCGGGAAGACCGTCCAGATTATCCCACACATCACCGACGACATCAAGCGCCGGGTCCGCGAGGCTGCGGTCGGTAGCGATGTCTGTATCGTCGAGGTCGGCGGCACCGTCGGCGACATCGAGGGGATGCCCTACCTGGAGGCGCTCCGCCAGTTCGCCCACGAGGAGGACGACGACGATATCCTCTTCACCCACGTCACGCTGGTCCCGTACTCGAAAAACGGCGAACAGAAGACCAAACCCACACAACACAGCGTCAAGGAACTCCGGAGCATCGGCCTCCAGCCTGACATCCTCGTCGGCCGGTCCTCGGATCCACTCGACGCACAGACCCGCGAGAAGATTGCCTTGTTCTGTGATGTGCCCCACGAGGCGGTGTTCTCAAATTCGGACGTCGAAGACATCTATCACGTCCCGCTCCGTCTTCAAGAGGAGAATCTTGACGACTACGTCATGGAGTATCTGGGTCTCGAAGACGAGGCAGCCCCAGTCGGCAAGCGAGACACCGAGTGGCGCGACCGCGTGACCCGAGCGACCGAGGAGACAGCTCGGGTCGCACTGGTTGGCAAGTACGGTCTCGAAGACGCCTACATCTCGATTCACGAGGCGCTCAAACACGCCGGCCTAGAGTGTAACGTCGAGGTCGAGCGCGAGTGGATTCACTCCGAAAACCTCGCTGACGGCGACGATGGCGAGCTCGACGGGATCGACGGCGTCGTCGTGCCGGGTGGCTTTGGCTCGCGGGGAACCGAAGGGAAAATCGAGGCAATCCGGTATGCCCGCGAGAACGGCGTTCCGTTCCTCGGTCTCTGTCTCGGCTTCCAGATGGCCGTCGTGGAGTTCGCCCGGAACGTCCTCGGACTCGATGGTGCACACTCGGCGGAACTCGAAGACGAGACACCCCACCCCGTTATCGACCTGTTGCCCGAACAGGAGGAACTCGACGACATGGGTGGGACGATGCGTCTGGGCACTCACGTTACTGAAATCGTCGACGGGACGCTCGCAGCCGACCTCTACGACGAGACGGCCTGTCGAGAGCGTCACCGCCACCGCTACGAGGTCAACCCCGAGTACATCGAGGACCTCGAAGCGAACGGCCTCGTCTTCTCTGGCACTTCCGGCAGGCGGATGGAGGTCCTCGAACTGCCGGACCATCCATACTTCCTTGGGACGCAGTTCCATCCGGAGTTCCGGTCGCGGCCAACGCGTGCCAGCCCGCCGTTCGTCGGGTTCGTCGATGCTATCAGTGCGGCCAACGGAGGTGCGTACTGATGGTCGACGTTGATAGCTTCATCGAGGAGAAAATCGAGGAAATCGGGACGGAAATCGGCAACTCGAACGCGATTATCGCACTCTCTGGCGGCGTCGACTCGTCGACGGCCGCCGCACTGGCCTACGAGGCCGTCGGCGACCAGCTCACCCCTGTCTACGTCGATACAGGGCTGATGCGCAAAGGCGAGACCGAGAGCATCCGGGAGACGTTCTCGTATATGGACTCGCTGCGGGTCGTCGACGCAAAGGACCGCTTTCTCGATGTTCTGGAAGGCGTCACCGACCCCGAAGAGAAGCGCCACGCAATCGGCGAGCAGTTCATCCGCGAGTTCGAACGCGTCGCCCGGGACACCGACGCCGACTCGCTCGTCCAGGGGACCATCTACCCCGACCGCATCGAGAGCGAGGGGACAATCAAATCCCACCACAACGTCGGCGGTCTCCCCGAGCGCATCGATTTCGAGGAAATCGTCGAGCCGATGCGAGACCTCTACAAAGACGAGGTTCGCGAGGTCGCCCGCGAGCTCGACCTCGAAGCGGTCGTCGCAGAGCGGATGCCGTTCCCCGGTCCAGGACTTGCCGTGCGTATCCTCGGCGAGGTAACAGAGGAGAAACTCGACGTGGCCCGGGAGGCAAACCACGTTGTCGAAGAGGAACTCGAAGAGTACGACCCCTGGCAGGCGCTCGCGGCGGTCATCGGGAAAGCCACGGGTGTCAAAGGCGATAACCGCGTCCACGGCTGGGTCGTCGCCGTCCGCTCGGTCGAGAGCCGCGACGGTATGACCGCACGCGCACAGGAGATCGACTGGGAGACCCTCCAGCGCATCCAGTCACGCATCACCGGCGAGAACGAGACCGTCTCACGGGTGGTCTACGACGTGACCCACAAGCCACCCGCAACAATCGAGTACGAGTAAGATGAGCGAAACACACGTCGTCGTCACGGGTACAGACACACACGATATCGCCGGGGCAATCGAAGAGGAAGGCTTTGCCGTCACCGCCGTCGACATCGGCAACCGTTCGGTGCTCGAAGACGCTGACATCGCCGAGGCGGAGGTATACGTCCTGACCGAGGCCGCACAGGCGACCTCGGTTCCCGTCGCGAAAGACATCAATTCCGAACTGAAAGTCGTTGTCTACACTGAGGATTCACTGGCCGATTTCGCGCTCCCACAGACGGACCTGATACTCGACCCTGCGCTGTTCGACCCCGAAGAGGTCGCAACGGAGCTAGACGCGTAGTCGACGGCCGCCTCACAAACCCTTAATTACGACCGCGACACACCGAGTACTGTGTTCGATTTCGCCACCATTCCAGACCTTCTTCGTCTGGTCGTGCTGCCGGCCTTTGGCTATCTCGCCTGGCGTGATATCAAAACCAGGCGGATTCCACACCGGACCTGGTACCCACTCGGGGCGCTCGCGCTCGTCTTGCTCGTCTGGGAGGGGTACATGGTCATCACCGGCGACGCGACCGCACTCGACCAGCGCCTCTTTCTCACGCGCGTGAGCATCTCGGTACTCGTCCTCGTCCCGCTTGCCTATGGCTTCTGGCTGCTGGGCGGGTTCGGCGGTGCCGACACCAAGGCGTTCATGGTCATCGCGTTGCTGTTTCCGACCTATCCGGAGTATCACCTCTGGGCCGTCGGCATCGACGGTGAGTTCGCCACGCTCCCGCTGGTCGCGACCGACGTGGGCGTCTTCTCGATGACGATACTCGCGAACACGGTGTTGCTCGGGGCGCTGTATCCAGTCGCGCTCGCGGGCAAAAACGCCGTGACCGGCTACGTCTCGCCGGCGATGTTCGTGGCGACGCCAATCGAGGCCACGGACGCAACACGACGATACGGCGTCTTGCTCGAGTTCGCCGAGGGTCGGCTACGTGACGCGCGCTCGCTGTCGGCGGTCCGCTCACATCTCTCCTGGCGGCGACTCGACCTGGATGCGTTGCGGATGTATCTGCAGTGGCGTGGTCTCGACCTCGCGTCGGTCCGAGCCGACCCTGATCGCTATCGTGACCCCGACTCGCTGCCCGACGAGCCCAACCCCCCTGGAACGGGGTCAATCGCAAACAGTGACGTGGGCGGTACCGCCTCTGCAGTCGAGACCGACGGTGGTACGACCGACGACCCCTGGGGAGCAGAGGCCTTCCTCGATGATATCGACGGGAACGCCTACGGGACGACTCCCGAGATGCTCCGCGACGGCTTGGAGACGCTTACAGAGGAGGATGTCGTCTGGATTTCTCCGGGCATTCCGTTCATCGTGCCGATGTTCTTCGGGCTGGTGGTCTCGTTTGTCTACGGCGACCTGCTGTTCACGCTTTTGGGCTTCCTCGGTGTCGCCTGACAGAGAGAGCGACGTTTCGACACACTAATATGACGAGCGTCAGAAATAGTATATAATGAGCGAGGCCGCCCGATTGCGGGATAGCACGCAGATTTTACTGCCACGGGACGCGCTCGCCGACCTCCGAGGGGAGATCGAATCAGAGTTTACCGTCACAGTCCGGTGTGAAAAAGGGAGCGTCCGCATCATCGGCAGCCCCGTCGAAATAAAAGGCGTTAGCGACTTCCTCGCCCGTAACGGAGTCACCGTCGCGTAGTGTGAGCAGCTCTCACCCGCGCAGTTGAAAAGGAATTCTTAAACCTGTGCCGACAGAGTATCGGATATGGCTGACACTATCGAGGCACTCGTCCCCGGAGGTCAGGCCGACCCTGGGCCGCCGCTTGGCCCCGAACTCGGTCCGACCCCGGTCGACGTGCAGGCTGTCGTCCAGGAAATCAACGACCAGACCGCCGCCTTCGACGGGACCGAGGTCCCCATCACCATCTCCTACGAGGAAGACGGGTCCTTCGAGATTGAGGTCGGTGTGCCGCCGACGGCCGAGCTCGTCAAAGACGAGGCCGGCTTCGACACCGGTAGCGGCGAGCCCCACGAGGAGTTCGTTGCCGACCTCTCGGTCGATCAGGTCAAACAGATTGCAGAGCAGAAACATCCCGACCTGCTCGCCTACGACCTGAAAAATGCCGCCAAGGAGGTCGTTGGCACCTGCACTTCGCTGGGCGTCACCATCGAAGGTGACAACCCTCGCGAGTTCAAGCAGAAAATCGACGACGGCGAGTACGACGAGATGTTCGCGGACGAAGCGACAGCGTAGTCCGCGAACGCTCGTCAGACGAGCTTTGCGAGTCTGACGGTGTGTTTGCTGAGGAAGTCGACGCGGCCGAAGCATAACTCCGCGACGGCTCCGTTTTTCGGTATTTTTCTCGGTCAGTCGTCGCTGTAACTACCGCTGGTCGAGAAACGTCTCTGTTCGCCCGAGGACGACATACTCGGCGTCCTGAAGGTCGCCGACCGTCGCCGAGCCGGTGACGAACATCCCCGTCTTGAGTTCGGCGAGGATGTCTTCGACGAGTTCGACCACGGCCTCGGTACCCTGGCCGGCGGGACCGAGGAACGGTTTTGCGAGTCCGCCCGCACGTGCCCCAAGCGCGACGGCCTTGGCGATGTCGAGCCCAGAGCGGACGCCGCCGCTCGCGACCACGCAGTCGTGGCACCCACTTGCTTCGAGCGTGCTCACAGCCGTCGGGAGCCCCCAGTTGCGGAATCGGGTCCCCACTTTCTCGTGGCGGCGGTCGTTCGCGGCAGCGGCACGATGGGCCTCGACACCGGACCAGGTGGTACCGCCCTTGCCCGCCACGTCGAGGCAGTCGACACCGGCGTCGGCGAGTCGCGTTGCTGTCTCTCGGGAGATGCCGTTTCCAGTTTCCTTGACGATGACCGGCACCGAGAGCTCGTCGGCGACGGTCTCGATGGCAGCGAGACAGTTCCGGGCATCGACGTCACCCTCAGGCTGGGCAGCCTCCTGGAGGAAGTTGAGGTGAATCGCCATCGCGTCGGCGTCGATCATCTCGACGGCGCGCTCGACGCCGTCGACGCCGTACTCCGTGAGCTGTGCCGCGCCGATGTTGCCATAGAGGAATGCGTTCGGCGCTACCTCACGGGTGACGGTGTAGGATTCAGCGACCCCGTCATCGGGATCATCAAGCGCGGCGCGTTGGCTGCCGACGCCCATAGCGATGCCCGTCTGCTCGGCCGCAGCCGCCAGCGCCCGGTTGAGAGCCGTCGTATTCGGGTGGCCGCCGGTCATACTCTCGATAACAATAGGGGCTGAAAGCTCCTCGCCGAGAAACTCGACGCTCGTCTCGATATCGTCGTAGTCAATTTCGGGGAGGGCCTCGTGAATCAGGCGGATGTCCTGGAAGCCAGTCCCACCGGTCTCGACATCCTCTTCCTCAACGATGCGGATGTGGTCGTCCTTACGGTCGACGGTCTGGTTTCCGTCCGTCTCTCTCATTGTCCAGACCGACGAACCCGAGGCGTTTCAAAGGACCCCTTCGTTCCTGAGGACCTCGCCGAGCTTGTCCATCGAGTCGACGACGATATCACACGCCGGCTCGACGGCCGGCTTGGGAGAGAAGCCGACCGCGAGCCCTGCCGCTTCGAGCATCGGCAGATCATTTGCCCCGTCGCCGACCGCGACCGTGTCCGTACGGTCGACACCGAGCGCCGAACAGAGCACGTCGAGGGCGTCGTCTTTGGTCCCTTCGATGAGCGGTCCCTCAACCTCGCCGGCGAGTTCGCCGTCAGCAACAGGCAGACGGTTTGCCACAACGGTGTCAACCGACGCGTCTGCGGCCGTGAGTGCGGCCCTGACGCCGCGCTCGAAGCCGCCGGTGAGAATTGCTGTCTCCACTCCTGCCGAATCGAGGTCCCCCAACAGGTCGCTCGTCCCCGGTCTGAGTTGGACCTGCTCGAAAGCCGTCCTCGCGCGTGTCTCGGGCAGCTCTGCCAGGAGATCACACCGCCGCCGCAGACTCTCAGCGTAGTCGATTTCGTCGTTCATCGCTGCCGTGGTTATCTCGTCCATCCGGTCGGCAGCCCCGCACTGCTCGCCGAGCAGGACCGTCATCTCTGAGTCGGAAAGCGTTCCGTCGAAGTCAAACACCACCAGTGTCATCACTGGCTCTTCACGATGGAGAAACACAAAGATCCGGGTTTCACGCCGAAAGCAGGTCAGTCTGCGGTTCCCTCGGCGAAGTCGGGGCGCGAAATCTCGCGGTCACGCTCTTCGCCCTCGATATCGTAGGGGTACTCGCCGGTCACACAGCCGAGACAGAGGTCTGTCTCTGACCGTCCAATCGCCTCGGTGATGGCGTCAATCGAAATGTACTGCAGCGAGTCGGCCCCAATTTTGTCTCGAATCTCCTCGACCGACCGGTCGGCCGCAATGAGTTCTTCACGTGTTTTCATATCGATACCCATGTAACAGGGAGCGATAATGGGCGGGGAGCCGATACGGACGTGGACCTCCTCGGCACCGGCCTCGTAAAGCAACTCGATGAGCTGTGTCGAGGTGGTGCCACGGACGATTGAGTCGTCGATGAGCGTGACGGTCTTGCCCTCGATAGTCGATTTGATGGGGTTGAGCTTCAGTCGGACCGCCTGCTCGCGTTCGCCCTGGGTGGGCATGATGAACGTGCGGCCGACGTACCGGTTTTTCATCAACCCTTCGGCGAACTCGGTTTTCGCGCCATCCTCGCCGGCTGCCTCGGCGTAGCCGGTGGCGAAGGCCCGTCCAGAGTCGGGGACCGGCATCACCACGTCGGTCTCGATGCCGGAATCTTCCCAGAGCTGTCTGCCGAGTTCGCGCCGTACCTCGTAGACCAGCCGGTCGTCGAGAACCGAGTCCGGCCTGGCGAAGTAGACGTGTTCGAAAAAGCAGTGTGCCGTCTGGGGGGCGTCGGCCACGTGATAGCTCTCGTAGCCGCTGCCGTCCGATTCGAGAATAACGAGCTCGCCGGGGTCGACGTCCCGAATCCGTTCGCCGCCGAGCGTGTCGATTGCCGACGATTCGGAGGCGAGGATGTAGCCATCCTCTACCTCGCCGAGCACAAGCGGTCGATTACCCTGGGGGTCACGGAGTCCGAGCACCTTCCCACCGTAGGTAATCGTCAGCGAGTACGAGCCGTGAATCCGCTCGACGGTCTCGCGAACGGCACTGACGAGGCCGTCGTCGAGCAGATTGCGCGCGAGGTCGTGGGCGATGACCTCGGTGTCGCCGTTCGACGTGAAGGCGTGGCCCTGTGCTTCGAGTTGGGTGCGGACCTCGTCGGCGTTGACGAGGTTGCCGTTGTGGGCAAGGCCAAGCGAGCCACTCTGGAAGGACACCGAGAACGGCTGTGCACAACACTCGTTGACGCCGCCCGCGGTCGGATACCGGACGTGACCGATACCCTGTGGGCCCGGGAGCTGCTCGATGTCGTCCTCGTCGAAGGCATCACCGACCAGCCCCATCTCGACGTGTTCGTGCTGTTGAAAGCCGTCGTGGGTGACGATACCCGCAGACTCCTGGCCGCGGTGCTGGAGGGCGTACAGCGAGTAGTAGAGTGGCCGCGCTGCGTCGCGGTCGCTCAGCGACATCCCGACGACCCCGCACTTCTCTCGGGGCTTATTCGCCAGCTTTGCTTTGCCAGGCATAGTCTCGGCGTTTCGATGATTTGCCGAAGCCGCAGGACGAACACACCTTCTTTGTGACATGATACGACGCTTCACCGCAGCGCCGACACGTAACGTGAACCTTCTGGTTTCGCTCACCCTGCGTGGACGTTCCTTTCGTCATGGTTGTATCGAAACGACGTTATCGCCGCGTATAATCGTTGTGTCTTGGTCCGCTTCGACCACCAGATTCATGTGCTGGTCGTAGCCTGTGAGGACGCCACGAAACACCTCACCATCCTTGAGATGGACAGTCACGTCGTCCCCAACAGATGCCTCCAGCACGTCAAGCGGTCGGTTCCCGGTGTCGCTCATACCTCTACCGGGTGTCGACGGCCGCTTAAACGTACCGAACCAGGTCGGCCGCCGGGGTTGTTTCGATACTCCTAACAGGCCGACGGTGAAAATACGTCGTGAGCTACATGAGACTACACGAATATCAGGCGAAAGACGTCTTCGCGGAGGCCGGCATCCCGACGCCGGCATCGGAGCTGGCACGGACCGTCGACGAGGCGGTCGACGCTGCCGAGGAAATCGGCTACCCTGTCGCCATCAAGGCACAGGTACACGTCGGCGGCCGCGGCAAGGCCGGCGGTATCAAGCTGGTCGAAAACGCCGAGGAGGCCCGCGAGGCAGCCGAGGACATCATCGGGATGGACCTCAAGGGATACGACGTCGAGACGGTCCTGGTCGAGGAGGCCGTCGACTTCACCAACGAACTCTACGTCGGGGTCACGATGGACCGCGGCGAGGGTCGTCCGGTGGCGATGGTGTCCGAACGCGGCGGCGTCAACATCGAGGAGGTCGCCGAAGAGGACCCCGAGGCCATCGCGCGCGAACACATCGACCCTGCGTTCGGGATGCACCCCTTCCAGGCGCGCAAGGTCGTCTACGACGCCGGCATCGACGGCTCGATTGCCGGTGACGTCGCCTCGATTCTCATGACGCTGTACGAACTGTGGGACGAGCGCGACGGCTCGGACATCGAAATCAACCCGCTGATGGTCACCGAAGACGAGGAGGTCATCGCCGCCGACGCCGTTTTCAACGTCGACGGCGACGCCCTGTTCCGCCAGCAGGACCTCGCCGAGATAGAAGACAAAGCCGCAGACAACGCACTTGAAGCCAAGGCCCAGGAGTACGGCTTCGAGGGGTCAAACTACGTCCAACTCGACGGTAACGTCGGCATCATCGGCAACGGTGCCGGTCTCGTGATGGGGACGCTCGACCTCGTCGATTACTACGGCGGCTCGCCTGCCAACTTCCTCGACATCGGGGGCGGAGCCAAAGCCGAGCGGGTGGCGAACGCGCTAGACCTGGTCTTCTCCGACGAAGATGTCGATTCGGTCGTCTTCAACATCTTCGGCGGCATCACCCGCGGTGACGAGGTAGCGAACGGTATCAACGAAGCGCTCGACGAGTTCGACGAGATTCCGGTTCCGGTCATCGTCCGGCTCGCGGGCACCAACGCCGAGGAAGGCATGGAGATTCTCAACACTGACCTCGTACAGGTGGAATCGACGCTCGAAGACGCCGTCCAGGCTGCTGTCGACGCGGCCGAGGAGGTGGAAGCATGAGTGTCCTCGTCGACGACGACACGCGTGTCGTCGTACAGGGTATCACCGGCGGCGAGGGCAAGTTCCACACCGAACAGATGCTCGAGTACGGGACGAACGTCGTCGCTGGCGCGGTCCCCGGCAAGGGGGGCAAAGAGGTCGCTGGCGTCCCTGTCTACGATACCGTCACGCAGGCCGCCCGCGAGGAAGACGCCGACGCATCGGTTGTCTTCGTGCCGCCGGCGTTTGCCGGTGACGCGCTGTTCGAGTCGCTCGATGCACCTCTCGACCTGGTTGTCGCCATCACCGAAGGTATCCCGACCCAGGACATGAGCCGCGTCTACCGCCGCCTCCAGGAGACTGATACCCACCTTATCGGACCGAACTGTCCGGGTATCATCACGCCGGGCGAGGCGAAACTCGGCATCCTGCCAGGCAACATCTTCAGCTCCGGCAACGTTGGTCTTATCTCTCGCTCTGGCACGCTTACCTACCAGATTGTCGACAACCTCACGAACCGCGGGCTGGGCCAGTCGACGGCCGTCGGTATCGGCGGCGACCCCATCATCGGGACCGACTTCATCGAGGCGCTCTCGCTGTTCGAAGCGGACGACGACACCGACGCTGTCGTCATGTGCGGTGAGATTGGCGGTGAGGACGAGGAAGAGGCCGCTGCCTACATCGGCGAGCAGATGGACACCCCTGTCGCCGGCTTCATCGCCGGTCGGACCGCACCGCCAGGCAAGCGCATGGGTCACGCCGGCGCAATCGTCTCTGGCTCCGGGACGGGCACCGCAGAGAGCAAAATCTCCGCGCTCGAAGACGCGGGCGTCCCTGTCGGTGACACGCCCGAAGAGGTCGCCGACAGCGTCGAAGAACTGCTGTAGCCACGCTCGCTGTTGCCCGCTTCGGTCTGTTTACTCTGCAGTTTCGACTGCGCCGAAGACAGCAATGAGGACGAACAGAAACCCGAGCAGCGACAGGTTCGGTATCGATAGTCCGAGAACAGGGGCTTGCCACTGGACGGTTGCACAGGCCCCGGTGAACGAACAGGAGTTCGTCGTCACCTGGAGGACGGAGTGGTACGCGGCGATACCCGCACCTGGTACTGCCAGTAGGAGCGCGGACCGCCAGACGCGTGCCCGCCCGTCGACTGTTGCGACGCCCAAGACAACCACCAGTGGGTACATCAGGATGCGCTGATACCAGCACAGCTCACACGGAATTAATCCGAGGCCGAGACTGAACCAGAGACTGCCGGTCGTTGCGACGATGGCGACGAGCGTGCCGCCGGCGAGCCAGCGCTGTGACGTATCGAGCGTCCGAGACATCGTCGACTTAGCCGTTGATTGCCGCTTCGAGTCGCTGTCTCGTCTGTTCCGCGTCGCCGAGTGGGTTGAATGTGGTCCCATCGACGAGAAGTGACGGCGTCGAGTTGATGCCTGCATCCTTGGCATCGGATGCTGTCTCCTGGAGCGCGTTCCGATATCGGTTCTCCTCGACGGCCGTCCGGACGATATCGGGATTGGAGACGCCAGCCTGGCGAGCGAACTCGGTCAGTCGCTCGGCGGTTGCCCACCGCTGACCTTCGGGTGGCTGGTTCTCGAAGACGTAGCTGTGATAGTCGAGGTACGACTCTGGCTCGTTGTTGTAGACTGCTAACCCCGCGTGACCAGCCTTGGGAGCATCCGAACCGAGAAACGGTTCGTCACCGAAATACGAGATGTTCCGGTAGACAATAGCGAGGTCTCCGGGCTCGACGTACTCCTGTAGCAGCGTCCGGAACTGCCCGGTCTCGAACATTGCACAGGCTGGACATTTGTAGCTCCCAAAGTAGGTAACCGTCGCCGTGGCGTCCTCGGACCCGATGCGTGCGAACTCGTAGTCGTCGACGGTGTTTGCCGGCTCTTGATTGACGCCGCTCGATTGGGAAGTCACCACTGTGCCGAAGCCAGCGAGGCCTGCCGCCATCGCTGCGCCGCCGCCGACGAGCACGTACCGGCGGGGGACTCCGGACACCGCGGCACCGAGACCCTCGCTCGAAAGTCGGTCGGAAAACGAAATTTGATCGACGTTAGATTCGGCTCGCTTGCGGTCCACCTTCTGTAACTCGGCAGGATGTGCCGTGAGCCAGTGTGTGTACAGCGCGGATTTCTCGGCGTCGCCGGTAAACTGCTCGCCACAGTAGTGACAGGCGCTGTGAGTCTCCCAGGCGTGGTCTCGCAAACTGCCGTTCGAAGCGAGTTGCTCCGAGCAGACTGGGCAGGTGTGGGAAGCCATTAGCTGTGAGTACTAGCGCGTCTCGGAGTCAAATCTGTTTTGATTGTCGCAAGCGTGGCTAGTGAAGGTGGCTTCGGAGGACAGTCCCGGCGTTCAACGATGACGGCCAGCCCACGCCGACGCGTTCGGTGCTGTCGGTGGCTGTCAGGCCGGTCATACTAGTACGTCCAGTGTCTGGACGAGAATCTGTGCGCCGTTGAAGAGGGCGTGGCCGACGACTGGAACGACGAGATTCTCTGTCAGCGCGTATCCGACGCCGAGCACCACGCCAAGCGAGAAAAACAGACCAACTGCGACCGGTTCACCTCCGGAACCGACCGAGACGTTCGCGTGGACGACGACGAAACAGAGACTCGCGACGACGACCGCGACGCCGGTGTGGAGCTGCTCGTCGAGAAATCCCTGGACGAAGCCACGGAAGAAAGCCTCCTCCAACGGGACGACCACGACCGTCGAGACAAGAAAGAGGACGAGATAGAACAGCGGGTCCTCGGCGGCCCCGGCGGTCGACTCGGCAGCTTCGATGCCGAGCAGTGCGAACAGCCCCGTCGCGAGCGCCGCGACTACCATCATCGCGAGGCCGGTCGCCGTCCCGTAGAAGACCGTCCACGCGGTCACGTCACCCACACGCAGGACAGACCGCCACGACTCCTCGCGTCGCCAGACGGCAGCGGTCATCACGCTTCCGAACCCGACCACCTGGAGCGCGACCACGCCAGCGAGAAGTCCCGAGACCGTACTGGAGTCGCCGACGCCGACGACACGCTCGATGAGATGTGAGAGTCCGCTACTCACCGTAAGCGCCAGCGCGAACGCACCGGTCACAGCGACAAGTCGTCCGGGTCGGCTCTCCCACAGCACTCGCAAGCGGTCGGTTAGCGTGGGGTCCACACCCGATGCAACCGTTCGGGAGAGTATAGCGTTTGTCCTGTCGTCCCGAGCCACAGGTGAGCGTGTCAGTCCGACTTGCCTGGGAACGCCAGTAATAACGTTTGTCCCGCGTTGTCCGCCCTGAAACAGTCAGGCAGGGTTTCAAACGTAAAGACTGAATGTAGAGTATGAACACCCGACTTGAGCGAATCGTTCGCGAGGAACTCTGGCGGAGCATCCTGTGGATTGGGTTCGGGCTGGTCGGCTGGGCGACGCTCGTCGACGGTACCGCGTGGCTGGACGCCTCGGTCTTGACAGTTTTCGGTCTGCCGGTGCTCACGTGGGCCGTCCTGACCGCTAGTCTGGTCGGGGTTCGGTACGTGACCGGGGCGGAACTGCAGGCACAGAGACAGCGCTATTCTCTGTTGAATCTGCTATTCTGGGTCGTCGTCGAAGCCCTCACTGGAGTCTATCTTGTCGTTGTCGATGGGTACCCAGCTCTCTGGGTTGGTGTTGCGTTTGTTACCATTATTACGGGCACAATCGGCTGGCACTGGTATGTGCGGGAGTCTGACTCGCGCCCCCCGGTGCTCACCTGACTCGTCGACGGCGAACGCCCCTCGGGTGTCGGTATCTTCAGCCCACACGTCACCGCCGCATCCCACCCGTGTCTGAACGACTTCGTGCCGTCCCAATCCGCTCTCCCCTTCCAGAGAGGTTCGTTTTGTATTGGTAACACGGGCACCTGATCGGGTAGTGTTCAGATAAGGATTTACAGCAGTGATTGAGACGGAGAAAGCCCTCGACGCTCTCGACTCCCGCGCCTCGTT
Source organism: Halovenus salina (assembly GCF_026410925.1). Lineage (GTDB taxonomy): Archaea > Halobacteriota > Halobacteria > Halobacteriales > Haloarculaceae > Halovenus > Halovenus salina. The sequence goes on along the minus strand of NZ_CP112972.1, from coordinate 2,719,730 downwards.
GCGCGCTTCGAGCCCTTCAGGCTCTGCAGTGCTTACGTCGTCGGGGTTCGCCGAGAGCATCTCGCCCTTTCAGTCCGCCAGGATTTGCCGTATTGGTCGGCCGAAACAGGCTGTTTGTCTGATGCTTATCTGAACACCGTCCCTGATCGAACGTTAATATATATTCCAGATACCCGTGTATTTCGACGTATCATGAAATTCTGTGACGAATGCGGTTCGATGATGCACACAGAGGACGACACGTGGGTCTGTCGCTCCTGTGAGAACGAGGAGCCACGTGACTCGCAAGCGGAGTCGGCGATGGCGGTTCAGGACGAACAGCAGGATAGTGGGGCACCCGATGTTGCCGACGCGACACAAGCTGCCACCGAGACGATGGAAGTGTCCTGTCCAGCACCGGACTGTAACAGCAACCGAGCCTCCTCAGAGATGATGCCAAAGCCGGGCGGCTCGTACGAGGTTCGGCTGTTCACCTGTGTCGAGTGCGGCCACACGTGGCGCGATTCCTAGCCGTACGGCGACGCCGAGTCACCTCAGCGTCTCACTCTTCGCCGGGGATGACGGTGACCGTCGACACCTGGTCGCCGTCTTCGGTCCGCATCACAGTGACGCCCATCGTATTCCGGCCCTGTGTCGAGATTTCGTCGACGGGACAGCGCATAATCTGGCCCCGGTCGGTCATCGCGACGATGTCGTCGTTGGCCTCGACGGCCTTGACAGTCGCGACCCCTCCGTTTCGCTCGTCGGTCTTGATATCGACCAGTCCTTTCCCGTAGCGGGACTGACGCCGGTACTCAGAGAGGAGTGTCCGCTTGCCGTAGCCGTTGTGCGTGACTGTCAACAGCGCGCGCTCGTCTGTGTCGTCGGTCGCGACCATCCCTGCGACGCGGTCGCCGTCCTGCAGGTCGATTCCGCGGACGCCGCGGGCGTTGCGGCCCATCTGCCTGACTTCGTCTTCGGCGAAGCGGATGGTCATTCCGCCCTCTGTGGCGACGACAAGGTCGCCCGTGCCGTCGGTTACCTCCACGTCAATCAGTTCGTCACCATCCTCCAGCGAGGCGGCGATGATGCCCGTCGAGAGGATATTCTCGAACTCCGTCACACAGGTCCGTTTGACGTAGCCGTCCCTGGTGACCATCGTGATGCACTCGTCCTCGCCGAACTCGTCGGTGCTCACAACCGCTGTCAGCTCCTCGCCGTCGTCGAGGTCGATGAGGTTGACGGCAGATTTCCCGCGGGCCGTGCGGGACATCTCGGGAATCTCGTAGGTCTTGAGTCGGTAGACCTGTCCCTGATTGGTGAAACAACAGAGGTAGTCGTGGGTGTTCGCCCGGAACACCTTCGAGACGCGGTCGCCCTCCTTGGGGTCTGCGCCGATGATGCCCTTGCCGCCCCGTCCCTGCGGGTCGAAGGCGTCGACGGGCATGCGCTTGATGTAGTCTTGTTCGGTGATGACGACCAGCGAGTCCTCCTCGGGGATGAGGTCCTCGTGTGTGACCTGGCCCTCGTCTTCGAGAATCGAGGTCTTTCGCTCGTCGCCGTACTCCTCGGCGACCTCGCGGAGTTCGTCTTTGATGACCGAGAGCAGTTTCTCTTCGCTCGCGAGGACGCTTTCGAGGTACTCGATTTCGGCCTGTAACTCCTCGTACTCGGCCTCGATTTCGCCGGCCTCCATCGAGGTCAGCGACCCAATCTGCATTCGGAGAATGTGTTCGGCCTGCTCTTGGGAAAAGTCGAGGTCCGGCTGCACATCGGGGTACTCCAGGTCGACATCGTCGATATCCTGCGGGTCGAGTTCGCCTTCGAGGACTGCCTGTGCCTGGTCGCGGTCGGCGGACTCGGTGACGAGGTTGACGATTGCCTCGGCGGTGTCGACGGCTTCGAGACGGCCTTCGAGGATGTGTGCGCGGTCCTCGGCCTCCTCGAGGTCGTGTCTGGCGCGCCGACGGACGACCTCCTTGCGGTGGTCGAGGTAGTGTTTCAGGGTCTCTTTGAGCGTCAACACCTGTGGCTGGCCGTCGACCAGCGCGAGGTTGATGACGCCGAAGGTGGATTCGAGGTGGTGGTCGAGCAGTTGGTTCTCGACGACGTCGACGTTCGCCCCGCGCTTGAGGTCGACGACGACGCGAACGCCGTCGCGGTCTGACTCGTCACGCAGGTCGGAGACGCCCTCGATGACGCCCTCGTTGACGTCGTCGGCGATGCGCTCGACCATCCGGGCCTTGTTCTCCTGGTACGGGAGTTCGGTGATGACAATGCGGTCACTGCCGGTCTCGTTACGCTGGACCTCGTACTCTGCGCGCATCCGGAGCCGGCCGCGACCGGTCGCGTACGCCGAGTAGACCGCGTCTTTGCCGACAATGTTGCCGCCGGTCGGGAAATCCGGCCCCTTGATATGTTCCATCAGGTCCTCAACCTCGCAGTCGGGGTTATCGATGAGGTGAACGGTTGCATCGACGACCTCGTTGAGGTTGTGTGGCGGGATATTCGTCGACATCCCGACGGCGATGCCAGAGGAGCCGTTGAGAAGCAGGTTCGGCAGTTTCGCCGGCAACACTGCCGGCTCCTGGAGGCGGTCGTCGTAGTTCGACTGGAAGTCGACTGTGTCTTTCTCCAGGTCTTCGAGCAGTTCCTCGGCGACCGGAGCCATCCGGGCCTCGGTGTACCGCATCGCGGCGGGCGGGTCGCCGTCCATCGAGCCGAAGTTGCCCTGGCCGTCGACCAGCGGGTAGCGCAGCGAGAAATCCTGTGCCATCCGCACGAGCGTGTCGTAAATAGCCTTGTCGCCGTGTGGGTGGTAGTCACCCATCGTCTCGCCCACGATAGAGGAACACTTGCGGTGGCCCGAGCCCGAGGAGACGCCCATCTCATGCATGGCATAGAGGACGCGTCGGTGGACTGGCTTGAGGCCGTCGCGGACATCAGGGAGCGCACGACCCGCGATGACGCTCATCGCGTAGTCGATGTAGCTCTGTTCCATCTCGTCTTCGATGCGAACGTGCTCGACGTTCGCTGCCGGTACTTCCACGTCGTCAGGGGTGTCTGAACTCATCGTTGTCACCTCAGATGTCGACCCATTCGGCCTCGGGAGCGTGTTCTTTGATAAATTCCTTGCGCGGCTCGACGGCATCGCCCATCAACACCGAGAACATCCGGTCGGCCGCGGCGGCGTCGTCAACGGTGATGCGTTTCAGAATCCGGTTCTCGGGGTTCATCGTCGTGTCCCAGAGCTGTTGGGGATTCATCTCGCCCAGCCCCTTGAACCGCTGGACCTGGCTCGCACTGCCGTCACATTTCTCGGCAACAATCTTGTCGCGTTCTTCGTCGGTCATCGCGTCGTAGGTTTCGCCGCGGTAGCGGATGCGATACAGCGGGGGCTGGGTCGCGTAGACGTACCCCTGCTCTAACAGCGGGCGCATGTGCCGGTAGAAAAACGTCAACAGCAGCGTCCGGATGTGTGCGCCGTCGACGTCGGCGTCGGTCGCCATGATAATTTTCTCGTAGCGCACGTCGTCGAGCGCGAACTCGTCACCGATGCCCGCGCCGATAGCCGTGATGATGTTCCGAATCTGGTCGTTTTCGAGAATCCGGTCGAGTCGGTGTTTCTCGACGTTCAACACCTTCCCGCGAATCGGCAACACCGCCTGGAACTCGGGGTTGCGGGCCTGTTTGGCGCTGCCGCCAGCGGAGTCACCCTCCGCGATGAACAGCTCTGCCTTGGTCGGGTCCCGGGTCTGGCAGTCAGCAAGCTTGCCGGGTAGTGCTGTCGAGTCGAGTGCGCTCTTTCGGCGGGTCAACTCCTCTGCTTTCTGGGCGGCCTTGCGGGCCTTGGCCGCCTCGACAGCCTTCGAGACGATTGTCTCTGCAGTGTCTGGATTCTCCTCGAAGAACGTTCCCAGATGCTCGTGCATCGCGGACTCGACGATGCCTCTGACCTCGCTGTTGCCGAGTTTCGTCTTTGTCTGGCCCTCGAACTGCGGGTCCGGGTGTTTCACCGAGAGCACTGCCGTCAGCCCCTCGCGGATGTCATCTCCCTTGAGGTTCTCGTCGAGGTCCCTGAGCAGGCCGTTGTCGCTCGCGTAGTCGTTGACCACTCGGGTGAGGGCGGTCTTGAACCCGGTCATGTGGGTGCCGCCCTCGCGTGTGTTGATGTTATTTGCGAACGCGTGCAGCGAGCCCTGGAGTTCGTCGGTGGCCTGCATCGCCACCTCCACGTGGACCGTTCCCTCGCTGCCGTCGCCGATGTCGCCATCAGCCTCAAAGTAGATGACCTCGTCGTGGATGACGGTCTTTGTCTCGTCGAGGAACTCGACAAACTCCTTGATACCGCCCTCGTAGACGAAGGTGGTCTCCTCGCCGTCGCGTTCGTCTGCGAGACCGATTTCGACCCCGCTGTTGAGGAAAGCGAGTTCGCGGAGCCGGGATTCGAGCGTCGAAAACGAGAAATCAGCCGTTTCGAAGATATCGCTGTCGGGCCAGAAGCGAATCGTCGTCCCAGTGTCCTCGTCGGGACGCAGGTCACGGACCCGCTCAAGTTCGTGGTCCGGCGCACCCTTGGTAAAGGATTCCCGCCAGAGTGCGCCGTTTCGTTTGACTTCGACGTCGAGCGAGACCGACAGGGCGTTGACAACAGAAACGCCGACCCCGTGAAGGCCGCCTGAAACCTGGTATGACTTGTTATCGAATTTGCCGCCGGCGTGGAGGACGGTCATGATAACCTCGACCGCCGGCCGGTCGTGTTCCTCGTTGGTGTTGACGGGAATCCCACGCCCGTCGTCGCTCACAGAGACAGAGTTGTCCTCGTGAATGGTGACCGTAATCTCGTCACAGTAGCCCGCGAGGGCCTCGTCAATAGAGTTGTCGACAACCTCATACACCAGGTGATGGAGCCCCCTGGCGTCTGTCGAGCCGATATACATCGCTGGCCGTTTTCGGACGGCCTGCAACCCCTCGAGCACCTGAATCTGGTCTGCACCGTACTCACTATCCTGGGACATAAAATCGTACTTCAAGATAATCTGCCCCGGTTCTTAAATGCCACGCACGCGTGCGCGTGAAGTCGGGCCCGGCTCTCGCCGTGCGGTTTCGCCGTCGGGTGTTCACTTTCAGTCCGGTTGCCGACAACATTTAACCCCGGGTACGATACATACGGGTACACGATGACATCGTATCAGTCGCGTCTCGGCAGCGGGGACGGGATTGCCGAGGAGCTGGCGGAGGGCCAGCGCGCCATCTCGATTGCGGAGTTCTTCGAGAAGAACAAGCACATGCTCGGGTTTGACTCCGGTGCCCGAGGCCTCGTCACCGCGGTCAAAGAGGCCGTCGACAACAGTCTCGACGCCTGCGAGGAGGCCAGCATTCTGCCGGACATCTACGTCGAACTCCAGGACGAGGGCGACTACTACCGCCTCATCGTCGAGGACAACGGCCCCGGTATCACGAAAGAGCAGATTCCCAAAATTTTCGGGAAACTGCTCTATGGCTCCCGATTTCACAAGCGTGAGCAGGCACGCGGCCAGCAGGGAATCGGAATTTCGGCGGCGGTGCTGTACGCCCAGCTCACCTCTGGGAAGCCCGCGAAGGTCACCTCCCGGACCCAGAGCAACGAGAGAGCACAGTACTTCGAGGTCGTCGTCGACACCGAGACCAACGAACCCGAAATCAGCGTCGAGGAGACGACGACCTGGGAGCGCCCCCACGGTACGCGTATCGAACTGGAGATGGAGGCGAACATGCGCGCCCGCCAACAGCTCCACGACTATATCACGCATACGGCGGTCGTCAATCCGCACGCACGAATCGAACTGAAAGAGCCAAAAGCCGAGTTCAAATACGAGCGCGCGACCGACCAGCTCCCCGCCGAGACCGAAGAGATTCGGCCACACCCCCACGGCGTCGAGCTCGGGACGCTCATCAAGATGGGCGAGGAGACCGACTCGTACTCCATCTCTGGGTTCGTCCAGGAGGAGTTCACCAGGGTCGGCCAGAAGACCGCCGACTCCATCATCGACAGCTTCCGGGACCGATATTTCGGCCGGGAGATAACCTGGCAGACACCCCAGGCCCACGAGGAGGTGTCCGTCGACGAGGTAATCACGGAGGCCGTCGCGAACAAGGGCCAGGAGGCGACCGCGGAGTTCGCCGCAGGTGTTGTCGATGCACTCGCCGACCACGAGCGCGTCGCCCACCACCAGGTCGTCGACGCGGTCGAGACGGTCGGCGACGAGGTACAGACGGAGTACGGGACCACCTTCGGCTCGACAGTGCGAGAGAACGCCGTCGAAGCCGCCTGGGAGGCGATTACGGCCGCACGCGAGTCGGACGTCTACGCGCTGGTCGACGAGGCGACGACGAAACGCAAAGACGACGCCGTCGTGCAGGCGATCACGGAGCGTCTCGCGGCGAAGTTCGAGCAGGGTGAGCGCCACCGTGTGACCCACGAGGACCTCCGGTCCTTTGTCGACCGTGCAGCCGACATGACCGAGGAGCGCGACGACACGACCTTCGGCGACACCGCCCGCGAGAACATCGTCGAGACGTTCTGGGAGACTGCTTCCCGGGTACCGGACGACCCGCCGAAGATTCACGACGTGGCCGCCAACCGCGACACCGCCTCCGAACTGCTCGATGCGATGCGCGCGGTCGACATTATATCGCCGCCGACGGGCTGTCTAGCCCCTATCACAGAGGAACTCGTCGAGAAAGGGTTGGGCAAAGAGTACGAGGCCGACTTCTTCGCGGCGGCGACACGAGACGCCTCTGTCCACGGCGGCGACCCCTTCATCGTCGAGGCCGGCATCGCCTACGGCGGCGACATCGCCTCCGAAGGGTCAGCAGAGGTGCTCCGCTTTGCGAACCGCGTGCCGCTGGTCTACCAGCGCGGGGCCTGTGCGACGACCGATGTGGTCAAGAACATCAACTGGCGCAACTACGGTCTCGACCAGCCGGGCGGGAGCGGCATCCCGAACGGGCCGGCAGTCATCATGGTCCACGTCGCCTCGACGAACGTGCCCTTTACCAGCGAGTCCAAGGACGCAGTCGCCAACGTCCCCGAAATCGAGGACGAAATCGAACTCGCAATCCGGGAGGCCGCCCGCGAGCTGAAGAGTTTCCTCAACAAACGCCGGTCGATGCGCCAGCGCCGTGAGAAACAGAACAAGCTGGCAACCATCCTCCCAGAGATGGCCGAGAAGCTGTCCCGGGTCACCGAGCGCGAGGACTTAGAGATAGACAACACGATGGCTCGCATTATGAACGACGTGCTGGTCGCCCGCGAGCGTGACGGCGAGACGGTCCGACTCGTCGTCGAGAACAACGACGACACCAACACAGAGCCCGAAATTACCGAAATCGTCGACGCGGAGCCGGCCGATGTTGACGGCGCGAACGTCGTCGAGATGGACGGCGAGTGGTTCCTCAAGTGGAGTCCGACCGTCTCGGCCGGGGAGACGGCTACTCTCGAATACACACTCTTGACCGACGCCGATCCCGAGGTCGCCGTCGACGGCATCGAAGACGAGAAACTGACAGTCGACGCCTGAACCCATGAGCACTGACGACACATCCGACGCGCGCGAACAGTTGCTGAGTCTCGCCAACCAGTTCTACGAGCAGTTCGAGGGCGGTTCCGTCCCGAGTATGGAGGTACCGACCCGGACGAAGACCAACATCGAGTACGACGAGGACAGCAACGTTTGGGTCTACGGCGACCGCACGTCGACCCGGAGTGCCAACTCCGTTCGGGGTGCACAGAAGCTATTGAAGGCGACCTACGCCATCGACTTCCTCGCCCGACAGCTCGAAGAGGGTCGCTCGTCGACGCTGCGGGAGCTGTACTACCTCTCGGAGTCCTGGGACCTCGACGAGGCCCAGTTCTCCAGCCAAGACGAGTCTAACCAACTCATCGAGGACCTGGAAATCGTCTCCGGAGTCACCCGCGAGGACTTTCACATGCGCCCCGAGGAGTCCGGCGCGACGGTGATGGGACCGCTGGAGATACGCGAACAGACACGGCGTGGCGAGCGCGAAATTCACTGCCAGGAAGATGTCGGCGAGGGCGGCTACCAGATTCCAAACAACCCCGACACCATCGACTTTCTCGACAACGACGCCGACTTCGTGTTGGCCGTCGAGACCGGCGGTATGCGTGACCGACTGGTCGAGAACGGCTTCGATGAGGAGTATAACGCCATTGTCGTCCACCTCAAGGGGCAGCCCGCCCGGGCGACCCGGCGACTCACGAAACGCCTCCACGACGAACTCGACTTGCCGGTCGTGGTCTTCACTGACGGTGACCCTTGGAGTTATCGTATCTACGGCTCAGTCGCCTACGGCTCCATCAAGAGCGCACACCTCTCGGAGTATCTCGCGACCCCCCAAGCTCAGTACGTCGGTATCCGTCCCGAGGATATCGTCGAGTACGACCTGCCGACGGACCCGCTGTCGGACTCCGACGTGAACGCACTCGAATCAGAGCTCGAAGACCCACGCTTCCAGACCGAATTCTGGACCGACCAGATAGAACTCCAGCTCGATATCGAGAAGAAATCCGAACAGCAGTCACTCGCCGCCCGCGGACTCGATTTCGTGACCGACACTTACCTGCCCGAGCGCCTGACCGAGATGGGCGTCCTCTAGGTCCACCTCACCATTCGTGTCGTTGGCCTCTCCAGTGGCAGGGTTACCGGATGACCGTGACCGAGACGGGCGAGCGTTCGACGACGCGCTCGGCGACGCTGCCGAGGAAGAATCGCTCCAGTGTGGACTGACTGTGGCTCCCGAGGACGACGTGTTCAATGTCGCTTCGCTCGATTTCTTCGAGAATTGCCCGCGCGGGCTTGCCGTGTGTGAGCGTGGTCACTATCTCCGTGCCGTGTTCAGCCGCCAGCTCCTCGGCCTCGGCCAGGTACTCCCTTCCTTCCTCCTCGCGCTTTTCGTAGATGTCTCCCAGCTTCATCCCGACGGTCCGCTCGGGCTGGTATGTCACCGACGTATCGACGACAAACAGGACGAGAATCTCGTTGGCGCGGAACGTGTCACACGCAAACGACAGCGCATCCCGGGCATTGTCGGAACCGTCGAACGGAACCAGTATCTGTGACATTTGTTTTCACACCATCCACGATGAGTCCCCGCTGTTATATAGATACGTGTAGCTTATATTGGAGAGATTTGTGGTGTCATATCATGGTTGAAGGCACAGTCTGGTCGGTCGTCCCGCCGCTGGTCGCTATCGGGCTGGCAATCATCACGCGGAAGGCCATCTTGTCGCTGTTTCTCGGAATTTGGTCTGGCGCAGTGCTGTACACCGGCAACGTCGGGATTATCCAGACCTTCGATTGGATGGTCGCCGCGATACTCGCAGACGACGGATTCCACGTCCAGATAATCCTGTTTACGCTGTTGCTCGGGTCTGGCGTCGCGATGATATGGCGACTCGGCGGCGCGGTCGCCATTCGGAATTGGGCAATCGAGCGTATTGACTCCCAGCGCACGGCTGGATTGATGGCCTGGGGTCTCGGAACCGGCTTCTTCTTCGACGACTACGCGAACACAGCCATTGTCGGGAGTACGATGAAAGAGATTTCGGACAACCTCCGCATCTCGCGGGAGAAACTCTCCTATCTCATCGACTCAACGGCAGCACCGGCAGCGACGCTGGGTATCTCTTCATGGGTCGCCTTCCAGATATCGATGATAGAGTTGGGCTACGAGGAGACCGGCCTTCCCGAAGAGGAGATACCGGGCGGCTTCAGCGTCTTCCTCGAATCGTGGCCCTTCAACATGTACTCGATTCTGGCAATCGTGATGGTCTTCGTCATCGTTGTCACCGGCCGGGATTTCGGGGAGATGTTGTCCGCCGAGCGCCGAGCGGCCACGACCGGCAAGGTCAACCGTGACGGTGCCCGGCCGATGCAAGATGTCGAGGGCGACCTCGGACGGCCAAACGTCGACAACCCGAAGATTGCGACGTTTGTCGTGCCGATACTCGTTCTCGTCGTCGGTGTACTCGGTGTCGCAGCCTGGACTGGAAACGTGTTCCAGGGCGCTGGCGTCGAAGAGTTCAGCGACAACGCTGATTTCACGCTTGCGCTGTTGCTCGGCTCGTTCGGCATGGTCGCTACGTCGTACGTTCTCGGGTACGCCTACGGTATTCTCTCACTCGGCGAGAGCGTCGACACGACTATCGATGGGTTCGGCATTATGCTGACGGCGGTGACGATTCTGGTGTTGGCGTGGTCGCTGGGGGAGGCAGTCTCCGCGCTTGAAACTGGCCAGTTCGTCTCGGAGCAGATCGACGGCGTCGTCGGCGAGAACCTGTTGCCGGTGGTGGTCTTTTTCGCGGCTGCGTTCACCGCCTTCTCGACGGGTTCGTCGTGGGGTACCATGTCGATTCTCACGCCGATCGCGATTCCGGTCGCTTGGGATATCGCTGCCAGCCACGAGCTGGTGGCAGTGATGGTCGGAATGATATTCTCTGGGGCTATCTTCGGCGACCACAGCTCGCCAATCTCGGATACGACCGTTCTCTCTGCGACGTTCAGCGGAGCTGATCTTATCGACCACGTCAGGACACAGCTGTACTATGCCGTCACCGTGGCGGCCGTCGTCGTCGTTCTGATGCTCGTCTGGGGGTACACCGGCGTGACGCCGTGGCTGCTTGTTCTCGTCGGTATCGGGATGGTTGTCGGACTGGTTTACGGGCTCTCAACGCTCCAAAGTACCGTTTTTGGAGTAAGCCCGGTTCAAGAGCCAGACTACGAGGAGAGAATGCGCCCGGAGGAGTAGACGGCAAAATCGGTCTCTCGGTCGTGGCTACGTTGCTCACTCTTCGCCGAGGGGAAGATAGTTGGCTCTGTCTGCGTAGACGACTCCAAGAAGTACGAAACCGAGTACCAACAACACGAGGGACTGTGTAGTCAGTGTACTGAAGACGGAATCAATCAGGGCTACCAACCCCTCGATAGCGGTCGTTTCAATTTCACTTGCATCCTCCGAACGGATAGCATCCTCAGTTGCATCAAGCGCTGGTCCACTTGCAAGGAGACTAGTCACTGTCCCGAGCACGCCAGCGCTCAACAACGAAAAGCCGGTTGCTGAGGCCGTTCGTCTGGCTGAACGGGTCAAAGCGAACACGCAACCGATGAGCGTGGCTGCCAACACAGCCGCCGCCAACGGAGCGAAGCTGACCAACTCGACCGTGGTCCGTGCCAAGCTAATTTCTCGATTGTCCTCGTCAAAATCGTCGGCCAGGCTGGTTTGATCGTCAGCTTGCTCCTCGATTTCGTCTCGAATCTCGCTAGCAATTGACTCTTCAAGATTGCCTTCGGCTTGCTCACGTCTAGTCTCGTACGCCCCAAATTCGTCGTCTTCTGGACTGATCAGACCGTTGACGAGTGTCTTCTGGAGCTCGGCGATAGCTGCTATCGTCTCGTTTGAGACCTCACTACCGAACTCGTCTCGAATCTGTCTCTCCAGATCTGCATTGATATTTCGGCGTGCTCGGTCGAGTTCGTCGGCAATTTCTTGGTCAATTGCGTCTTCTAAATCAGCTTCGGCTGTGTCACGTCTGTTGGTATACTCATCGAAATCCGTGAGTTCTGGGTCCGTGAGGCCGTCGATGACGACGTTCTGAAGCGCCACAATGTTATCGACGGTTTCCTCTGAGGCATCTTGTGCGTACCTGTCTCGGGTGTCGCTGGCCGCCTGGCGTTTCATATCGGCGTTTGCCTCTTCGAGCCCACGGTCCAGTTCGTCGTCGAGCGAGGTTTCGAGGTTGGCTTCGGCAGTGTCACGTCTATCCGTGTACTCGTCGAACTCCGTGAGCCCCGGGTCTGTCAGGCCGTCGATGACGACGTTCTGGAGGGCAACTATGTCGTCGATTGTTTCGTCCGAAGCTTCCTCGCCGTACTGGCTCTGGACCTGCGCTCGGGCGTCACGCTTGAGTTCGGCGTTGGCCTCTAAGAGCACGTCGTCAACATCGTCTTCGGATGCACTCGACGGTAGGTTGTCTCTGACCTGTGTCCGGATATCTTGCCGGACCTGGTTGTATCCAGTTTCGTTTTCGTTCAGGGTTTCAATCTGCTGGTCATCGACCGCAATACCGTACTGGTCTGACTCGAAATCGGTTTCTTGGGCCAGCGTGATCGTATCAACGTCGACGCCCGGCTCACTTGAGACTATCTCGAAGGGCAACTGACCGACAGCCTGTGATTTGACCGCTATCCGTGCCTCCTGATAGCTAGACGCATTCTCGTTCATCGTAACGAGCAGTTCTTTGCTGACCGGAACGCTGGTTTGGAGGTCTGTGAAGTCTGTTTCCCTGACCAGTGTGACTGTCTCTACGACGACCGAGTCTGGGTCGTCTTCGTCGATTTTGAGAGGAAGATCTCTATGTTCGATGGCTTGAACGCGAATCTGCCGGCGGACAGACTCGTAGCCGCCTGCATCCGCGTTTAGCCGAGCAATCATATCGTTGTCCACCGTAACACCGGCTGCGCTTTCTTGGATATCGCGTTGTTGTGCCAGTGCAACTGTATCGACGGTGACCACGCTGCTGTTGAATTGGTCGGAAAGCCTGTTCAGGGCAGGCTGAAGATTGATCTGCACGTCGATCTCGTCGGTGTTGCCCTTGAAAAAGGCCAGACCGGTTGCTACGTTACGCTTGAATTCGCCGGCGAGATACTCCTCGGTGATTGTTGTCTTCATGACCTCTTGAGGGTCGATATCGAGATCTATTCCATCGGGAATATTTGCTTGTTGCGCGCTTAGCTCGTCGTCGAGCTGCCCGCTCGCTTCCTGACGAGCCTCGGCAGTTACGGTAGCGTAGACTCCGTTCTCCTGTAACGTCTCGGAGACGTGGTTCGTGTTTAGTACGGTTCGGTCGACTGCGATTGCTGTGCTCGCAGTAACGACAGAAACAGTCAGTAACACCGAAAAGACAACGACGCCAAGTACTTTTGCTGTCGTCATTGGTTGTTTGATTTGATGCCCCGCCTTTCCCGCAGCCCATCGCCGTGGTTTGTGGCAAGCTCAACTGCAGTCCAACCCGGGGTTTGGAATGCAAAGTCCTCCGTGGGCTCTCTCGTTGAGGCGGGTTCCAAGAGAGTATCCCGCGATGGCTGGACCGTGGTCTGAAGAACAATCATCCCCAGAGCAAGCGCCCAAGCGGGGTTGGTACTCGCTGTTTCTCGTTCCACGCTGCCTCTCTGTCTCCCTGTGCCAGTCCTCATCTGTTCCTCACCGGTCTACTCCTCGTACGGTACCTGTTTGAGGAGCCACTCGTGTAGTACAGGTATCTCAAATATTATAAATCTTACAGCGACACGACCACGCATTACCCAACTGTCTGTTTCAGAAAATGAGGTGATCGTAGCGAGAACTGCCGACTACAGCAACCGTGAGAGGAACTCCTGACCGCGCTCTGTCTGTGGCTGTTCGAAGAACTCCGCCGCCGGGCGCCGTTCAGCAATCTTCCCGTCAGACATCAGCGTGATCGTATCGCCGACCTCGCGGGCAAACCCCATCTCGTGGGTCACCACGAGCATCGTCATTCCGCCCGTTGCAAGGTCTTCCATCACGTCGAGGACCTCGCCGACCAGTTCCGGGTCGAGCGCGCTCGTCACTTCGTCGAACAACATCACGTCGGGGTCCATCGCGAGCGCACGGGCGATGGCGACCCGCTGTTGTTGTCCGCCCGATAGCTCTTCGGGGTAAGAATCGCCCTGGTCACCCAGGCCGACCTTGTCGATGAGTGACTCGGCTCGCTCGCTGGCTTCCTCTTCGGGAATCCCCTTGACCTCTGTCGGCCCGAGCATGATGTTTTCCTTGGCGGTCATATGGGGAAACAGGTTGAACGACTGGAACACCATGCCGATACGCTGGCGAAGCTGGTCGACATCCGCATCCGAGGCAGAGATTGCGTCGCCGTCGAGGCGTATCTGCCCGCTTTGAATCTCTTCGAGGCGGTTCGTACACCGCAACAGCGTCGACTTCCCCGACCCGGATGGTCCGATGATGACAGTTACTTCCTGTTCCTCTACCTCCATGCTGACATCTTTGAGGACGTGCGTCTGGCCGAAGTACTTGTTCACGTCCTCGAATTCGACGATTGCGTCGTTACTCATGGTCGCCTCCCAAGTCCTTCACCGATGGACCCGAATAGTCGTCTGAGATGTGATTTGCTCTCGGTATCCTCGCTACTCCAATCGGCCCGCCGTTCGAGCAGGCTGACGAGCAGGCTCATCGACATCGTCACCAACAGGTAGAACAGACAGACCCAGACCAGCGGCGTCCACGGGTCGAGCTGGTTGCTGTTGATATTCCGGAAGACGCTCATGATCTCCTGGAGTGCGATGACTGTCAGCAGCGACGTGTCTTTGACGAGGATAATCTGGTCGTTTCCGATGGCTGGCAACGCGTTACGCCAGGCCTGTGGCAGGACGACCCGCCGCATTGCCTGTACGTTCGACATACCAAGCGACCGTGCAGCCTCTAACTGGCCGTCATCGACGGCAGCGATACCACCACGAATTGCCTCAGCCACGTACGCGATGTGGTTCAAGGTAAGTCCGATGATAGCTGCCGGGAGCCGCCAGTCTCCAGCATACGAAAAGCCCGCGACGGCGATCTCCCAGGAGCCAAGCGGGAACTGGCCAACAGCCCACAGCCGCGGGATACCGAAGTAGATAACGAACAGCTGGAACAGCAGCGGCGTGCCACGGAAGAACTCGACGTACACCTTCGAGATACGCGAGGTAACCGGTGACGACGAGGTCCGCGCAAGTCCCATGAGCGTCCCGAATGACACCGAGAGGAAACTCGAAATGACGACGATCGTCAAAACGAGCTTGAACGCCTCGACAAAGCGGGGAAATACCGTCTGCAGGAGGTCGTAATTGACCTGTGTGGCCATAATCCAGCCGAGAAACGACGCGACAGCCAGCCCCAGTGTGACAGAGAGCAGTTCGCCGGCTCGTTTGACAAACAGGTCGTTCGTCAAAATCCCGCCGCTGTTTACATCCGATTCCTCTTGTGAATGCGTTTCTGACATGAGTAAATTCTGATCTGGCCCTTATGATGAGACGCTAGACAGTCGCGGGAGTTATCCTGCGAAGTACTCGTTGTAGATCTCGTCGTACCGCCCCGACTCCTTGACTGAATTGAGTGCCTCGTTGACCGCCTGGCGGAACTCCCCGTCTTCTTGACGGAACGCAATACCGTAGTTCTCGACCGTGAGCGTGAGATACGGCGGTGCGTCTCCTTCGGCCTCTTCGGCTGCCCCTTCGCCTTCGAGGAACGCAACACCGTCCTGTTCGTCGACGAAACTCCCGTTGACCGTGTTGTCGTTGACGACTGCCGAAACCTGGTTGTTGATAAGCGCGTCGAACGCCCCAGTGACCTGATCGTAGCTCTGAATCTCCAGGTCACCGCCGAACTCCTCTTTGAGTTCTTCGGCTGCCCCCTCGCCCGTCGTTCCCTTCTGGACACCGACGGCTTTGCCTTGGAGATCTTCTTTTGACTCAATACTGCCGCCTTCGATTACAACTATCGTCTGGTAGGCGGTAAAGTACGGGTCCGAGAAGTCTACCTTCTCTGCGCGCGTGTCGTTTATTGTCATCGCACTCATGATGACACGGAAGTTCCCGTTGTTCAGCGACGGGATGATGCCGTCAAACCCGGTCGGCTGGAACTCGTAGTCTAGCCCCATCTCGTCGACATAGACTGCCTCCGCCATCGCCACATCGAAGCCGGTGAGGTCACCGTCTTCGGTCCGGTACTCGAAGGGTTTGTACGGGATGTCCGAGCCAATCGTAACGACGCCGTCGCTGAGTCCGTACGGTGCGTCCTCTCCATCGTCTCCGTCGCTGCTTCCATTCTCTCCCCCGTCGTCGCTTCCTTCGTCGCCCCCCTCGTCACTACTTTCATCATCCCCATCATCTCCACCACCGATACAGCCAGCCAGTGCGAACGTTGCACTGCTAGTCGCGATTGCTTTTAGGTAATCACGCCGTTGCATGCTCCTCTGTGCAACCTCCTACTACTTAAACACCAGGAAACAGGAGAGTTTCCAATAAGATAGCATGTTCGGAAAACAGTCCGGAACGGCCTGTTTCACCGCAAAAATTCCACCGGTGTTGGTGTGTTATCTGATGACGTTTTCTTCGAGCCCTCTGGGGAAATAGGTCAACAGCTCCGTGCCGTCTTCGGTCACCGCGACAGTATCCGAGTGACGATACCCCGCGTCGTCAGTGTAGATGCCGGGCTCGATGGTGTAGACGTGGCCCGGCTGCATGACGGCGTCAGCCTCGTCACGGCCGTCGCGCTCCTCGCAGTGGGTCCCCCACTCGCGGTCAATGTAGGGTGGTTCGTGGGCACCCATTCCGATGTTGTGGCCGACGTGATGCTGGGCAAGGTCGGTGACACCCTGCTCCTCGAAGTACGACCAGACAACGTCGTCGACGGTGGCCAGTTCGACGCCGGGACCCATCTCCTCGATGGCGATGGTCTGGGCTTCGAGCATCACCTCGAAATAGTGCTCGTCCTCATCGCTGACTTCGCCGACGAACATCGTCCGTTCGAGTTCCGAGAAGTAGCCGTCGACATTCGCAGCCGCCCCCGTGATCAACACGTCACCACGTCCCAACCGCCGATTTGCGGTGTGGCCGTGGGGGAGTCGCGTCTGTGGCCCGGAGATGAATCCGGCGTAGGCAGGTCCGTCTCCCCTGACAGTCGGTACGTACTGGTCCCCCAGGGTATCGAGCATGGCCCGTGAAGCCCGGAGGGAGGCGCGCTGGCTGACTGTCGCCGGATGTGTGCCGGGTTCGGTCTCCTCGGCAAGATACCGGTGGGCGAGGTTGCCCCAGCGGGCGGACTCGCGGACGAGGTCGATTTCAGCATCGGACTTTTCCCACCGCATCCGGTCGACCCACGACTGGGCTGTCACATCGACATACTCAGTCAGCGACGGTCCCTCGTAGCCCATCACGCCGGGCGCACCTTCGCCGTCGGCGACGACTGTCTTCGCGCCGAGTTCGTTGAGCATCTCGGCTATCGTCTCGATTGGACGACCCTGTGGATAATCGAAGTAGGTATCGACCCGCTCGATACGGTCGTTCTCGGCGACGCGTTCCCGTTCGAGGCGCGGAACAACGATGGCAACAGTATCCTGAGTCACCGCAAGCATCGCCGGTCGTTCGGTCTGGATATGGTGGAACCCTGTCAAATATCCTATACTGGTCGCGCCGAACCAGCCGGCTGCGTCGGCGTCGGTCTCGGCGAGTTTCGTCCGGACACGCTCTATGCGACCGTCGTACTCGCTTGCCGGCAGTTCTGTCGACAGGGCTGTGGGTGCTGGCATACCCCCCCTTTCGGCTGACTGGGTTCTAACCCTTTTGCCGAATCAGGCTGTCTCTCGGGAAAGATATCATTTTCACTCTGTTGGGGCAGCCTTGACATCAACATGGTCGAGCATCCACGCAAGATGGTCCTGGAGGCGCTGTTCGCCTCCAGGTGTCAGCGCGTACACGTCGTGGATGCCCTCTGTTCGTGTCTCGACGAAGCCGGCGTCTTCGAGAGCGTCGAGTGCCCCGTAGAACGACTTCGGGTCGATGCGAACGTCGTACTTCGATTCGAGCCGGGACTTGAGCGCCTGGGCCTGTCGGGACTCGTCGGCGAGTAACACGCAGATATCCCGGCGGCGGCCGCTCTGGAGAAACCGTGACATATCTCAACGCAGTCGTTGCCAGGGTTTGTGTATTTCGGCGGCCCCGTCTCTGGCCGGGAGACCCATCCAAAGACCTATGCAGATGAGCATCCACATCTCGCGTATGAGTACCAAACCGCCGGAGCCTGCCTTCGACGAGCAGGAGCTGTTGCCGGCTATCGCCCAGGACGCCGATTCCGGCGAGGTGTTGATGCTTGCCTACGTCTCGGAGAAAGCCCTGGAACAGACCAGAGAGACCGGACTGGCACACTACTACTCGCGCAGTCGAGATGAGCTCTGGCAAAAAGGCGAAACGAGCGGCAACGTCCAGCACATCGAGGAGGTCCGAGTCGACTGCGACGGCGACACGCTGCTCTATCTCGTCGAGCAACACGGCGGCGCCTGTCACACCGGCTACGAATCGTGTTTCTACCGGACCCTCGACGGTGATGTGGTCGCTGACCGTCTCTTCGACCCGGACGATGTCTACGAGTAACCAGCCGACAGAGCCCGAACTCGTTACCGAACTCGACGACCTCGACGGGCGCTACGAGCAAGCCGTCGAGCGCGTCAAGGAGTTCGGCGAGAACGACCTGCGAGAGGTCGAGTCGGTCTACAGGCAGTTCACCGACGTCCTCGACCGGTTCGAGGAGGATGTCACCGACGAGGGTGGCGATATCGAGACGAATATCAAATTCCAGAGCGCGATTGCCGAAGTCGTCGAGGAGGTCTCGGAGGATATGCTGCTGGCAGAAGTCTTCGATGAGTGCGACGAGATGCTCCAGCAGCGGTGGTTCCACGAGTCCGACATCAGAGAGGTCCGCGAACAACTCGAACCGGTTGCCGACCTCGTCTCTCGACTCGAAAAGCAGGACGAACTCCTCGAATCGTACCGCAAGACACGGCGAGACATCCGGTACCGGATTCGGGAACTCGATGACCATATCGCCGACCTCGAACGGCTGTCTCGGCTCGCCGACGCGGACCTCGATGCACCGACCGAGCGGCTGCACGAGCCAATCGAGACCTACAACGACGCGGTTACCGACGCGTTCAACTCGTTCACTCGAGAGGCGTCCGCACGGGAGGTGCTCGACTTTCTCGACACGATGACCGACTACCCGCTCATTCGCTTCGAGATTCCCGACGAGGAACTCTTCGAATACGTCACGCAGTATCCGCCCGGCGAGGAGACGATTGGGACGCTGCTCGAGTACGCCAACTACTCCGAGTCGAAGCTCTCTCACTACGTCGAGGAGCCGAACACGCTCATCCGTATCGTCGGCCGAAAACAGACATACCTCGACGGGCTGAGTGGCAAGCCGCTGACGGTCTCCTGGCCGCCGCCGAGTGCTGAGGAGCTCCAGTACCGCTGTCGCGAGCTGACTGCTGCGGTCAATCGGTTCGCTCCCGACGTGGTCGAACAGCTTCGGGCGGTCGAGGCTCTCCCCCGAGAGACCGACTACGAGCGGATTCGTGACGCCGCGGTCGTCCGGGAGGACCTCACCGACGAAGAGCGCAAGCGCATCCGGACCGACGACATCGAGACAGAGCTATCGGCAGCACGCACTGAACGCGAGACACTCCAACACGCCCTCGAAGGCTACCCCGACCGCTAGAAGATATTCGCCTGCTGGTAGACCGAGATACCCTCGTCGGTCATCTCGTAGGGTTTCTGTTCGCGAGAGTGGTTTGCGTTCCGAATCTTCTGGATTTCGACCGCAAGGCGGGTCTCCTGTGTCTCCCCGCGGACGTACTGGAGGATGAACACCGCATCAGTGAGATACTCGATAATCCCGTGTCTGGAGGCGTACGCGTTCGACTCGCTTGCCTCGCTGGTGAGAAACGTCGTCACGCCGGCCTTCTTCAGCGCGCGGGTGAAATCGAATACCTCGGTGCGCCGCTTTGCCTGGTCGTTGTACATCATCTCCAGCAGCGAGACGGAGTCGAGAACGAGTCTGTCCGCGCCGAAATCCCTGATGAGCTCCGGCAGCTCTGCCTGGATGTTGTCCAGACTGTTCGCCATCTCGACGGGATCGAGGTCGACGACGGCGAGCTGGCCATCGCGCTCGTATTGCTCGAAGTCCCACCCCCACTCGTTTGCCGTGGCGATGATTGCCTCCCGACTCTGTTCGAGGGTGATGAACACGGCGTTTTCGCCGTTTCGGAGGCCGTGGTTCAGAAACTGGAGGCCGAACGTCGTCTTGCCGGTCCCGGCGCTGCCGATGACAACGAGGAGGTGTTTCTTCGGGACCCCGCCCTGTATCATCTGGTCGAGCCCCTCGATACCCAGATCAAGGCGTGGAATCTCCGACTCGAAGTCCCCTTCAGCGAAGTCGCCGTCGTCGCTGGCACCGCCGAAGGCATCACCGAACCCTTCGTCGAACAGGCCGTCGTCGCTGTCGTCAGTTTCGGCACCACCGAAGGCTCCGCTCGCTCCGTCGTCTGTGCCAAACTCGTCGGCGAAGGACTCGCTGTCGTCGTCGGCGTCGACCGACTGTGTCCAACCGGCCGACGACTCCGCCTCTGTCGCAGCCGCGTCCGTCGAGCCCGCTTCGGCCTCTATCGACTCTGGGTCGTCGTCCGACGACTCCCGGTCGTCGCCCTCGGTGCTGTCCTCCGAGTCGCGGAGGCCCTGCTCGAACCAGTCCTCGTCCTCAGAGGTCCCGTCCTCGCTCATCGCCCTACCACCTCCGCCAGCAGTTGCATACGAGACGGTTATCCCTCTCACTGTTAAAACGTTCGCCCACTCCGAGTCCCAGAACGGTAGCCAAAAACGACACCGACACAGCAAAATAACCGGGCCTCGAAGGTCTGAGTATGGCAGACGACCACGACGATCGGCCGGCGTACGACCCGAGCGACCCGACGCCGCCGGAGCGCGAGCCGCCGTACAGACAGACAGCACCACAAACCGCATTCACGAACACGCAAGTCACGGTCGGCTTTCTCGTCTCACTCATCGGGCTGGCAGTCATCTTCGGCCTGCCGCTCGTGCTCGCTTGATACCGATTGGCGGTAATTCTCTGCCAGGCAACAATCCGATGGTTGTGCTGGTCTCACCTTCCACTATCCAGACGCGGAGCGGTACAGACTCGCGACAATCACGATGAGAGGGTATGCGGATTGTTGGCGATGGCAGCTTTGGATGGGAACGTTAAAGTCAACCACTCCGCTATCACCGAGTGCGCCCGGGTGGCTTAGCTGGTCATAGCGCCGCACTCATAGGGTTTCAATCAACGCGGCACACTCCGGCATTCCCGCGAGGTTCGCCTCGTACCTGGGACATGCGGAGATCGAGGGTTCGGAGCCCTCCCCGGGCATTTCTACTCAAACACCGATCAAGAGTCCCAACAACCACACGCCAGAGAAAGGCGAATGAGAGACAGTTCTAGAGACAAGACTGCTCTGTGTCAGTGTTCGGGAAAAGTAGTCCCGGGAAGATTCGAACTTCCGTCGTCAGCCCCAGAAGCTGACAGGATTGGCCACTACCCCACGGGACTTCGATTTTGCATAATTCGCGGGTGTATTTATGCGTGTCGAAGCAGTCGGACGCCTCCTGTACTGCTGGGCGACGGTTCGGCCTGGATTTTATATACCATAGCGAGGCCACACGCGCTGTGCTCTGAGAATCGCCGCGAAGCGACACGCGGGAGCCCGACACATCGCTTCGCGTCGCCGTCAGTGTCGGCTGTTCGCCATTTGCGGGGTAATGTAGTCCCTCCCAGCGCCAAAAAATATCGACACCTACATGCGCCGGGCCGGGTGACACACATAGCATGTACGTTGGACGGTTCGTCGTCGTCGGCCCGACGGTCGGCGCGTACCGCGTCTCATCACGGTCGTTCCCCAACAGAGCAGCAATCAAACGAGAGGACACAATCACCGTGGGCCCTACTCCAGACGCCCCAGAGACAGACAACCCCTACATCGCGTACAACTGCGTCCAGCTCACCGACCAGGGGGCAGTTGTCGGAAACGGGTCGCACGTCGACCCGATTGCCGAGAAGCTCGCACTCGGATATCCAGCACGGGATGCGCTGGCCGAACCGCTGCTCGCGCTCGACTTCGAGAAAGACGACTACGATACGCCGCGGATAGCAGGAATCGTCGGACTGAACGACGATTCCACGACAACCGAGACGCCGGCCGGGTATATCGGGACCGTCCGTCGGGACGGACTCGTCGTCGAAGAGGTACACGAGCCGACACTGGTTGCGACGTACGAACGAAATACTCCGGAGCCGTTCGACCTGACAGCCAGCACCGCTAGCGATGCCGCTCGTGAGCTGTACGACCACGAGTTCGAACACACGGTCTGTGCGGCAGGCGTCGAGGTCACCGACGACGGATTCGAGACGGCGGTCGTCAACGACGGCAACTGACTCGTCTCGGCGGCCTCTGTCTGTAGAGAGCCAGCTTGCCGTACCGAACGAGTGGATTTATTCTGTCGGCGCTCTGTATCTAAAGCATGAAGGCCGACCCGTCCCCCCAGGATTTCCGTGACCTTATGCTCGAAGAGGAGCCGGGTCTCGAGGAGGTACTGACCTGTGTCTTCGGGATTCAGCGCCACGAAGCCCGCACTTACGAAACGTTGCTCGACAATCCGGGTAGCACCGTCGAAGAACTCGCGGCGGAACTCGACCGCGACCGAAGTAACGTCAACAGGTCGCTGTCGACGTTGCGGGAAAAAGAGCTGGCAGACCGCGAGCGTCGGCTGCTTGACGGTGGTGGTCACGTCTACCAGTACACGCCGACGCCGCTTCCGGAAGCCCGAGAGCTGATGCACGAGACCCTCGAGGCGTGGGCCGGCTATGTCCACGAGCGAATCGACGAGTTTGGAGACGACTGCTAGTGATCGTTGTGGGTCGTTTGACAGGCGGTTGCCTGTTTTGTTCTTCAGGCCGTGAAACAGCCAGTTCGATGAATCGGGCGTAAAAAGACCCAGACTAATCACGACGAGAGGCACCTGATTTTTGTTGGTCCCGCCCGACGTGTCGGTAATGAGCGGCACTGAACGGTCTCACTTCGAGTTGCACGGCGAGGAACCTACCTGCTCGACTGGGGGCGTCTGGCTTTCGTGTATTGCCTGTGGCGAGCAGTTCCCACCCTTCGAAACGGTCCGGTACGTCTGTGACGACTGCGATGGACTGCTCGAAGTCAGGTACGCAGACCTGCCGACCTGGAACGACTTCGAGGGTCGTGGCGTCTGGCGCTACGACGCTGCGCTTCCCTTCGAGTCGGGCGTCTCCCTTCCCGAGGGTGCGACGCCGCTGCACGATGTCCCGCGTCTGAAATCATCAATCGGCGTCGGCCGGCTACGGGTCAAACACGAGGGGATGAACCCCACTGGAAGCTTTAAAGACAGGGGAATGACAGTCGGCGTCCGCGTCGCCGAGCAGATGGGCGTCGAGCGCCTGGCGTGTGCCTCGACGGGCAACACGAGCGCGGCACTCTCGGCATACGGCTCGCGTGCCGGCTTAGAGACGCTCGTTCTCCTCCCACAGGGAAAAGTCGCCGCCGGAAAAATCGCACAGGCGAGCTGTCACGGCGCGCGAATCCTCGAAGTCGACGGCAACTTCGACACCTGCCTCGATATCGTCGGAGACCTCGCCGACCGCGGCGATGTCTACCTGCTGAACTCGCTCAATCCGTTCCGGCTGGAGGGCCAGAAGACAATCGGGCTCGAAATCCTCGAACAGTTCCGGGATGAAGAAGGGTCGTACCCGGATAGAATTGTGCTACCGGTCGGCAATGCGGGCAACACCGCCGCACTCTACAAGTGTTTCCGCGAACTCGTGGCAAGCGGCGCACTCGAGAGCTCGGACGTGCCAAAGTTGACTGGCGTCCAAGCTGAGGGAGCTGCTCCGATGGTCGAGGCAATCGAAGAGAACAGAGCGGAGACGCGTCGCTGGGAGTCTGTCGAGACGAGCGCGACGGCAATCCGCATCGGGAATCCCGTCAATGCACCGAAAGCACTTCCAGGTATCCGCGAGACCGGCGGGACGGCCGCCGCCGTCGCCGACGAGGAGATACAGGCCGCACAGCAGGAGTTGGCGAGAGAGGGCGTTGGCGTCGAGCCGGCGTCGGCAGCGTCGATTGCTGGCCTTCGCACCCTACGTGAAGAGGGAGTCGTTACTGAAGACGAGGAAGTCGTCTGTCTCACAACCGGACACCTCCTCAAAGACCCCGACGCCGCCGTCGAGGCAGGCACAGAGCCAGAGACCGTACCGGGAACGACGCCCGGTGTCCGAGACCACCTTGGCCTCGAGTGAGGAGTTACGCTGTCGGACGGAGTCCAAGGACTTCTCGGGCAGCGTCACTCACCTGTTCGGTGAGGCGGCCCGGACAGTAGACACCCAGACGCCAGCGTGTCCGCTCGGCCGCACGGATGCTGGCTGCGAGTTCGGAGGTGTCTTCGAGCCGGCGGACGATGCCGTCGACAACGACGTTCGTCCCGAGTTCCTTCAGCCCTGGTCGGCTCGGCACGTCGACGATGACTGCTGCCGGGTCGACGCCCGCGGCGTCTGCGATTTCGCGTTCGGCGTCGCGGGCATCGCCGTAGGTCACGTCGAGAATCTCGGAGGGAACACGATCCAGGCCAGCCCAAATCGCTCGTTTGTAGAGGTCTCGGGACTCGATTCGACAACCTAGTTCAGTCTCCTGGAGAGCAACGAGCAGGTCGTGGTCGGCCATCCGACGGAACTCAGAGACCGTCGTCTCAGTGGCGTCCAGGTACTGCTCGCAAGCCCGGTCGAGCATCGCCCCTGCGATACGCGAGACGTGGTGTCTGTAGACGACAGCGTTCATTAGCGAGCGCGCGAGCAACAGCGACTCCGCAGTCGGCACGTTGCCCGCTGCGAGGGTGAGTCTGCCTCCCTCGAGACGGAGCTCGCGGACGAGCCGCCCGTGGTCGACGGTTCCGTACGGAACCCCTGTGTGGTGGGCGTCTCTGACGAGGTAGTCCATCCGGTCAACGTCGAGCTCGCCGGCCACTAGCGGTCCGAGACGCCCCTCTCCGGCGATGAGGGCGGTGACTCGCTCGGGGTCGAGGTCGTGGGATTCGAGCACCTGACAGACCGCCCGGTCGCTGTCAGTGAGCAGCCAGCCGACCTCGTCGTGGTCGGTCCCCGTCCGACGGCGGATGAGGTCTTCGGTCTGGTGGCCGTAGGGCCCGTGCCCGATGTCGTGTAACAGCGCCGCCGCGCGGGTGTGTCTGGCCGTGTCCGAATCGACAGCGAGGTGGTCGAGGGCGTTGCTGGCAAGGTGATAGACGCCGAGACTGTGCTCGAAACGGGTGTGGTTCGCAGACGGGTACACCAGCCGAACCGTCGAGAGCTGTTTGATGTGGCGCAGGCGCTGGAACGTTGGCGTATCCACCAGTTCAGCGGCCACAGGGTCGAGCCTGATGTAGTCGTGGACACTGTCCTTGACGGGATTCATTGTTGGAGTAATCAGTTCCCGCTCGATTACGGTTTCGTTTCCGTCCGCCTGCGTGGACCCGACGCCGGCTCACTCATTCGGTCCGGTAACGGCATTGAGAAAGCCGTCACGCTGGAACGGTTTCGTGAGGTAATCGGCTGCGCCAGCCTCCACCGCGGCCCTCATCTTCTCTTCCTGGCGGTTCCCGGAACAGATGACAACTGTCGCATCCGGGTCGTAGGCGACGATCTCCTCGGTCGCGTCGATACCGTCAAGCACCGGCATGCGCACGTTCATCACCACGACATCCGGGTCGTGTTCCTTGTAGGCATCAACTCCCTCGACGCCATTTGTGGCTTCGGCGACGACAGTCACTGGTGTTTCTTCGAGAAGTGCGCGATAGAGGTTCCGCATGAACTTCGCGTCGTCGACAAGCAAGACCTCTCTCATCTCTGCCCGAACCAACGTTCCCCCCGATTATAGTTTCCGGTGTCTGCTCAGGCCCCCTCGACGAGCCTCCGGAGGTGTTCCGGCGGGACTGCACCACGAGCAGCGTGTTCGCCGGCGACAAACGTCGGCACGCCGGTTATGCGTTGACTCTGTGCGGCGGCGAAGGCCTGGTCGAGCCGGTCAGCACTCGCGTCGTCGCCAAGCGTCTCAGCAACGAACGCTTCGGGGAGCTCTGCCTCACTGGCCACCGACGCGAGCACCGACTGGTCGCCGATATCGCGCCCCTCCTCCCAGAGCGCGTCGAAGACCCCGCGGTGGAATGCGTCAAATCGCTCGGGATACTCGTCGGAGGCACGGAGCCCGACACGCTGTGCGTCGTAGGAATCGATATCCTTCGAGAGGTTCTGGACCATCTCGACCTCGTACTGATCGGCCAGCTGCTCGACGTTCTTGCGTGCTTCCTCGTAGTATTCGTCGTCTTTCCCAGTGTCGACATCATGGTCGATAGTTCCGTCTGGCTGTCGCTGACTCGCCCGGAGGTCGAACGGATGCCAGCTCAGAGACAGCGGTTCTTCGCGCTCGGCCAGATAGGAATCGAGCGATGCGTAACCAAGATAACAGAATGGACACACGTAGTCGGCGTAGACGGTGAGTTGGGTCGAAGTCCGTTGGCTCATACGCCTGGTTATCACGCCAGCTACAAAGTCTCGTCGCGGCCGGGACAGCGCTGCCCTCAGCAGAGCCGGTCGTACTCTCCCTCGGTGAGTTCGATACCCGCCGCGGCGACATTCTCTTCGAGGTGGGCCAGACTCGACGTACCAGGAATCGGTAGCGTCACGTCGGAGTGTTCGAGTAGCCAGGCGAGCGCAATCTGGTGGCGAGTCGCGTCGTGGGTGTCGGCGACCGCACGCAAGTCTTCACCCAGTTCATCCAGGTCGCCAGCGGCCATTGGATACCACGGAATGAACCCGATATTGTACTCCTCGCAGGCTTCAAGGACATCCTCGTCGTCGCGGTTGGCGACGTTGTACTGGTTTTGAACGGTAGCGACCTCAACGTGGTCGCGGGCAGTTTCGAGTTGCTCGACGGAGACGTTCGAGAGTCCGACGTGGTCGACAAAGCCCTCGTCTTTCAGCTCTGCAAACGCCGTCACAGAGTCCTCAAAGGGTGTATCTGGGTCGGGTCGGTGGAGCTGATAGAGATCGATGGTGTCGACGCCGAGTCGGTCACGGCTGACGAGCACCTGATTGCGGATGTAGTCGGGATCTCCGTGTGGAAGCCACTCCCCCTCGCTGTTGCGCAGCAGCCCCGCCTTCGTCGCAACGACGACGTCGTCTTCGGGAGTTAGTGCTTCCCCCAGCAACCGCTCGCTCACACCAGGACCGTACGAGTCTGCCGTATCGATGAAATCGACACCCATCTCAACCGCCTCTCTGACGATATCGACCGCGCTGTCCTCGTCGTCGGGCGTGCCGATGATGTCGTCGCCCGTAATACGCATCGCACCGTATCCCAGTCGATGGACGCTCAGTTCTCCCCCGATATCGAACGTGTCGCTCTCGCTGTGTACTGCCATCGGCCCCCGTTCGAACGCCGCGCAAAAACCGTCACCGGTTAGCTACCCGCAAACAGAAGAGTTCTTCAGTAACCTTTGTTACAGAATATTCATTCTGATTACACTTATGGAGACTTGGTCCATCTGTACAGTTACGATGAGACAGCCACAATCACCGAGGAAAATCAAAACGAGAGAATACCGCGAGCGCGGTACCGTCAGAGGGCTCGCTGTGACGACGTTGCCTCTCCTGTTGTTGGTCGCATTCATGGCTGCCCCCGCAGTTATGACCGGCGCAGTTGTCGGCATTCTCGGGCTGAAAATTGCCGAGTTGCTGTACCCACACGCAACCGCTGTCGTGACTGAACGACGCTCTAGCGGAACAGCTCACAGCCAGCAGCCAAGTCGCTGACGGCCTCGTTCGTTGACGCTTCGATTTCCCGCGGGTCGTATCGGAGGACAGGACAGCCACGCGACGTCAGTATATCGAATTCTTGTAATAAGCAGTTACTCCTGCTCCAGTCCAGAGAAACAAAACAGCCATCTGTCAGCGTTTCGCCCGCAGAATCCGACTAAAGAATATTTCAGTAACCGCTCTTACAAAAACGTAATTCAGATTACACTTATGTGGGTATAGCCCCTCTGTTTAGATACAATGAGACAGCTACCACCAGTGACTGGAACTGCGAACAGAAAGATAGACGACCGCAAGAACTGGGTGGCCAACGGGCTGCTCGTGACGGTGTTGGGGCTGCCAGCCATCGTCGCGTTCATGGCCGCGCCAAGTGTCATTCTCGGTGCAGTGTTGGGTATCGTCGGCCTCAGGCTAACCGAACGAGCGTCCGAGCGTGCGGATACGGATGTCGTCGGCCGGCCAAGCCGGTCTCTCAACGCCGAAGGGCCGTCCTGGAAGAGTACCGCCGACTGAGTGTTGTTACTCGACGTAGCTGTACTTTCGCTCCCCCATGCGACCCCAGCCGTCGAAGACGAACTCGCCTTCCGGCGTCGTCAGGGGGTCCATTTCGATTGATTCAGCGTGGTTGTGAACGTCGTGTATCTGTTCGTACTCGTCGAAGGAGATGTCGCGGCGGTTCTCAATTTGTTCGTCGATGTTGAGCTGACCGAGCTCATCTTCCCAGCCGGGCTGGATGGTCTCGGCGTGAATCTCGGCCTGTGCGCCGCTGCCGTAAGAGCCGACCAGCAGCTGCCGTCCAGTCAGGTCACGCCCCTCCTCAAGTGCCTCTTGCAAACCGGCCGCGCGGGCGATGTGGACCGAGCCGGTGTACCAGTTGCCCACGTACCGGGAGATGGCAAGCGTCGGCTCGATTGTCTGCGCGTACCACTGTGAGTACATCTCCGTCTCGGTGAGTGTCTCGGTGTACTCTTTCTGTGCTTCCAGAAACTCGTCGTGGGAGTCGAAGGACTCCTCGCGGGGCTGGTGGCCAATTTCGTCGGCGACCTCCTCCTCCACCTCGGTCCCGCGGATGCAGTGACGGAAGCCAAGCGCCGCGGCCCGGCGAACCATGCCGGGGAACGGCGTGTGGAAGGGAATGAGCGCGAAGTTGTCGGGATGGGTGTCACCGCCGTTGCGCTCAAAGTCCTCCATCGCCTCGCGCATCCGGGCGAGGTACACCTGCATCGACCGCTTTCCGTCGACGCTGGGGAACTGCTGGTTCGGCTTCAGGAAGTCTGTTTCGTCGGCACTGCCGTACCCCTGCGCGTCACTGAAGGCGACAAGATCCGGGTTCTCGTCGATGAGCATCGCCACCGCCCCGGCACCCTGGGTCGACTCGCCAGGGTCGTCACGCTCGTAGAGTGCGGTGTCGGTCGCGATGACCAGCGCCTTCCGGCCCTGATTGCGACCCGCGCGAATCCAGTTGTACGCGTCGTCGAGCGCCTGCGTCCCAGCGACACAGGCGAACTTGCGTTCGCCCTTGTTCGCGTGGTGCAGGTCATCTTCGAACACCTGTTCGAGACAGCCGGCAACGTATGTCGAGACGGGTTTGGATTTGTCGAAGGCACTCTCGGTCGCCACGTCGATGCGGCCGATATCTTCGAGTGAGAGGTCTTTCCGGTCGAGCAGCCGATGGGAGGCGTTTGCTGCCATCGTGACGATATCCTCGTACACGTCTGGGAACGAGGACGTGTACAGCCCCAGCCCCTTGGTGAACTTCTCGGGATCGTCGCCCTGTGCTGGCGCAAACGTCTCCGCGAGGTCGAGTTTCAGTTTGCCCGTTCGTATCTCGATACCGTCGATACCTACTTCTGCCATACCTGAAACTGGCGTAAACTCGTATAAGTGTGTGTCGACTCTTTATTCGTTGATTGTCGAATATTCGGCGATAGTCGGCTGTCGTCGGACCAACAGTAAAGACGGTCGCCCAGCAACAGTCTGTATGGAAGTCGGCGTTCTCTCTGACATTCACGGAAACATGGTCGCCCTGGAGGCAGTGCTAGAGGACATGCCGTCGGTCGACGCGCTCGTCTGTGCCGGCGATGTCGTCGGTTACAACCCCTGGCACGCCGACTGTGTCGAACAGATGCGCGAGCGGGCGGTGCCGACGGTGATGGGCAACCACGACCGCGCCGTCGCCGGTGACTCGGAGTTTGGATTCAACAGCATGGCCGGCGCGGGCGTCCAGCACGCACAGGAGACACTCGGCGAGGAGCAGATGGAGTGGCTGGCAGCGCTCCCCGACCAGCGCCGCGAGTTCGACGGACGTGTAAAACTGGTCCACAGCCACCCCGACCACCGAGGCCACTACACCTACCCCGCGGAGTTCAGCCCCGACCTGCTCGGAGAAGAGTCGGTGCTCGTCCTGGGACACACGCACGACCAACACCACGAGCGCTACGACGAGGGAATCGTGATGAATCCGGGCAGCGTCGGCCAGCCACGCGACGGCGACCCGCGAGCGGCGTATGCCGTCCTCAATCTCGACGAGCCGTCTGTGACCGAACACCGCGTCGCCTACGATATCGACCGTGTCCAAGAGGCGGTCGACCGTGCGGGACTGCCTGCGCGTATCGGGAATCGTTTAGAAGACGGTTGCTAAAACAGGTCCTGTAAGAGTTCGAGCGCGTGATCACGGTCCTCCCAGTCGACGAACACTGAGACAGATGTCGCGCTCGTGATGACGTCGTTGAGGTTAATGTGTTCGGTCGCGAGCGGTTCAAGTAAGCGGTGGAGCGAGCCGCTCTGTTGTGGCAGATCACCGCCGGTGATACGGATGACCGCAAACGTCGATTCGACAGTGACACTCGACATGACCTCGTCGTCGACAACCTGCTCGTGGACAAGCGCCTCGGCGGGCTCGGCTTCCTCAACATCGGTGTAAAAGGTCAGCGAATCCATCCCCGAGGAGACGGCCTCGACGTTGATTTCGGCGTCGGCGAGCGCCGTCGACAGCGACGAGAGGATGCCCGGCTGATTGCGAATCGCTCTGCCGGCGACGGTGATACAGGTCAGCTCTCGCTCCTGGAGATCGATGAGGTTCTCGAACTCGCCCTCGACGGTTGTTCCACCCGAGAGCAAGTCGCCGTGCTGGTGGTGGACGACCCGGACATCGAGCCCGTTGGTCTTGTAGGTGAGCGCCGAAGGAGCGATGACCTCTGCACCGCGAAACGAGAGGCTGCGAATCTCGTCGACGCTTATCTTGCCGACGTTGCGCGCGCCTTCGACCACGCTCGGGTCGCCAGTCATCACTCCTTCGACATCGGTGACGATGACGACCTCGTCGGCGTCGAGATAGTTTCCGAGCATGACGGCAGTTGTGTCGCTTCCTCCCCGGCCGAGTGTCGTCACGTTGCCGTCGTGGTCCTCGGCGAGAAAGCCAGTGATGATCGGGACGACGGCGTCATCAAGCATGTCCGTACAGGCCCGCGCGCGCTCGCGGGTAGCGTCACTGTCGACCTCGCCGTATGCGTCGGTCAGAATCGGCCAGGCGTCGTCACCGGGTTCGAGAAAGACCGCATCGATACCCTGGGCGTCGAGTGCGCCTTTGAGCATTCGGACGGCGGTTCGTTCACCCATACTCACAATCTCCGCGCGGTCGGCCTCGCTGGCGTCGAACTCGATTGCCGAAAGCAGTCGGTCGGTCGTCCCGCCCATCGCGCTGGCGACGACTGCAACCTGGTGTCCGGCCTCGACCGCCTCGGCGATCGACTCGGCGGCCTGCGTGACCCGCTGCCCGGTGCCGACGCTCGTCCCGCCGAACTTGGCGACTACGCGCATGGCCCCACTGCCCCCATTGAAAGCGTTCTGTTCATGCATCCGGGTTTGTCGCCGGTGTGGATAACTGCTTTCATCCTCGCAAAAATCGACGGCGGTCACTCGGGAGAGATGGCTCTCTCGAGCACGGTCAGCAGCGACAGCAACACCAGCATGGGGGCCTGACAGAGCAAAATCAAGACGAGCGCCTGGCTGAGGGTTACGTCAACCTCGACGTAGAAGACAGCCTCGGGTACCGCCCACCACGAGGTCGCCGCGAGCAGAAACGAGAGTCCCACCAGCACCGCAACAACGTTTTTGGGCGCAGCGAGAAACTGGTTGTACCGTTTGACACCCTCGGATGCCCGGAACAGTCCGGCCAGTATCGCCGTCGCACTCACCATCCAAACGGCCACCAGCGGGTCGACTGTCGACAGCGTCTCGACGACCTCGCCCAGAACCTCTCGGTTGAGATAGAGAAACGGCGGCCACGCCAACAACACGTACACGATTAAAAAAGTCAGGACGGTCTGATACCGGCCAGTGTCGGCCATATAGGAGTTACAACACCATATTACTTATATCTGGTAGTTCTGTGGAGTTGTGACTTCCAGAGTGCTGGTGGTTGGCTGTGTCCCCAGAGAGACGATCTCTCAGGCCTGTGACGAGAAGTAGACGTAAACGAGTCGGTCACAGTCAGTCTTGCCACATGTTGGACAGATTTCGGAACTGTTTCGGTTCGCTGAGAGTGATTACTGCGGTAATTCTCAGACCGGAGTAAGTGAGCCGCTCGTCCATCACAGGAGGACTGCTGATAGATTGAAGGATGTTTGTGGGGTTGTTACACGGAGAGAGTACCTCGAACGTGGCCCGTCGGTCGTGTGGCCAGGACGGCACCAGTTGCCCGGACGGACCTATCGCTGGGAGTGAGAGAATACCTATCAACGGACAAACAAAACAGTTACCATACCCCCGTGAGAAGGCCGGAGGCGTGGACCTACTGAGAGACCCACGGAGGCGGCGCTGGCTCGCGTGGGGTGCGCTGGCGCTGGTCTTTCTCGCAGTCAACATCCACCGTCTGTCGACAGCTGTCCTCTCCGAGGAGTTGACCGCAGATTTCGGCATTTCGGCGGCCGAACTGGGGACACTCCACGCGTCGTTTTTTGCTATCTACGCCGTCACACAGATTCCGACGGGAGTAGTTGCCGACCGATACGGTCCACGCTACGTCGGTAGCGGCGGCGCGGTCGTGTTGAGCATCGGCGCTATCGGATTCGCCGCCAGCAACGGTTACGTGGCCGGCTTCCTCTCGCGGGCGCTCATCGGGCTCGGCAGTAGCGTCATCTTCGTCACCATCTTACGGTTCTGTGCGACGTGGTACCGAACCGACGAGTTCGCGACGATGACGGGACTGACCGCGGGTATCGCCGGCCTTGGTGCGGTGTTCGCGACGACGCCGCTCGCGCTCGCCGTCGAACAGTTCGGCTGGCGCGAGACGCTGCTCGGGCTGGCTGGATTCGGTTTCGTCGGTGCCGGCGCGGTCTTTGCGCTCGCCCGTCGGTCGCCCGAGGCGGCCGGGCTGGAGCCAATCGAGAACGTCCCCGACCAGCCGGCAGTCACCCTCGGCGAGGCTGGCGGACACCTCCGGGAGCTGCTGGGCGACCTCGACCAGTGGCTGCTCTCGCTGATCTTCTTCTCGGCCTCGGGGACGATTCTGACAATCATGGGACTGTGGGGGGTTCCGTATCTGGTCGTGGTGTACGATATGAGCGTCACCTCGGCGTCGACGTACACGCTTTTGGGCGCGGTCGGCATACTGCTCGGATCCCCTGCAGTGGGGTGGATATCAGACCGCATCGGTGAGCGACTTCGGCCGATGCTCGTCGGACTCGGTGGACTTACCCTCGTGCTGGCGGTCATCCCGGCGATCGGGAAGCCGCCGCTGTGGATCATCGCGGTCGTCTACTTCCTCACCGGGTTCTCGCTTGGCTTCGCGATGCTCTCGCTGTCGCTGGTCAAAGAGCGGTACCCACCGGGCGCGAGCGGCGTCGCGACGGCGACCGTCAACGGCTGGGGGTTCTTCGGCGCGACAGTTATCCCGACCGCGATGGGCGTCGTCCTCGACCGCCACCGGACCGGCGAAATCGTCGCCGGCAGTGTCGCCTACACCGAATTTGGCTACCGCGCTGCCTTCGCCATCACCACAGCCTCACTTGCAATAGCGGTACTGGCAGGGGCCCTCCTCGTCGTCCGTGACCGGTCCTAGACGTGCTCGTCGAGAAAGTCGACGACCTGTGAGTAGGCCACAATCTGGTTGTCGAGCTTCGAGATGCCGTGGCCCTCGTCCTCGAAGATGAGTTTCTCGACCGGAACGCCCTGCTCGCGAGCACCCTCGACAATCTGTTCGGCCTCGCCGACCGGGACCCGTGGGTCGTTCTTGCCGTGGAGCACGAACAGCGGAGCCTCGATGTTCTCGATGTTGTTCAGCGGACTGATCTCTTCGAGGAACTCGCGGTCGTCTTCAAGCGAGCCGTACTCGGCTTCCCGGAGCGAGCGCCGCCACGACCCGGTGTTTTCGAGGAAGGTGACGAAGTTGGCGATGCCGACGATGTCGACACCGGCCGCCCAGCGCTCGGGGAACTCCGTCACCGCGGCGAGCACCATGAACCCGCCGTAGGAGCCGCCTTTCGCGACGAACCGGTCGGGGTCGACGCTCTCTCGCTCGGCGAGCCAGTCGAGTGCAGCCTCGATATCGCGGACCGAATCCATCCGATTCTCCACGTCGTCGAGATGCGTGTACGAGCGGCCGTAGCCGGTCGACCCGCGGACGTTCGGCTCGAAGACGGCGTACCCCTGCGAAAGGAGATACTGGGTGAGGCCGGTGAACGAGGGGCGGCGCTGGCTCTCGGGGCCGCCGTGGATGTCGACGACGACCGGCGCACCGCCCTCGGGTACCTCCGGCGGGACCGACAAGAAGGCTGGAACCTCTCTGCCGTCGAAGCTCTCGTAGCTCACGAGGTCGGGCTCGACGAACGTCTCTCGGGGAATCCCGGCGGTCGAGGCGTTCGTCCAGCGCGTCACGGCGTCGTCTGTGTCGCCCTCACGCAGCGCGGCCACGTCCAGGACGGCGACGTTGTTGTTGAGCGTCCGGCCGTTCGAGGAGAGCGCGAGTCGGTCGCCCTCGGGACCGAAGCTGATACCCCCGGCGACATTGCCGGGAATCTCGGGAGTCGGAAGCTCGGCTATCTCTGTCTCGCCGGCCAGCTCGCCGAGTGTCAGTTCGGTGTAGCCGTCGACGTTGCGCGAGTAGACGATGAGTCCACTGTCTTCGTCGACTGCGACGCCCCCGACGTTGTAGTCGCCACCCTCCCGGACGGTCTCCAGTTCGCCCGTCTGGGCGTCCATCCGGGCGAGATAGAGGGTATCGGCACCGCGGTCGGTCGCGACGTAAAGTGCGTCACCGTCGGGACTCCACTGTGGGCTCCGATAGCGGACTTCGTCGTCGTCGGGATTGAGGTGGCGGCGCTCCCCGGTATCGAGGTCGAGTACGGACACGTCCTGGTCGAACCCAGAGTGTGATTCGACGAGGATGAGTGCGTCGTCGTCCGGGCTCCAGCCGCCGACGGTGAACCAGCCGTCGCCCTCGAAGACGAGGTCGGCGTCGTCGCCGGTCGCGTCTCTGTCTTGGATATAGATGTCGAAGACCGACTCCTCGCGGCGGTTCGAGGCGAAGGCGAACTGCTCGCCGTCGGAGCTCCAGCCGCCCCAGTAGTGTTTGGCGTCGGGCATGTTCGTCAGCGGTGTGATACTGCCATCGTCGTCAAGC
Source organism: Halovenus salina (assembly GCF_026410925.1). Classification (GTDB taxonomy): domain Archaea; phylum Halobacteriota; class Halobacteria; order Halobacteriales; family Haloarculaceae; genus Halovenus; species Halovenus salina. The sequence continues at coordinate 2,684,563 of NZ_CP112972.1, read as the reverse complement.
CTGAAAAACTGCTGGCGCTCGTTGCCACCCTCGTCCATGCCGAAGACGAGTTCCGACCGTTCCGGCGAGTAACTGCAGAACGAGACTGGTTCGTCGTAGAAGGTCCGCTGGACGGGCCAGGCACCTGGTTCTGTCATCGTCCACACCTGCGGGACACCGGTCGTATCGAGCAAGAATGCGAGCGTTCCATCCGGGCCGAGTGACCCACCGTATGCCTGTCGTATCGTCAGATATCGTTCGAGGTCGTACACAGCTACGAGGGACGGCTAGGGTACTCAAAGAAGTTGTGTCATTTGTCCGCACTCACCGGTATGTGGAATGTCCCCAAACTGTATTGAGAATATAAGGATGTTTAATTATGGAAGGATAATGGTGTTTAAAAACATGATAGATTGATGATTGCGTCGAAAAAGCCAACATTTACAACCGCACGAGCAAGGAGTGAACATATGGGTACACGAGTTGAGGATCCAGACAAGGTGACACCCCAGCTATCAGAGACGGAATACAAAGACCGGCTACGGGAGTTGCCGCCGAGTGCGAAGCTGGTCGCGAGGGTTCTCGAAGCAGAGGGACCACTCCCGCAGGGTGAACTCGCCGAGGAGTCGTTGCTGCCTGCGCGGACTGTCAGGTATGCACTGAACAGACTCGAGGAACACGACCTCGTAAAGCGACAGTACAGTCTCACCGATGCCCGCAAACAGGTGTACACTGTCACCGCCTGCTGAGCCGAACCTGTTTCGACAACCGTTTTAACCCGGAACCGCTTGCACATATCAATGGCTACGTGTATCATCTGTGGCTCATCTGTCGACGGTCGCGTCTGTGACTTGCACGAAGAGGATGTCGTCTTCGAGTTCCGGGGGACACAACCGGACGAGTTGACGTCGCGGCGCTACTACCGTGGCACCGTCGACGGCTACGCCGAGTTCGGCATCTTCGTCGACATCGGCGACAGCGTGACCGGTCTGTTGCACAAAAGCGAACTCAACAAGCGTCTCGACAGCATGGACCTCGGACCCGGAGACACCGTCTTCGTCCAGGTCCAGAACGTCCGTGACAACGGTAACATCGACCTTGGATGGTCGATTCGCCAAGACGACTCCCAGTTCCGTGGCACACTCATCGACGACCCCGACGCCGATACCGACCTGCTCGCCGAAGAGGTCGACGGCGACGAGGCCGCGGATGAGGGCGCCAAAGACGAGACCGAAGAGGAGGCCAGCGAACCCGAGCCGGTCGAGACCGTCTCCGAGACGAGCGAGGAGTCGACGACCGAAACACCCGACCAGCTCGATACGCCGGGAGTGACAATCGACGAACTCGACGAATACGTCGGCGACCGCGTCCGTATCGAGGGTGAAATCGCTACCGCTCGCCAGACCAGCGGCCCGACCATCTTCGAGATCCGTGACGAGACTGGAACGGTCGACTGTGCTGCCTTTGAAGAGGCCGGCGTGCGTGCCTATCCCGACGCGGGCGAGACCGACGTTGTCCGTATCGAAGGCGAGGTCGAGCGACGCCGCGGCGAACTCCAGGTCGAGACTGAAGCGCTGGTCGTTCTCAAAGACGAAGAGCGCGAGGAAGTCACCGGACGGATGCGTGACGCACTTGTCGAACGTGCCCGCCCCGGCGATGTCGAGCCCCTCGCCGAGGACTCGGCTGTCGAGGCCGTACTCGGTGAGGTGAAAGACGCCGCAACAGCCGTCCGTCGTGCCGTACTCGAAGGTCGGCCGGTCGTTGTCCGCCACGCCGCCACCGTCGACGGCTACGTCGCCGGCGCGGCAATCGAACGCGCTGCACTCCCACTCATCCGAGAGGAACACGCCGGCTCGGACGCTGAGTATCACTATTTCGATCGCCGTCCACTGGAGGATGCCGTCTACAGCATGGACGACGCGACCAACGACGTGACGACGATGCTCTCGAACAACGAGCGCCACGGCGAGCAGTTCCCGCTTTTCGTCTTCGTCGCGACGGGCGGCACCGCAGAGTCCCTCGACGGGCTTGACCTGCTCGACGTGTACGGCGCCCGCCGCGTCGTCGTCGACGAGCGGGCAATCGACGACGAGGTCGCCGAGGCCGTCGACGTGCTCGTCGGCCCGGACAGCCACGACAGCTCGGCAACGACAGCCACTGCGCTGGGTGCCACCGTCGCAGCACACATCAACGGCGATATTCGCGCTGACCTCGGTCATCTCCCCGCAGTCAGCTACTGGGAGGAGACGCCCGAGCAGTACGTCGACCTCGCCGCCGACGCCGGGTACGACGCCGAGGACACGCAGACCCTCCGAGAGGCTATCGCGCTCGAAGCGTTCTACCAGTCTTACGAGGACAAACGCGAGCTCGTCATCGACCTGCTGTTCAGCGACGACGCGAGCGACCCAGCCGAGCTTGCGACCCACATCAGCGAGCAGTACCGGACCCGTATGGAGGACGAACTCGACACCGCAGAGGCCAACCTCGAACGGCGCGAGCGCGACGGCGAGACGGTACTCGTTCTCGATACCGACGCCTACACCCACCGTTTCGAGTTCCCGCCGACCCAGCTGTTGCTCGACGAACTGTTCCGCCGCCACCGTGAGGACTGCATCGCGCTTGTCGGCGTCGACGAGGACGAGGCCTACATCCGGACCGACCAAGCCCTCGATATTCGTGATCTGGTGACGACGGCACAGGAGTCCGCTCCCCAGGCCGCACTCGACGCCCGCGGTGCCCGGGAGGGACGCGTCGAGTTCCTGCGTGGCGAGCGTGAGAACGCACAGGATGCACTGCTCGACGCGCTTGCCGGCGTCTTCTCGGCGTCTGCTCCCGCGTAGAGGACAACTCTTTGTAGTTCCGGCCCGCCCGCACGTGTATGGACGTTCAGCTACTCGAAGCGACGGCTGACCCGGAACGGCTCATCTGTCAGGCAGCACGAAACGACTACATGGGGGAGTTCGTCGGCGATGCCTCTTTCGAGGATGTGATGACCACCATCGACGGCGACTCACTTGAGGACCGACAGGAGACGCTCATCCACCGCCTGCTTGACCACGGCCACTTTGGCCCCTTCGAACACCCCCACGCTACGTTCGCAGTTAAGGGAATCAGTCGGTCGTGTATGGCACAGCTCACGCGCCACCGCCACGTTTCCTTCGACGTGCAGTCGATGCGCTACGTCTCCTTCGACAAGATCGACCCCGACGACGTGCACGACGGGGAGATGGTCGTCGTTCCGCCGTCGGCGACGGACCCTGACTGGGTCGGACGCAACCAAGAGTCCGGTTCTGTCGACGACGAGACCGCCGCCGAGCGCGAAGCGCTGTTCCGTGAGACGATTGCGGACTCCTTTGACGCCTACCAGGAGCTGCTAGAGAAAGGAATGCCTCCCGAGGACGCACGCTACGTCCTGCCTATCGGGACGAAGGTGAACCTCGTCATGTCGATGAACGCCCGCATGTTGATGCACGTCGCGGACATGCGTGCCGCTGCCGACGCCCAGTGGGAGATCCGCGAACTGACCGAAGGCGTCCTCGACCTCGCCGCAGACTGGTGTCCACTCACGTTCGAGTACTACGACGAACAGATGCATAACCGCAAGAACCGGCTCGCGCCGTAGCTGTTGAGAGGTGTTACGCACCCTCATTGCCGGAGGAAAACATAATCGTTATACCAGCTTGGCCGCCTACGGATTAACGCGCTCTGGTAGTGTAGTCCGGCCAATCATATTGCCCTCTCGAGGCAATGACCTGGGTTCGAATCCCAGCCGGAGCATCCTATCCCTCTTCCTTCCGGCGATTTCGGCTGTGACCGATACGGAGATTGATCAATGTCACAGGGCAATTCGATGGTCAAGCTGGTGAACGCGATTTGCGTAAAGGCCGTGACAATACCGCTTTTACCGTCACTGACGACGCTGCGGTTGTCAGTGACTGCATCTATCTCATTGAGGTCGGAAGCAGTCTCATCCCAGTCACCATTTACCGAGAGATCGAGCAGGGAGCGTGAGTTGTCGGCGGTATCTTCGACGTAGTGTAGATTGAACTCGTGTTCACCGGTAGTTGTGACAGCGATGCGGGTATCAGTGCCAGCTCGTTGATAGCGCTGGTCACCGTTGCCGTGGGCGTGTTTTTCGACACAGAGCGCCTCGACGCGAGCGGCGTCGAGGCTCTCGACCATCGATTCGAGCAGCACTGATTCGATATTCTGCTCGGAGACGAACTCGGCAAGCGTGGCGAGCGGTATCGTTTTGTCGTCGTCGATGCTAATTGTGAACCGCACGTCGATTGTGGCGTGCATAGGTTGCCTCGTGGGTTGGACACCAGAGGCGACCTCTTCCTCAAAGGAGTCAGTTGCTACTGAACTCTAGAGGACTTTGCGACGCGACCAATCGATTGAACGCCCAGACAGCGACCACCGGTACCACGATAACAGTCTCGGTCGACGGGAAGGGAAACAGCAACAGCTGTTGGTGGTCGGTCTCCGAAGAGAGCGTGTGGGAGATCGTTTCCCAATCAAGGCTCCCCAGTAGCTCCGGACTATCAGGGATGGTCGGCGTATCGGCATCGACACGAACCGGTGTCGAGAGTGCGTCAGGGTTCTCACGGGCCAGACTGCCGAGAAGACGGAACAGGATGGCCCGACGCGCCGACGATAGTGCCGAAAGAACGGTTGATCCGGCTGCTCGCCGATACCATGGTGTTGGGCGTAGTAGACTCCGGCAGCCAACCGGTGACGCTCGATGTCAGTTAGTGCCGCATAGCTGATCTCCGGAGCGGTTCCGGTATCGAGACGGTGGTGTCGTCTGGTCATGGTTCGGTATAGATGTAGTTGTGTCGTCCGGTCGCGGTTCGGTTTCGAAACGATGTCGGGAGTCGACGGATCGGTTCCGCTGTTCAGAACTCGCCGGTGACTATGTCGGCGACGCGCTGGCGGTCGAACAGTTCGTTGTCACCGGTCACGTCGCCGAACTCGTCAGGGAACAGCTGTTTCGCCGCCCGTTCGGTATTGAGGAGGTTCTGGATCGGCCCCTGACGAAGCGGGCCGCCACGATAGACACGTCCGTTTTGGACGGCGGTCAGCTCGCTCGCAACGGAGTGGTCCTGCATGTATGCCAGCACCGTCTCACGGAACTCAGTGGCTGTTTTCTGTTCGTGTCCCCGAATGAGAAGCACGTCAGGGTCGACCTCCAGAAGGTTTTCGTAGTCGAGTTTGGTTCGGTTTTCGGTGCTCAGGTTTTCGATTCCCGTGCCAGCCAGCGCATCGCCCACGCCGAGGTCATTCCACTGTTTCTTGCTCGTTCCCTGATCGATAAGCCGGTAGGGAGTGAACTCACTGGGTTCGTCCGATAGCTCGTATGTGAGCATGACGTTGGGACGGTCGGCTGTCGGTGGGAGCCGCGCTTGGATCGAGGAGATGTACTCGTCGTGGAGCGTTTCGAAGGCTTCGTACCGCTCCTGTTCGTCGAACAGCTCTGCCATCTTTTCGAACGCCTGATACAGCGTGTAGTATCTGTGTTCGTGCCAGCCGTCGGACCATCTGAAGATCATGTTCCCGAAGAAGGGAGCGACTCCGTCTCGGATCTCTTCGACATCCCCATCGCTCCAGTCGAACCAGTTTTTGAGCATCACCGGGTCGATGATGTGGACATCGGCTTCCATCTCGTAGAACAGCTCCTTGGACATCCCGTTGTCTATCAGCGACTCCTTTTCGAGGATGTCGCTATCGACGCTGACACCCGGAAGCTCGTCGTAGATGTCCGTGTAGTACTCACCGGCGTTTCCGACGCGGAGGAGACCGTCGGCCTGTCCCAGCGCGACGCCCATATCCGCATAATCCCCACCGTAGGGAACCCACGTTTCCGGGACGCCGTCGAACGAAACGGTTCCCATCGGCTCCATCGAGACGGTATGGGAGCTGTCTGCCTGCATATCGGTCTCGTCGGTCGAACTCTCCTCGCCTGTCGACTCTCCACTGCCGGTACACCCCGCCAACAGTGTCCCCCCGACCGCCGCGCTTCCGAGCTTCACGTAGTTTCGTCGCGTCAATGCTTCTTGACTGCCATCATGTTCTGGCATACTTTTTAGGCATACCTAAAAGATAATAATAGCTTCGAACTTTAGACTGGCCTAAACCAATCTGCGCTCGTGTATTTATTCTTGGGGCCGTTCCGAGAGAGGATTGGACACGGTCCCGTGGCTTGGTACGTCCGGTCGGCTGCTGGTGTCCTCGTAGCCATGTCGTACCATGCGGTTGCGGTTGAGACAGTACTTTTTGAATCGTGGCCTGTAGAGATCAAACAGTTCGAATCGTGGTTTGAGATCCGGGAACCGGGCCTGATAGTTGTCGATAGCCGTTCGAATCTGGCCCCAGAACCGTTCTTCCGGATAGTCGTGGTGACGGGCCAACAGGTCGGCAAGGTAGCGGAACACCCCAACGAACAGTGTCCCGACGATCCGGTGACAGAATGATTCGGGCGGTGCTTGCTGTAGGATATGGTGTTTGTATCGGTCGTCATCCCGAAGCGAGTACGGGAATACGGCTGCCAGCTCCGGGAGATCCCGGTCGGTGATAGCGACCTCGTCGACGAAGTCCTTGACAGCGATTCGCGTCGGACGGCCATCATCATGGATGCGGATGACGTTCGTTCCATGGGGCATGAACACGAGACCGTCCACTGTGTCGGCGTCGACAGAGCCATGGGCCGGATACTGCGGGTCGTCGGGCGACCGAACCGTATCGACCCGCTCGGAGACGATTACGTCGTGGGAGGTGAGTTGTGGGTCGTACCGGCGGAGCGCCGTCCGGTAGCGGTCTGTCGCCGTGGCCGCCGCGCGAGCGGTGGGTCGACTGTCGAAATAAAGGCCGTCTGCGGGGACTGGCCGGTCGCCGGTGCGGCCACAGACGAGGTAGTAACGCCCCGTCGGGCTGGCGAGCGATTCGATGTGGGCGCGAGATCGTCGCGATAGACAGCGGGTACACGTCGATAATCTCGCCTTGGCCGTAGTCCGACCATTTCGCCGCGAGTTCCTGCTTGCCGCAGAGTCACGGAATCTTGTGAAAGTTGGCTTTGTCGCCGAGATTTACGGTCCGCAACTGAAGATTATGATATGAATCCCAGAGAACCAACCGAACGCGAGCGAAGCGAGCGTCCGGCCTTTTTCACCAAGTTTTTGCGAGGAGTGGTTCCCGCAGCGAGCCGAAGGCTCGTAAGGAAACCCGACGAGGGAAAAAGTGGTATGGGACCGCCGAGATTCGAACTCAGGTCCGACGCACCCCATGCGCCGAGGATACCGCTACCCCACGGTCCCGCATCTTGCTCAGATGAGTGTCCCGGGATTAAGCCCTTCGATTCCCAGCAGCGACGGACCTGGGTCGAGAGTGCGGAAAGACGACGTTTTCGGCGTGTGTCTGTCCGGAATCGGGGATGCCGTTTGGATCTACTCAACCCGGAACGCGGGCTCGTCGATAGCTTCGCTCTTGCAGTCGGGACACCGGCTCGGGCGGTTGATGAGGTCATCGAACCTATCGAAGCCACAGTCGCGACACTCTGGGGGCGCAACTAGGAGTTCCTCGTCGGTACCGTCGAGCGTCTGGGCGATGTGTTCGACGTGTGTGAGCGCGGTCGCGGTCTGCAGTTCGAACTCTCGGGCAAGCGCACTCGCGGAGAGTGCCTCCTCGCGCAAGCGGTCGGTCATCCGCTTTCGTGTCGTCCGGCTTGCTTCGCGCATGGTCGTCGTCTGTGCTGTGTACACATAGGCTTTGTTGGCCTCCCTGATACCGGGACAGATACAACGCGCGAACTCGCTGTCCCGGTGGGTTTTTATTCAGGTGATTTGAATATCCACCTACTACTGCGGAACTGAGGTAAGTGAGTAATGTCGAATCCACACTGGAGGCAGACGTATGCGTGAACGGTTCGTGGAGTGGCGACCGCGGATAGATGACGCTATCGAAGACCTGGTTCCTCGCGTCGTCGAGGAGACCTACCTGAGTGACTTCTTCGGCGAGGCGACCTACCAGTACCAGGCCGAGGCGATCCAGGCGGCGCTGGCGGACCCGCTGTGGAACCTGCTCGACCGTGGCGGGAAGCGCTGGCGTGCGATTCTCCTGCTGGTCATCGTCGAGGCACTGGGCGAGGACCCAGAGGAGTATCTCCCCTTCGCCTGTATTCCCGAGATTCTCCACAACGGGACGATAATTGTCGACGATGTCGAGGACGGCGCACGGAAACGCCGCGGACAGGAGGCGCTGCACCAGGTCTTTGGCACCGATATCGCACTCAACGCCGGCAACGCGATGTACTTCATCCCGCTGAAGGTCATCGACCGCAACGCCGACGTGCTCAGTGACAGCCAGCGCCTGCAGTCCTACGAGATGCTCACACACGAACTCAATCGCACACACCTCGGCCAGGGGATGGATATCTACTGGCACAACCAGGAGGCGGTGACCGTCAACGAACGGCGCTACTACGAGATGTGTGCCTGCAAGACGGGCTGTCTCGCGCGTATCGTGGCTCGGCTTGCCGCAATCGTCACCGACCAGCCCGACGAAGTCGAGCACGACCTAGCCGCCTACGCCGAGGAGATGTCCATCGCCTTCCAGATTGGCGACGATATCCTCGACATCGAGCACACGCTCGACCAGGCTGGCGACTTCGGCAAGGAGTTCGGCAACGACATCCGCGAGGGGAAGAAGACGCTGATGGTCATCTACACCGCAGAACACGCACCGCCCGAGGAGGTCGCGCGGCTCGAAGAGATTCTCTGGGCCGAGGACAACACAGACGAAGAGATTCTGAAGGCTATCGAAATCATGCAGTCCGTCGATGCACTGGAGTACGCCAACGATCGCGCCGAAGAACTGGCCGCCAGCGCACGGGGCCAGCTTGACGATCTTGACCTCGAATCCGAGGCAGAGTCGGACCTCCGGGAGTTCACGCGCTTTGTCATCGAGCGCGAGGCCTGACCGACGCTACTTCTTGAGTCCGCTCCCGGTGAGTGGCACGACAACACTCTCGTCGGCACCGACCTCGCCGCGCTCTCGGAGCAGTTCGAGCCCGGCCGGTGCGACCGCACAGGTCGGCTCGGTATAGAAGCCCGCCGCGTGGAGTCGGTCGAGTGTTGCATCTGTCTGCTCGGCGTCGACGGCGATGGCATCGCCACCCGTCGCCTCGATAGCGTCGAGAATCTGATCGCCCCTGGGTGGGTCGGTTATCTGGATACCATCTGCTGCCGTGTTGACGTCCACAGCGGTGTCACTGCCTCGCTGGTCGGCAATTGGCGCGACACCAGCGGCCTGGACGCCGTAGAGACGCGGCAGGTCGTCTATCCAGCCTGCGGCTTCAAGCGCCCGGAAGCCGCGGTAGGCACCCAGAAAGAGCGTCCCGTGGCCCAGCGGCGTCACGACCGCATCGGGGGCGATCCAGTTGCCGGCCTCCTCGCGCTGCGTACAGAGTTCGAACGCGAACGTCGCGGTCCCGGCGAAGAAGGCGGGTTGGTAGGCGTGACTGGCGTACCATCCGTCACCGGCCTCGACGGCGTCGATACAGGCGTCAGTGACCGCCTGTCGGTCGCCCTCGATACGCCGCACCGTCGCGCCCGCTCGCTCGATTGGACGGACCTTCCCGGACGGTGTATCCGCGGGGACGTAGATCTCGGCGTCGATGCCCGCGCGGGCAGCGTAGGTCGCGATGGCCGCGCCGGCGTTGCCCGAGGAGTCCTCGACGACGTGGTCGACGCCCAGCGCGAGAGCGTGTGAGAGCGTCGTCGCCGCGCCGCGGTCCTTGAAGCTGCCCGTCGGGAAGCAGTACTCCAGTTTGAAGCTACAGTCCCACTCCGGGGCGTCGACCAGCGGCGTCCACCCCTCTCGAAGAGTCACCCGCCGCTCGACCGGCAGAAACGAGTCGAAGGCCCACAGCCCCCGGTCACGGTCGACGGTCTCTGGGGGGCCGTCTCGGGGAAGCGGGTCACGGTCGAAATCCAGCGGATGGCCACACTCACAGCGCCACGGCGCGGCTGCGGTCTCCTCGTAGCGCCGGTCACAGGCAACACAGCGGTACATACCTGTCTCCTGGGGCGGTGCCCTGGTGTACCTGTCGACCGAGCGTGTTCCCTGGTACCGTACGGCGATAAACCCTTTTGACCACCACATCGTTGCATGAGCCATGAGCGTCTTTCCAGCCGAGATAGAAAGTGACCGTCTCAGATACGAGCGACTCCATCCCGACGAGATCGGTCCCTTCGAGCTGTATCGCCACGTCAAACGCGGTGCCCCACATATCGAGGAGATTACCGAGTACGTCACCTGGGAGCCCTACGACCATCCAAAGCAGGCTGCCGACTGGGTGACACAGTGTGGCGACCAGTTCGAGAAGGGTGCGGACGCAACCTACGTTATCCGTCCGAAAGAGGGCGAACGAGCAGGCGAGTTCGCGGGTCTGGCCGGACTCCATCCCGACTGGGACCGAAAGATCGCAACCCTCGGCACGTGGCTGCGCAAGCCGTTCTGGGGTCGGGGATACTCCGGAGAACGCGCCGGGCGCATGCTCGAACTGGCCTTCGACCGTCTCGACCTCGAAGTCGTAACGGTCAGCCACGACCCGGAGAACGACCCCTCGCGGCGCGCCATCGAGAAGTACGTCGAGCGCTTCGGCGGGCGCAAAGAGGGCCACATCCGGAACGACCTCGTTATCGACGGCGAGCCACGCGACTCCGTCAGATACAGCATCTCGCGCGCAGAGTGGGAACAGAACACGACGTGACAGGCGACGTGACTGCCGACGGGCGCGGGTCAGTCAGCAAGCAGTGAGGGGAGGTCGTTGACCGAGTCGACGACCGTCGTTGCCCCGGCCCGTTCGAAGGCGTTTCGGCCCGCTTTGCCGCTCAGCCCGCCCGTCAGCACGCCGACGCCGTAGTAGGTTCGGCTGCCTGTCCGCTGTGCGTTGACGGCGGTTTTCACATCGTCGAGGGTATCGCCAGCAAACACCAGCTCGTCAGCACCGAACCGGTCGGCCAGTGTCACGAGCGCGTCCGGGTCGGGCTTGCCGCCCTCCCAGTCGTCCATCGTGAAGCGATGCGCGGGCGGTACGTCGAGACCAACTCGCTCTAGAGCAATCTCCGCCTCCGGGGCGGGACGGCCGGTAAGCACGCCGACCTCGTACTCTGCCTGCAGCCGGTCGAGGGTCTCCTCGGTCGCCAACACCGGCTCGTCGTGGATATACCCCGGCGTTTCGAGCCCCGGTTCACCTCCCTCGAGTTCACGGTAGAGCGAACCCCCGAGATACAGCTGTTGGAACACGTCTCGGAGTTGCTCACTGTCCCACCTGTTGAAGACGCGTTCGCGTGTCGCTGGCGTGAGTTCCTCGAAGACAATGCTCCGGGCAGCACTCAGTCCCCCACCCATTGCCTCGATAGCGGTTGTGAACTGGTTGAGCGAGAGCTCACAGCCCTCCTCGCGGGCGAGCAGGAACAGGGCAGCCGCGTCGGTCAACTCCCAATCGTTGTTGAACCCGCCGGCGTCTTTGAACTGCTGGACGTTCCCGTGGTCGATTGTCTCCCCGATGACGCGGTCGAGCGACTCGATAATCGCCCGCCGGTAGGAGTCGGCGACGTCGACGAGGACGCCGTCGACATCGAGTACCACTGTATCGACGTTCATTACTGAGGTGTGACGCACCGGAGGGTCTTGCACGTTGTGGCTACGGCAGAGGCTTGCCTGGTACGTTCTCGTAAGCGAGCCGGAACCCCACGGGACACAAACTATATTCACGTCGATTGGTAACCACAATTCGATGACCGACATTACTCTCGATAGCTACGCCGACAACCACGACCTTCCGCCCGAGGACCCGGCACCACGGGAACCGCAGGGCCAGCCCACGGAGGTCCACGGGAAGTTCAAAATCTGGCAGTTCGACGCCGACCACTCCAATAGCGTCCAAGACACCTACATTGTCGCGCGTGACCCGTCGCCGCTCGATTTTAGGATGTGGGTGTTCGTTGGGCGCGGACGCGAGTCCCACTTCATCATGCGCTCTTCACACAGATACGGCACCGACGAACCGATACCAGAAAACACAGTGTGCTGTGAGGTGCTTCTCGAAGGCCAGTCGCTAACCGAAGAACACTGTACCGACGAGGTTCTCAACCTGGTCGAGCAAGTTACAGATGCCGTCAGTATCGTCACACCGTCGACTACTGGTAGTGACGACGAACAGCCGATAAATTACTGAGCGAAATTATACCGGGGACCAGCCACAGATCGAACACGCTGTTGCGTCCGACGCGTGAAGCCCTCCACAGTCGGGACACTGCTTTTTGTTGTAGCTTTCTTCCCACCCGGCGGACTCGGTCTCGTGACCGCGCTGGGCGAGAAACTCGTCGAACATATCGTCATCAGTCTGTGCTGACGCCATACATGATATGCTTTGTCACACCACTATATAGTTCTATTGGTGGGGGCAACGCTCTACTGCTTGGGGGCACGGCGGTTGCTATATCCTATTACCTAAATTAGGTTATTTTATTAGATGGCCGTGGTCAGCGTCTCGATGCCAGACAAGCTGCTGGAGTGTCTCGACTCCTTTGCCAGAGAGCACGGCGATACCGGCCGCAGCGGGGTCGTTCCCGAGGCGTCTCGGAATCTCCTCAATGAGTTTGAGGACAAACAACAGGAAGACAGAGATCTCAGGAGTGTCGTGACAGTGCTGTTCAACTACGAGTCGACCGATGCCGAACACAAGATGATGACGCTGCGTCACGACTCTGGGCTAAGCGTCACCTCACACGTCTACAACCACATCGGGAACCACTGCTGTATGAGTTGTTCATCCTGGAGGGGCGACTCGACGATATCTCGACGTTCGTCGGGAAGAGTCGTGCGACAGGGGACACACACTCTATCGATTACTCGGTGATACCGGTCGGCCGTATCGACGCTATCGTCTAGTCGAGCCAGGCGTCTGTAACCTGGAGCTGTCCGCGCGTGCCGTCCCACTCGACCTCGTAGTCGAGTCGAAGCGGCCGGTCCATATGTGGGCCGTCGGTAACCAGGGTCTCGAACTCGCCGCCCTCTCCGAGCAGATGGACGCCGTACTGGTCGTTGAGGGTAGCGAGCTCGTCAAGGGCGTCGGCGTCGAGGCTTCGCCCGAGCCAGGAGTCGTCGAGGCCGCCGGCGGCGACCCGGATTATCTTTATTTCGAAGCCGGCACCGAGCATTGTCTCGCCGAGTTCACGCGGGTTACGCTGCCACAGCGGTGCGAACACGTCAACCCCGAGCCGGTCGGCCATCGCCCCAACCCGAGAGTTCTGGTACTCGCTTTCGACGGCGCCGACGGTCAGGCCTGCCAGCTCATCGAGGTCTGTGAGTGCGGCTTCGAGTGGCTCTATCTCGGTGTCTCCCTGTTCGCCGGCGTCTGCGACATCGTCGGTATCGAACGACGACTCGACTTCGACCAGCGGAATGCCGATACTTTCGGCAGCCAGCGACGCTAGCTCCGTCGCTGGGACGTGATACATGTACGAATCGTCCGGAGGGTGGACGGTCACCAGGCGCTCGACGGGAAGGCCCCGCTCCAGTGCCTGATACAGCGCCCACGAGGAATCTTTCCCGCCCGAGAAGAGACTCACCCACGCGTCGTCGGTCATAGGCTGTGTTGCTCACGGGAGAGTAAACGACTGACGGTTGTCACTCTCGGCGGTGAACGGTGACGGTCACGGTCCCGCAACGACACTCGTATGCGCGACGCTCGCCGTACTCGGTTTCGTAGACGAGCATGGGCTCCTCGTCGCCCAGCGGCCGTTCACAGCTCTCGTTCTCGCAGGTAGTTCCCAGTTGTTCCATCATACATACTAGAAGGTACTCCCCGTGTATCAAGCCGAGCCACGGCCGGAGTGAAAGTGAAAGTGAAAGTAGACGACTGCAGCCGGGTGATTACGACGAATCCCTGACAGCGCCGAGGGTCCCATCGACGCCGGGGCGCAGGTACAACAGGGCAATCGAGACCGAAAACACGACCGTCGAGATATCGAACTGCGAACTGTAGACTGCGGTGGCGACGGCAGTTCCGCCGAACAGCCCTGCTGACAGTGAGACGAGAATCGGAAACGCACAGCCGACACAGCTAAACAGTCCGAGCGCGCCGGCGATCAGGCTTCCCGACAGGTCGAGAACGGTCACGTAGACGAGATACGAGAGGACCAGATAGCCAACTGTCCGGTACGGGATGATAGAGACGTAGAACGCTTCGGTAACGATATGCAGGCGCTCGGTTCCTGGGGTTCCAGCCTGTACGTCAACCAGCCCAGAGAGCTGGAGCAGGTCGTCGCTAGGAACGCCGAGGAGACCGCTCAGATACAGCAAGACGCCGAAATAAAGCGTCGCGATGGCAGCGGCTGCAATCGAGGACCGCCGCGGGGCGTCGGGCACATCAACGTGAATTGCGGCGAGTACAGCGACGTTAATCCAGATGAAGGGGTACAGTGTATAGCGCAACAGGGTGGGCTGTTCCGGGCGAACGAGAAAATACCCGGCGAGAAGACACAGCTCGACGACCGTGACGACTGTTAGAAGATGGATGTCACGTCGGCGGGACAGAGCCGCCAGTGACGAAGTCGACATCTACGCGCCGAACTCTGTCAGCAACCGGCCAAGGATAGCAGCAGTGGCAAGCAGGCCCAGTGCAATGCCTGCGACGGCCACGCTGTGAGAGTGTGGCAGTCCTTTCCGGTCGCCGTAGGCGTACGAGCCGATGACGACGACTGCGACACCGATACCACCCGCAAAGGCGTAGGCAAGTTCCTCGACGCTGCCGCCGATGACCGTGACGACGAGTGCAGTCGCCACTACCGCAATAAGTCCGAGCCCCACGGTCAGTATTCGCCCGTTTTCGTAGTACATGTTGACTTTCTCTATCCACTCACCGGTAATAATCGTTTACATCCGGTCACTCGACAGTCGGTCGACGCCGCAGTCGGCGCTTCACCGGTATGATTTCAGCACAAAAAGTAAGCGTTATTCGTCAGCACAGTCTTTATCCAGATAGGGTTCGTGGTCTAGCCGGTTATGACGCGGCCTTTACAAGGCCGAGGTCGGCGGTTCGAAACCGCCCGAACCCATACGCGGTACGTACGGTTTGCAACCCTTCGAATTCTCTATCACTGGGTCGTCAGACGCCGGAATTCGACTTTTGACCGATATCCAGATTTCGAATAACGCAATCGGACCCATTCGAATTTCTGCCCGCCCCGCCTTCGTATGGGGGATTCCGTTATTCGATACTGTATGATGTATTATCAATCTGGCGGTAAGATCGGAAATAGCGGTACAGTCTACCGTAATGGGAGCATATAATAGACCTGCCAAGACAGTATTTTGTCTAATCACTCGATACAGATCCGCTACCCAACCAACACATGTATCTCTACTTTTGTTCATATGTACTGAATATTGAATATTTTACTTTCACCCTGTACCACCCTTTTTAGTATTATTTGTTTGTATACTGTGCTGCATGATTCCCCGCTACAGAGGTGAGTCATCCGAGTGCGTATAATGGCTCATCTGTCCGCACGCGCGGACGCAGCCTACCAGAACGACTACCATCACAAGCTTCGCGGTCGCCTCTGGGACGCGCTTGAGGACACCGAGTACGACCAGCGCCATGATACTGGCGAGCCGCCGGGGTTTGCCTACTCGAATCCGTTTCCCCCATACGATATGGAGGAAGGTGACGACCGAAAGCTGTTGGTCGCCTCGCCCGACAAGGAGTTACTGGCCAACGTCGCTGCCAACCTGCTCGAAGAGTCGGAGCTGAACATTGGCGAAATGCCGTTTCACGTCGATGATGTCACGTCACTCGAACCGGATGTCGGTGAACCCGGCACGCGTGGAACGATTGAAACTGGAACTGGACTTCTGGTCCGAATTCCACCGTGGCGATGCGAGGAATATGGTATCGACCACCCCGGCGGCGACACGGCTGTTTTCTGGCGACCCGAGCATTCGATGGAACCACTCCGCAAACAGCTTGAGGACAACCTCGACCAGAAACACGACCGCTTCGCCCACGACCACCTGCCGGGGCCGAGCGATGTCGACGGCGATCTGTTCGACGGCTATGAACTGCTCAAGACGTTCGCCGTCCCCGTGACGGTGACTGAGGGCCAAGAGATGACCTACGTCCTGAGCAAGTGGGAGTTCTCGTATACGGTTCGGGACGACCACCACCGCCGGCATCTCAATCTCGCGCTGGACTGTGGGCTCGGCGAACGGAATTCGCTGGGACTCGGATTCGTGAATCTCGATGAAGACTCGATAGTCCGGCCGGGAGAAGCAGATAAAGGGATGGAATACGCGCCATGACATCACCATTAGAGACACCGCTGGCCTCACTAGATCCTGCAGAACTGGCAGACAAAATCCCGACATTCGAACTGACCTCGTTGAATGCCTTGTTGGCATATTATGGGGCGATTGAGCTTGCAAGCAAGGGTATCAAACCGACAACTGACGAAGCGTTCCTGACACCTGATCGACTTCGAGGATTAGACTCTGAGGAGTGGATAATTGTGAGCGTTGATATCGACCTCAGGGATCATACCAACCCACAGTTAGAGGGGATCGAAAAGCACGCACTTACCGATGAACGAATCAGCGACCTTGGTTTGTCGCGGTACAGCTCAGGAAAGCGTGATCACAGTGTTACCAACGTCGGCAAAAAGAGTGGCACTAACACAGTTGAAGACGTACAAGAGTATTGCGTTGAACGAGTAGCTAAATGGCCAGAAAGAGAGCCGATTCAATCTGTTGCCGATGAGCATCCAGATGGTCGATTAATCACAGCGATATCATCCCTTGGGGAAGATGACGACACACAAGCACAACTCGAAAACGCCGTCGAAGACCAGTACGAAGGGTCCTCGAAAGTCATCTCGACGATCCGCTTGCGTCTTGATACAGATTCATTAGCGGAACCCCCAGCCGACGAGCCATCCGGAAATAAATATTGGCCCGGAGAGATACCAGTATTCATAGCGGCAGCTGCAGAACGCAACCGAACGAAACTTGCCGGCAAAAACGTCAGTGATGGTGATGGCGTATCAAAAGGCGATGGCACCTGTTCGGTGACAGGAGAGGAAACAGAGGTTGTTGGGGCCGTTGAGGGGCCACTTGGTGTGTATGCGCTTCAACACACCGACGAAATGTTTGGCTTCCAGGATGATTCCAGCTGGCGTCAGAATCCACTGTCAGCGAGAACAGGGGTGCTAATATCACAATCTGACTCACTGGTTCGTTCATGTTATTGGTCTGTCGGTGGGCTTCGTGTGTATGCTCTACCATATTTCACGGGCGAACAAACCGTCGAGAAGGCGGTGTTTACACATGAGTTGCTCAATCGTATTCGAGACGACCGATGGGATGAACAGGCAGACGGAGACAACCAGGTGCTTCAAGTACAGCGGTTTATTGAGCAAAATAAACCCGAGTTGCTGGACGCACTCCGATTTTATTTCATTACACTCCGGACCGACAGTGCGGGAGTAAGGGTATTCTTTGAGGAGCCAGCAGTCACGACACTCTCTGTATTGAATGTTGCACGCAGCCACGAGAGAGTGGTAACTCATCTACTTGGGGGCCATCTTGGTCTGACCGCACGAGAAAATTGGTCACTAATCGATCCCTCAGCCACAGCACGGCAGCTGGCAGAATTGATACTCAATCGGAGGTACGTGATCGAAACACTACTTGAACCATATCCGAACGCAGGCGATTACAAGGACGCTGCTACAGATCCTCGCGAAAGTGTTACGTATGCGGTGCTCACTGGCGATATGGTTGATCCGGAGTGGTTGCTTTCTCAATACATGCGGCGGCTCAAGTATGATCGACGTGAAAACGATGAAGATGATTCAAATACGCAGCAGAAGGTAAAGCAACAGTTCACTCAATTGCAGACCTTTGCCGGAGCTGGTATTCTATCGACGCCACAACATGACCCCGAATTAGCAGCACCACCAACATACATGACACCACAGGATTCAGCGCCACAGGAGTATGGACAACCCGCCACAGATGGCGGAACAGAAGCAATAGGATATGTCGAAACGCTATCAACCCAACTGTCGGAATTCATCGAGTCTCACCCGGTGCTTGATGAAGATACCGAGCGACAGGGAGCATTCCTCGCCGGCGTATTCGTCAGTATGGTAAGCAAGCATCAACGTGAGGAACGCAACATCAGTCGGACGTTCATGGATCGATACGATGTCGGTGAAATAACACCCAGTCAGTTGATGCAGATGCTTCCGAAGGTAATCGCCAAAGATGGGATCTACGCTCGGGAAGCTGATGAGCTTGGATCCACGGTCGCACCGGGAGTGCGTCATCGACTCCCTGAGGAGCTAGCGACGGATGAGCCGACGGACTGGGAGATAAGCCCAGTTCAGTTTCGGTATTTCTACGCACTTGGAACGGCTTACGGCGAAGACGCCAGTTACGCCGCCAGTGCGGCGATGAACGAGTCCAACGGGAACGAATCTGAAGCCACACAAAAATAACCACGCCCATACACAATACCAATGACAAGTACATCCACAACCGAGACGACTGCTGCAGAGGACGGAACAGATATTGAAACACGATCCGAGATCTTGTTTGTATACGATGCGCAGGATTGCAATCCGAATGGAGATCCGTACAACGATAATCAGCCGCGGATCGATCAAGCAACCGGACAAGCAGTCGTAACAGACGTTCGACTGAAGCGGTATCTTCGAGAGCAACTACAGACGGATAAGCACGGGGTATTCATCCGAACCCCAGATGATGACCGACAAGCCTTCAAGCGGATTGATGCAGCCCTCGGAATGTTTGAAGAAGTTGAGGAGCCGGAAGATTTCGAGACAGTCGATGCTGTCAAAGAAACGTTCCTCAAACGCGCTGCTGACGTACGATATTTCGGTGCGACCTTCAGCTTCGATGTGGATAATGACGAGACTCAAGACATGATTCAGGATCGATTTGGTTCAAATCTCACCGGGCCCGTTCAGTTTTCACCGGCACGTTCTCTTAACCGCGTAGAACGGAACACAGAATCGAAACGGCTCACATCTGTCCTTTCATCTGATGAGGAAAACCAACAAGGAACTTTCGCCCAAGATGAACGGCTGAAGTACGCGATCTTCCCGTTCCACGGTGTCGTGAACGAAAACGGTGCCGCAGACACACACCTCTCAACGGACGACGTTGAGCGGTTAGACACACTATTATGGCGGTCGATCAAGAATCAGACGATTTCCCGGAGCAAGATCGGACAAGCACCACGATTGTATCTGCGAGTCGAGTTTGAATCTGGATTCCACACTGGGGATCTCCATCGAACTGTCGAGTTGGGAACAGATGATTCACCCGGTGAGCTTCGTGATATTCGAGACGTTACGATTGACGTAACAGAAACACTTCGAACACTCAACGAAGTCAAAGACAAAATCGAAGCAGTGCATATCGTCGGTGATCGCCACCTCACCTGTAGTGTAGACTTGGCAGCTGATGGCCTCATTGAATCTGAAGAAATAGACGAAGCCGAAATACCTGAGGAATTTACTGCTGCGGATCTCGGCAATCAGATAGAGACAGCCATTGGAATTGAGGTCAACCATATCGATGTCTGGGAGGACTTCAAAGCGACACTTCCAAAACAGGCTGTTAGCGAGGAGGAGGCCGAATAGACTGACCGTTCCAGTATAGCTTAGATCAATGGCTCAACAACAACAGACCTTGGATGCAGTCACTTCCACAGATATTGACTCACCTACGCTACCCGGTGAAATGGACTATGAGGCGGTACTACAAGAATCAGATATTTCATTGACACCTCCAACAGTTGCGGATGGTGTCCCAGACCGGGTGTTATCCGTACTTGTGCGTGCCGACTGGGGGCATTTTAGACGAATTGATCGGACTGTGACGAAGCAGACTTACAGGATAATCCCGCGGACAACAGTCGCAGGACTGCTTGCTGCAATAGTTGGTGCCCCGCGGGACTCCTACTATCAGACGTTTGGATCGGACGTTTCAGCAATAGCCATTACACCCGCGGGTGGCATCCGAACACAGACCATGTCGACATTGGGGGTATGGACAAATTTTGGTGAGCGGACACGGAGTGTTGGCGCAAGCGGTCGGAGTAACTCAGCGACGGTAAAGTGGCCACCAACAACGACTGATAGACAGCGACATCCGTATGAATTTCTCCATGATCCAGTTTATCGGTTGGATATAGCTGTCGAAGATGAGGAATTCTATCGTGCTCTGGCCGCTCATCTAACAGCTGGGAAGACCCATTATACCCCCAGCCTAGGGCTTTCAGAGTGTTTAGCTGCTGTGACGTTCCTTGGCGAAAACGATGTGAAACAGGATCCAAAAAGTGACGACGGACAACTATCAATTGCGTCGATTTATCCAGGATCGATTGATCAAACAGTTCCTAGATCCGGCGTGAGCTATCACGTTGAACGGACGCCAAAAACGATGCAGCGCAACTCGGGAGGGCGAACGACTGAATCGTTTGCAGATTACGTATATACGACAAGAGAAGCACTGGATGACAACGAACGATCTATCGCGCCCAATCACGGTGACGTAGCAATACCTACAAACGCATCGGTGATTGTAGAGGAAGATCGTACAAACGCACCGCTTGGCCAAATCGATGACCGAGTAGTAGCCTTCCTGTAGGGTCCCAGCGTCTCACAAGGAACCAAATGTATGTCAAATGAGAATACGGGGTCGTCTGACAAATTGTTGCCGCTGATTTCTCACCCGAATGATCCTCGTGGGGAGAGCACGGATTTGCTATTGCGGAAGCATCTTACTGATGTTGGGACACGGGCGATTGAAGTAGCGTCTAATCTTGGATCTACCTCTCGACGAGCGCTCCAAATTGCGGCTAATCTTCATGATTTTGGCAAAATCACGCCAGCCTTTCAGCGACATGTGCGTCAGGAATACACTCACCGTGGGCCAAGTTGGGAGCGACATCACGCACGGATCGGTGCCTTCGCCACGTTCTATGCTCTCGGCGAACTTGGTATCGATAATCCAGATCGAATCGCAGCCACGCTGGCAGTCGCCCGCCACCACGGATCGATTCCGGATGTGATTTCTTATTTGAAAGAAGATGTACTCGAATACGAGACATCAAACGAACATGTTGTCCAACAGATTCAGTCCATTGATGAGACCTGGCCAACGGCCGCTGATGAACTACTCTCCACCGTGACTGACGGAGTGATAAGCTGGGCTGGGTTTCGAGATACAGTTCTCGACGGAGAACTAACGAGGCAACTGGAAGAGGCTATCAGTGCCACCGACGAGCAGTTCGGTGTGACTGCGATATCGACGGCGGCGATACCAGAGGAGACCTACGACCGATTTTATCGCTTCTGGTCAGCACTCACTTTTGCTGATAAAACACATGCCGCTGGAATCACTCGATATCAGCCCCAGCCGTTTGAGAAACCACTCCATCAGCTCACTACAAAAATCAAATCACTACAGGCTGCCACCGGTGACGAGAGCCTCACAGCAGAGTTGACAGAAGCGCGGGAACGTGCGCGCCAGCAAGCACATCAAATGCTGGCAACCATCGATAGTGTGCCAGCACCTCGATCTGAATCCTCTGTGCAGCCAACCTCCGGTGAGCAACTGACGTTAACACTCCCGACAGGGCTGGGAAAAACATTCACAGGGCTGTCAGTCGCGCTTGATATTCAAGACCGCCTTCATAATTGTGTAGAATCCAATCAGAACGGGACTTCGCCGGTGATTTACGCATTACCATTCACCAGCATTATCGAGCAGACACGGAGTCAGTTGGAAGACCCTACTCTCTGGGGAGCTGATCCTACGGGCCGGAAGTTCACTGTCCACCACTATTTGAGTGAAACGCGAACTGATGTGGATACAACCAGTAATGGTGAAGTTGATGATTCAGCGGCCTCTGATGACAGCTCTCGAAACTACCATCCGGCTCAATTACTTGGTGAGGCATGGCAAAGTGGCGTAGTTCTCACGACGTTTGTGCAGCTGTTTGAGAGTATCACTCGGCCATCCAGTAAAACCGCAATGAAAGGCGCGGCATTTGAGAACGCCATCATAATTCTCGATGAACCACAGGCACTCCCGCCGCGCTGGTGGCCAGCTGTCCGTCGGTGCTGTAAGTTACTTCGTGAAGAATTTGGAGCGACGATCATCTCTATGACCGCAACACAGCCGGCTCTATTCGATATCGATGACAGCGATTCAATCGAACTTACCCCTGGCTCAGCAGAACTGTATGATCGGTTTGAACGAGTGACCTACGATATTGACCAGTCCGTTTGGAACTATCGGAATAACGATGGTACCACGACAGCCCCCGTCAGCTACAGCTCGGCTGCATCTGACGTGGTTGCGTCACTTGCTGGTTCTAACCCATCTACGCTTGCGGTCTGCAACACCGTCCGTAGCGCACATCAGCTGTATGATGCAGTCACTACAGCAATTGAGTCGCCGGTGAAACTTGGAGAATATATAGAAGCAGCTCTGAGTGAGTTAGGACCTGATGCTCGCTTGTCATTAGAACAAGGAGGTACTGACATCGCGACAGACGAGCAATCGCCTACTGCGCCATCCTATGAAGAACTGGCAGCGACAGTCCGAGACCGATTACCTCCAGAGAAACCAATCGTCTCCTGTCTCACCGGCGAACACCGACCATATGATAGGCAGGTATTGATCGAACTAATGCATGAGTTAACTACCGACAGCCAGCCATTTGTACTCGTCTCGACGCAAGCCATCGAAGCTGGCGTCGATGTCAGCTTCCAGACAGTGTTCAGAGATCTTGCTCCGATACCCAGTATTGTTCAAGCAGCCGGACGTTGTAATCGCTCCTTTGAGTGGGGCCGTGCTGGCGGTGATGTGTCTGTTTGGCGATTAGCCCCACCAGAGAACTCACATCAAGATCCTGCAACTAGTGTGTATGAGCGTGGTCGCTTGCCTGATCACCTGACAACTGTTGTTGAAGTTCTCCGTGAGGTTACCGATTCAAAGACCGCCATCCCAGAACGGGTAATAGCTAATGACGCTGTTGAAAAATACTATGACCGACTCCACGAGGAATCACCGGGAGAAAAGCGACTGGCGACCTACATCAATGAGTGTCGTGGTGCGGCGTTGTCCAACGAACGACTTATTCAAGAGACCAACACACGGGATGTAATCTGTCCGGTCACGACTGCCGAACAGAGTGTTTTGGATCGGGTACAGGAAGCGTTCGCTACCGGGGATGAAGCCACAGGGTATCGACTACTCTCTACGTTAGAGAATTGTCGGGTTTCGATTCGGCCCCGGACAGAATCGTTTCAAAATGCCATGGAGCCTCTTGATGAGCCTCCGTCTAACGAGGGTACTGCAACAGTTTACAGGCTTGATGATAGTTCGACAAAGTGGTATTCACCAGAAATTGGTATCTCATGGGATTGAGCGCCCCAATTAATTGCTTTCTCTAACCAGTCCACTCGCGGATTTTCAACAGAACGGTATGTGCCAGTTTCTTCAGGTTCGGCCTCTTTTGCCCAATCGGAAGCGTGTAAAGACGAGAGAGTTGAAGAAGTGTACTGTCGTGGGATATCGAGAGCCGTGCCGGCAATTGAGCGGACGTACACTCCCGTGGGCTTGAAGCATGCGGTTCTTCACTCGATACGCAGCAAAACGAGACCTTTTAGAGGAACCTTGATAGGGTTGAAGCAAACAGACGTTCTCCGACGGCTCTCGTGCCGGTGACTTTCAGACGAACTTTCGTGGGGTTGAAGCAACCCCAACGAGGAAACCCGTTGGAGCTTCGAGGACTTTCAGACGAACCTTCGTGGGGTTGAAGCAATCTGTTTGGACTCCCGAGGGTTGAATTTGACAGCTTTCAGACGAACCTTCGTGGGGTTGAAGCGGACTCGCAGACAGCGTCGTGCAACAGGAGGCTGCGCTTTCAGACGAACCTTCGTGGGGTTGAAGCAGCGGGGACTATCGGCCGACGATTGCCACCTATAGCTTTCAGACGAACCTTGGTGGGGTTGAAGCACCATGTATCATAAAAGTACCGGCCGGGCTATTCTAACTTTCAGACGAACCTTCGTGGGGTTGAAGCCTTCGAGAGCGTCACAGACTTTTTTAATTTCGTGCCTTTCAGACGAACCTTCGTGGGGTTGAAGCTCACTGGCGACGATTGCCAGTGCGGCGATGACTACCCTTTCAGACGAACCTTCGTGGGGTTGAAGCGGCGTGGTGGGTCGCACGCCGCCGTTGCTCTGCCGGTCTTTCAGACGAACCTTCGTGGGGTTGAAGCGCATACTCGTCTGGCAACGTGGGGCTATTGTCTGCCTTTCAGACGAACCTTCGTGGGGTTGAAGCATTCAGGCAACCGACGAACGGTTCGACGCACCATCTCTTTCAGACGAACCTTCGTGGGGTTGAAGCACGGACAAGATAACCACGTTCATCGGTTGGTACGAGACTTTCAGACGAACCTTCGTGGGGTTGAAGCACATCTACACACGAATCACATTCGTGTGTATAGACTGCCTTTCAGACGAACCTTCGTGGGGTTGAAGCGTCTCGGGGTCGAGGTCCATGTCTTCGGTCGCGTTCTTTCAGACGAACCTTCGTGGGGTTGAAGCGCGAGCGACGACCCGAAGCAAAGCCTGGAGCCGCTCCTTTCAGACGAACCTTTGTGGGGTTGAAGCTGTCCCGCTGCAGTTTCACCTCAGACTCTATATCTGACTTTCAGACGAACCTTCGTGGGGTTGAAGCAATCAGTGTATCCGACATCTCCCGCCGAACGAATCTACTTTCAGACGAACCTTCGTGGGGTTGAAGCTCAATTAGAGCCACGGGGGCACACCTCCGAGGACTTTCAGACGAACCTTTGTGGGGTTGAAGCGTCGCATCTGCCGGTGCAACCACGTCAATGCCGCCTTTCAGACGAACCTTCGTGGGGTTGAAGCACAAGTCCCGTTCTGCCTCTGAGCCTTTACTCATTCTTTCAGACGAACCTTCGTGGGGTTGAAGCGTCTCTCCCGTTTTCGGGTCTGCGATTTCCCCAACTTTCAGACGAACCTTCGTGGGGTTGAAGCTTCCAAGCCCTGCACCGTGCGAAAGGCCCGCCATCTTTCAGACGAACCTTCGTGGGGTTGAAGCGTAGAGG
This sequence comes from Halovenus salina, assembly GCF_026410925.1. Classification (GTDB taxonomy): domain Archaea; phylum Halobacteriota; class Halobacteria; order Halobacteriales; family Haloarculaceae; genus Halovenus; species Halovenus salina. The sequence continues at coordinate 2,659,338 of NZ_CP112972.1, read as the reverse complement.
TCGACCTGTACGCTCTCGGCGCTGTTGCCCTTTCAGACGAACCTTCGTGGGGTTGAAGCTCAATTAGAGCCACGGGGGCACACCTCCGAGGACTTTCAGACGAACCTTCGTGGGGTTGAAGCAAACGTCTCACCGGGACACCAGCACCTATAAGTCGGCTTTCAGACGAACCTTCGTGGGGTTGAAGCTAAATTCCGGGGAGCCATGAACGCGTTAGTGGCCTTTCAGACGAACCTTCGTGGGGTTGAAGCGCAAGCGGCACCACCCCGATTAGTGACTGCAGCATCCTTTCAGACGAACCTTCGTGGGGTTGAAGCGGCGGCATCCTGCTCGCGCTGTTCGTCCACTCCTCGCTTTCAGACGAACCTTCGTGGGGTTGAAGCATGTTGTGGGCCAGCTCGGCCACGTCGAGCGTGCCTTTCAGACGAACCTTCGTGGGGTTGAAGCAGGGGAGACCTGCATTTCTTGATTGTGTCTGACTACGCTTTCAGACGAACCTTCGTGGGGTTGAAGCTCGCCTCGCTTCCGTTCGATGCACGTCGCCAGCGTCCTTTCAGACGAACCTTCGTGGGGTTGAAGCGAAAATCTGGTTGAAGTGTGGGAAACCGACATTCGTGCTTTCAGACGAACCTTCGTGGGGTTGAAGCTCGTGACTCTCGTATTCGCGGGCGATATGCCACACGTCTTTCAGACGAACCTTCGTGGGGTTGAAGCGTCTTGGCGATTCGCCCGTCGTCGTTGAACCGAGTTCTTTCAGACGAACCTTCGTGGGGTTGAAGCTTAATAGACCTAATCAATAGACGGGGGCAGGATGTCTTTCAGACGAACCTTCGTGGGGTTGAAGCTTAATAGACCTAATCAATAGACGGGGGCAGGATGTCTTTCAGACGAACCTTCGTGGGGTTGAAGCGCAACGACAGGACCGACAACCAGCCCCCCGATTCTCTTTCAGACGAACCTTCGTGGGGTTGAAGCGCGGACATAACGCTCCACATGAACAACGCCGCAACTTTCAGACGAACCTTCGTGGGGTTGAAGCGGACCCGTGCTCGACCGTCGTCACGGGCTCGGTGCCTTTCAGACGAACCTTCGTGGGGTTGAAGCGTTTCGAGCGCGGGCACTCTTAGAGACGGCCTTGCTTTCAGACGAACCTTCGTGGGGTTGAAGCAAGAAGACGGGCGCGCACGTCGTCGTGAACACAATCTTTCAGACGAGCCTTCGTGGGGTTGAAGCGAGTACGAAGTGGACTTCGACCGCCGGAAGCTTGACTTTCAGACGAACCTTCGTGGGGTTGAAGCGACGCCCCGGAACCGATTGCGAGCGGGACCGCCCACTTTCAGACGAACCTTCGTGGGGTTGAAGCACCGTGGTCAAAGGCGCACATCCAGACAGTCTTCTTTCAGACGAACCTTCGTGGGGTTGAAGCACCGTGGTCAAAGGCGCACATCCAGACAGTCTTCTTTCAGACGAACCTTCGTGGGGTTGAAGCCTCGTCCCGCTGCCGGATAGCCAGGCGACCACGCCGTTTTCAGACGAACCTTCGTGGGGTTGAAGCTAAATCGAATGACGAACGAAACGACTGAGCGAGCGCTTTCAGACGAACCTTGGTGGGGTTGAAGCGGTATCGAAGACCGGCCGGACGGCTTCGCGTACATCCTTTCAGACGAACCTTGGTGGGGTTGAAGCGCCACGCGCTTGATATCAGTCACGTCGCCCGACGCCTTTCAGACGAACCTTCGTGGGATTGAAGCGTGATACCGTCGCCGGCAAAGTCCCTCCACTTGATCTTTCAGACGAACCTTCGTGGGGTTGAAGCACGCCGGCACGCTTCCAGCGCCGGCAGAAGGCCAACCCTTCAGACGAACCTTCGTTGGGTTGAAGCGACGTGCCCGAGCTCGAGAAGGGCGACCGCTATCGACTTTCAGAGGAACCTTCGTGGGGTTGAAGCAAGGAGAATCAGCGGGCGATGCGAAACGCCATAGACTTTCAGAGGAACCTTCGTGGGGTTGAAGCAAAATCGGGGTCTATATCTCGCTGTTGGCTCTGGTTCTTTCAGAGGAACCTTCGTGGGGTTGAAGCTCCTCCTGAAGTTGTTGGCGGAGCAAATCTGCTTCCTTTCAGACGAACCTTCGTGGGATTGAAGCACGATGCGGACTGCATTGCGCTCTTCGCCCTGGACACTTTCAGACGAACCTTCGTGGGGTTGAATCTGGTACCAGTCGATGAAATGGCTCGTTGCCAGACCGCTTTCAGACGAACCTTCGTGGGATTGAAGCAAGCAGGAAATCGAAGGCGAGTTGATCGACCCCGCTTTCAGACGAACCTTGTGGGGTTGAAACGACGCAGTAGTAACCTCGTTCGACTGGGAGGAGGGCTTTCAGACGAACCTTGGTGGGGTTGAAGCCCTGAGACAGACTGCGTACAGTGTGGCAACTCGTCTTTCAGAGGAACCCTCGTAGGATTGAATCAACGTCTGCTTGGCCTCGTCCAAGCGTCCAGATATATCTTAAGATGTTTTTGTTGAGTTTGATAGGTGATATGGAACTGTGTAGCCGTCATTACGTCTACTCTGTATCCACCTGCTGACCGCCATCTGCAACAACGTACTCTTCCATCGTTTCTTCCAGTGCTTCCCGCCTCCGCCGAGACTTTCGCTCCTCGGTCCGCTGGTCGTAGTGCTTGTCCAACACGGGCACAGACACGTCCACGCGGTCGCTCAACAGCTCCTTTGGAACACCGGCATCCAATTGATTCATAATCGCCCACTTCCGCAGCGGGTGCGTGCTGAACCGTCCAGGGCAGTCTGCAGCGTTCCTGTTCTTCGTCGCCTCACAGTCCGATAGCTCCCGGCCGTGTGGACACTCCCCGGAGTAAACACAGGGGCGGGTCATCTTGTAGAAGTCCCGGCGAATCGTCGCTGTCGATGGCCGGCCGCTGGACGTTGTGAACAGTGGCTCCCGACCATACTGGTCCGTCGTACCGGCCCGGTTGTGGTCGATATAATCCACAATGAACCCATGCAATTGCTCGGAGATGTTGATAATCCGCTCGCCGTCACGACCGTTCTTCAGCGGCGTCCCGTGCGTTTCGGCTCCTTCCGGCCGGTGCCAGAGACGAATTGTCATTTCCTCTCGGTCAAAGTCCTCTATATCTATCGCCCGGACGGCCCCGAGCCGGAGCCCGACCTCGGCGATGAGTTCGAACATCACCTGCCGTCGAGAGGCGTACTCGAACTGGCGGAAGTACGACCGGATACCTTCGACTGCCTCGTCGGCCGGTACCCACTCGTTGACTTCCTCCTCGGGCGGGACGTTGGGTAGCGGCACCCGGTCGACCACGCCCTCAGCAACGGCGTCGACGTTCTCGCAAAAGCGGAGGAACCGCTGGAGAATCGCAAGGTTGCCGTTGAGGCTAACCGACGTTAGATCCGACTCGGTCTTTCGCCACGTCTTGAACTCCATGAGTTGGCGGCCACCAACATCGTTCATATCGTCGATTCCGACCGACCCGGTCCAGTCGACAAACGTACCTAAGGCCGACCGGTGTTTCCGCCGGGTAGCAGTCCGCAGGTCGTCCCGCCGGTGCTCCAAGTACCAGTCGAGGGCGTCCTCCGGCGAGAGGGGTTCGAGGTCGTCCTTGGTCATTGTTGGTCAGCCGTCGGGTGAACCGACCCGTGCTCACGACAATCGGAGCCGGTCTCGTATCGATGCGGTTCACCCAGTGGCATCGAATGCACGAAGCTGGTCCTACTATTTATAGGATGGGCAGAAATGGCGCTTGGTGCCCCATGCAGTCGAGATGTGGCGAGAGAAAGTTTAGGTTATTCAGTTCTCTGTCGGAAACAGGTGCCCAATTGATAATACCGGCTGGACAGCCGAGATTACATGTGGAAATTCTCTGTCCATGCGAGGATTAGATTGGTCGATTCTGTCATCTCCTGCATGGTCGGGACCAGTGGTTACATCCGGCCCGGAAACAACAGATTATTGCTACTTATTCCTGGGGACTGGGTGTAGAACTCTGGCTGAGAGTGCTGTTGAATCGGCGCGCGCTCCATTTTCGCCAGTGTCTAACGCAAATCTCCAATTCGGCCGTTTTGTACCAACTCTTTGGCCATGGAATGGGCAAATTCTATTCTGAGTTGGGGTGAATTGGTTTGACCATGGCGGCCATAGTGCATGCTGCTTTTGCCCTGTCCGTCCTCCTGTGGGGAGGCGTTGGTGAGTTCTCAGCGGCCGCCGAAGTTGTCGTGCACAACAGCCTGTGGAGACAGCGGGCAAGGAGAGTCGGTCTGTCTAAGGGATGCAGTGATTGACGAAAGTACGTCCCATCAGTAATTCATTAGAACTGCTGTGCAAGACATAGAGGGTGGATGCAGCAGTCGGCCACTGTTGATTTCACACAGTTCCCGATGATCAGTTGGTCAATTGCGCTGTACATTGACCCGACAATCAATTCATCATCCAGCACTCGATTTTCTTGACGACGTGTAACACAAAGAGCACCGGATCCGTAGCGGGGGCCAGAATACCGGGTTGACTGCTGCAGTACAACCACGTAGTATAGAAGCCACCAAGGTATTAATAAATCGTACACACATCGTAATGAAATAACCCAATGTCATCCCAGCAAATCACTATTCTTCACGTCGATGATGACCCGCAATTCGGTGAGTTGACGAAGACGATGATTGAACGCGAGGATGAGACGTTCGACGTGATATCCGAAACTGATCCACACGAGGTAGAGGGGTTACTTGACGAACACGCTGTTGATTGTCTCGTCAGCGATTATGACATGCCCGGAATGGACGGTATCGAACTGCTTGAACGGATTCGGGCGGACGACTCGACGCTCCCGGTGATTCTGTTCACCGGTAAGGGGACGGAAGCGGTTGCCAGCCGTGCCATCTCTGCAGGTGTCACTGACTATCTCCAGAAAGAGGGTGGGGAGGACCAGTTTGCCGTCCTCGCCAATCGGATTCACAACGCTGTCGAACACAGAATCAACGAGCGCAAGCGCGAACAGTACCGGACAGTCGTCGAAACAGCCGGTGACGCGATGTACGTCCTTGACGAGGACGGCGACATCGAAATTGTCAACGAAGCCTTCGAGCGGAGGGCCGGTTACGACCGTGAGGAGCTACTCGGAAAGCACGTCTCGGAGTTTCTCTCTCCTGATCAAGTAAAACAGGGAGCAGAGGCGATACAATCATTACTCCAAGATGAAGACCGCGAAAGCGAACGTTTCACGTTCCGCGGGCCAGGACGGGATGGCGAGGAACGACTCTACGAGACGACACTCTCACTGGTTAACCAGGGCGGCTTCGATGGTAGCGTCGGCATTATCCGGGATATTACTGAAGAACGACGACAAGAGGAGCTGTTGTCGGGGCTGTTCGACGAATCGCTTCACGGGATCGGCGTCAAAGAAATCGTCACGGATGAGTCGGGCGAGCCAATCGATTACGTCTACAAACGGGTGAACGACCGGTTCGAGGAGTTGACTGGGTTGGATGCCGACGAAGTCGTCGGGAAGCGAGCGACGGAGGCCATCGACGGAATCGAAGCCACACCGTTTATCGACGTGTTCGGCGAAGTCGCACTCGATGGGACGACAGCTCAGTTCGAGCAGTATTCTGAGCCCTTGGACAGGTACTACGAAGTATCGGCATTTTCACCGCGCCACGGCGAGTGTATCAGTATCTTCTCCGAGATCACCGAGCGCAAAAAGCGCGAAGAGGAATTAATCCAGTACAAGACATACGTCGAGGAAACGTCCGACACTATCGCAGTCGTGAATCCGGACGGGACTATCAAATTCCACAACACTGGCGGGCAATCCAGTCTTTCCCCATTCAACGTGGAAGGTGAGAGCGGATTCGAATATATTCATCCAAACGACCGTGAACAAATGCTTGACCTGTTCACAAAGGTACTTGAAGACGGGACTGAAGAAGTCACGACCGAGTTGCGGGTCGAAACTATAGATGATGAGTGGCGATGGATTGAAGCCCGTGGTGTAAACAAGTTGGATGACCCGGCTATTGAGGGGATTATCGTCAGTTCCCACGATATCACCGGCCGCAAAGAGCGTCAGGAGGAACTCGAACGGACCAGAAACCTATTGCGTCACACCCAGGAACTGGCTGGTGTCGGGGGCTGGGAAGTTGATGTTGAAACCGGCGAGCAAGTCTGGACACGAGAAACATACGCAATCCATGACCTTGATCCGAACGGGGAGTTCAATCCCACCGTCGAATCGGCGATTGAGTTCTACCATCCCGAGGACCGCCCTGAGATAGACCGTTTGGTTACTCGGTGTATCAAAAAGGGAGAACCGTACGAGACAACGCTCAGACTACGTACTGCCGAAGATCGACTCCGCTGGGTGCGGACGACCGGTGTGCCGGTACGGGAGGGCGGGTCTATCACCTCTATCAGGGGTGCAATTCAAGACATTACTGAGCAACGAAACTACGAACGGATGCTTCATCAGATAGTTCAGCGGACTGATGAGTTGATTGACGAAACGGATACAACCACCATCGCTAAGATAGCTGTTGATATTGCCAGTGGAGTCATTGATACCCCACTTGCTGGGGTTCACCTCCTCACGGAAAACGGTGAGTGCCTGGAGGGTGTAGCGGCGAATGACGATGTCCGAGAAAAGATAGGAGTCCCGCCGGTATACAGCCGCAGTGAGAGTGACATGGCCTCGGAAATCGTGTTTCAGGTGTTCGACCAGGGCGAGCCACTCTACATTGAAGATACGGAAAACTACGGCACTCTAGCTGACGAAACTCCGGCCAAGAGCAGTATTATACATCCTCTTGACAGTCACGGTGTGTTACTCATGTCTACAACTGAAAAAAATGCGTTTACCGATACTGATCGGTATCTTATTGAATTGGTGGCACAGTCAGTGACGGCAGCGCTTACTCGTGCCGAGCGCGAAAACGAGTTGCGAGTGAGCCAACAGCGAGTCCGGGAAGAACGTGATCGACTTGACGAGTTCGCAAGCGTTCTTTCACATGACTTGCGGAACCCGCTAAACGTCGCTACATTACGTGCAGATTTGGCTGCACAAGAGTACGACAGCGAGCACCTGGCCGACGCGATGGACGCGCTGTCACGAATGGAAGAAATAATCAATCATCTCCTGCTGTTGGCACGGCAAGGCAAGACCGTTGGCGAGACAGAGCAGATAGTGCTTGAAGAGGTTGTCTCTGGCTGTTGGCGCAATGTTGAAACAGGTGACGCAACGGTTATCACAGACGGAGAATCAACACTCGCCGCAGACCGCGATCGGCTGGCACAGGCGTTTGAAAATCTGTTTCGCAACGCTATCGGCCATGGGGGAACGTCAGTTACTGTCACCGTCGGTGTCTTGGATGACGAGAACGGATTCTACGTGGCCGATGACGGACCCGGCATCCCACCAGAAGACCGCGAGGAGGTGTTCAACAGCGGCTTCAGCACGAACCAGGGCGGCACAGGATTTGGGCTAGCCATCGTCAAGCGGATCTGTGAGGCCCACGGCTGGGAGATTAGCGTAACCGAGAGTGAGACGGGAGGAGCCCGATTCGAAATTACTGGTATCGAGTCTCTCGACTCTTGACAGCGGGCTCTGTCCCGTAGCAATTCTTTTATTGAGTATTTGACAAACAGTACATTTCCATGGTCAGTGCTCACCCTGTGCCGACCGACTGACCGACTCCGAATCTGAACAACCACGTGTGCAAGACTCGCGCCGTGTATCTTGCATACCAGCACAACTTATTATAGTTATCTGCCAGCTTCTGGAGCAGTCACACCACCATGCGAATAGCTCTATGACACTCCCGTTATTTTCCGGGGTCTCTCACTGAATGGTATCTTTATCTTGCACTGTCTTACGTAACTATACTAATAGTAACATGTCGTCACTTGGGTTGCACCGCGGTAAATCGACTGTAACTGTCTCTATGATACGCTGCGGTAAGGCTGTTGACGATAAAATTAAGCAGGTACTCTTCGTCTATCTTATTGTCTGCTTGCTTGGGTTGCACACCTCCTCTAAGCAGACAATCTCTCAAAACCGATGTGAACGACTGAGTATACTCCCCGAGCACACAAACACTAACCATGAACGAACACGAGAACGCGACACAGATGCGTCGACTCTTCGAACAAGCCTGGACTGACAACAATCTCGACGTTGTCGACGAGATCGTCGATGAAGAGTTCGTCTTCACCCGGGGCGGCGGCGTCCAAGAAGGCGGCTCGGAACTCTATAAGGACCTCATTCGCCACACGAGGGAGATGTTCCCGGACATGGAGTACTCACTGGACGAAGTGATCGTTGGCGACGGCGGTGATGCGGTCACCGTTAGGTGGACAGTGACGGCGACACACGAGGGTGAGTACATGGGCATTGAGCCGACCCACCAGACGATAGAGATGGAAGGACTCGAACTCAACAGGTTTGAGGACGGACGCCTCGTCGAGGCCTGTACCCACCCCCACTGGGAGGGCTTTCTCGAAGACGTTGGTGTGCTACCACTCGACGACTAGCGATATCGAATTGAACACCCACTATACACATTGGCACCACCCGTTATCGCCTAAGGAAGCTCGGTCGATTACATCGGTGAGGTCACGATCCAGTCCAGGAGCCGGTGAATCGTCATCTTCCACATCTGGATAGGCTTCGAACGGATTGAGACAGGAAGTTCTGTTTTCGGCAGCCGAGTTCTTCGGCGTGCTCTTCGAGGAACTCGGAGGCAAACAGTGTAATGAGCAGACGCTTGACATCCTCCTCCGCCTGAAGGCGGAGGAATCCCAAGCGTTGGGATATTAGGGTTTGCAGCCCTCCCGTTCTCTCGGTGTGAACCGTCCGCTCTCGCGGTCAAACAGGAAGACTCCGGGCTGTGCCAACCAGCCGTTACTCATATCCCCAGTCGGGGGACTCTGAGTTATCTTTCGCCGGATGTTTACCGCACCGTTCACACCCCTACGGAACAGTTGATCCACCGACCGCTGCGAGAGGTAGATCGGCTGGAACTGTTTGTACGACGCGCTACTACACGTTGTCGAGATACCCCCGACGTTGTTCTAACTTCACCTCTTCTGAACGCTTGTCGTAATGCTTGTCGAGCACGTCCCGGCTGACGTTCATCCGGTCACCGACAATCTCGACAGGCACGTCCTGTGAGAGAAAGTGAGTGATACTCCCGCGCCGGATTGCATGCGGCTTCACAGACTCGCCACACTTCCCTGGGCTCCCCTCAGTACAGTCAGGACAGGGCTTCCCCCGGAAACACGGAGCAGTCGTCCGATAGATGAGGCGGCGCATTGTGGCCCGAGCCATTCGTCCCTGAGATGTCGACAGTAGCGGCTCCCGGTCGTACTCATCTGTCTTCTCAGGCCGCGTATAGTCGATGTAGTCCTCAAGCATCTCTGCCAACTCCGTCGAAATTGCAATCGGTCGCTCGCCGCCACGACCATTCTTTAGCCGTGTCCCCTGGTTCGGCCGATGCACCAGATTGATTTGTTTCTCCTCAACGTCGACATCGCTGATGTCGAGAGCGTTGGCTGCCCCGATACGGATACCCGTCTCCCAGAGGAGCATAAAGACGGCATGCTCTCGTGAGGCGTAGTGGAATTTCGCCAGGTGGTCCAGGATTGCTTCGGCCTTCTCGGCCTCTAGCGTCTCGTCGTTGCGCTCCTGTTCCGGCCGGACGCGTGGCACCATCACCTTCTCGTAGAGATCCGCAGGCACCGCTTCGATGGAGCCACACCACTTCAGGAACACCCGGATGGTGCTCATCTGCTGGTGCAGCGTGATTTTCTTCAGGTCGCCCTCTTCCTGTCGCCACAACCGGTACTCCTGGAGGTCTCGCCCGCTCAGGTCGTTCATGTTGTCAATGTCGTTCTCGTCACACCAGCGAACGAAATGGTCCGTCCGATACGCGTAGGACTGGACTGTATTCTCGCCCACGTCTGTGGCCTTGTGTTTCAGGAATAGCTCGCGCGCGGCGCTCGGTTCAATCGGTTCGAGTGTGTCGTGTATCGTGCGCATGATTCTCACGGAATCCCGCGAGAAGGCGCGAAGCGTTCGAAATCGACAGGGAAGGGAAGGTACGCACCGCGTTCTGGTTCCGCCCGAACCCACTACATTCTTACCAGGGTTCGTCTTTCAACCCGAGGACGTACGCCAGCGCGTTCGTCGAGACGTGAAGCAGCGGCGTCATCACCAGCACGGCAGCGAGCACTGGCAGCGTAAACGTATCCGCAAACCACGAGAGCGAGGCGAGAGCGTCTGCCAACAGGGCCAGAGACAGCGCGCCGATGACGAAATCGAGCTGGTCGACGCCCGGGAAGGGTGCCCCGCGCTCGCGGCCACTCCGGCGTTTCAGGAAGGAAGCACCGATATCGCCGAGCATCGCACCGAGCGGGAGCGCGAGCGCAACTGCGAGCGGAAACGTCGGCAGGTCGACACCCAAAACGTCGCTTGCGCCCGATTCGAGCGTATTCAGTCCAACAGCGAGGACCGCGCCCGCAAGCCAGCCAACGAGGGTGCCCCGCCAGGTCTTCCCATCTCCCAGCAGGCGACTGTCGCCCAGCGTCCGCCCGCCGTCTATCGGTCGTCCGCCACCAGCGAGTACCGCCGCATTGTTCGGGATATAGGCAGGCAGCATCGCCCAGAATGCCATCACGACGACTCCAAACAGCTCCATATCCGGCGGATCGACCGGGCGACTCTTAACTGCGGTGTTTGCGTTCGGTTGTCGACATCGTGGGTTGACAAAACAGTTTTTTACGCACCGCTCGTCTTGCTCGAACATGGATTACCTGGAAGTCGACGGTGCACGCGAGTACGTCGCTCGACTCGACCACGACCGAGACTGGCGCGGCCAGATAGAGGCCTTCGCGGCCGATCAGGGCATCGAAGCCGGCTTCTTCATGGGTATCGGAGCCGTCTCCGACGCGACGCTGTTGTTTTACGACCAGCACGAGCAAGAGTACGACGACATCACCTTCGACGAGCACTTCGAGATGACGCCAGCGGTCGGCAACATCTCTATGCTGGACGGCGAGCCGTTCGCTCACACCCACGTTGTCCTCTCGCGTGAGGACGGGTCGACCGTCGCCGGCCACCTCGACAGGGCAACGACGTTTGCCGGGGAACTGTACGTCCGGGAGTTCGACGCGACACTCGAACGCGAACACGATGAGACCACCGACCTCGACCTCTGGCCGCTGTAGATGAACGCCGACGACGAACGCTACTTCGAGCGGCTCGAACGTGAACTCGACGAGGCCTTCGCGGTTGCGAACGCGGCCAGAGAGCGCGGCGGCGACCCCACGACGGAGGTCGAAATCCCAGTGGCAAAGGACATGGCAGACCGGGTCGAGAACATCCTCGGTATCGACGGGGTCGCCGAGCGCGTCCGCGAACTCGAAGGCGAGATGTCTCGCGAGGAGGCTGCGCTGGAGCTCGTCGAGGACTTCGTCGACGGCAGCGTCGGCGACTACGAGACCCGCGCCGGCAAGATCGAGGGAGCGGTCCGGACGGCGGTTGCTCTGCTCACTGAGGGTGTCGTCGCCGCACCAATCGAGGGTATCGACCGCGTCGAGTTGCTCGAAAACGACGACGGGACAGAGTTCATCAACATCTACTACGCCGGCCCAATCCGTTCGGCAGGCGGGACCGCACAGGCGCTGTCAGTCCTCGTTGCAGACTACGCCCGCGCATTACTCGACATTGATGGGTACAAACCCCGTGACGACGAAATAAACCGCTATGCAGAAGAGGTAGCGCTGTACGACGAGGAGACCGGCCTCCAGTACGCCCCCAAAGAGAAGGAGGCGAAATTCATCGCCGAGCATATGCCAATCATGCTAGACGGTGAGGCGACCGGCGACGAGGAAGTTTCGGGGTTCCGGGACCTCGACCGAGTCGGTACGAACTCGGCCCGGGGCGGGATGTGTCTCGTCTTCGGCGAGGGTATCGCGCTCAAGGCCCCGAAGATTCAGCGCTACACGCGAAACTTAGACGAGGTCGACTGGCCCTGGCTCCAGGACCTCATCGACGGCAACTACGGCGGCGACGATGCCGACGAACCGGACGACGAGGGCGACGAGTCGGCGGCCGACGAGTCCGAAGACGACGAGGAGCCCGAATCGGTCGGACCGCCGCGGTCCGACCCCTCGAAGAAGTTCCTCCAGGACCTCATCGCGGGCCGACCAGTCTTCTCACACCCCAGCGAGTCCGGTGGGTTCCGACTTCGATACGGGCGGGCGCGCAACCACGGACACGCTACCGCGGGCGTCCACCCCGCGACGATGCATCTGGTCGACGACTTCCTCGCGGCCGGGACACAGATAAAGACCGAACGGCCCGGCAAAGCCGCCGGCGTCGTCCCCGTTGACACCATCGAGGGACCGACGGTCAGACTCGCAAACGGCGAGGTCCGACGCATCGACGACGCCGAGGAGGCAGTCGAGATTCGCAACGGCGTCGAGCGTATCCTCGATCTGGGGGAGTATCTCGTCAACTACGGCGAGTTTGTCGAGAACAACCACCCGCTTGCGCCAGCCTCCTACGTCTTCGAGTGGTGGGTCCAGGAGTTCGAGCAGGCGGGAGTGCCCGTCCAGGCGATGCGTGATAGCACCGACGTAGACCTCGAGTCACCGACACCCGAGGAGGCACTGGAGTGGGCCGAGGAGTACGACGCACCCCTCCACCCCGAGTACACCTACGTCTGGCACGACGTGAGCGTCGACGCCGTCGAGAGCCTCGCAGTGGCCATCGACGACGGAACGCTGGTCGCGACCGACGGCGCGATGGAGCGGCCCGACTCCTCAGACGGTCGGTCTGGCGGCGAATCGCTGGTCGTCGCACACACCGAGACCGTTCGCCGGACCCTGGAGACGCTGCTGGTCGAGCACACACAGCGCGAGGATACTATTGTGATTCCAGAGTGGGAGCCGCTCGTCCGGACGCTCGGGTTCGATGGCGACCTGACCCGTTCCTGGACGCTTGAGGACTTGAGCGAGCGTGCCCACACGTACGACAACGGCGAGAACGCAATCGAGGTGGTCAACGAGATTGCACCCTTCACCGTCCGCGAGCGTGCCCCTACCCGCATCGGCAACCGGATGGGTCGGCCGGAGAAATCCGAGGAGCGGGAACTCTCGCCGGCAGTCCACACCCTATTTCCTATCGGCGAGGCCGGCGGCAACCAGCGGTCGGTCGGCGACGCCGCCGACTACGGCGACGAGGTCGAGGGAACCCGCGGCCAGATAGACGTTCAGGTCGGCCGCCGAGAGTGCTGCAGTTGTGGGACACGCACCTACCGCCCACGGTGTCCCGACTGTGGCGACATCGCGGAGGCGGTCTACGTCTGCCCCGACTGCGACCGCGAGGTTGACCCCGATGAATCCGGCCGGGCGGAGTGTCCCGACTGTGAGATCCTCGCCGACCCGACCCGGACGGAGACAATCCACCTCCGCCAGGAGTACAAACAGGCGCTTGACAACGTCGGCGAACGACCGTCGGTCTTCGAGAAACTGAAAGCTGTCAAGGGGCTCACCTCCGAGGAGAAGACGCCAGAACCGCTCGAAAAGGGCATTCTTCGGGCGAAACACGACGTGTCGGCGTTCAAAGACGGCACGGTTCGCTATGACATGACCGACCTGCCGGTCACGTCGGTTCGGCCGGCAGAGCTCGACGTGACCGTCGACCAGTTTCGAGAGCTGGGCTATCACGAGGATATCAACGGCGACAGGCTTGAACATCCCGACCAACTCGTCGAACTCAACGTCCAGGACATTGTCCTCTCCGACGGCGCGGCAGAACACATGCTCCAGACCGCGGATTTCGTCGACGACCTGCTCACGCAGTACTACGGGCTCGACTCGTACTACGACTTCGAGGAGCGCGACGACATCGTCGGTGAACTCGTCTTCGGAATGGCTCCCCACACAAGCGCGGCGGTCGTCGGTCGGGTCGTCGGCTTCACGAGCGCCGCCGTCGGATACGCACATCCCTACTTCCACGCGGCCAAGCGCCGCAACTGCTTCCATCCGGAGACGAAGATGTGGTATCAGAACGAAGACGGAGCGTGGCGGTACGAGGCCATCGAGTCGTTCGTCGAGTCCCGTCTCGACGACCCCAGCGAGGACGACTTCGGAACGCTCGTTCAGTCGCTCGATACCGACGTGTTCGTTCCGTCACTCGACGACGACGGCACCGTCGTTCCGAAGCCGGTCGAGGAGATATCGAAACACCCCGCGCCCGACCACCTCGTCTCAATCGAGACCCGGAGCGGCCGGGAAGTGACTGTCACACCCGACCACGAGATACGAACCACAGAGGACGGCTCGTTCGTTTCGAAGCCCGCCTCCGAGATTACAGACGAGGACTCGCTCGTGAAGCCGTTACGGCTCGACTGCGTCGGAGACGACGACCCGCCTCGGTTCGACCTTCTCGCCGAATTTCTCGACTGTGAGATAGTACCGAACGACCGGCTGATGGTGAAAGGACTCGAAAAGGATAGACTGTACGCTCTCTTCGAGGAGACTCTCGCGGACGGGTGGGACGGGCAGTTCTATCCGCTGAAAAGCACCGCCGAGCACTTCGAGATGTCTCACAAGACACTGAGCAACTACCTGTATCGCGAGAGCGTTCCCGCAACTCTGCTGTGTAACCTGCTCGGGTCAGTCGAGCGCGTCCTCGAATGGACGCCTGAAGATGTCTCGCTGGGCATGAAACGCGACACGACGGAGGTGGCACGCTTCGTGAACGTCAACGAGCAGGTGGCGACGCTGCTCGGATACTACGCTGCAGAAGGCTTCTGTCGCAAGCAACAGACCCAGAAAGGGACGATTCACCAGACGACAATCTGTGGGACCGAACAAGAGGCGCGGGACTTCTTCGTCGAGGTCTTTGAGGAGGCGTTTGGTGCCTCTCCGTACCCCGAGAGCGAAACGAAAGTGACCGTCTCCGGGCGGTTGTTGCGCACGTTCTTCGACACGGTCCTCGATATGGGAGTCCACGCGCACACGAAGCGTGTCCCCCAGTGCGTGTTCGATGCACCCGAGGCTATCGTTGCCGCCTTTCTGCGTGGCTACTTCAGCGGCGACGGAACCGCTGACAGCACGGCGCTTTCTGTCCACGCAACGACAGTCAGCCGGGAGCTAAAGGAGGACCTGCTGGCACTGTTGACGACACTCGGTATCTCGGCACAGGTGACACGGACAGAGCCAGTTCCGCTGTCGGAGAAGTTTCCGGAGTACTACGACGAGACGACCGAGAAGATGTCTGCAGAGAGCTACGTCTTCACCATCTCGTCGGTAGATGCCGTCAGATTCTCTGAGACTGTCGGCTTCCACCTCTCGCGCAAGGACGAACGACTGCAGTCACAGGTCACGGAGACGGCGACGAGCGGGAGGCGCGTATTCGACGGCGGGCACGCGGACTATCTTGAAGACGACGTCAAACGAACCGAGATAGCCGGGTCAGAGACCGACGCGGTCTACTGTCTCAGCGTCGCAGACACCCACAATCTCGTCACAAATGACCTATCAGAGAATCAATGTGACGGCGACGAGGACTGCGTGATGCTCCTGCTCGATGGCCTGTTAAACTTCAGCAAAACGTTCCTCCCAGACCAGCGAGGCGGCCGAATGGACGCACCCCTGGTGATGTCCTCCCGTATCGACCCGGCGGAAATCGACGACGAGGCACACAACGTCGACATCATGCGGGAGTATCCCCTCGAACTCTATGAAGCGACCCGTGACCTCGCCGAGACCGGTGAAGTTGAGGACGTGATGACCATCGCAGAGGAGACGCTGGGGACAGAACAGGAGTACGCGGGCTTTGACCACACCCACGATACGACCGACATCGCCGCCGGGCCAGACCTGTCGGCGTACAAGACGCTCGGCTCGATGCAGGACAAGATGGACGCCCAGCTCGCACTCTCACGCAAGCTCCGGGCTGTCGACCAGACTGACGTGGCAGAGCGCATCATCGAGTTCCACTTCCTGCCGGACCTGCTTGGGAATCTCAAGGCCTTCTCCAGCCAGGAGTTCAGGTGTCTGGGCTGTGGCGAGAAATACAGGCGTGCGCCGCTGTCCGGAAACTGTCCCGAGTGTGGCGGCGACATCAACCTGACCGTCCACGAGGGGTCGGTGAACAAGTACATGGACACCGCCATCCACGTCGCCGAGGAGTTCGGCTGTCGTCCCTACACCAAACAGCGCCTCGAAATTCTCGAAACGCGCATCGAGCGCATCTTCGAGGACGACACCAACAAGGCCACGAGTCTTGGGGATTTCATGTAATATATACTACATTCAAGAGCGCTTGGAGGCCGTACATTGGAGATTCCAATCTGCTATTGGTGATTCTGATCCTTTAATATAATATGTCCAGATGTCACTGTTCTCATCAATACTTTCAACCCACGCTTTGAGTTCATCTATAGTGGGAAATTCAATTTTGGCTTGGTTTCGATAGAGTTCAGTGATGTAATCTAAATCACCCTGTTCGACTGATTCAGTGAAACGAACTTTATGAGCCATATTGAACTATACTTTAACACTTTACTTGTATCTGATTAATCATTACTATCAAAATGCTTGTCTACTATGTTTTGTAGTCCATCAGGAGGGGTTTGCTCCTGTTCTTCCGCGAGTTTCAATTGTTCTTCTCCTAAATTGTCCCAGACGGAGGTGGACACATACTCTTCTATTAATTCCCGTGACGAAATATCGTTGGGAAACGTCTGCAGGGAGTCAATGAAATCATGCAAATGCTCCTTTCCGATGAGTACACAACCAATAGTAGCAAAATATTCATCCCAATTCTTATTCCCAGGATGGTATTTTTGTGGTACAACGACAGCCCCAGGAATATCCGCATATCGAAAATCAGCCATCTGTGCAAAGGCAAGTTTGTATTGGGTCTCTGCATCAGAATTTGAGCCGATATATTTGACTTCAAGGTAGGATACTGGATCTTCATTTTCAAAAAGAACTCCATCGACACGCCATCTCGTTCCTGACTCACCAATGACTTTCCGTTGAGCGTTGTATGTTAGTCCACTATCGTCTCGGACGGTGTGTTTGATTTCGCGCTCGAATTTCTTCCATTCTGGTGTCATTGGTGCGTTGTAACAAGCATTGTTACAAAGTATTTTCTTCAACCTGCTTATTAAAGATATAATATCAACATATGAGACTGGAAAAGAAACGATTGTTTAAGCTGGTATGTTAGACGATGATCGGAGTGGACCGTTTGAAGAGAAGTATTCGGATTGAACTATTCCTTCAGGAGACGTTTGAGTTTCTTTTCATTCATGGCTCTACTTGATCTGGGTTGTGGTTGTTTCGAACTTATCCTTCATTTCCTCTGGAAGATCAGATTCAAAGTCCGTCATTGCTAACCACCCCACCACGATAGAGGAGACAAAATTCTTCGACTTCCGGATCATCGAAATCCCACTGCTGTTTGCTAAGCATCGAATTAATGCCCTCCCCGTCAGGCTCCTCTAATTCACGCCTCAGTTGTTTTTCGTAGATTGACCTTCCGAGTCGAATCACTTCCCGCATCATTTTGAGAGCGGGAAGCTTGTCTTCCTGGTTGAATCGAAACGTAACGTCTTGACCGGTTTCGTTCCCTTGGTTGGTCCGATAGACTGACGAGCTGATGTCTACTTTTTCGTGGCTGAGGTGATCAATACTGTCGTGCAATTGCGATTGTAAGTCATCGTCCAATGCCGGACACACCCTAATTTCGACTTCAAACGTATCGCCGTCTTTGTCAACAGTGGTGTTTATTTTTTGTTGCGTGTCGGGAACGATATGCGTGATCTGTTTTTTCATGGCATCACCTCAGCCCATCATCACTTCCCACGCTCATAGTTCTTGCTCTAACAAACACTGCTACAACGTGCGTTTTGCACCCATAAAATCTGCATAATTCCCATCAGAAACAATGATTTCTCAAGGTAGATGGTTGAAGAGGACAGTGGTCCGTTTGAGCAGAAACACTCTGACGAGGAACTCCTCCAGTATATCGAGGAAGGTGAAGTAGTCACTACAAAGGAAGTTGCAGAACACTTCGAGTACCATCTCCAAACTGCTCGGAGACGACTGAAATCTCTTGAACGGGAAGGAAGATTACATAAGAAAGATGTCGGGAAACGGTTTGTATGGTGGCTCCCTCGTAAGTAGCTCTCATGTAGCTCTGAGATAGACTATTATCATATTTTAATAACTTTATTTATTAATCACGGGGCAACAATCGAGGGGTATGGATGACACTACCGGTACGGATCACTCAGCTCACTGTTTTCATCGCCCCAGATTTGCAGATGAGCACTATCTCTTTCCGGTCCGGTTTCCGCCACCCGTCCGTGAAACACAGTCAGCCTCCGTGATGATTGAGTACTTAGACGATGGGGAACTAATCATTGCAGCACGGCGTCTTCCTGGAGTATACTCGTATTTTGTGAATTATCCGGATGTAGTTGCTGAAGATGAGAAACTAAAAGCCGAGCACGAGAATACGAGGGAGAGGGTGGAAACTGCCTTAGAGATGTTAGACGCGTTCAATCCGCAAACATACACGCTTGAAACTGCGTCTGGAAATAAACTTCTCTCTGCTATCTGGGTGCAAGTTCCTGAGCAAATGCGTGATGATGTTCTCGTACAGATGTGGCAAATGCTTAATTATCTGCGAGAGGAGTATATTGCGTTTCTTGAGGAATGGGAACCTGAGAAAGTGTACGAGTACGTAAGAGAACATCAACTATTAGAACACGAAGTTGCGGAGATCGTTGACTAACCACGAGTGACCGGCCTACCCCCGTATCTACAAGCAACAGAAACCGGGCTAATCCGGTCGCTATGCCGGTCCGGTCCTTTTGTTGTGTCTTCCACCGGGCTTGGTTGGAGCCGGTTACGCCGCCTACAGCGGCCGTTATGCGGTTCGACCCTCCAGTTATATACCCTTCCCCCCTGCTGAGCAGCGAGACTTATGTCCCGTGGTCCGTTCGGTGGTCCTCGACCACTGTTGTCAGTCGATTGCTTGCTATCGGTTGTTGATTATACTGCTGTGCCAAGCCCAACAATTTCAGGAGGGCTTTCTGCTGACCGGACAGAGGAGTTTCGACAGGCAGCACAAGCTCATCTCCCGGTGGACTTGTTCACGACTGAACCCCATCCGATGCAACCAGATGTATTCGGAGACGTGATGATAGCTGAACTTGACACAGACCGAGTTGGGCTAAATCAGTACCTGGCGTTTGTTCGGGAGTACGCTGACCACCTGGGAACAGATAATCTCCGTGTTGTGAATACGGGGATTGATGTTCGGACTACGATGCCATCTCGTGTTCCAAGGCCGTTTACTAATGTGGATGTGCTGGTCGCTATTCTAATAGAAATACAGTTCTCGCAGAACTTCGCAGGGAGAGATATTGACCGTGTTCTGGATAGGTTGGAAAACGAGTTTGGCTGGGTCACTGATACAATGAAGGCAGATTCGACTACGGGCTTCCTCCAACATCATGGAGGACCAAATGATCTGGTAGTAGAACAGATGATTGAGTTAGTGAAGGAGCTAAGAAGGATTGGAATCGAAATGGAGCAGGTTAGTCTCACTTGCAGCTTGGTCGAAAGATGACCGACCACAATCATATTTTAGATTGTTTACTGCCAATTTATTAAAATTATAAACTTAGTGGTGGTGACACAAGTTAGCGTATACGGAATGTTATTCTGTTCCCAAGTGCTGATCTATTTAGTATCCTATTTCCTCAAGAATATCTAATCTTTTTATTGCATCCTCTACTTGTTTAGCTACACTTATCACTTCCTGTGCAGTTCGCTCATATTTACGTGGACTGAATCCGTTCTCGAAAGGATATAACAAACCTGAAATTTGTATTCCGTCCCACAACTCTTCATCCTTATTCTCTCTCGGATCGCGCATTTTTAAATCCCTAATTCGACAATCAGAATGGATAGCATAGGATTGAATGTTTTGATAAACGTCGTCTACGTCCTGCTCTTCAATATCGCTTATTCGATTGTATGAGACAATATCGTTTAGGTTTTGATCACCTATCCTATTTTCTTCAATATTATATCTCTCGATATGACCACGCAGAATCTGAGGTTCATCATCATATTTTACTCTTAAGAGCTCACTTATTCTATGATCATAACTAAGTGAAAAGTACCGACGATCTGTCGGACAATAAAGTTCCAATAATATACCATCTCGCTGAATATAGAAATTAAGACCTCCTTTTCTAGCGCCTTGTGTCTTTATTCTGTCACTTGAGCTTAGAACATACGCTAGTACCTGTCCTACAGAGTCATAATAGTCGTCAGCGCCCATTTTGTGTTTGTACTAATTGACCAATACTAAATATTTCCACTTGTTATAACAGTATGGTATTAACATTATATTGATATAATAGTAAAAGGGCTTGGCTTGCAGGGTATCATATTTTGGCCGGTCCCCTTCTATACACAACGGATAGAAAGCCGCCTAAGCGGGTGCTATCGGCTTTCTTTTGGTTCGACGTATCAACCACCAGCTTCAATTGATCACCGTCATACGGTCTATACACGGCTTTTCCGTGGCCTACCCTCCATTTATCCCCTTTTAGACCATTGATAAGCCTCGATGTCTACGGCCTGCTACGTCCGGGTTTCGACTGAAGAACAGAACCTGGATCGACAACTGGAAAGTACCCGAGAGTACGCTGAAGACCAACTCAACACACCACTATCTGACCTCCAAGTGTTCCGCGATAAATCGACTGGAACCAATACCTCGCGTTCTGGATATCGGGAGATGATGAATACAGTTGAGCAAGAGGCTGTTAGTCATGTTGTGGTTCACGAGATCTCCCGGCTTGCCCGCTCATTACAGGACCTGGAACGCACAGTATCTCGAATAACCGACAATGAGACAGCAGTCCATTTTGTCCGTGATGGTCTTTCATTCGGAGATGGAAAGGAACGACCGATGCACAGGCTTCAGATGCAGATGCTTGGTGCTTTTGCTGAATGGCAGGCTCGGGTGAAGCAAATGAATACGATGGAGGGTATCGCAGCAAGGCAGCAGGAGGGGGACTATCATCATGGAAGGCCTCCACTTGGGTTTGAGAAAGATGACGGACGGTTGATTGAGGGAGAGAACTACGACCGAGTGTGTGCTGTTCTAGATATGACACAAAAAGGAAACTTATCGAAACGGAAAGCGGCACAGGATCTTAAAACATCTCGGACGACAATAAATCGGTGTCTGGATCGCATGGAACTCTACTAGTTTTGATGTAGTTTTTATTTTTAAATATAAAAATTTATATGGAGACCTGTTTTATTAGCAAATATGTCTGAAGATGCACCGTTCATTGATTTCAGCGACACTGGGATTCGAGAGTATACAGACGATTATTATGTTGCGTGGGTTGATTTGATGGGCGTCCAGAGTATCATGTCAAGATCAATGGAGCAAACTGCAATTGATATTTTGAGTCTTCATGCCACCGCTGAACAAGCCAGAGACCCAGAGAACATCAAGCTCTACCCGTTACAGGATGGATTTTATGCAATATCGGAGTCGCAATCAGCTATAAAAGGATTCCTCGGTAATGTTTTTGAAATGTTATCTACTGAAAGTATTGAAACCTACTCTCGGTTTAAATATGTTATACGCGGTGCAATAGCTCATGGCGAACTAATCGAGGTTAGTGAATTACCTGAGGAGATCAATCCAGAATTTATAGATAGCCCATTTCCAAAAAGCGCCTTGCTGATTGGTGTGCCCGTTATCCAAGCTGTCGAATCAGAATCCGAAGCACCTCCATTTGGAATTTATGTACACGAATCTGCAAGGGGGATTTATCCGGAAGACGAGGAGTCACCGCTTGAGTTTAAATGGTGGAGGTGGTACGAACACCGGGATATAGATAGTAGAGAAATACATTCCTCACTGGAAGATTATTACAACTGGTGCAAACAGAACTCTGAAAAGATTGACTACGATATCGATGATTTAGAGCGCCACAAGCGAATGGCAAAGCAGTACCTTACCCCACCCCATTAATAAACAGTGTATCGTACGGGGGGAAGTGATACTTAAAATTCAACATATTCGTGCACGGTGAACGAAAACGGTCGATTACGTGCGGTATCGACACAAACGGCCACATACAAGACCCGGACGGTATTGCCCGCCGATAATGGGACTCAATTGATGACCTCGATGCTGCGATAGAACGAGCGATTTCCGATGTGGAACAGCCGGAAGTGCGGTCAACACTTCCTGAGGAGTCGTCGTACCGGTGTGTAATCAGCTACATCGGGGCATATGCGTACTGGGACCTCCCAACCGACGAACTCAACGTTACACAGGATATTGAAGCCGTGGAAAACAATGCTATCGAAGAGCAGGAGCTACCAGTGATTGACCGAGAAAATGACCCTCCGATCGCGTCAGTTTGGCACTGATAGCTGGTTTTCCATAGACTCCTGTCAGTGACTACTAAAAACTAAATCACTCTAAAACAAATCGTATCTCATGGACGAGTTCCCTGATGTTGAAATCCTCCAATGGGATACCGATTGCTGGAAATGCGGCAATGAAACACCCGTAGTCTGGCCGAAAGGACAGCATCTCGACAGCGAAATTGGTGAAGAGCTAAGTGAAGAGTTGGATCACGTCCAGAGAACGTACAGTAACTCTTTGGATACCGAAGTATGGGCGAATATTTGCGTACACTGCGACGCTTATCAGGGAAATCATTATGTTCGCCGAGAATCGTATGAGGTTGATCCACCTCTCGCGGAATGCCCTCACTGTGGAGATAAACACGAGTGGAGGCCAGACAGTGGAATGGGTGCGGCAGTCGGACAAGGATGGGTTAGTTGTCCAGAATACGGCGCAGATGTTCCGGTAGGAAGACCGTCTCGATAGATTAGGGAGTCTTTTATCACGATTCAGCTTGTCATAAAATCATTCACAGGCGATTTACTACAGAACAATTCTGTTGGGAAATGTTGGATTAGACATGGTTACAGGACACCGTGCAAGATGTAGAGCGTGAGTTCAGTAACCAACCGAGCCGGGATGTCGATACGCACCGCGTTATCGGAGATGTTTCGCAGAATTCGACTCCGTACATTTATACAGTGATTAGGAGTAGGGAATTCTATGTCTTCGGCGCTGGACCTTTCCGATGCGGAGAACGAACGCATCCAAGATATTCTCAACGAGTACGCGGCCATTTACCGCGAAATCGACTTTGAGGACAGGCCAGAATCCGACGTCGTTCCTCGACTCATCAACCACTTCTTCATCAACGTTCTCGGGCACGACGAGAGTGACTATGAACAGGAAAATGATTGGAACGACATTATTTTCCGGGACGACGATGGAAACGCAATCATCGTTGTCGAAGCGAAACGCCGCTCTGTTGACGTCGATGAAGGTGTTGAGCAAGGATTCAAGTACTGCGGTGAGCGCAACTACGTCGAGTACTTCGTTTCCACCAACATCGACAGGTTCCGTCTCTACAAGGCCTGCGACCCAGACGAAGAGGACGCGATAGCTCATGGTGGATTCACTGCAAAGCCGATTGCAGACATTAACTTTGAGGCGTTGGTGAACGCAGAGACAGGGCGCGCACTCACATCAGAAGTGGACATCGCGAAGTACCAGGACCTGCTTGAGCTGAACAAACTTCGGCGGGAGGAAGTGGCTGATATTTCGAAGTTCGATGAGTTCGACCTGCCACCCGGGCAGATCCAGGGTGTTTCAACGGACGAGGGGTTTGAGAACCTGCTCAACGCGTTGGAGAAGTCGATTAACGAGTACTTCATGCCGTACTCGCTCAAAAAGTTCGACGAGTTCGAAGAGAAACACCATGCGTTGAGCAAGCGCCACGAACAACTGACGGATGAGCTCGATACTGTTCGCGGTACCGATAGTGCGAACCAGGAAGAGGTCGCGGAGCTCCGGCAGCAAATTTCTGAACTTGAGGAAGACTGGGAGCCCTACCGTCGGTTCTGGGAAGACTACGAGGTTTGGAAGCAGCTCTCGAACCGTGTTGGGGAGGAAGAAGCGGAGAATAAGCGGATTTTCTGCCGTGAGTCTGTCTACACGCAAATCAATAAGATTCTCTTCATTCGAATCGCTGAGGACAAGGGTCTGCTGAATACGATGGTGTCGAACGGTGGCGTGCATCGGTACTTCGACTTCTGGAGTGATTACGCGAAGTACACTGGCCCGCAGCGAGACTACCGTGATCTGTTCGATGCCGCGTGTACTGAGGTGACGGAGATCTACGAGCACCTGTTTTCCGGGTCTATCTTCGACTGGGAACTCCGGGACGGGAGCGCACTCAACGAGATATTCCAGAAGACCTTCTGGCACCTCAACCACTACGACTTCGAGGGCGTAGACAGGGACCTTCTCGGAACGCTCTACGAGCAGCACCTCCCGAAGGAGGAGCGGCAGACCCTCGGGGAGTTCTACACGCCAACAGAAGTTGTGAACTTCATCTTGGATAGGCTGGACTACACCGCTGACAAACCTATCGAAAACAAGGATGTGCTTGACCCCGCTACTGGCTCCGGAACGTTCCTTGTGCAGGCGGCAAACCGTCTCGTTGAGCGATTAGAGACGAAGGGAGTTGAGCCGAAGGAGGCTCTGGAGATTGTGCAGAAGCGCCTTCACGGGCTGGACATCAACCCATTCGCTGTCAATATCGCTCAGATTAACCTTGTCTTCCAGATTGTTGACCTGTACCGTGACGTCAAGGAGAAACACCCGGACTACACGATTGACAACTTTAAAATCTACCAGACTGACTCGCTGAAGCGCGGGGTGGACACGAAGATCTCTGGGTTCCATTCGGACGCAATTATTCGGAAGTACCAGCAGGATAAGCAGGAAGCAGACGCCATCAAGAGCGGGAGTTACGACATCGTCGTCGGGAACCCTCCCTACGTCTACTACAACGACATCCCGAAGGGTCAGAGGGAGACCTACAATAAGGCGTTCCCCAACGCTGCGCACCGGCAGTATGATATGCTGATCCTGTTCATTGATTCCGTTCGGGACTGGCTCAAGCCCGGTGGGGAGGTTGGGTACATCACGTCGAACAAGTTCATCACCAACCAGTACGGTGAGAAACTCCGGAAGAACCTCCCACGGTATGTCTACCTCAACGAGTTCATCGACTTCGCCGACGCAGGCGTATTTGAGGACGCGGTGAATTACCCGTGCGTGTTCGTGATGCGACGAAAAACGAGCGAGAAAGAAGCGAATACGGAGGAGTATCAGTTCCCGTTCGTTGGTGTTCAGGAAGAGATGGACGAAGTCTCGGCGCTTCTCGAACACATCAAGGACCACATCGGGGCTGAGTACTCGGATGAATACATCAACGCCTTCCCTGTCTCCTCTGAGAGTCTTGAAGAGCAGTCCTGGAAGATGATCCCGAGCGAGGACAGCACGGTGTTGAGCGCTATCCAGCAGGGCTCAGGGAATCGCGAGTTCGCTGATTTGTGCGATAGAATTGAGACAGGGATGCAGCCTGGGAGACTGCCTCCGTACCTCGTAACTGATGAAGTAATTGTGGAGAAGGATCTTGAGGAGGAAATCATCTACCCTGTGTTGGAAGGGAAAGAGATTCGCCGATGGCGAGAGCCGACGCCTACCCGCAAAGTTATCTATGCGCATTCAGACCTGGATATCGACGATTATCCGAATATCAAAGAGCATCTCCGCGGGTATCGGGAAGAACTTGAGGAGCGAACCACTATCAACAATTGGTGGGAGCTTCGGAGGGGTCGCCCGGGAGCGGTTACGGATGAGAAGAAAATCATCACTCCGGATATCGCGTACTACAACAACTTCACGTTCGTCGATGGGGAGATCCACCTGCTGAACACGATCTATTACGCTGTTCCGAAGAGTGAGGACGACTACGACTTCCTCGTAGGGCTCTCGAATAGCATTGTCATGCAGTTCTACATGCGGATGGAAGCTCCGACGTACCGTGGTTCGTACCTTCGGTACTATGGGAACGTTTGGGGGTCGCTCCCGCTGCCTGACGCGGATGGCTCCGGCGTGAAGGAGGATATGGCTGAGAAGACACAGGAGATCATCAACTTCGTGAATAGTCTGGAGACTGCTGACGAGGTACTTCAGAACCCGCGGAAGGTGTACGAGAGTTTCGATGTGGAGACGCTCTCGTTGACGGAGCACCCTGCAATTAAGTCATTTAATCTCGGTGGTGTGGAGATTGAGGAGCCTGTTGTTGACGGAAACAAGATCACGTTCCAAAATCTGTCTGCGGAGATTGAATTTTTCGACGAGTACAGCGACTTTCAAGAGTTGGTGCTTGAGTTCTTGAACGTAAAGACATTCGAGGTGGCTGATGAAATCAAGAAACTCGAATTGCCAGAGGATGAGTCGGTACTTCCGGAGATTATGGAGCGGCTGCGGTTGATTCAGGGTGAGTTGGAGGATGCGGGTGCGGAGATGCGGGAGTTGCAGAAGGAACTTGATAATCTCGTTATGGACCTCTACGACTTCGATGATGAAGCACGAGAGTTGATTCGGCAGCGGACTGAGGCGCCGACGAATCCGCTGGATACGCGCATCGTGCTTGATTAGCGCTCTACATCTTGCACGCGACTCTTGACAATAATTGGACAGACTGGTTGTGTGAACCTTTTCTATGTTATACTCTATAATCTGCTATCACACAGCCAAATTAGCCGAGTTAGATGTGAAATCGGTGTTATAGAATAATTCTAAAATTCGGCTGTGGTTTTGACTGGATGTACTCATTAAGATTCCACCTATACCAGCCCGGCTTCATCAAAATGGTCACAAATAATCGAATTCCTCGCTCTACACTATTACTACTACCCCCCGCGTGGAGTTATTTTACCTACCATAGAAACGTCGCTAAGACGGGTTGAGCACAACACGACCAAGCCCATAGGAAAATCTATAGAAGCGCTATAGCGGCGTTCCAGGCCGGTTCATGGGTCGGTTATAGACCGTTCTATTGACGGCCTCCCCTCGATTTATTGCCATGTACCCCTTATCTATCCCATGTCGGATTCCGTGTTTCCAGTCTACGAGTGGGACGATCCTGATAAGTACGAACTCCTAGCATGGGTGAAAGCTTCGGAAAGACGTGTTGATATTCTCACATCACTGGCCGATGCTCCCAAGAACACAAACGATTTTGCTGACCAGTGGGGTGTAGAATTAGAGACTGTCAGATACCATCTCAACCAGCTACAACAAGGTGGTCCAGAAGGAGACGCTCCAGCGTTAGTTCAAATCCTAACACCAGATCGCCAGCAATACCGACTGTATGGGTTAACGGAAGACGGTGCTAAGGTTGCTGAAATGCTGTAGAACAGATTAGAGAAGTTGTGTACCTATAGATAGGTTTTCGTTGGGGTGTATCTATATCACCCCTACCTTCCCTAGTCTACGTTTCGTCTTGATACCGGTCCCAGTCGTCCTCGTCCAAATCAAGCCATTCCATTAGCGGCACTGGGTCATCTTCAAACAACACGTCGGCCAGCAATGGCGCGAGCTGCGCGTATAGCTCGTTGATATCCTCGACTCCTTCCCGAAGTCGGCCACCGCGTGAGATTAGTCTGTACGCTTCTTGCTGCGCCTCAGTGTCGGCATCGCTATAGAACTCGACGTATGTTTTGCTTCCCGATTCGCCATTGTCGTCTTTCCGCAGTTCGTGTATTGACATGGTTCGATTCTTGCTCGCTCGTTGCGAGCAGATGCTCTGCTCGTGGCTAGTGTAATAAAGTTGAGTGTAAAGTTTCGAGAGTGGCGAACCAGATGAAAAATGACGCAATTCCCAGGTAGTCTTGCTAGTGAAAAGACGACTATAACGACTGAACAAAATCACGAAATTCTCTAATACCGTGATTTGAAAATCATAGGATTATCCAAAGACTATTTTTTATCTTTTCGTAATTT
The DNA here is from genome assembly GCF_026410925.1 of Halovenus salina. Lineage (GTDB taxonomy): Archaea > Halobacteriota > Halobacteria > Halobacteriales > Haloarculaceae > Halovenus > Halovenus salina. The sequence continues at coordinate 2,631,294 of NZ_CP112972.1, read as the reverse complement.
CCATAATTGCGTGATTATCGTCGCATTATTAGACACGAGAGTTTATAATTTTTATAACTTATGGATAAGTTATATATGCGGGGGGTTCCCATGTTTTGGTAGGGAAGGGGAAACCCCACCCCGTGAATTGAATCATGACAGAACCAAATCCAAACGATGAAACGAATACGGTAGAGGTTGTTGAAGAATCAAATCCTCATCTCACAGAAGAGGTAGAATCCCTCTCAACATTCTCTGAGCAAGAGGGTCCGTTGAGCCTTCGCATTATTCCTGTTATCGAGGGTGGTCAAACGGACTGGAGAATCTTGGTTTACATGAGTGGAACACAGGGGCCAGTCTACCAGTCCAGAGATGGAATGACGGATGCAGCTGCCCAGCAGTTCGGGATTTCAGAACGTCTTCAGCAGCGGTTGAATGACGCACTGGCTTACGCAAAGCAAGAACTGGAGATTCCTGACGGACTGGGCGACCAGAAGCGAGAGAAGAGAACACTTCACGAACTGGAAGTAATGATGGAGGAATAAATGCCAGATACAGAGCAAATTCACGACTTGTTCAAGGGAGAAGATAACTTCGAGGAACTAGTCCAGGGGATGGATAATGAGCAGTCGATGGATAAACTCATATCCTCTGTTGAAACTGTTGGTAGAGAGCTGCGAGAGGAGCTGGATGAAGAAGTGATAGGTATTGATGATATCTCCATAGGCTGGATGCTAGTAACTTGGGAAGGCCATCATACTGCTGCCAGACTTGAGGGGAGATCCTTTGCAGACGCTTTAGAAGAAGCATAGGCTCACGAGCAAATCATAAAAACGGGTCAAGGACCCGGCCTACACCTGTTCCTTGGCCATTAGCCATTATAAGGGTACTCACTCCCGAATAATGGCTGAGATTGTGATCAAATCAACGATTCAGCAACAAACAATGACTGAGCTTCAAGAGGTCAAGGACGTACTTGGACCAGACGTAGCAGAGACACTTAAACAATACAATACTCCAAGATGGACTATCCAAGACGCGCTTACGGAAGAATTTACAACGAGAGAGCTAAATCCGCCGAGTGATTTAGATTTCAGTTCAGCAACACCGAATGTTCGGATTGGTAAAAGCGAGCCATTTTGGATAGTTGTCCGTCATGCAAAACATGAGTACGGAATGTCGGGAGAGACTGAGGCAATCAGAAAACTCCTTAGATTCGGGATTTCCGCAGTAGCGGTGGAATATTCAACAGAAAGATACTGGTTGGAAAAGTTAGAACAAGCTAACTCAATACTAAGTCAATATATTGAGGGTACAACGGAGCTTGCCTCATCTTTCCACCAGAGAAGTGGTCAAAATCTTGGAGGACCAAATGAAGGTAATGTTCAAAAGCGGATTCTCTGGAATCAAAAATTACTTGCTAACAAGCTCTCGGAGAAACTTGATTTAAAATATACAGAGATATTTCATCTTGCTGTATTGCTTAGTGGTCGCAGATTAGGGAGTCAAGGCGAAATCGCTGAACCAGGTCGGGACAAAATTAACAAGAAGATTGAAGAGTTTGATGTTCCGGTAGGAACACATAAACGCCGCGGATATGGAGCTATTGCTGAGGCCCTCCAAACAGAACATGCAAATGAAGTTGTACAAGAATTAAAGACAAATTGTCCGACAATTTGGGAGGAATTCATCAATTGGCATGAAACAGTAATTGAACAAATAGAAGAGTCCAAGAGTTATTGATAATATCTCGCTATCCGTAACAGTGTAACACCCCCGTATAATATGTTACAATGAAAAAAGCCCATAGGTCATCGACCCGTTTTTGTTAGTATGAGAAATGATAAGTAATAGTGAATATAATACTATGTAAGGCGATTATAATGGGTATTCAAGATTTAATATCCCAGGTCAAAAGGGTAGAAACATCCGACAGAATAGAGACAAAACCAACCGAAGACTCAGATGATGAAATCGTGAACTCGCTTGAGTTGCTGATTGAAAGAGATAATCCAATGGCCGAAGCTGCACAAAGAGCGTTGAATCGGTTATAATTCTTCCCGGAGAATTTCGACGGCCTGTTCAGGATTTGCCTTCAAAAAATCCCTGAATGTTTTCACCGCATCTGCTTCGAGGTTGTCGTCTGCTGCACGCATCCCATCTAGCGCCATCTCTTCGACTAACTCCTGTGCTGATTTCGCATCTGGAGTATAGACCGTACCACATCTGCTACAGGCTTTTGCACCGGGATCAAGTGGATTACTACATACTTCACATACCTCCGGAGTGAGCGGTGATTCATTCTCCGGTTCTCTAAGCCCCCATGCTTCTTCTGCTCGTTGAACATGGTCGTCTCCAGAGAGATGTGCATAGGTAGTTTCCATTACGTCACTTCCAGATCGATGTCCGATGAGATACTTAATGGTGTCATCAGCAAGGTCGTAATCCCTCTTTGCGATAGTCACAAAGTTATGCCGCATTGCGTGAGGATGCATCGGCTTCTTGATGCTGGTCTTCTCTTTGATTTTCTCCATCACGTTCCTGATTGTTTCCCCGGAGATTGGGGAGCTGGGATCAACTGCTGAATAGCTGGGACGTGCAGTGATTAGATAATTGTCCGGATCGCTAGTGTCCGGATGATAGTCCAACCAGTTCTGCAGTGGCCCCTTCGCTCCTAATAATGGCCGCTTTCCATTCCGTTCAGCAGCACCTTTCAATCCATCTACGTTGGAATTTAATCGATAGATCCCCTCCTGGATGTTTACATCCTTTAATCGAAGTGTCCGAATTGCTTCTCTTCGCTGCCCGGTATAGAGCAACAATTCAAAAATCGCTCTATCACGAGGGTTATCAGCCGCTTCTCGTGCTTCTTGAATCTCCTCCTTAGTTAGCATATCATTCGGATCAACAGGAGAAGCAGACTTCTTGAATACCGGGATATCGTTTGGATCAATTCCGAAATTATGGTAGTGGTAGAAATTCCGCAGGGCTACCTGATAATTCCGGATCGTACTCTTCTTTATCCCGTCGTCTTTGACATGGGGATACTCTCCGTCGTGCATTCGCTGGAGATCTTTTTTCAACTTATGAGCCGTAGTGGTCGTGAGATTGCGTTCCCTACCCATCGTCATTAGCGGCCACAACCACGTTAGCAGAGTCCCAACCTCTCGCGTTCCTTCTCCTTCCGGTGGAGAGACCATCATATTGTGGTCATCGTAGGCATCCAGCAGATCTCGAACTGCAGAAGCTGTTTGTTGGTCAATTTCGCCGTTCTCTACGTATTCGTTAAATGTTTCTCTACGCCGTTCGTACTTTTGTCGTGGGGTGGTCATTGCCCTTAACACCCACCCCACTTTTGATGCGCGTCAGTAATAAGTAGAGGGGTATAAGCCAAGGGTCGCCGGGGTATTCGACACCAACAAACAGTCAGGCATCGCCGATTTCATGTGAGTTACTCGGCCAGACAGGCCGCGACGACACGGAGGAGCTTCTCACCGCGCACCTCTTCTGCGAGCAGCGGCACCCGCCGGACATCGTGACCTCGGAAGATGTCCTGTGACCGTGCCAGGGCCTGTTGTTGGACCTCCCAGCGCTGGGCACAGAACTCGCAGTCGGTGTGGTTGGGAGCGACGAACCACTCCGGGTCGAGGTCGGCAACCTCTGTCGGGTCCTGCATGACGCGGTTGACGACGACGGTACCGACCGGAACGCCGAAGGCGTCCAGACGGTCGAGCATCCGCTCGGATTCCATGATGCTCAGTTCCTCTGGCACCATCACGAGGCGGAAATCAGTCAGCGTGGGGTCCCGCAGCAGGTCACGCAGTCGCTCGATTCGCGCCGAGAACTCTTCGATGCTGTCAATCTCTTCGTCGTCGGGCTCCTCGCCGAACATATCGAACATGCCGCTCATTCGCTCGCGGAGGGTCACCAGCTTCCCCATCATCGAGTCGAGCATCTCGGGCAGTTCGAGCAAGCGGAGCGTGTGGCCAGTCGGCGCGGTGTCGACGACGACGCGGTCGAACCGCGGGTCGTCGAGATATTCGAGCAGGAGCCGAACCGCGGCGGCCTCGTCGGCCCCGGGCATCGACCCCGCTAGCGGGTCAGCCACGTCCTCGCCGAGCATCCCGGCAAGGGGGTTACCGCCCTCCATCCCCAGGGGGCTGTCCGCGAGGGCGGCCTCGGGGTCGATTTCCGCGCCGTAGAGTGGCACCTCGTCGTGGATTCGCGCCGGCTCCTGGGGGACGTCGGTTTCCAGTGTGTCCGACAGCGAGTGTGCGGGGTCTGTCGAGACGACGAGCGTCTCGGTCCCGTCGCTCGCGCTTGCCAGTGCCGTCGCAGCGGCCATCGTCGTCTTGCCAACGCCGCCTTTCCCGCCGTAGAGGACGTACTCGGCGGCGTCGACGCTCGACGGAAGTGTCTCCGTGTCGATATCGTCGACTGTCTCGACTGGCTCGACATCTATCTCCATAGCCGGTCGGTTTCCGCTCGATGATTGTGTACCCGTCGAAAAACAGACTACCCTGAAGCTACTACTCACTCGAATCAGTACCGGACGAGCGCTGTTGTTCGATTGTCTCGAAGAGTGTATCTTTTGTTATTAGTTCATCCTCATAGACCACTGGAAGGTCAGTCAATGAAAGAAACTCTTCTAGCTCCGGCCACTCAACATTTGTAGAGAACTGTGAAGGAATGATAGAGTGGCGCTCTACTGAGTCTAAGGTTGTGTTGGAGAGTCCACCGATTTTGTAATCGGGTGTTACTGCCGCGTAGACCGTAACCTCAAGATGATACCTTTTCCCGTCTTCGGAAATCCGCTGAAGATACAACGAGTTATCATCACCCTGAATGAGGCCTGCACTGTGATTACCAACGACAGCATAATGGCCTCCGATAGGCGTAGTTTCCTGAATGATACTCAAACAAGTCCCAATCGTAGCACCTGTCTTCAATAGCTGTACAACCAGACCACTAATTTCCAAAGCGTATTTGTCAGAGATATCGCTATATGTGACAATACCACCGCTGCTACCCAACTCAACAAGCCGTTTTCCCTGTCGGAATGACTGACACGCATTTAAAAAGAACGTCGATACGTTGCTCTGTTCAATAGTTGAGACGTCTAACATTCCATCAGAACATTCGAGGCCATCAGGACTTGCATGTCCAACAAAATGGAGATAATCCGTTTTCTCTTTCAACACTTGTCGGAGCTCGTGGGTGGAAAGATGATTATATATTGATAACTCTACGGGAAAATCGTCAAGTGAGTTTATTACTTTCTTAATATCGCCGGGCTCACTTTCCATTGTTTCTTCATTACAGACTACAGAAGCATTTATCATAGATGATGAATCCCTGTTTCCATCATTTGACCCGGCTTGATCAGCAACAACTGTATGATTTTTATATCCTTCCAGTAGGAACTTTGAGGAATTGAGCGGGATTCCATTCCCTACCCAGACGGTCTGTCTGCTTTCTGCTTCAGGCACATCAACAAAATTTGCTTCGTTCTCAAAGACAAGTGACGTACTCCGTGTCTTCTGTCCACTCTGTAAAAATGCGTCAAGTACAAATTGTCGAGCTTCATCTCCTGTATAACGTGGCGGATCTGCTGGTTGAATATCTGCAAGTTCATAAACTAGGTGTGGAAGTGACTCAATCCCTGTAGTGCTCGGCTCCACAAAAGCCGTCACCGGCCAGTCAGACTTAATCTCGTCAATACATCTATGATCTACCTCGAAGTATGTTTCCATCCGTTTCGAGAGTGACTGTCCATACAACTTTGAGTAATCTAAGGAGACCTCCGAGATTTCTTCAAAATCGTGTCGCTCCTGCAGGTCAAATGGATAAAGACCCTCTGTTCTGACGAGACAGTCCAGATAGAAACAGCGGATGAGTGCTGAGTGTGCTGCGTCGGGGATATTCTCTGAATCCATGTTGTGGATGAAACCTGTGTCTGTCTCAATCGTGAATCTTTCACCTGTTTTGACGGTTGCAAGCAAATAGTAGGCAAGTGGAGCCACCGCTAAGAGTGCTGACTTCTTCGCTGGGACTGTTATTGTAATGCCTGCCTCTGGTTTTGAAAGCGACTGGGGGACTTCAAACGAATCACTTACGCGGAGACGCGGTGGGTGGCCGCGAAGTGTTGTGAAGGCACGCTCCGGAGATGTCGTCGATACCGTCGCCCCAAAGTATGAAATCGCCTCACAAAGGTCCTTAACCGAGTCACGTATTGTAATCGTCTCCTTTGGACGACACCGCCAGGCACGACTTCCCAAAATAATATGTGACGATTTCGGAACATCGATAATTACCCCCTCTGATGTATTATGATATTTGAATCGGCCATTGATACGAAGATACAGCTTAATTGGGGTATGGAACTCAAGAAAAGTTGGATCAGACTCGGAAATATAACTCTCACAATCAAGATCGAGATGAGCTCGCATACTACCATCTTCTTCCCGAACCGTAGCAGTAGAACGTGTGGGCAGACAAAGGTCCTTAGCATCAATAACAACTGAATCCGTTACCGAGCCAGGAAAGTCGTCGTAGTCTGTCGATTCTACCTCCATCGATTCGGAGCTCTTGATGCGATACTGTTGATTCGAAATTGTATCCCGAACTTCCAGAACCGTGTCCGATAGCTGCTCAAACACGAGTCCATCATTCGTCATCGAACTCTGGTATTACCTGATTCCGGAAATACCTGTCCCCGAGTTATTCATAACTAATTCTGGCGGGTGTGAGGCACTACTGTACGTCGTGTGGTATCGCTCGAAACAGCTGACAACCTTCGGGTCACTTTTATCCTCGACCGTTCGGTTGGTCGATGTCGGCGTACCGTGCCCCACCGACGACGACCGCCACAAAGAGCAAAAACAGCGAAATAAACACTCCTGCGAGGCCGAGGAGCCCGAGCGGATTCTCCTGCACCGTGTCGGCAGGGTCCGCAAGGAACGATTCGAAGCCGGCGGCGAAGCCAGCCGCGAACAGACCGTAGGATAGACCGACGGTGAGCGCCGCGAGAGCACCAACAACGGCGAGGTACACGCCGACGTACAATCGGCCGGGCGTCGCCTCCATTGGACAACGCTACTCGGCGAACCATCAAAAGCGCGGCGTCACTCGTCGAGTCGATTGACGACCTCGCGCAGGTCCGCGACTTCCTCGATTGCCTCTTTGACCTTCTCGCGGCGGCGGACCTCGGCCGCGGAGGCGTCGTAGGCACGGACGTACTCCGCCCGGGAGTGCTCGTCGAACGCGTGACGAATCGCGAAGTACCCATCGGGGATAACCGCGCCACAGACGTTGCATTTGATGCGTTCGTGCTCGGCCGCCTGGTGGACCATCAGGTCCTCGACGCGGTCGAACGTGGCGTCGTCGCCTTCGATTGCACAGTTCCAGCGCGCCATTGCTAGTGGGCTGGCGGGGGAGTGATAAAAACCTGTCTTCGCTGGGTTGCCCTATGGATCAACTGCCTCCGTGCTCAGGCGGTCGAAACACTCCGCGACGAGCTCGCCAGTCTCGGCGATGATATCGTCCCACTCCTCGTCGTCGGGTGCCATGCCGACGAGTCTGGCAATCCGCATTATCGAGACGTGATAAACTTGCTGGCGGCCTGGCTCCTGCTCCCAGATAATCATGTTACACGGGAACAGTCCGCCGATCTGTTTCGCCGAGGCTTCGAGTGCCTTGTCTGCAACGTTCGGGTTGCAGGCACCGAGCACGTAGTACGGGTCCCGGTCTGCGTCGACTTTCTCGTTGAGTAGTTCGGACGGCGAGAACTCGACGGGGACTCCGAAGCCCGTCTCCTCACAGCACTCGCGGACGAACTCGATTGCTTCTTCGTGGTCCATCGCCAGGGTGACGCGGTGTTCGCCGATGTCGTCTTCGCTTAGTGCGGTCGGGTCGATTGGGAGTGACATACTCGCCGTTGGCGTTTCTTCCTCATAAACTACTGCCACATAGACGGTAGCTCACGCTGGCTCCGGACAGACTAGCAGACACAACAGTTAACACAGTCTGTATCCTACGTAGCCTGAGCCAGTAAGCGGGAATCGGCTGTATCAACAATGTCGGAGTCTGAGAAGGTTCGGGTCGTTCACGACTACATCGACGTGGCAAACAACGAGTCACGGGTGGCCGCGGCGACGAGATATATCGCCGAAGACGGCATAATTATAATCAACGGCAAGCGACTGTCGCGCTCGGAGTATCTCACACAGATCCGAGAGAGCGACCGGACGTTTGTGCCGGCCGAGACGGCAATCGAGCAGACCGTCGTGCAGGACGACCAGGTGGTCGTTCGTGCGACGGCTACTCTCGACCAGGTCGAGCAAGCGTACGGAGTCGAACCGACCGACGGAGCGATAGAACAACAGTTCGCGGTGTTCCATCGCATCGTCGACGGCAAGATTGTCGAACTCGCGATTGTCGTCGACGAGACGTCGAAGTTCAGAGAGCTCGGACTGCTCTCGGAGGACCCGACAAAAGAGCAACTCCAAGACCAGTACTACCAGGTGCTGAATCGGGTCCTTCGCCACGACCTGCGGAACAGACTCAACGTGATACGACTGGCGGCCGACTCGCTCGCCGACGGCGACATCGGTGACCCAGCAGTGGCAGGTGTAAAGGTTCGGTCTGTCGTCGACGAACTCCTCCAGACGACAGACAAGGCCCGCGCTCTCGAACAGCTTGCCATCGACACGCCACTGGAGCCGACAACCTTCTCGATTGACTCACTTATCGACCCAATCCTCGACACCTACAACGACCGGACGGACGCGACCTGTTCGGCCAGCTATCCCGACGAGGTGCCCGTTGTCACGACGGACAAGAAACTCCTCTGGAACGCACTCAACGAGCTTCTGGAAAACGCCGTTGTCTACACCGAGGCGGACAATCCCGAGGTGACGGTCTCGGTTCGGGGCCCGTCAGCGTCGCGGGACGCCTGCGAACTCTGTGTCGAGGACAACGGCACAGAGATTCCCGAAGAAGTGCTCAAGCCGATTACCGAAAACAGCGAGACGAAGCTCCTGCACGGGAACGGTATCGGCCTCTGGATTGTCAAGTGGTGTCTCACCCGTCTCAACGGCGACCTTTCGTTCGACCAGGCCGGCGACGGAACGCGGGTCAACATGTCGTTCCCGAATCTCGAATGACCTGGTGTTACTCCTCCGAGCCGGCGGTTGCTTCGTCGTCTGCTGTCGTCGGGACCGGGCCGGTGCCGACAGCGGGCTCGACGGCCTCGTGAAAGGTCTGGCGGGTGTCGAAGTAGGTTCGGTCGACATCGTCGAGAATATCGGCCAGCGGTCGTGGGCCGTCGGGTGTCCGAATCGGTGTCTCGCCCTCTCTGTCGACGACTGTGCTCTTCTCGATGCCCCACATCAGACGCGCCGAGACGCGGGCCAGCGGTGCGCCCTCGACCGGCTCTCCCTCGCCGAGTTCGATACCGGAGTCGTCTTCTTCTGTCATGCCCCCACGTTCTTCCGCCGTCAATTTGACTGTTGTGACACGTAGCCGGCCACGACCACACCGCCGAACAACCGTCTGACGGCTGTCTGACGGGTAGTTTTGTGAGTCGTCGCCCAACGTGGATGCATGACTGACCTGTCCGAGGTGTACGAGGGTGGACGGACGGTCGTGAATCCACAGCAGCGACTGCTGGGGATGACTATCTTCGCTGTGGGTGCGGTGCTCGTCGTGGGTGCGATTCCGATAGCGACGACTGACCTGTCGTCGTGGTTCGGGCTCGACCTCTACGGGGCACGGCAGGCTGCTGGTGTGCTGGCGGGGCTGGGTGTTCCGGCGGTCTTTGTCGGTATCTTTGTCGTTCTCCCTGCAAGTAACACGACGCGTGCCGCAACCGCCATCGGCGCGAGTCTCACTGTCTTCGGTGTTGCGCTGTTCAGCTACGCCTACCCCAGCCGGTGGCTCTCGAACGACCCCCAGTTCGCGCTCGGAACAATCGCGCTCTATCTGGCCGGGGCGCTCGTGACCTTCTGGTGTCTTTTCGTCGCCGTTGCCACGTTCAAGACACGCGACGACCCCGGCGGGACCGCGCGCGTCGAAATCACAGAAGAGGGGAAAATCCGCGTTATAAATCCCTCAGACGGGGGGAAACCGTCTCTTCCCGGGTTTGGCAGCGTTGGCCTGTTTGGCAACGACCCCAACGGGACAGTCCCAACACAGACCAACGACGACTCACAGCCCACGCCGGCCGAGACGGACGATTCCGTCGTCATGGCGAAACCGACGAGTGACGGTGGTGCCGCAACCGCCGAGGACCCAGCAATCGAGGACGAGATCGCCGAATCCGCACAGACCCGCCGTCAGCCGGACACATACTGTGGCAACTGCGCCCACTTCGAGTACGTCAGCGTCGACGACGAGTACGTTCCTTACTGTGGCTACCACGAGAACGTGATGGAGGATATGGACGCCTGCTCGGAGTGGCGGTCGAATAACTGATTTTCACGCTCGCGCGCCCGAATCCAGTCGTCACGCTCCGCTGACTCGACTCCACCCCATTGAAGGGGCATACCGGAGTACACAACGACTCTCTGGACCATCGCCGGTGCTGGTACGTCGGCTAGCGACTCTTATATAAAACCAGACGGTACAGCGGACTGACGTATGCTACTGTTCATCATGAGTATCTATGTCATAGCTTCACGTACTGCGATTCCGGCGTGTGCCGGTTCTTCGGGTCTGTCGTGTTCGCCACCGCAAACACATACATTTATATAGAACCACATGCAAACTTTCAATTGATTATGAGTCAGCAGATGCAGGGTCAGCCCATGATTATTATGGGTGACGACGCGGAGCGAATGAAAGACAAGAGCGCGCAGGAACACAACATCGCGGCCGCACGGGCCGTCGCCGAGTCCGTACGGTCGACACTCGGTCCGAAAGGGATGGACAAGATGCTCGTCACCTCGCTGGGTGACATCGTCGTCACGAACGACGGCGTCACCATCCTTGAGGAGATGGACATCGACAACCCGACTGCCGAGATGATTGTCGAGGTCGCCGAGACCCAAGAAGACGAGGCAGGCGACGGCACCACGACGGCGGTCGCCATCGCGGGCGAACTCCTCAAAAACGCCGAGGAGCTTCTTGACCAGGACATCCACCCGACGGCTATCATCAAGGGCTTCAACATGGCCGCAGACCAGGCTCGCGAAGAGCTCGACGACGTGACAATCGACGTCGACCGTGACGACCGCGAGACCTTCCGCAAAATCGCACAGACCTCGATGACGGGCAAAGGTGCCGAGCAGTACAAAGAGAACCTCTCGGACCTCATCGTCGACGGTGCCGAGGCTGTCACTGTCGAGGCCGACGACGGCTCGACCATCGTCGACCTCGCCTTCCTGAAAGTCGAGACCCAGACCGGTCGCAGTGCCGGCGAGTCCGAGCTTCTGGAAGGCGCAGTCATCGACAAAGACCCCGTCCACGAGGAGATGCCGGCCGAGTCCGAAAACGCGAGCGTCCTCGTCATCGACGAGCCACTCGAACTCGATGAGGCCGAAGCTGACACGCAGGCTAGCATTACCGACCCAAGCCAGCTCCAGAACTTCATCGAGCAGGAAGAGCAGGCACTCCGCGAGAAGGTCGACCAGATTGTCGACCTCGGTGCCGACGTCGTCGTCTGTCAGAAGGGCATCGACGATATGGTCCAGCACTACCTCGCCAAGGAGGGCATCCTCGCACTCAAGCGCGTCAAGCGCTCTGACGTGGAGTTCCTCCGCGAGATTATCGGCGCAGATGTCGTCTCCAACCTCGACACCGCGACCGAGGAGTTCCTCGGCACCGGCAACATCCGCCGCGACGAGAGCGAGGAGCTGTTCTACATCGAGGGCACCGACGATGACTCCCACGGTGTCACGCTGTTGCTCCGTGGCTCGACCGAGCACGTCGTCGACGAACTCGAACGTGGCGTCGAGGACGCACTCGACGTTGTCGGGACTGCCATGAGCCGTGGTGAGGCCCTGCCCGGCGGCGGCGCACCCGAGGTCGAGGTCGCCGCACGCCTCCGCCAGTACGCCGACAGCGTCAGCGGCCGCGAACAGCTCGCCGTCGAGGCGTTCGCTGACTCCCTCGATGTCGTGCCCCGCGTTCTCGCCGAGAACGCCGGTCTCGACAGCATCGACACGCTCGTCGACCTGCGTGCTGCACACAGCGATGGTGACGGACGCGCCGGATTGAACGTCTTCAGCGGCGACATCGAGGACACCTTCGAGGCTGGCGTCGTCGAGACGCCCAGCGCCAAGAAGCAGGCGCTCACCTCCGCCAGCGAGGCCGCCAACCTCGTCCTCAAAATCGACGACATCATCCAGGCCGGCGAGTCGGACGACGACGGCCCTGCCGGCGGCATGGGTGGCGGCATGGGCGGCATGGGCGGCGGCATGGGCGGCATGATGTAAGCGCGGACCCCCTGTTACCGCTGTCTCGTCTAGATAATTTGCACTGTCTTTGTTTTTACAACTCGAACCCCAGTAGCTACAGCGCGGGATTATCGTGATTCGGATGCGAGCGGGCCACGTTCAGAGAGGAACGGCACTGTCACGTCGTGGCCGGCGACGTGTGCGTTCAGCTTGGCGGCTGCAGGGGATTCTCTGATATCAGTCTCGTCGTATCCCGCCTCCCCGAAGGGCTCGGTAATCCAGCTCTTGTCACTGAGATTGAATTTCTGGTGGTACGACTCGGCCAGATAGAATGTCTCCAACGGTTCGATTCGTGTCTCCACCTCATCGGCGGTGTACTCTTTCGTATCGAGAAATGCCGTTAGCTCCTCGCGCTGTTGTTCGCTCTCGATGAAGATGATGTTCTGGTACTGCCGTTTCCCGGTCTGATGGCGTGGGCTGTGTTCCTCGAAGACGACCGCAAGCAGGTCACGGAAAGATACTGTCTCGGGGTCGTAGTCGAGTTGGACAACCTCGGTATGGTCTCCCAGCACTCGATACGACGGGTCCGGCTTTGTCCCACCTGCGTAGCCCACTCTCGTCCGGACGACACCCTCTATCGCCCCGAACGTCGCGTCCGGACCCCAGAAACAGCCGAGTCCGAACGTCGCCGTCGTCGTCTCCGTCGGTGCCCGACCGTCGTACTCTCTGAGAACCGTAGGCGTTACTGGCATCGTACCTGTATCAGACTGCCAGGTCGATAAGACTGTGGGCTCCTGTCACGTCGGTTCGTCTGTCTCGGCAGGTATCTCGACGGTTACGCTTGTGGCTCCCGCCTCAGTTTCGAACTCGACGCGCATGTCTGAGTTCCTGATGACCCAGTTCACGAGCCACAGGCCGATACCGCTGCCGTGCTGGAGCTGTGTCTCCTCTTGTTTTTCGAGGACGGCAAGCTCCTGAGCAGGGATTTCTGTTCCGTTGTTCGTGATGACCACTGTCGCGTACTCCTCGCCGTCGACCAGACTCACCTCGACGGTCGCGTCGTCAGTATCGCTGTGGACGAACGCGTTCTCGATGAGATTCTCGAACGCCGCCCGCATCGCTGGAATCGTGACGACCCAGTACTCCTCGGGTACGTCGACGGTGACCGTAACGTCCGGATACTGTTGGCTATAGCGGGTACACTGACTGTGGACTACCTCTCCGAGGTCGATTGGCCCTGATGTCTGGTCCTGTTTCACGAACGTCTCGACCGTGCGTGTCTTGTTACTGAGTGCGACGAGGTCGTCGGTAATCGAGCGAATCTCTTCGACCCTCTCTTTTTCCTTGCCGTCGACTTCGTCTACGAGCAGTTCCGAGTACGCCTGTACCGCCCCGAGGTCGTTCCGAATGTTGTGTCGCAGAATCCGAGACTGGACCTGCCGCAACAGGTCGAGGTCCTGTTCGCGTTCGCGCAGCTCTGTCACGTCCCGAAACACCAGAAGCGAGCCTGCCTTCGAGGAGCCCGGCGAAATCGAGCGCCGTTCGAAGACGAAATAGTGGGTTTCACCGTCTGTTTCGAGAGCGAGCTCCGGCTGTCGTTCGACGTTGCTCTCGTACAGTGAAAGCACCTCCGGCTGGTCCTTACAGAACTCCTCGAACGGAACTCCCATCGGGGTTTCCTCTGTTCCGAACAACCGGTTGGCGGCGGCGTTTGCATCGACGACCTGCCCTGACTGGTCGATACTGACAATCGGATCTGGCATCGTCTCCACGGCTGTGCGACGACTCACCGGGACAAGACTGAACAGCTGGTACTGATACAGTGCAACGCCCCACAACAGGGCCGTAATCAGGAACGTGACCGGCGTTAGGTCGACGTAGAGCGGGATAGCCTCGATGTTCCGGAATAGATGTGTCTGGAGCGCCCCGGGAAAGCCGACGATCCACCCTGCGAACATGAGCAACAGCTGTCGGCGGTGTGTTCCGTGTGCTCCCCAGAAATCAGAGAGAAGCAGGCCGACCGGCAACATGGCAAACGCAATTGCGAAGCAGATATGGACAAGATACCACGGCCCGAGAACGAGTTCGCTGATGCCAGTCGGGTTCGTCGGCGTCTCAGGAAGGACGACAAGGTGATGGAGCGGATTGGTGATCGACAACACTAACGTCACGACCGGAATCACCGAGAAGACGACGAGTACAGCAGGGCGAATCGAGACCCGCTCGCGTCGGAGATACTCCCAGGCAAAAAGGGGCCATCCAAAGGCCACAAGAATTTGGCTCAAGAACCGTCCGGTCAACGTCACGTGAACCGGGAAGACACGCGTCGGCCAGGTGACGATTATGAGCGCAAACGACCAGCCAACCATACCGAGCAGACAGAATAAAAGCCCCCGCGCGCCCGGCTTCTCCAGGGTGCGAACGGCGTATGCGGCGACACCGATAATCGGGACGGTGGACATGAACATCAGAAATGCCATCGACTGTGCGCCCTGTGTCATCGATGTTGCCCGCGTATTCGCATATCCCTATAATTCATGTTATCGCTATTAAAAAGCTAGGGGCGTGCTACGGGCGGTGTTCAGATAAGGATTGAAAAGTGAGGCGGAGCGTTTTTTGAGTGATCTATGCCCAAAAACACCCGCCTCAACGGTAGTATCGACCAGATCGACTTAGAGTTTGTTGAACGAGAAGCGACACCGCGATTTCTGATGAAGCTCAGTATTCAGCTGCATCTTGCCGGACTGTCGCTTTCGAATACTGTTTCAATTCTCGAACTATTCGGTGTCGAGCGTGCACGTTCTACAGTTCACAACTGGGTTCACAAGGCAGATCTACAGCCGGAAGACGGACAAAGTCCGGATCACGTTGCGGTTGACGAAACGGTGATCCAACTCAACGACGAGCAGTATTGGCTGTACGCTGCCGTCGACCCGGAAACAAACGAATTACTGCATACACAGCTTGAACCGACAACAAACAAGATCATCGCTCACGGGTTCTTTGCCGAGATCCGCGAGAAACGTGATGTTGACGACGTCCTCAGAAATCGTCGATTTCTGATGTGCGAACGAGACGCAAGCGTCTCGTTAACGCCGTGTTTCTCATTGATGGCTCGCAGTCGCTGAACGCTGCGTGTTCGAGATACGGCCTCGGTTTTAGAGACGAACGCCATGGACATTGGAATAGCGTCGAACGTATCTTTCGTACGGTAAAACGGTGAATCTCTTCGTTTCAAACTGTTTCAGCAACGCCAACGCAGCCACAGCTGACGACTGGCTCAAATCAGTCAGCTTCGCATTGAATCAGCCTACCTGAACACTCCCATCAAGATCATCCGTAGCTACCGCCCCATTCCTGGTCGTCGGCTACGCTCCGAGGGAGTGCTCACTCCTCTGGTCTCGTTGCCGGCGCTTCGACAGCCTCCTCGGGGATAGGGTCCTGGACGCGAAAGCCACCCGTTTCAGCACGCCCGGAAAGTTCGCGCTGGGGGTAGGGGATCTTGATGCCGGCGTCCTCGAAGGCTTCCTTGACGCCGTGGACAACCGACTCGACAGCGTGCCAGCGATGCTGTGGGGTTGGTCGGTCGACCCAGAATCGTAGTTCGAGGACAATAGCCGAGTCGCCAAAGGCCTTCGAGACGACCTGGGGTGGCGGAGCATTCGCGACTGCGTCGAGGTCTTCCATCACCGCCTGGGCAATCTCCTGTGCGCGCTCGGGGTCAGCCGCATAATCGATACCCACGTCGAGGCGGGTCCGTAGGTGGCCCTGGCTGGTGCGGTTGGTAATTGCGCTGTTACTCACGATGTCGTTCGGGATGACAATCGCCTCGCCGTCGAAGTTCTTCAGGCGCGTGTTCATGATCGTGATGTTCGTCACGATACCGTCCTCGTCGCCCACTTCGATCCAGTCGCCGACCGTAAAGGGCCGCGAGAACATCAACACGAAGCCAGCAATCATCGCCCCAAGCGTCTGTCTGGCGGCCATACCGACGACAATACCCAGGAACCCTGCACCAACCAACAGCCCCGAGAGATTGATACCCCATAGCGTAAGCACAGCTGTAATCGCAAACGCCAGCACACCGAGGTGGCTGAGCCGGAGCAGTATTTCCTGTTGGTGGTCTGTGACGTGGTCCGCCTCCTGACCGAACTGGTCGATCAGGTCGTTGAATAGGCCCATCGCAATGTACGCTCCAAAGAAGATACCGATCGTGACGGTGACACTCACCAAGAACGGAAGCGAGAGGCCAGTAAGCTGAACAACCGTCACTGCCGCATCGACAAGTCCCCAGACCACCAGCAACGAGACCAGCGCCAGGAAGGAAATCCCGAGCTGGACCAGGCGCAAAACCAGTCTGCCGAGGGTCGTCGGAATGTACGCCGACACCGTATCGACGAGAGAGACCATCTGGTCGTTCAACAGCCGGTCGCGGACTGCGTAGCCGAGCGTATGGACGATATATGGTGCTACAAAGAGGGCAACGGCGACCAAAGCTATCAGCGCCACAGCGCTGACGGCTACTCGACCTTCTGTCGTCTGTAACTCTTCGAGAAACGTCTGCACATCTGACAGCGAGACGAGGGGCAAAGTGACCACTGTCAGTGTCATATCCCTATGAGCCGCGCAACGAACTTGGATGTTACTTCTCGGCCCGTGTTCCGTGGTCTGCAATCGGGAGCCGTATCTCGGCGCTAGTCCCGCCAACTTCGGTGTCTTGGTCAAAGGAGAGCGTTCCCCCAGATTTGTCGACCAGCAGTCGCACCATCCAGAGTCCGATGCCAGACGTGTGCTGTAGCGCAGTCTCCTCGCCGGCTTCGAGTGTCTCTATCTCGGTGTTGCTGATCCCAGGGCCGTTGTCCTCGACCCTGAACACGCCCTTGTCGTCTGTGTTCGTGACCGTCACGCGGAGGCGCTTGCTGTCGTCGGAGTTGTGGGCCACGGCGTTGTGCAGCAACTCCCGAATCGCCCGGTGGATATCGGGATGGGAACGGACGTAGACATCCTCGTCTATCCGGCTCTCGACCTCGACAGTGGGATACTCCTCACGGAGCCTCGACAGCTCCTGTCGGGTAGTTCCTGTCAGCGTTCCAGAGGTATTCTCGGCCTCGGAATCGATGATATCACGCAGGTCTGTGGCCTTCTCGCTGTACTCGAGTAGCGTGTCGGCCGTCTCTCGAATCAGTTGTGTTTGTTCGTCGAACGTCCCGTCATCTTGGTCGGCGATAGCGAAGGTCTGGCCCTTGAGAACTGTCAGCTGGTTGCGGATGTTGTGTCGGAGAACGCGGGAGTGAATCTGTTTGAGCAAGTCGAGGTCGCGTTCGCGCTTCCGGAGCTGTGTCACCTCCCGGAACACCAACACGGAGCCGAATGTCGACCCACTCTGTTCGATTGGACAGACATCAAGTGAGAAATGACGCGGCCCGGCATCTTCGAGGGTGATGTCCTCACTGTGGCTCTGACCCGGTTCGACCATCGAGACGAGGTCTGGGTACCCTTGGCAAAACGAGCGCAGTGACAGGCCTGCTACGTCCTCCTCATGGACGCCGAACAGCTGGCAGGCCGCTGGGTTGGCATCGACCACGGTCCGGTTCGCGTCGATAGCGATGACGGGATCTGCCATCGTTTCGACGGTCGTCCGCCGGCTGACAGGCACCAGGCCGAACAGCTGGTACCGGAACAGTGCCATCCCCCACAGCGTTGCACTCACAGAGAAGGCAAGCGGCGTCAGGTCGACGTAGGCAGGAATGGACTCGAAGTTCCGAAACAGGTAGGTCTGAAGTGCACCCGGAAAGCCGATGAGCCAGCCCGCCAGAAGCAACAGGAGTTGCTTGCGGTGTGCGCCGTGTGCCGACAGCAACTCGTCGACCAGCAGACCAACCGGCGGCACGGCAACAGCGACTGCAAACGCGATAGCGACGAAGTACCACGGCCCCGTCTCGAACTGGCTGATTCCGACCGGGTCTGGGGGCATATCCGCCGCGAGAACCAGGTGGTGTGCCGGATTCGTGACTGAGAGTACGAACGTTACGGCCGGAAGAACGAGGAGAGCGACGACGAGAGAGCGAGAGATATCGACGCGCTCGCGCTTGCTGTACTCCCAGACCAGAAGTAGCCAGCCGAAGGCGACGCCGAACTGGGCCAGCTGACGAATCCCCGTGTTCAGGTGGACCGGAAGCAGCTGGCCCGGCCAGGCTAACAGCGCAAGCTGAATCGACCAGACGATTGCTCCGATCTGGCAGAATACGAATCCGCGAGCGCCCGGCTTCTCGATGTTCCGGTAGCCGTATGCAGCGAGACCGAGCATGGGCGTGGCACAGACCAACATCAGAATCGACATCGACTGTGCCGCCGTGCTCATTACCTTGACATTCGGTAATGAACAATTAAATCTACCTCTCAACACCGGATTTGCCGTGCGGGAAAAATGTGGCGACCGCGTTAGCTGTGGATACCCATCGCCTCGATCTGCTCTTGGTATCGGTTACGGATCGTGACCTCGGTGACCTGCGCGACATCGGCAACCTCGCGTTGTGTCTTTTTCTCGTTACACAGAAGCGAGGCGGCGTAGATTGCGGCAGCCGCGTATCCGGTCGGCGACTTCCCGGAGAGCAACCCTTTCTCTGCGGTCGTTTCGATAATCTCGTTTGCCTTGGTCTGTACCTCTTCGGACAAGCTCAGTTCGGAACAGAAGCGTGGGACGTACTTTTTCGGATCTACCGGTTCCATCTCCAGGCCGAGTTCCTGCGAGATATACCGGTATGTGCGGCCGATCTCCTTTCGCTCCACGCGAGAGACGTCGGAGATCTCTTCGAGGCTGCGTGGAATCCCCTCCTTCCGGCAGGCAGCGTACAGGGCGCTCGTGGCGACCCCCTCGATGGAACGCCCCCGAATGAGGTCGTCTTTGAGTGCCCGCCGGTAGATGACCGAGGCGACCTCCCGGACCGACCGAGGGACCCCGAGTGCAGAGGCCATCCGGTCGATCTCAGACAGCGCAAACTGGAGGTTTCGCTCGCCCGCATCCTTCGTCCGGATGCGCTCTTGCCACTTGCGCAGTCGGTGCATCTGGCTTCGTTTCTTCGAGGAGATAGACCGGCCGTAGGCGTCTTTGTCCTTCCAGTCGATGGTCGTTGTCAACCCCTTGTCGTGCATCGTCTGGGTCGTCGGCGCGCCGACCCGAGACTTCTCCTGTCGCTCCTGGTGGTTGAACGCCCGCCATTCCGGTCCTGGATCGATGTTGCCTTCCTCGACGACGAGGCCACAGTCGTCACAGATGAGTTCCCCCCTGTCCGAACTCTTGACCAGGTTCTCGGACCCACACTCTGGACAGTCTCGCACGTCCTCGGATTCCTCTTGTTCAGTCGTAGACTCACGCTCGCGCTCCCGCTGGCGGCTGGACCGTGTCATCGCATTTTTATAGTAGTAAGATAGAGAAACTTAAACCCTTGGCAAGTATTTTGTGTTTTTCATTGAGACAGGATAACGGCTGAGCGAGGAAACCGCCAGACAGCGCAGGCACGGTATTCTGTCGAGACAGAGAGAACCGAAAGGCATACAAGGGATTCGACGGTGAAGTAAGTGTCAATGCCGGTCATCGAGTGCGATCCTGCGCTGGCGCGCGAGCGGCTAGAGGCGGCTGATATCGAGCCCGAAGCGGGCAACACTGACCACGAGCGCTGGCGTGCCGAGCGCGGGGACGCAACCGCCGTCGCTTACGACGGTAAAGTCGTCGTACAGGGTGGTGACACAGCTCGCCTGGAGGCGCTTCTTCGGGAGGGCGGCGGTCGCGCACACGTTTACTCCGATGGCGCCTCCCGAGGAAATCCCGGACCGTCGGCGATTGGCTGGGTCATCGTGACCGGCGACGGTATCGCCACCGAGGGCAACAAGCGAATCGGCGACACCACCAACAACCAGGCGGAGTACGCGGGACTAATCCACGCGCTCGAAGTGGCCGAGGGATACGGTTTCGAGGAGGTCGAGATTCGTAGCGACTCGGAGCTGGTCGTCAAACAGATTCGTGGCGAGTACGACGTGAACAGCCCGGAGCTCCGCGAGAAGCGCGTGCAGGCAATGGAATTGCTCTCGGGCTTCGAGTCGTGGTCGCTCGAACACGTTCCGCGCGAACTAAACGAACGCGCCGATAACCTCGCGAACGAGGCCTTCGAGCATGGCTGAAAACGACAGTGACCGCGTCGACGGGACGACCGACGAACCGTTGCCGGCGGATGTTATCGACCGGGCAGAACAGCTTACGCGACGAGCGCGCGAGGCAATCGACGACAACGAGGCCGCGGCCTACCGCGAGGAACGCGCCGAGTTACTCGAGGAGTACGACTACCGGGCACGAATCCGAGAGGACGACGACGACGTACTGGTGTTGTACCCCGACGAGTGGCTCGAGGACGGTGTCGCACAGCTCGACGCAATCGAGAGTCTCGACCGCGGTATCGAGCGTCGACTGGAAGGTGCTGGCGATGCCGAACAGTGGCGCACAATCGAGGAACACAACCGTGACCTCGCGGACCAGGTCGAACGCGCTCACGGCGAGGTCCACGGGGCGAACGCACACGCACTCGCCGACTTCATGAGCAACCACTACGCCAAGGAAATCGAGCAGGCGACCGGCGAGGAGATTGCCGAGTTCCGTGAGGAGTACTTCCCGCGCAACGCCTGGCCCAGCGACGAGCAACAGGCCGCCGTGGATGACTCTCTGGAGTACGTCTTCGAGTGTGTGCGGACAGAGCCGCCGACCTGGGAGAACTAGTTCGTCTGTTCGACGAGCGTCTCGATGTCGTCTGCACGGTCACCATCGATGACGAGGCGGTCGAACGTCCACTCGAGCTGGTTGAGGAGCGCATCGTACCCGTCGTCGGTCAGTGCGTACTGATTTGTGCGCTTGTCGAGTTCACTCTTCTCGACCAGCCCCATCTCGACGAGGTCGTCGAGGTTCGGGTAGAGGCGGCCGTGATTCACTTCGGTCTCGTAGTACGCTTCGAGCTCGCGCTTGATAGCGAGACCGTACCGGGGTTCCTCTGCGAGTATCGTCAGGATGTTCTGCTGGAACGCCGTCAGCTCGCTGGCAATACCTGGGGTGTCAGCAACTGCTTGTGCCTCTGACATTACCTGATTGTACATCAGGACGACACTTAACCGTTGGTAAACTAACTCTACGTTGTCAAAAGTTAACCGCAATACAACGGACCGATATAGATGTGTCTGTCGCGGTGGCTGGTGTTTCACCACCTTGATACGAACCCTGGACCGTGTGCCTATCGCCGGTTACGACTCAGACCGAAAGTAGTTTTTGACCGACGGTCGGACCGGAGAACGATGGTAAACCTCTGGGAAGACCTCGAGACCGGACCGAACCCGCCCGAGGAGATATACGCGGTCGTCGAGTGCCTGAAAGGCGAACGGAACAAATACGAGTACGACAAGGACGTTCCCGGCGTCGTGCTGGACCGTGTCCTGCACAGCAACGTCCACTACCCCTCCGACTACGGCTTCATCCCGCAGTCGTACTACGACGACGAGGACCCTTTCGACGTGCTCGTGCTGGTCGAGGACCAGACGTTCCCCGGCTGTGTTATCGAGGCACGCCCCGTCGCCCTGATGAAGATGGACGACGACGGCGAGCAAGACGACAAGGTCATCGCCGTCCCCAGCGAGGACCCTCGCTACGACAACGTCCAGGATGTCGACGACCTCACCGAGCAGACCCGCGACGAGATTAGTGAGTTCTTCGAGACCTACAAGAATCTCGAAGAGGGCAAGCAGACCGAGACGCTGGGCTGGGAGGACCGCGAGGCCGCCTTCGACGCGATCGAACACGCCCAGGACCTCTACGAAGAACACTTCGGCTGAGCGGTTTTGATCGGCCAGCAGCCTGCTGGTCTCGACAGACAGTTCCTGTGAGTTGTATCGCTACAGTTCGCCTTTCGTGCTCGGTGCCGCGCTGCGGCGCTCGTCGATTCGTGTTGCGTCGTCGAGTGTCCGTGCCAGCGCCTTGAACAGTGCCTCTATCTCGTGGTGGGCATTTTCACCGTCGACGCTCGCGTGCAGCGTCAGTCCGGCATTGGTCGCGAGCGAGCGACAGAAGTGTCGGGCCATATAGCTGGTCATCCCGCCGACCGCTTCCTGTGAGAACGCGCCGTCAAAGGAGAAATAGGGGCGGCCGCTGATGTCAACGACGACACCAGCCTGTGATTCGTCCATCGGGACACGTCGGTCGGCGAACCGACGGATGCCACGCTTCTCGCCGAGTGCCTCGTCGAGGGCCTGTCCGAGCGTGATGGCGACATCCTCGACGGTGTGGTGGTCGTCGATGTCGAGGTCGCCGTCACAGGAGACCGTGAGGTCGAACAGCCCGTGTGTCGCGAACGATTCGAGCATGTGGTCGAAAAAGCCGATGCCGGTGTCGATGGTCGCGTCGCCGTCGCCGTCGAGCGCGAGGAGCACCTCGATGTCGGTCTCGGCTGTCTCGCGCGTGACGGCCGCACTGCGGTCTGTCATACTCTCTGGGAGGGGGGCCGACTACTTGGCCGTTGTGTCCTCACTCGACCTGCGTCACGAGTTCGGTCACCCTGCCACCCTCGTACTCGACTGCCTCGATTGTCTTCTCGACCTCGTCACCGTCAACTCCCGCAACGTTTCCCATCGGGACAACCCTTGTTCGGTCGTCGCTCTCGGCGAGAACCACGTCGCCGACCAGCTTCGCCGTCTCGCAGTCGAGTGTCTCGTTACCGTCGATGGCCGTATCGAGATGTACGCTCACGCTCATACAGCCGCGAGTACGCCACACGACCTCATAAGCGTAGGCCCTCAGCTTGTCAGTTCGTCCGCGTACGCGTCGGCCAGCCGCGTCGGTTCGGGAAGTTTGTACTCGGTTGCGTGTCGGGCAACCACGTCGGCGGCAGTCTCGGCACTCACCCGGTGGCCCGGACTGACATAGAGCGGATTGATATGACGGGAACCAGAGTCGTACTGCCGCGTCTGGACCGCGTAGCCGATGACTGTCCCGTCGGGTGCAGTCACATCTTCATCTGCCTCGATTGGCACGCGTTCGCCCGCCGGCAGTGGCTCGGATAGCGACTCACGGGGCTGTCCACAGAGCAGGTTCTTTGCGACACCGACGGTCGGAACGTCGAGGGTCACGCCGATATGTGTGGCCAGGCCGGCCTCCCGGAAGTGAATCCGGCCGCTCCCGTCGACAAGCACCACATCGGGTTTCTGCTCTACCCGCTCAAATGCGGCGAGAATCGCGCCGCCCTCACGGAAACTCAGCAGGCCAGGGATATATGGAATCTCGGTCGGCTCCGTCGCGTGGGTGCGCTCGATGACCTCGGTTCCCTGCATGACGACAACCGCGCTGGTCGCCTGCTCCCCGTCGAAGGCCTGGTCGACGCCGGCGACGACCGGCGGCTGGCCGAACGTCGACCCGAGGTCGTCAGTGAAGACCCCGGCGTCGGCGATATCGGTCTGGAGTGCCTCCATCTCTGTCCGAGACAGCGACGAATCGGGGACGAACTCGGGACGTGCAAGCTCCATGGTCAGGGTCGCCGACCGGGGCCTCCCGGACCGGGTGGACCGCGGCCCGGGCCGCCAGGGCCGCCGCCGAAACGATACTGTCCAGGCAGTCGGACGCGGTCTTTGACACGCTGGCCGTAGGCGAGCCCGAGCAGGACGCCGACCAGGTGGGCGACGTGTGCGATGCCGCCGGCCCCGGGTCCACCGGTGGCGATGAGGAGGAGGCTGATTGCGATGGTGCCGCCGGTGATAATCCAGATCTGGAGCGGAATAACGAAATAGAGGTAGACGGTGAGGTCAGGCTTCAAGACCGTGAGAACGCCCATCAGTGCGAGTGCCGCGCCGCTTGCCCCAACGACACCAGGGCCGCCAGAGCCAAGCGCCATCTGATAGAGGACCTGGCCGGCCCCGGCGAGAACACCGCTCACGAGGAACAACACTGCGAACTCCTTCGAGCCGATATACTGCTCGACCAGTCGGCCGAAGAAGTAGATGACGATGCCGTTGAACAGGATGTGTAGAAAGCTGCCCGGCGAGTGGGCGAAAATCGACGTAATCCAGGTCCACACGAATAGTGGGTTCTCCGGGGAGAAGACGAAAAGCGTCTGGTGGGCGCTCTCGCCCAGCGTGAGAAGGACCACGAACTGGATCATATACGTCACCGCCATCAACAGGAGAACGATATAGGTCATGTTCCCCCGAAAGTACGCGAGCGGCCCACCCGGGCCGGTGTCGACGCCGAGTTTCGCCAGAATTCCGTCGTCTTGGGTGTCGTCGATGACCGTGTCGTCGAATCCACTGTCGAAGACGGGTCCGGAGTTGTCCCAGTTCTGGAGCCCGGGACAGTCGTGGTTCTCCGGCAGCCGGTGTTCCGAGCAATAAGTCCCGTCACAGTGGCGACAGTGATACGGCATACTCTCTTCTTGGCCGCAAATGTCACACTCCGCCATTGTCCGCACATAACACCGGCCACGGGAAAGATATTGTGCTTGACACGGTCCCAATATGTATATCCGAAGCCGACACCACCGAACCCATGAGCTGACCAGTGACCGCGGGGCGGCTCGCGGGAGTCCGGCACATCGCTCCGTGGGCCGCGCCGTGCCGGCTGTTCGCCACTGAGTGCCGAGAACCGTGTCGCTTTTGCGGGCTGGTGCCGTCGTCGGCGTATGAACGTCCGGGAAGGCTCCGTCGAACTCGTCGTTCCAGAGCAGGGAGAAGGTGCCGGGGACGAGGTGTTCTTCAACCCGGTCCAGGAACTCAACCGCGACCTCACTGTCGCTGTTCTTCGGGCATACCAGGACCGAGAGCCTCGTGCGAAGACGTATCTCGACGCCATGACCGCAAGCGGTGCACGCGGAGTGCGGGCCGCGGCCGACGGCTGGGACGTGACCTGCTGTGATATCGACGAGGACGCTATCGACCTCTGCCAAGAGAATCTCGCACGCAACAACCTTGACGGCGACGTGCGTAACCGTGATGTCAACGCGCTGTTGCACGACGACTACTTCGACGTTGTCGACATCGACCCGTTCGGGACGCCAATACCGTTTGCCGACGCCGCCTTCCAGGGGACGCGGAATCTCCTGTGTGTGACGGCGACCGACACCGCCCCGCTGTGTGGTGCACACTTCGAGAGCGGCGTTCGAAATTATAGTGCGGTGCCACGGAACACCGAGTATCACGCCGAAATGGGTGTCCGGATTCTGCTGTCGGCCCTGGTCCGAACAGGGGCCCGCTACGACATCGCACCGCGCCCGGTGTTGACACACGCAACAAAACACTATGTCCGGACATACCTCGAACTCGACCGCGGCGCGACAGTCGCAAACGAGATGGTCGACAGACTGGGGTACATCCATCACTGCGAACACTGCCTGTACCGCGAGAGTGAGGCCGGGCTGATTGCGGACCCACCCTCGTCGTGTCCGCTCTGTGACCACGGAATCCAGACGGCCGGCCCGGTCTGGCTCGACGGAACCTGTGACCCCGAGTTCGTCGCGTCCGTCCGTGATAGTCTGAGCGACGATATGGAGACAGCAGAGAATATCGACGGATTGCTCTCGACACTCACAGACGAGCTAGCGGTCCCGACACACTACGACCAGCACCGGCTCTGCAAGCGCTGGGGTCGGCCTGCTCCCTCGATGGATAGCTTCCTCGAACAGCTCCAGGAAGCAGGACACGAGGTCTCGCGGACTCATTACGGCGGGACGACGTTCAAAACGACCGCATCCGTCGACGAGATTGAGGCTGTCACCGGGAAGTAGCTTACCCACCGATACCGCGAGCGATGCGGCTGGCGAGCGCGTAGACGACGCTGTAAGCCGGCGTCAAAAAGTAGTTCACCATCGCCACGAGTCCCGCAACCCCACCGAGAGACTGGAGTTCGACGGAGGTCGCGTCCGGGAAGACGACAACAGCACCCAACGCGAGAAGCGGCGAGAGCCAGAGATGTGGCGCATACTGACCGAGGTCGTAGCCAAGAACAGTCGGTACTGTCGCCAGGGTCTCGCGTACGGCTGCGAGTGCAAGAGCAGCGAGTCCGAGCCCGACAGCGAAGGGAACAGACGCACCGATACCGATTGTTCCCGGCAGGATGAGCACAACGCTGGTCACGAGCAGGACCGCTGTGACCCGTCGTATTGTCACGCGAGGCTCTTCCATACGGAGAGGTAGCCGCCGACCGTCTAATGGCTTTCGAGGCCGTGCTGTGACACCGGC
This sequence comes from Halovenus salina, assembly GCF_026410925.1. Classification (GTDB taxonomy): domain Archaea; phylum Halobacteriota; class Halobacteria; order Halobacteriales; family Haloarculaceae; genus Halovenus; species Halovenus salina. The sequence goes on along the minus strand of NZ_CP112972.1, from coordinate 2,604,667 downwards.
GTCGCCGTCAACGCGGTGTTGGCAGACAGCCACGAAGACCGGCAACTACAACAGGTGTCGGGTCGACACCTTACACAACGAGCGACTATGGGCGAAGCTGATGGGCCGATAGACGACGACACGAGTGAGCCAGAGGGTGACCGAAACGCGTCGGGGCGTGGCGAGCGGACAAGCAGGGCACAGCGCGAGCGCCAAGCCGTGACGCGCGACGAGCTACGCGAGCTGCAGGACCAACTCGAAGCATTCGAATCCGAGATCGAAGACCGAACCGTCCATCGGGAAGAGCTCGAAGACGACCTGAAACAGTACGTCCGGGGGCGAGTCCGTCGCGGTCACGCCACCGGGTGGGGACCGTATCTCGTCTTACTGTACGGGACTGTGATGACACTCGGAGCGTTTTACTTCCTCGGTGGCGGCTGGGCGATTCTCGCGATGCTCGTCATCTGGCTGTCGACGCTCGGGCTCTACGCGCTGATGGTGCTTGTCGGTGTGACGGTGAAAGCCGTTGGCGCGCCCGGGCGAATACTCGACAAGCTACGAAGTCTGCGCTGAAGGAAGACACCACAACCAGCCACCGAATTTATAATATCGGGTCGGGAAAACCAGTCTTGATGGAGGAGACGACCTTAACAGTCCACGGCGATGAGTACCCCGGCCGTCTGACCGTCCCCGACGTGGAGACCGAACGCGGCGTTCTGGTGGTTCCCGGCGCGGGACACGGCCCCTTCGGGGACGTCTTCGACGGATTTGCCGAGGCAGCCACAGACGCCGGACACCTAGTTGCCAGGTTCCACACCTGGACGGGCCCAGACGACCTCGAAGCGAAGACGGCTGCCGACTTCCGCGAGGAGATATATGCAGGAATCGACCTACTCAGAGCCCGGGGGTGTACGACGGTTGCCGTCGTCGCAAAGAGCTTCGGCGGCCGACTCGCGCTCGAACACGCGACAGACGAAGCCGACCGGATGGTACTGTGGGCACCGGCGATACTGTTCGGGAGCCACGACGACGCTCCCTCAATAGCTCCCGAGACGCTTCGTAGTATTGAGATACCCGTACTGGTGTTACAAGGCGACGAGGACGACGTCGTCCCGGCAGCGAACGGCAAGCGCATCGCCGACCGAATTCCTGGTGGGACGTTCGTCAAACTCCCCGGCGAAGACCACTCGTTTGTAACCGAGCAAGAGCGAATAATCGAAAAGACGTGCGCGTTCCTGTCGGCGTAGCTCAGAACGTTTCGAGATAGCGGTCGAGTTCCCACTGGGAAACGTCGACGAGGTAGTCCTCGAACTCCTGGGTTTTCGCCTCGACGAACTTCTCGGCGACGTGAGAGCCGAGGGCATCCATCACGACCTCGTCGGATTCGAGTGCTTCGACCGCCTCGCCCAGATTCGAGGGGAGCGTCTCGATGCCGTACTCTTCACGCTTCTGTTCGTCGAACTCGTAGATGTTCTCCCGAACCGGCTCCGGGCAGTCGAGGTCGTTCTCGATGCCGTCGAGCCCGGCCTGGATGAGCGCGGCGACCGCAAGATAGGGGTTACACGAGGGGTCGGGGAACCGCGCTTCGATGCGCGAGGCTGCGGGGACGCGGGCGGCTGGCTTCCGAATCAGCGCCGACCGGTTCACGTCCGACCACGCGACGTACACCGGCGCTTCGTAGCCGGGGACCAGCCGTTTGTAGCTGTTTACCGTCGGGTTCGTGACCGCGGCCAGTGCCGGCGCGTGTTCGAGAATCCCAGCGAGGAACTGCTTTGCCGTCTCGCTGAGGTTGAACTCGTCGTCGTCGTCGTGGAACACGTTGTCCCCGTCTTCGGTGAAAAGCGACAGGTGTGTGTGCATCCCGGAGCCGTTGATGCGCGGAATCGGCTTCGGCATGAACGTCGCGTGCAGGTCGTGTTCGGCCGCCAGCGCCCGCACCGCGACCCGGAAGGTGGCGATGTTGTCGGCCGTCGTCAGCGCGTCTTCGTACTTGAAGTCGATCTCGTGCTGGCCTTCTGCGACCTCGTGGTGGCTCGCCTCCACCTCGAACCCCATCTCGTCGAGACCGTAGATGATGTCGCCACGGACATCCTGTGCGAGGTCTTTCGGTGCCATGTCGAAGTACCCACCCTTGTCGTGAGTCGTCGTCGTCGCACGGCCCTCCTCGTCTTCCTCGAACAGGAAAAACTCCGGCTCCGGCCCGGCGTTGACTTTGTATCCCATTTCGTGTGCCCGATCGATGGCATTCTTGAGGACGCGGCGCGGGTCACCGGAGAACGGCTCGCCTGTCGTCGTATCGATAACGTCACAGATGAGCCGGGCACTCGTCACGTCACCGTTGTTCCGCCAGGGCAACAGCGCGAACGTATTCGGGTCAGGTTCGAGACGCATGTCCGACTCCTGAATCCGGACGAACCCGTTTATCGAGGAGCCGTCGAAGTAGATCCCTTCCCTGAACGCCTTCTCAGTCTGGTCGGCCGGGACAGAAACGTTCTTTACCGTCCCCAGAATGTCGGTGAACTGCAACCGGAGAAAGTCGACATCCTCCTCTTCGATGCGGTCGAGTACTGCCTCTGCTTCACTCGATAGACTTTTACTTGTCATCTTTCGACACGCGAATGAGCGTCCTACACATACTAAAACCCACCCATTTTGAGCAAACCTTGCACGACAGCGAAAAAATTGCATATTCGTAAAATTCTAATGGGAAGGGTTCGTTTCTCGGACTGATGACGTACGAAAATTTAGACGAGAAATTGGTGAATGCACTTCTGGGAGACGGACGAGCGAGTCTGCGAAGTCTCGCAGAGGACCTCGATGTCTCGGTGACGACCATCTCGAATCATCTCTCGGCGCTGGAAGAGGAAGGCATCATCCAGGGATACACGCCAAAAATCGACTACGGCGCTGTCGGGTACGACGTGACCGCAATCCTCCAGTTGAAAGTCGAGGGAAGCGCGCTCGTCGAGGTGACTGACACGCTGAGCGACCACCCACAGATGGTGAGTGTCTACGAGACCACCGGCGACCACGATATCATTGCTATCGGGAAATTCCGGAACACAGACGACATGAACGACACAATAAAGGACCTGTTGACAGATCCGGAAATCAAAGAGTCGAACACTAGTGTCGTTCTCAACCCCGCCAAAGAGCACGAACAGTTCGATCTGGACGGAGAGTGAGTCTGTATCCAGATCAGTTACTCGCTGAGACGAGGACGCCGTAGCCGATAGCCCGCTCGCCCACCAAGCTGTTCTGTAGTCTCGTCGCGTTCCTGCGTCTCTCACGAGAGCAGCAGCCTCGCTGGTGAACGGTCAAAAATGAAAAAATCACGTAGACAATTCGTGGAATCGGTACGTCGGTCGGCAGATGACAGCGCAGGGTGTGTGGCCGAACTTACATCGCGCCGCCCATGCCGCCCATGCCGCCCATGCCGCCCATGCCGCCCATGCCACCGGCACCGGGGCCGCCAGCGGGCTCGTCGTCGTCATCGTCGCCCTGGCCACCCTTGAGGTCGCCAGCAGCGATGACGTCGTCGATGCGCAGCAGCATCACGGCGGCTTCGGTCGCGGACTCGATTGCCTGGGTCTTGACGCGCAGCGGCTCGACTGCAACGTCGCTCATGTCGTCGACGGAGCCGGTGTCGGCGTTGAGACCGTAGCTGGTGTTGTCGCTGTCGTGCTCGCTGCGGAGCTCGACGAGCGAGTCGATTGGGTCCAGCCCAGCGTTCTCGGCGAGCGTGCGGGGGATGACGTCGATAGCGTCGGCGAAGGCCTCGATTGCGAGCTGCTCGCGGCCGCCGACACTGTCGGCGAAGTCACGCAGCTGCAGCGAGAGTTCGGTCTCGGGCGCGCCGGCACCGGGGACGACCTTGCCGTCCTCCAGGGTCGCGGCGACGACACCGAGCGAGTCTTCGATAGCGCGTTCGACTTCGTCGACGACGTGGTCGGTACCGCCCTGCAGGATGAGCGAGACTGCGCGGGCGTCGTCGACGTCTTCGACGAATATTTTCTCGTCGCCAGCGAGCTCTTTCTCGGTGACAGAGCCGGCGAAGCCGAGGTCGTCCTCGGAGATGTCTTCGATGTTCGAGATGATGCGGGCGCCCGTCGAGCGGGCGAGTGCGCTGATGTCGGACTTCTTGGCACGGCGCACGGCGAGGATGCCCTCCTCGGCGAGGTAGTGCTGTGCCATGTCGTCGATGCCTTTCTGGCAGAAGACGACGTCAGCACCGGAGGCGACGATGTTGTCGACGAGCTCGCGGAGCTGCTCTTCTTCCTGGTCGAGGAACTCCTGGAGCTGGTCGGGGTCGGAGACGTTGACCTCGGTGTCGAGTTCGGTCTCGGGGACTTCGATGGCCGTGTCGATGAGGGCGATGTCGGCGTCCTGCTTGAACTTGGGCATGTTCTCGTGGACGCGGTCTTTGCCCACGATGACGCCCTCGACAAGGGTGGACTCGTCGATTGAGGAGCCGACGACGGTCTCGATCTGGACGTTGTCCGTGTCGACACTCTCCTCGTCAGCGACCGACTGGACGGCGCGGACGACGAGTTCGGCGAGGTGGTCTTTGGCGCTTTCTGCGCCCTTGCCGGTCATGGCGGTGCGGGCGACGCTTTCGAGAACGTCGGTGTCGTCCTCGTCGACCTCGATAGCGATGTCCTCGACGATCTCTTTTGCCTCCTCGGCGGCCTGGCGGTAGCCCTGTGCGAGGATGGTGGCGTGGATGTCCTGGTCGAGAAGGTTCTCGGCCTCGGAGAGAAGCTCACCGGCGATGACGACCGCCGTGGTCGTGCCGTCGCCGACCTCGTCCTCCTGGGTCTGGGCGACCTCGACGACCATGTTGGCCGCCGGGTGCTCGATGTCCATCTCGTCAAGAATGGTGACGCCGTCGTTCGTGACGACGACACTCCCTGAGGAGTCAACGAGCATCTTGTCCATGCCTTTCGGTCCGAGTGTTGTCCGTACGGACTCGGCGACGGCGGTCCCTGCCGTGATGTTCATCGACTGTGCGTCCTTGCCTGAGGTTCGCTGGCTCTCTTCCGAGAGAACGATGAGGGGCTGGTTGCCCATCTGCTGAGACATAATCACTCGAAGATTGAATGTGCTTCTATATAAAGATTACTGTTACGAGTGTAGAGAGTCGCTGTGTCTGGGGATAACACATGTTATTCAGTATCACACAGTGGCGGTTTAAGTACACTAATCACAAGGGCCACACGAGCGACTCACTCGGTCAGTTCGGCCGTGATATGTAAATAGGAGCTAACGTTATACCTGGTCTGATGGGGTGGACGGTGTCGGTTGTGTCGGCAGTCGTGTTGACCGCGGCTGTGCTCTGTACCAGTATCGGTGTGGTCGCACTTCGGAAGCGACCGGACCCAGTAGCATTGCCGCTTGCGGCGCTGATGTTTTTCGGAACGCTGTGGACAGTGCCCGAGGCAATCAGTCTCGGTTTCGATACGCTCGAGCAGGTGCGATTCTGGAGTAAGCTCCTCTTCCCGGGTGCGTCGCTGGTTCCGGTGGCGTACTTCGTCCTGGCGTTGCGGTACGCGGGCCACGACCGATGGCAGTCATGGAAGTTCTACGGCGGGCTCTGTGTCGTGCCGGTCGTGACCGTGTTAGGAGTATTTACTAATTCGGCGCACAAACTGTTCTGGGACTCGACCGCGCTCAGAGAGGTGGCTGGGGTCACCACACTGGATGGGGTAAACGGACCGTTGCTGTGGCTCAATCTGGGCTACTCCTATCTGCTCATCGTCATCGCCTGGGGGATATTCGCGGGCGTCGCACTCAACTCCCGTCCGCTGTACCGGCGACAGGCGCTTTTGATGTTGTTCGGCGGGGTCGCTCCGACGGCGCTCAACATCATGTTCAACCTCGGCGTGGGGCCGCTGCCGCCACTCGACCTCACCTCCTCGTCGCTGGCACTGTCGGGGGCAGCGTTCGCGCTGGCACTGTTCCGGTACGAGCTTATTGGCCTCACGCCGGCAGCGTACCGGAGCGTTCCGGACCTGTTTGCCGATGGCGTACTCGTCTTCGACGACGAGCGCCGTGTCGTAGAAGCGAACGACCACGCAGAACGCATCCTTGACACCAAAATCGCAGCCGGGATGTCCGCCGACGCCTTGTTCGACTCGTCGTTGGATGACCTCAACGGAACGGTGTTGGCGACTGACAAACCGAACCCGCAGATGTACACTGTCCGGTACTCGGTGCTGTGTGATCAGCGCGACGACCCTGCCGGGCATGCAGTTGTGATGCGCGAGGTGACCGAGCTCAAAGAACACCAACAGCGGCTGAGCGTCACCAACCGTGTCCTGCGTCACAACCTCAGAAACGAACTCAACATCGTCCTCGGCGTTGCCGACCAACTCGACAGGTCAGACCTCGACGGACAGGCTCACGAGTCACTCGAACGCCTGCAGGATGCCGCAAATCGCCTCAACGACGTCAGTGAGAAGGCACGCCACATTCAAGAGTCGCTACAGATTGACGGCAAGTCGCTGCTCGCAATCGACCTCGTTACGACACTCGAGAGGACAGCCCAGCGGTACCGTCAGGAGTTTCCCGACGCCGAGATTCGCTACGATGGACCTGCGCATCTTTTCGTCCGTGCGGCCGGCCGAGAAACGCTCGAAACGGTGGTTCGAAACGTCGTCGAGAACGCACTGGAACACAACGACAGCGAGCAGCCGGTCGTCGAGATAACCGCCGCCGAAGACGGCGACGAAGCTCTGCTCATCGTCGCCGACAACGGTCCCGGAATCCCACCCGAGGAAGTCGAAATCCTCGACAAGACCGCCGAGTCACAGCTCGAACACGGCAGCAGTCTCGGCTTGTGGCTCACCTACTGGCTCGTCACTGCAATGGACGGCGTCATCGAGTTCGGATCAAACGAGCCACGCGGCTCGGTGGTGACTGTTCGGCTCCAGACTGCTGATGAAACGGCGGAGTCGAATCGACCGCGGCGGCCGGCCGGGACTGTTGACAACTGAGAAACTGCACAGTGCAACAGTCTCTTCTCACCCACCGTCAGACGGAGGTGACGTATCAGACGACGGTCTCTGTGTCGTACGAGCCGAGCCGTCGGACCCAGCCGGCCTCGGCGAGTTCTTCGACGACCGACAACGCTTCGGCGGTTCGACTCTCGTAGAGCCCCGCGGCAACGTCGATATGGAAGACGTAATCCCCGAGTCGCTCGCCGCTGGGACGGGATTCGACCCGCGTGAGGTTGATATCCCGCTCGGCAAACGGGTCGAGTAGCTCCAGCAGAAGGCCCGGATAGTCCCGGTTGGGGTAGACGATGAGTGAGGTCTTGCTCCCGGCACGGGACTGCTCGGCGCTTGGGGCGACGACCAGAAACCGCGTGGCGTTCGAATCGCGGGTCTGGATGTCTTCGGCGAGTGCCGTCAGCGAGCCACCCGCGTTGTCGGGGTGGCCGATGGCCGCGACCGCGTTATCCTCGCGTGCCCGCTCGACGCCGCGGGCGGTGCTGGCAACGGCTTCGAGATCGGCGTCGGGGTAGTTCGTCTCTAGGAAGGATCGACACTGCGCAAGCGCCTGGGCGTGGCTGGCTACCACCTCGAACGTCTCGCCCTGTGCGAGCAACGCGTGGCGTATCGGCGTTACAATCTCTTGGACGACCGACACGTCGTACTCAGCGAAGGCATCGAGTGACTCGGTTACCGCCCCCTCGATGCTGTTCTCGACCGGAACAACCCCGCGGGCTGTCTCTTCTCGTGCGACTGCCTCGATGATACCGGTCACAGATTCGGTGAACTCGATCTCCGTGTCGTCGGCGACGGCACGCGCCGCTCGGTGGGAGTACGTTCCCGACGGCCCTAGCGTGAGTGTCTCCATATCGCCGTGTTCTGTGGGCGACGTCAAAAGGCTCGCGGTGGACACGATTATACCGACGGCGTCCCCCTGCGATTGTATGCCAGACAATATCAATCTGCGGGCGGCGGAGACAGCGGACACTCGCTACGCCGAGTCGTTGCTGGCCGAGAACGACCTCCCAACTGCGGACCCCTCAGTGGTACAGTTATATGTCTGTACGGTCGACGGTGACCGCGTCGGCGTCGGCGGTATCGAACGCTATGGGACGGTCGCCCTCCTTCGCTCGGTCGCTATCGAGGAGTCGGCCCGCGGCCGGGGGTACGGGACTGCGCTGACCGAGGCACTTTTCGACCGTGCGCGTGACGAGGGCATCGACGAACTGTTCTTGCTCACGACGACGGCCGCCGACTTTTTTCGAGGACTCGGCTTCGAGCGAGTCGACCGCGCGGCCGCTCCGGGGTCGATTCGGGAGACCACACAGTTCACCGAGGTCTGTCCCGACACCGCTACCTGTATGCGACGCGGACTCACCAGAGAGGACGAAAGCCCCTGAAACACGACCTATGGATGACATACCACGGCAGTTCGACACGCAGGCAGTCTCGGGAGACGAACAGACGGGCCAACCGACGACCGGCGACATCGTCACACCGATTCACCTGGCCTCGACGTACACCCAAGAGCAGGTGAGTGACTACCCGGAGTTCACCTACGCCCGGGACGGGACGCCGACGCGAGCTGCGCTCGAATCACAGCTCGCCTCGCTCTCCGGCGGGAGCCATGCGCTCGCGCTCTCGTCGGGGATGGGTGCCATCGGGACGACCGCGATGACGCTGCTCGAGCCCGGCGACCACGTCGTCGCCTTCCAGTATCTCTACGGCGGCACCCGCAAGCTCTTCGACGACATCTACGCGGAATCCTTCGACCTCGATGTCGAGTACGTCGACGCGACCTCGACGGCAGCCGTCGCCGACGCAGTCACCGACGAGACGGCGCTGGTCTGGGTCGAAAGCCCGACCAACCCGCTGATGCGACTCTGTGATATCGGCGCAATCGCCGAGGTCGCCGACAAGGCCGACGCCACGCTCTGTGTCGACAACACCTTCGCCAGCCCGTACTTCCAGCGACCGCTCGACCTCGGGGCAGACGTTGTCGTCCACAGCACGACCAAGTACATCAACGGCCACTCGGACTCGCTGGGCGGGGCCATCGTCACCCGCGACGACGACTTCGCCGAGCGCGCCGAGTTCGTCCAGAAGTACGGCACCGGCTCCGTGCTCTCGGCGTTCGACTCCTACATGGTCCTCCGCGGGCTGAAGACCCTCCCCGCACGGATGGAACGCCACGAGCAAAACGCCCTCGCTGTCGCGGGGTTTCTCGACTCTCATTCGGCGGTTGAGGCCGTCCACTACCCCGGTCTTCCAAGTCATCCACAACACGACCTCGCACGCGAGCAGATGAGCGGCTTCGGCGGGATGCTCTCGTTCGAGATTGACGGCGGCCGCGAGGCGGCGGCGACAGTGCTCGGACACCTCGAAGAGATACAGCTGGCTGTCAGTCTCGGCGGCGTCGAGTCCATCATTGCGTCCGTGCCGGGGATGACCCACGCCTACCTCACCGACGAGAAACGCGAGGCGATGGATATCTCCGAGGGGCTCGTGCGGATGTCTGTCGGTATCGAAGCGACCGACGATATTATCCGCGACCTCGAACGCGGATTCGACCGACTGTCATAGTATCTGTATGAGAAAGCGCCGCCGCCAGGACTCGAACTCGCCGAGACGTTCCGGGCACGTGGCCTCACTCCGTTCGGCCATTCCGGGGCTGCGACTCGTCTGCCCGAGTCTGTCGGGTCACGCTTTCACCACTCACGGACGACTCGCGGTGCTCGTCGTCAGTTCGTGGAAGAAAGCGCCGCCGCCAGGACTCGAACCTGGGACAACCACGTTAACAGCGTGGTGCTCTACCATCTGAGCTACGGCGGCCCACTACCTCGTACAGGCATGAATAAAATAGGCGTTTCGCTTCGACCCGGCATCGACACGCTTTCACGTACTTGTCGGCAACGGCCCTGTATGAGCGAGGAGGACAGGTTCGATGCGGTGGTCACGAGTGTCGCCGGACGGGTCGAGCCCGACGCCCCCGAGCGTCAGGCGATGGAGGAGGCCGTCGAGCGGCTCACCGAGCGAACAAGAGACGCACTCTCGGAGTTTCCCGTCGACGCCGAGGTGATGCAGGTCGGGTCGACCGCGAGAGGCACCTGGCTCGCCGGCGAGCGGGATATCGACCTCTTCGTCTGTTTTCCGCCCTCACTCGACACCGACGAACTGGAGCGATACGGGCTCGATGTCGGCCACAGCGTCCTCCCCGACGGCCGCGAGGAGTTCGCCGAACACCCCTACGTCGTCGGCGAACTCGACGGCTTCGACGTGGACCTCGTGCCGTGTTATGCCGTCGACGCCGCGAGCGAGATTCAGTCCTCGGTCGACCGGACACCCTTCCATACAATATACCTCCGCAAACGGATGACGCCCGCGCTGGCAAGCGACGTGCGCGTCTGCAAGCAGTTCATGCGTGGCATCGGCGTCTACGGCAGCGACCTGCGGACCAAAGGATTCTCGGGCTACCTGACAGAGTTGCTCGTCCTCGAACACGACGGCTTTCGCGGGCTCGTCGAGGCCGCCGCGGACTGGAACCCACCAGTCCGGTTCGACCCCGCCGACCACGGGACGGCGTCGTTCGCTGACCCGGTGGTCGTCATCGACCCCACCGACCCAGAGCGAAACGTCGCCGCCGTCCTCTCGCGGGAGAACGTCGCCCGCTTTCAGCACTTCGCACGGGAACTGCTTGCAGACCCTCGCGAGGAGCTGTTTTCGCCCGCCGAGGTCGACCCCCTCTCGGCGGCCGAGGTACAGGAGGGGTTCGTGGCCCGTGGGACGACGCCGCTCGCACTCCGGGTCAGCCGCCCCGATATCGTCGAGGACCAGCTGTGGCCCCAGCTAGAGCGGTCACGGGAAGGTATCGCCGACGAGCTCGTGCGTCGCGGGTTCGACATCTTCCGGACGGACGCATTCGCCGACGACGAGGAGGTTGTCCTGCTGTTCGAGCTTGCGGTCGCCGAACGCCCCGCAATCGAGCGCCACACCGGACCACCTGTCCACGTCCAGGCTCACGCGCGGCGGTTCTACGAGGGGTACGCCGACGGCGACGCCTACGGACCGTTCATCGAGGACGACCGGTATGTCGTCGAGCGCGAACGAGAGTTCACGACCGCAAAGTCGTTCGTCGAGAGCGATGCGTTGCTTGATGTTGCTCTGGGCGTCCACATTGAGTCAGCCATCGAAGACGGCTACGAGGTGCTCGCCGGCGACGAGGTAGCAACGCTGGCCGAGCGATTCGGCCACGAACTCGCACACTATCTGTCTCCTTCCGCCCGCGCGTGAGCAGTCAGGTCAGCGGGTCCGCAGATTGTCGCAAGACGAGGTAGGCGGAGACAGCCATCACGTTCACAGCCGGAATCACAGAGAGCCCGGCCCACAGCAGCGGCCGGCCTCGCCAGTCCATCGTCGTCCGTAGATGCCAGGCGTCGAGATACAGCGAGACCGGCAAAACGAGAAACGTCCCAGCCGCCCAGACGCCGACGAATGCCTGTGTAAAGAGGGCGTCGCCGGCCCCGAACAGTCCACTTAAAAAGATAAGCAGACTTGGGAGCAATCCGACCAGGATGCCGACGTAGGCACGCTCGTCGCCTCGTGGCTTCGTCTCCGGTAGTACCGGGACGACGTGACCGTTCTCCACTGTGAGCAGCATCTGCGCTCCCTGAAAATCAGTGACCTGGTCGGGGCCGAACTCACGCAGCCACAGGAGTCGTTCGAGGCGGTCGTCGGCCCCGGCGTCGGGCCAGGCGAAGTACGTCGTCGCCTCGCCCTCGAGGTGGTCGATGTCGAGGGTGAGCGCGAGCGCGTCACCGGCAACCTCGTACGGAACGTCCTCGGGTACCGCAGACGAACCCACCCGTTCGACCGCGACGACCTCACCGCGGAGTTTGCTCCCGTCGGGGAGTGTTTCGAGTGCCTCCTCAATATGCGGGGCGGGGTCCTCCTCGGAATCGCCCTGTGGTGACGCTCCCGTACCCACGTCGTCGGCCTCACGAGCCGTCTCGGCCTCGTCGTCGTTCACAGCCTGGATTCGACAGGGTCGTAACTAAACGTGTCGCTCACTCCTCGACGGCGGCAGCGACTCGGTCACGGCCCGACAGCCGTCCGAACAAGTCACGCAGCGTCGGGTCCCAGGCAGAGTACGGACCGGTTCCGAGGACCGCGATACCGACAGACGACACCAAAACCAAGACGCTAAACGGGTTCGGACCGGCCGCGGCGATTGCAACCACCATCCCGACGCCGAGCCCGACTGCGCCGAGGCGGCCGGCGATACCGAACCCAATCAATACGATGGCGACGAGTTCGACGACTCCCGTAAACGGCACCGCCAGCTCCGGGAACGGGAGCCCGTATTCCTCGAAGGCATCCACGCGTGCGGCGTACTCGGTGAACTTCCTGACGGCCGGATACAAGGTGAGTACCACTGCAACGACCCGGAAGATGACCGGCGTCCACCGGCTCAGTTGGCTCGCGTCATTACTCATCTGTGACCACCTGGATTCGTTGTGACCGTTGCTGTTGTGTTCGAGACGAGCGTTGATTTCCTCATCACAACTGTTAGTCAGAGCGCTATCGACGTGTATATTTCACCAAGATGTTGGTGACTTGGCCGTGGCCGAGATTTGTGAGGGGCGAAACGCGGGACTTACGTGCGACAGCGGCATACCGGCTGATAATGAGCGGCTCCGGCGAGTTCTGCCCACGGTGTGGCGACACCATCGAGCGCGAGGAAACACTCTCCCGCGAGGGGGTCGACAGCGCGCTCTGTGACGCCTGCTACATCGACGAGTACGACCTCGTCGACGCCCCCGACCGTGTCCAGGTCCGTGTCTGTTCGCAGTGTGGCGCGGTCCATCGTGGCAACCGCTGGGTCGATGTCGGCGCGGAGGACTACACCGATATCGCGATCGACGCCGTCACCGAGGCGCTGTCGGTCCACATCGACGCGACGAGCATCTCCTGGCAGGTCGCTCCCGAACAGGTCGACCAGACGACCATCCGGATGCACTGCCAGTTCTCTGGCGTGCTCCGGGAGACGCCGGTTGCCGAGGAAGTCGTGGTCCCGGTCAAACTCAGCCGGGAGACCTGCGACCGGTGTGGTCGTATCGCCGGCGGCTCCTACGCCAGTGTCGTCCAGGTCCGCTCGACGGACCGAGACCCCAGCGGGGAAGAGACCGACCGCGCCACGGAGATTGCACACGAACTGGTGGACGAACTCGAAGACAAGGGCGACCGCGAGGCCTTTGTCACCGAGGTCTTGGAGGTTGCCGGCGGGCTCGATATCAAGCTGTCGACCAACCGTCTCGGCGAGCAGGTCGCCCGACGCATCGTCCGGGAGTTCGGCGGTTCCTACAGCGATTACGAGACACTCGTCACCGAAGACGCCGACGGCAACGAGGTCTACCGGGTCACCTACGCCGTCCACCTGCCACCCTATCGCCCGGGTGAGGTCATCGCTCCCGACGACGATGGCGCGGTGCTCGTCGAGAGTGTCAAAGGCAACCTCAAGGGGACGCGTCTGACCTCGGGTGAGCACTACGAAGCAAACTACGAGGACGGCGACGCACCCGATGCTGACCGGCTTGGAACGGCCGACGACGGCGAGGAGACGACGCTGGTGGCGGTAACCGACGAACACGCCGTGCAGGTGCTCCATCCGGACACCTACGAGACGAAGACGGTCGCCCGGCCCGACTACCTTGACCCCGACGCCGAAACGGTCAGTGTCATCGACACGCGCGAAGGGCTGTTCGTGTTGCCAGAGTGAGAAATCGGAACAGTAACCTTGGATGGCCAGGTCTTGGCAAACATGACACCGCTGAAACAACGCCGAGCGGTCGCACGGTCGGTCAGCGAAGAGTTGGCCGAGCGCGGGGACGTGGACGCGGTCCTTCTCATCGGTTCGACCGCGACGGGCTACGCCGACGAGAACTCGGATGTCGACCTTACTGTTGTCGGTCCCGAGCAGGGAGACGAGCGCTCGGTCGATGGTATCCACGTCGAGTGGACGACGCTCGACCGGGACGACCTCGACGCGAAACTCGACGGCTGGGAGGACGACACCGACCGCTATATGTACGCCAACGCGGAGGTCCTCTACGACCGAGCAGGGGTCGCGGAGTTGCTCGACGACCACAGCGAGTACCCGCCGGAGGTCCGGACCGAGAAGCTGTACGCCGGATGGTTCTACGCCACCGGGAACACCTTCGACGCACAGAAAGCCGTCGAGCGCGGCGACGAGCGTGTTGCACAGTGTGCCACGGCCGCAGCCGTCGAGCAGTTCGTCGCGCTCACCTACGTCCTCGAAAACCGGTTTCCGCCGTACCGCAAGTGGCTGTTCCGGGCCCCGCCGCTGTCGCTTCCGGGCATCGACGCGGCGCTATCAGGCGATGTGTCGGCACTTGAGACCGTGCAGACAGAACTCGAGCCACGGCTCACATCCGAGCTCGATACGGAACGAGTCGAGAAACCATACCTGTTCCAGCCGTCGTTCGACCCGCTCGGCTGAGTTACGAGCTCCGTTCGCGCTGGAGTTCGCGGTCGATGCTGTCGAAGTCGCTGTCGTCGTCCATCTCGCGTTCGAGTTCGCGTTCGAGCTCTGCCTCGGAGATTTCGCCGTTTGCGTACCGCGTCTGAACGTCGTCAACCGAGTTGCCGGTCCCGCCGAAGTCGCTGTTCTGGGAGAACGACGTGTTTCGCGACGTGCTGACCGACGACCCTGTATCGTTGCCGCTGACCAAGCCATACAGGCGATACGCACCGTACAGGAGGCCACCGACAACTGCGAGCGTCGCCGTGGTCGTGATGAGCCCCCAGAGCAGGCCGATGGCCGCGAGCACCGCCGAGACGACGACGTTGAGCACGACCAGGCCAACCACGCCCAAGACCAGCCAGAGGAGTATCTTTCCGGTATCCATACCCTGGGTTAGGGCGGCACGCGCAAAAAACGTGTGCCGGAATTTCCGAGCGGTGTTTCGTTTCGCGTGTTGGCTAATGGACTGTGAAACAGGAAGAAAGCCCCAGCCGGCCTCGAAAGCGAACTCGGGCGGGACTGAAAGGGGCGAGTCGTTCACCGGCTGCGACTCGCTGTGGTCCTCACTCCGTTGCGGTCCTTGCGTCGTCTCGCTCGGTGAACGACTCGGGGCTTTCTTGCTGTTCTGACCGCTCTCACTGAGAGGTCTTCCATGAACACTCCGAGGGGCATCGTTCTTGTGTGTCGCCGCCGTCTATCCGGCCGTGACGACGGTCAGACTCGCCTTCGAGGAGGGCTCGATTCGCATCGCCGGCGACGCCGAGGTCGAGGACGCGCTGGCGTCGGTTCCCGATGTGGCCCCGGACCCACGGACCGAGAGCTACCGTGCACCCGCCTTCCGGTACGCTGCGGTTCGGGAGGCCCTCTCGGCGAGTGGGTTCTCGGTCGTCGATGAGGTCATCGACCTGCCGACGCTGGCGCTGTCGTCGAGCTACCGTCTCCGTGAGTACCAGCAGGAGGCACTCGACACCTGGCGGTCGGCCGACGAGCGCGGCGTCCTCGAACTGCCGACCGGCAGCGGCAAGACTGTCATCGGTCTCGGCGCAATCGAGGCCCTCGGAACGCCGACGCTGGTAGTCGTCCCGACAATCGACCTGCTGAATCAGTGGCAAGACGAACTGGAGGCCGAGTTCGACGCTCCAATCGGTTGTCTCGGCGGCGGCGAGCAACGCGTCGAGAACGTGACCGTTGCCACCTACGACTCGGCGTATCTCCGGGCGGACGAACTCGGCGACCGCTTCGGGTTGGTCGTCTTCGACGAGGTCCATCACCTCGGCGGCGATGGGTACCGCGACATCGCCCGCCTGCTCGCCGCGCCGGCCAGGCTCGGCCTGACGGCAACCTTCGAGCGCCCGGACAGCGCACACGAAGTCGTCGAGGAGCTACTCGGCGCGCTCGTCTATCGCATCTCCGCCGACGAGCTGGCGGGCGAACACCTCGCAGAGCACGACATCAAACGCATCGAGGTGGAGCTGACGCCCGAAGAACGGGACGTCTACGAGCGCCACCAGTCTACCTTCACCGACTACCTCGCGGAGTCGAACATCACACTCCGGAGCGGCAGCGACTACCAGGAACTCGTCAAGCGCTCGGGAACCGACCCGCGGGCACGAGAGGCGCTGCTGGCGAAACAGCGCGCCCGCGAGGTGATGATGAACGCAGCGCGCAAAGTAGAACGACTCACCGAGATTCTCGACCGCCACAGCGACGACCGCGTGCTCGTCTTCACCGCACACACCGAGCTAGTCTACCGGCTCTCCGAGCGGTTCCTGCTTCCGGCAATCACTCACGAGACGGGCGCGAGCGAGCGCCGCGAGGTGTTAGAGCGGTTCCGGGATGGAACGTACTCCCGTATCGTCACGGCGAACGTCCTCGACGAGGGGGTAGACGTACCCGACGCGAACGTCGCTGTCCTCCTGTCTGGCTCGGGGAGCCAGCGGGAGTTTACCCAGCGCCTCGGGCGGATTCTCCGGCCGAAGGCCGACGGCGGCCGCGCGCTGTTGTACGAACTCGTCACCGAGGAGACCGCAGAGAAACGGGTCGCCCGGCGACGACGGTGAGATGGGTTACTCGAACAGCCCTTCCTCACGAAAGCCAGCCATCAGGTCGTCGACGAGGGCCTCGGCTGACTCGTAGGGGTACTCCTGATAGTCGGCGTACTCCGAGCCGAACTCCATCACGCCGACGCTCACGTCGTCCGCCTCAAAGGTCGTGCTCGGTCCATCGGGGAGCACCGACGCCAACTCCATCGGTTCCTCGACCGGATAGGATGCTTCCTCGAATACTGCCTCCAGTTCCGCTCTGAGCTTCTCGGCCGTCGTCTCTGTCATAGAGATACGTTCGCCGAGCGTGGCAAAAAGGTATCTGATCGTTCAGCCGGAGCCCCTAACTGAGTGAGGTTCTATCTTCCCGCGTGGTCAAGCCAGCGCCACTTCACACTCGAACGCCCGCGTTTCTCTGTGACCAGGCCATCGTGTCGGTCCTCGGTGTCGTCCCGACGGTCGCTGCTGGTGTGCCGGTCGCCGAGGTCGTCAGTCCCGGCCCGACTCGCCGTGGGGTGTTCGTCCTTCTGATGGGTGTCGCGTTCATCTATCACTTTATTTTGGAGTGGCAGACTGGGACGACCGTCGGAAAGCGTCTGTTCGGTCTGGGCGTCCGCCGGGACGACGGACACGAAATCGGGGTCGTCGCGTCGTTCGTCCGGAACGCGCTGCGACTCGTCGACGGCCTCGGCTACTGGGGGGTCGCGGTCGCTATCATCCTTCTCCGGGGCGACGGGAAGCGACTCGGCGATATGGTCGGCCGGACGCTCGTCGTGTCGGTCGATTAAGTGCTGTCCCGCCCCGTGTGGGTTCGTCGCCCCAAGAGTGAGTCACCGGCTCGTGAGAGACGTCGTCTCCGAGACGGCAGACGGATTCGGCGGACCCAGAGTGCGTTATGATGACAGCCAGTAGAGTTTTGTTCGGTGCAGAGAATTGACCAACCATGTCCGATTGTGTCTTCTGTTCTATCGTCGCCGAGGAATCACCTGCGTATCGACTGTACGAAGACGAGCAGTCACTCGCCTTTCTCGACGTCGAACCTGCGACTCGTGGGCATACACTCGTCGTTCCGAAATCACACCACGAGACGATGACCGACATGTCCGAATCGCTCGCCGGAGACGTGTTCCGAACGGTTCACCGCGTCGCCGGTGCCCTCGAATCCGTCTGTCCACTCCGGGGCTACAACGTCGTCCAGTCGAACGGCGTCGCCGCAGGTCAAGAGGTCTTTCACGCTCACCTCCACATCATTCCTCGATACGAAGACGATACTGTCGCCCTGGAGTGGTGTACCGAGGGTGCCGACGAAACAACACGACAGGATATTGCCGACACGGTGTGTGAGGAACTGGTGTCGCAGTCATGACTCGGTGGGTTCGTGACAGCCGTTCGAACAAACGTGACGTTGATGTGGGCGGCCGCCGTTGGGTCTGGAACGATGACTGAGACGAAGGCTTCGGCCGACCCATATACGACGCAGTTTGAGGCGGTCGTCGAACAGGTCACCGACAGCGCGGTTGTCCTCGACGAGACCTACTTCTACCCAGAGGGCGGCGGCCAGCCCGCAGACCGCGGGACCCTCGCAGGCCAGGAGGTCGTCGACGTTCAACACGGCGAGAACGGCGTTGTTCATACACTCGCCGAAGCGTCGGACCTGACAGTCGGCGAGACCGTGACAGGGAACGTCGACGAGTCCTTTCGAACCTACTGCATGCGGGCACATACAGCCAGTCACGTCGTCTACGGCGCTGGTCGGCGGATGCTCGACGACCTCGGCTACGGCGGATTCGACATCTCTCCCGAGAAGGTCCGAGTCGATTTCACGACTTCGACGGAAATCGACGACGAGGTCCTCCTCGAACTCGAACGGCTGGCGAACCAGGCGGTCTGGGAGTCTCGGTCCGTCACCTGGGAACGCTACCCAGAGGCAGAGGCCCTCGACATGGAGCGGATTGCGTTTAATACGAAAACCGAGGAGGGACTCGGCGGCGACACGGTCCGGGTGGTAACCGTCGGCGGCAGCGAGCCGTGGGACGTGGCGGCCTGTGGCGGCACCCACGTCGAGAACACACAGGAGATTGGCCCGATTACCGTCATCGAGCGGTCGAATCCTGGAGAGGGGATGACCCGCGTCGAGTTCGCCGTCGGCGAACCGGCAATCGGGCGGCGTATCGAAGAGAAAGCAGCGGCCTTCGAGGCGGCGGCCACAGCCGGGACAAATCTCGCTGGGCTCTCGGAGTACGTCCGGGACCTCCAGTCCGATATCGAACGGCTCGAAGCCGAGCGCGGAGAACTCCAGGACCAACTCGCCGAGCGACGCATCGACGACCTCCGGGATGACGTAGTCGAGCGCGAAGGTGGGACGTGGCTTGCTGGGAGCGTCGACGCGATGGGGCCGAACGACCTCAGCGAGAAGGCCACGGAGATGGCGGGTGAGGCCGCCGACGTGGTCGCACTCGCGGGACAGGACGGCCGGACGTTCGTCGCGGTCGCCGCCGCCGAGGGGTTCGATGCCGGCGCTATTGTCGATGAAGTAACAGAGGAGTTCGGCGGTGGCGGTGGCGGCAGTCCCGCGGCGGCACAGGGCGGCGGCATCGATGCCACTCCGGGGGCTGTCGTCGACTTTCTCCAAGGCGGCATGGACGAGTAGACGCGTCTCAGGCCGCTGCTGTGAGAACGCAGAACCTCACTCGTCGCTGTCGAGTTCCTGTTTGAGCTGGCCGAACTCGGCGACGCGCTCGGCGTGGGCGTTGTGCTGGTGGATAGATTCGTCGTTCGACTGTTTCATCGTCACCACGGCCTCGTCGGGCAGGTCGGGGAACTCGGTGACGACGCCCTCGGCCATCGCGCGGACACAGTCCTCGACGAACTTGGCGTCGCTGTGTGCGTCGAAGGTCATGTAGTCCTCGTCGGGCCGTTTGGCGAGGTTGTAGATGCGTGCACTCATCGAGTCACGGGCAACGTCGATAAGCTCGCGCAGGTCGACCTCGGGTGCACCCGGGCTCTCGATGGTGACCGTCGCGTGCCCGCGCTGGGAGTGACCCGGCTGGGGTACCTCGTCGAGGAACTGCTCGACGGTCTCGTCGTCGACTCCGAGCGTGTCGAGCGTCTCGCGTGCGCGACTCGCAGACATTCCCTGCGAGCAGGGACAGACGGTCATCCCCGTGACGGTGACACCGATTTTCTCGGTTGTTCCGTCCTCTGTCGCGGTCGCGGCCGCCGTGACATCCGCGGAGTGTTGTGTCTCCCGGTCCGTCGCCGGCGTCTCCTCGCGGACGATGTACTCGGCCTCCATCTGCACCTCAGTTTTCGTCGTGTACTCGTGTTTGTCGAGCAGCCGTTCGGCAACGTCACCACAGACATCTTCGATGCGGTAGGTTGGCTCGCTGACTGCATCTTCAAGCGTCTCGTCAACGACCTCCATGTTCCGGCTCATGTCTGCTCCTTTCCGCCAGGATGGGAGATCGACGTAGACATCGAACGCCGCCATGAGGACGATAGGACGCTTCTCGGGTCGCGCGACTTTCACGAGTTTCTCGACACCCGTGACGCCAACCCGGTTCAGCCCGACGGTAACGTCGGGACTGTCGGCTTGGACGTCCGGTAGTTGCTGACTCATCGAACCGGCCTAGGGAAAAGTGTAGGTTATGGTTTTCGGTAGGGGAAATTAAAGAAAGCGGCGTTACTCCTCGGGCGGGTCGAGCATGGACTCGTCGTTCAGGTCGCGGAACGCGGCCTCGAAGTCCGCGTCGTCGAACGACGAGATTGTCTCGTCGAGGTCTTGCTGAATCGAGTCCATCTGCTCTTCGAGTTCGTCGAAGGCTTCGCTTTCGGCCAGTTCGGACTCAGGTTTGTTCGCGACTAACGTCGCGTGCTTGGCGGTCAGTGCGTAGTAGCGTCGCAGGTGCTCCTCGTACTCCGAACAGGTGAGCAGGCGTTCGATGGTCTCGAAGAGGTCGTCACGCGAGACAGGTTTGATGACGTAATCGTCGAACGGCATCTCGATGATATCGAAGTCTGGATCGACCGCCGTCACCATCGCAACCCGGACGTGCATCTCTCGCTCCCGTATCTTTTCGAGAACTTCGTCGCCGGAGATGCCCGGCATCCGGCGGTCGAGCAAGACCACGTCGACCGCGTCGTCCATCTTGTCGAGTGCCTCCTGACCGCCGTACGCTGTCGAGACGGTATACTCCCCCTTGAGTTGTGCCGCATACGCGTCCGCCACGTCAGGCTCGTCGTCCACGACGAGCACTGTCGCAGGCTCGGAGCTACTCATTCGTTTCCGTCTAGAGACGACTGGATTCAAAAGGTTTCCGGGTGGTTCTCTGACAGGTCGCCGCATTTGCCGTCTCGGCGGCGACTTTTTGCTGCTGGCGGCCGAACTACTGTCCATCGACGGACAGATGTGTCAGATAATGCATGACTACAGATAAACACCACGACAGGGCGGCGAACCCCCGCTCTGGGGATCCGCCGAACTGGCACCACGAGACTGTCCACGTTAACGACGTTGCGCTCCATTACGTGACGCTCCCGCCGGCGCGGGATGCGGTCGACCACCCAACAGGTGCCGCTCCGCTGGTGGTCCTCCTGCACGGATTTCCAGAGTGTTGGTACACCTGGCATCGACAGCTCGACGCAGTCGCGGCCGCCGGCTACCGCGTCGTTGCCCCGGACCTGCGCGGATACAATCACTCGTCGACACCGCCAGGCCTCGACAGCTACCGGATGGAAGAACTCGTCGCCGACGTTCGTGGGCTCGTCGAGAGCCGGGGCGCGACACAGGCGGCCGTCGTCGGCCACGACTGGGGCGGGCTCGTCGCCTGGGAGTGTGCAGTCCGCGAGCCCGAGCTGGTCTCACAGCTCGCCGTCCTCAACGCACCTCACCCCGACGTGTATCGGCGGAGCCTGCTCCGGTCGCCGGGCCAGCTCGTGCGCTCGTCGTATGTCGGCTTCTTCCAGCTCCCCTGGCTACCCGAGCAACTGCTCGAAGCCGACGACTACCGGCTCGTCGAACGCGCCCTCGAACAGCTGTCCGCTGCGGGTTCGCTCTCCGAGAGTGACAGAGAGCGGTTTCGCAAAGCGATGGAACGAACCGACTCCTCCGGGCCGCTGAATCACTACCGTGCGATTGGGCGCGACACCGTTGTCGATGGCATCACCTCGATGCTTCGCGGCGGGTTGCCACCCCAGCGACGCGTCGACCTACCGACCCTCCTCGTCTGGGGAGAGCGGGACCCCGTACTCGACAGCGGCCTTGTTGACCGTCATCACGCCGTGGTCGAACCCCTCAGTGTCAGGCGGTTTGCCGAGAGCGGCCACTGGCCACATGCGGCCCAGCCAGGACGGACGACCGACGAGCTGCTGGCCTTTCTTGACCCCTCGTCGCCGGCCTGAGCCGGGAAAGACGGTTTCGTCTCGTTTTTGTATCCCAGGCGAGGAGAGCAAACAATGTCAGCGATCGAGACTGTGGTGTTTGACCTCGATACGACCCTCTGTGAGAACACCCAGAGCGACGAGGAGATTCACGAGACGGTGTTCGCTCGCGTCGGCATCGAGCCGCCGTTTACCGTCGAGGACGTACAGAATGTCGACCCTGCGGATATCCCGACTGTCGACACAGACCGCGCGTTCTACGAGGAACTCTACCGTGCAGTGACTGACGACCTCGACCACGAGGGGTACCGCAGGCTGGCCGAGGTCACGGTGGATGTCGTCGACGAGACCGACGTGGAGTTCCGCGAGGGCGCACGCGAGGCCGTCGAGTACGCCCGCGAGCGGTACGACGACCTCGGGATGTTGACCTACGGCGACCCCGACACACAGCGGGCGAAACTCGACGTACTCGACATCGCGGAGCTGTTCGACGCGGTCGTCGTCTGTGGTCCGAACACCGAAGTCGCTGGCAAGCCTGACCCCGACGCGTTCGAGACGGTCCTCCGCGAACTGGGGGCGGTCCCGGAGACGAGTATCTACGTCGGCGACTCGCTCCGGGGCGATATCGGCGGCGCGAACAACGCCGGGATGCAGTCGGCCTGGGTTCCCGACGAGGAGCCGCCGGCAGACCCAGACCACGAACCCACCTATGTGCTGTCGTCGCCGGCCGACGTTCGCGAGATTCTGTGACTACTCGGCGAGTGCCGTGACGAGGGTCTCCTCGTCGTACTGCTGGAGGGGGTAGTGGCTGTCGAGTTCGCGCGAGATGACGAACGTCGAGTTGGTCCGAGAGACATCCTCCAGTGCCTCGAAGTCGGAGATGAGCCGTTCGACGCTCTCGCTGTTCGGGAGGCGGGCGAGCGCCATGAAGTCGGTCTCCCCCATCGTGAAAAACACCTTCGTCACTCCCTCGATGTCGGCGATTTTCGTGCCGCTCTTGCGGTGGTCCTGTTCGTTTTTGGTGAACACCTCGACGAGGACAGTAATCTCGAGTCCGAGTTCGTCGAGGTCGAGGTCCAGGCGGTCATTTTTGATGACCCCCTTCTCGCGGAGGTTGTTGAGACGGTAGTGGACAGTCGATATCGGAATCCCTGTCGCCTCGCTCACCGCGTCGGTGCTTGTCGTCTCCAGATCTTCGATTGACTTCAGTATCTGAATGTCTTTTTCGTCCATACAACTGCAAATGGATTGTTTTTTGAAGTGACTTCGGTTTTAGGGATGTAAGTCGTCTATATATCGAATACGCTTTGAAAACTGTAGTATCTGGAAGAAAGACTGCCGTCGTAGTTACAGCTTTTCAAGGCCAGCCATTAGCTGAATTAACTTCGAAAGAATGTGGCTAACAAAGGATTCGTTTCAACTGCCGGCCGCGCTCGTGCTCGTCGGCGTCGGTCTCCTCTGGGGGGCGGCGTTTCCGGCAATCGACGTGGTCGTCGACGAGATTCCCCCGCTGGGCGCTGCTGGGATTCGGTACGCCGTCGCGGGCGGTATCGTACTCGCGTACGCGGCTGCGGTGACAGACCGACTGCTCCCCCGCGACAGGCGTGAGATGTTTGGTGTCGCCGTCGTCGGTACGTTCATGTTCGGCGGCTATCAGGGCGCGCTGTTCATGGGCACACAGTACGTCTCGGGCGCGGTCGCGGCGGTCGTCGTGTCGATGTCGCCAGTCGTCGCGGCAATCGTCGCCGTCCCGTTGCTGGGTGAGTCACGCGGGTTGCTCGACGCCTGTGGATTCCTGCTCGGTCTCGCCGGCGTCGCCGTCATCGCACAGCCCTCAGCCGGCTCGGGTGTGCTCTCGACGACCGTCATCGGCGTCGGTCTCGTCTTCGGCGGGACGGCGCTGTTTGCCATCGGTTCGGTGGCTATCCAGCTCGTCGAGGGCGGGCTTCCGCTGGAGGCGCTCCAGGGGTGGGCGATGGTCGTCGGTGCCGCGTTGTTGTTCGGTGGCTCGGCGCTGAGCGGCGAGTCGATGCCAGCTCCGACTGCGGTGTCGCCGGCCGCGGTCGGCTCGCTGGTGTACATCACGCTCGGAGCCGGCGCGGCGGGCTACCTGCTGTATTTCGGGCTGGTCCGGCGCGTCGGGGCGACCGAGACGACCCTCGTGGCATACCTCGAACCGGTGTTTGCGACGCTGGTCTCGATTCTGTTTCTCGGGCACGGGCTGGCGGCGGGCACCGTCGTCGGCTTTCTGGCTGTCGCGACCGGCTTCGCGCTGGTCAGCCGCGAGATGGTCCAGCGTGCGCTGAGTGGTACCACCACCTGGGTTAGTCGGTTGAGCGACGCGTGAGCGTCGTCTCGTGACAACAGGGTACAGGACAGTGGTTTCATCAGCATCAAAACACTTTTTCGGTCGCCACGGCCAGCTACAGCCATGCCACAGCCCTCCAACAGCAGTACACATATTTCAAGTAGACGAGCGTTCGTCCGTGCCACAATCGGCGGTGTCGTCGTCGCGACGGCCGGCTGTATGGGCGGCGACGACACCTCGGCAGGCGGCCCCGTCGATGCCGTCGAATCGTACTTCGCGGCGCTCGAAGACGGCGACCACGAGCGGGCGAACGAGTACGCACACGAGGACGGCGACTACGCCATCAGCGAGGACCCCTCCGGGCAGTTTGAGGCCGCGCTCGATGCCGAGAAAATTACCCTCTCAGACCCGACGGAAGTCGACCTCGAAACTGCGGTAGAGAACAAGCACGGCGACTCGGGCGGCGACACCGAGGTTGTCCAGACCACAATCGAACAGGAGCAAGAGGCACTTGAAACGCTCCAGCAGGAACACGACTTCAAGGGGTACGCCTACGTCCGCCACGAGGCCGAGGCCGACGGGCTCTCGTTCAATCCGACAACGCTGTTGTTCGAGACCGAAGAGAAATGGCAGCTCTGGTCACTGCCCACGATTCCGCCCCTGCAGGTGTCGTAGATCAGGCCAGCGGCGTCCGCTCGACGACGGTTCCGTCGACCGTCGGATACTGCTCGACGATTTCTCCTTCCTCGATGTCGCCGTCGGCGAGCATCTCCTCTAAGAGCCACCACGCCAGTTCGACGTGGCCGGACTTGACGGCGTAGTAGTCGGTAGGAACACCCAGCTCGTCTAGGCGCTCGGCGTCGACCCAGGTCTTGCCGTAGACGATGGTACCGTCCTCGGTCACCTCGTCGAACGGACGCCGGACGTTCTGGGCCATCCGTTTCATCCGGTTGCGGTGCTGGGCGGCGTCTTTGAAGACCGAGGTACAGAAGTAGACCTGCTCGTGGTCGCCCATCACGTCCAGAATCTTGTGGCTTCCCTCGACAGCGCTCATGTGGCCTTCCTTGCGCTCGAATCCTTCTTCTTGCATCCGCCGGAAGTTGCCCTGGCTCATCTCGAACTCGTTGATGTTACAGAAGTCGGCCGCGCCCTCGTCGAGGAACTCCAGGAACTCCTCTTCGGCGCGGATACCCGGAATCTCGAAGGCAGGGATGAGCCCCTCTTCGCGGGCGATGTAGAGGATGTCCTCCCACTCGGTGCCGTGAAGGTCACCCCACTGTTCGAGGGGCGGATGGAAGCGGATTTCGTCCAGGCCGGCCTCGGCGAGACGACGCATGTTCTCGCGGCCACCCGTGATGCCGGTGTAGAGGTGGGTATGGTGGTCTTCGCCGAACTCCTCCTTCAGAAGCGAGAGATACCGGCAGGTCTTGTCGAGTGCCTCCTGTGGCTCGCCGCCGGTAATCGACGTTCCAAGGGCGTCCATGCGCTTGGCCTCGGCGATAACCTCTTCGTCGGACTGGACCTGTCGCTCGTTGGCGTAGACGTCGGTCACGTTCTTGCGATTCTCGCCGAGCGGACAGTAAAAACAGTCGCGCTGGTCGCAGTAACCATAGACAAAGAGCACCATCTTGGCGCCTTCCGCACACTGCTCGCAGCCCTTCGATATCATTCAGTCGGTTATATACGATGGACGACTAAAAGCCGTGCGATACGTAACAATTCTCAGTCGTCGCCCTCAGCGTGCAACGAGTTCAGCAGCTGCTCGCGGTGTTCGTCAAGAAGCGGGGCGCGGTCCTCGACCGTCGGAGGGGTCTCGGTCATCTTGATTGGCGAGCCAGCAATGGTCACGTTTTCGTCGGCTCCCGGCTGTTCGACGGTCGTGAGCATGTCTCGATTCTGGAGATGTGGGTCGTCAAAGATATCACTCGTGTCCTGGACGGGTGCAACCGGCACTGTTCCGCGGAGCGCGTCGATGACGTCGTCCGACGACTGCGGTTGAGTCCAGTCGGCAATCGCTTCGCGGAGCATGTCGCGCTCGGCCAGACGGTCCGAAGCAGTCGGATAGTCGGCGACAAGATCCGGCCGGTCCATCTGCTGGCAGAGGCCGCGCCAGTGGCCGTCCGAGAACGCAGCAATGACGACGTATCCGTCTGCCGTTTCGAATGCGTTGTACGGGAACAGGGTCGGGTGTGCGTTCCCCCGTCGAGATGGAGATGTTCCCGTATACGAGTACTGGTAGACCGTTCGTTCACACATCGAGACCATCGCGTCGTACATCGCGGTATCGACGTACTGTCCGTCACCAGTGCGCTCGCGGTGGTGAACCGCGGCCAGAATACCGACCGCATTAAGCACGGCTGTAAACAGGTCACCGATTCCTGGGCCAACCTTCGTCGGCGGTCCGTCAGGCTGGCCGGTCGTCTCCATGACGCCCCCTAATGCTTGAGCGATCAGGTCGAAAGAGGGCTGTCCCTGTCGGCTTGTTTCGCCTGTCCGGGGGTCACCGAAACCCCGGATCGAGGAGTAGATGAGCTGTGGGTTGTGCTCGCGGAGTTGTTCGTAGCCCAAGTCGAACGACTCCATCGTCCCGGCACGATAGTTCTCGACGACAACATCGGCAGTTTCGACAAGTGAGAGAAAGTCGTTCTGGTCGTCCTCGTCGCCAAGATCCAACTCCAGTGACTGTTTCCCCCGGTTGACACTCTGGAAGTATCCGCCGTAGGCTTCGGCCTCTGCATCGGTAAGAAACGGCGGGTTCGAGCGGATGAGGTCACCACCCGGCCGCTCGACCTTTATTACGTCTGCGCCCATGTCCGCGAGCAACATCGTGCAGTACGGTCCGGCTAGCACCTGTGTCAAATCGATGACCCGCAGGTCCGACAACGCAGTCATATATTCTGGTCAGTTACGGCCTGTAAAAAAAGTTCCCTATTATTAATTATATTCCCTAAAAGCCCTATAAACCAGTGTTTCAGACATTCTACTCGATTGTAATGAAAAATCATTATATTTATCAAGGTAGCGTGTTACTGGTACGATACCCACATGGGACAGACAGTCATCCTCGGTGTGATAGGGTCCGACGCACACGTCGTTGGAATTACCATTCTCGAACAGGCCCTTTCGGCCGCCGGGTTCGACGTGAAAAACCTGGGGGTTCAGACCTCGAAAGACGAGTTTGCCTCGGCGGCGCAGGAACACGACGCTGGGGCAGTCCTCGTATCGTCGCTGTACGGGCACGCCAGGCAGGACTGTCAGGGCCTCCACGAACGTCTCGCAGACGCGGAGTGCGGTGCGATCACGTATATCGGCGGCAACCTCGACGTTGGTCAAAACGACTGGGACGAAACCCGCGACCACTTCCGGAGTCTCGGCTTTGACCGCGTGTTTGACGCCGAAACAGATCCATCGGCCGTTGTCAGCGCACTCGAGCGTGACTTGGATCACAGGACGACCGAGCCCGAGACTCAACGGGTCAGGATGAATACGTAGATGTTCCCCGACAAACGCGGCGATAATGACCCAGGAGGAGCGTAGATGCCTCGCAACGAGCGAATCTCGGACGAAGAGCTGGTCGAAGTCGAGTCGGCACTCAGAGAGCAGTGGCCAACCGGTGCTGCGGCAGACTTTGAGTCGGCTGTTGACTACCACGAGTCGCTACCGCCAGAGAAGCAGTTTGCAGACGTGCTGGAGACGGCCGACCGACCACTGCTTCAGCCACGTGCGGGCGTGCCCTGCCTCGACGACCAGACTGAGCTACTCAGATATCTCGACGAGGAGGGCGGCGCAGACCTGTTGCCGACGACCATCGATTCCTACACCCGGGACAACGAATACGAGAAAGCCCAGCGAGGGCTGGAGCAAGCCCGTGAGTCCGGTGAAGATACACTCAACGGCTTTCCCGCTGTGAACCACGGCGTCGAGTCCTGTCGTGAGTTGATCGAAGCCGTCGACACCCCAGTCGAGGTCCGGCACGGAACACCTGACGCGCGCCTGCTCGCAATTGTCACGCTTGCAGGGGGGTTCCAGAGCTTCGAGGGCGGGCCAATTTCGTACAACATCCCGTACACCAAAGAGCACGACCTCGCAGAGACGATCGAACACTGGCAGTTCGTCGACCGCCTCTGTGGCGCATATACCGAACGTGGAATCCGTATCAACCGCGAGCCGTTCGGGCCGCTAACCGGGACGCTGGTCCCACCGGCGATCGCCATCGCCGTGATGGTCGTTGAAGGGTTGCTCGCGGCGACCCAGGGTGTGCGCTCGCTCACGCTGGGATACGGCCAGGTCGGGAACGTCGTCCAAGATGTCGCCGCGCTCCGGGCACTCCGGGCGCTGGGCGAGGAGTATCTCCCGAACGATGTAGTCGTCACCACAGTGTTCCACGAGTGGATGGGCGGATTCCCGCCTGACGAAGCGCGAGCAAACGGGGTCATCGGTCTCGGCGGGGCGACAGCGTCGCTTGCCCGACCAGATAAGGTGATCACCAAATCACCACAGGAGTTCCAGGGCGTTCCCACGCAGGAGGCAAACGCCGCTGGCTTGCGAACAACGAGACAACTTATCGATATGATGGTCGAACAGGATATCGTCATCGACGGCATTGACGAAGAGCAACAACTGATCGAGCGGACTGCCCGGTCGCTGCTCGACGCAGTCTTCGACCACGGCGACGGCGACGTTGCACGCGGGGTCGTGGCTGCGTTCGAATCGGGAGCGTTAGACGTTCCTTTCGCCCCCAGTGACAGCGCCAGAGCTGACGTCCTTCCGGCTCGCGACGACGACGGACGGGTCCGGATACTCAAGTGGGGCGACCTCGCAGTCGACACGGATATCAAGGATATTCACAACGCCCGTCTCGACGAGCGTGCTCGGACGGAAGGCCGCTCGCGCTCGTTCCGCATGGTTGCAGACGATGTCGACGCAATCAGCGACGGCAAGCTAATCGGCCGTCCAACGGCGAGCGGGGGCGAATCGGACGAGCCCGGGAACTCGGCCAGTGGTATCGACACACCCGGAGGCGAAAGCGATGCAGATTGAGTCGATACGGGCGATTCCGGGTGTTTCGGGGTTTTATTTCGACGACCAGCGTGCGATCAAGGCCGGCGCAACTGAGGACGGCTTCGGGTACGCGGGCGACCCCGTTACCGACGGGTTCGAAGACATCCGGCAGGCCGGCGAGGCGCTGCTGGTTGAGGTTGGGCTTTCGGACGGAACATGCCATCGGGGAGACTGCGCGGCCGTCCAGTACTCCGGTGCTGGTGGACGCGACCCGCTGTTTCGCGCTGCTACCTACACACCGGTCGTGGAGGGACCAGTCGCGGACGAACTCGTCGGTCGCGACCCGGGCGAGTTCCTCGCCAACGCCACCGCTATCGAGGAGCTATCGGACCAGCGTGGCGGCGATGATCGACTGCATACTGCTGTCCGGTACGGCGTCTCACAGGCGCTTTTGTTCGCCGCTGCCCACGCCCGGAGACTCACGCCGACGACGCTCCTCGCCGACGCGCTCGGTGTGACGCCGGCGACAGATCCGGTGCCCGTGTTTGGACAATCGGGCGACGAGCGACGGCAAAATGCAGAAAAAATGCTTCTGAAGGGGGTCCCAGTTCTCCCACACGGTCTGTTCAACAGTGAAGCGAAACTCGGGGCCAACGGAGAGAAGCTCGTCGCGTATCTTGAGTGGCTCTCAGACCGGGCGCTGGAGTTCGGCTCGACGGAAGACGACCATCGGTTTCACGTCGACGTGTACGGGATGATTGGCGAACTGTTCGGGCCGCCGTACGACCGCCCCGAAGTCACCGGCTACTTCGACAGTCTCCGCGAAGCGGCAGCTCCATTCCCGCTTCAGGTGGAGGGTCCCATGGACGCCGGTGGACGCACAGCACAGATTGAAGCGATGACAGAGCTTCGCAACGGGCTTGGGGCTGCCGCCGTCGATGTGGATATCGTTGCCGACGAGTGGTGTAACACCTTCGAGGACGTTCGCGCGTTCGTCGACGCCGCCGCTGCGGATATCGTGCAGGTGAAGACACCGGATCTCGGCGGCATCCACCGGAGTGCGCGGGCTGTCCTGGAGTGTAACGGTACTGAGACACGGGCCTACCTGGGTGGGACCTGCAACGAGACAGCGGTGTCCGCCCGAGCCTGCGCTCACGTCGCACTCGCAACTGACGCCGCGCAGGTGCTTGCAAAGCCCGGAATGGGATTCGATGAAGGATACATGATTGTCACAAACGAGATGCGACGCACCGTAGCACGACAGCAACGAGCCAGCCCGGAGGTGAGCCTCGATGACTGACTGGACCGACCCCGAGACGTTCGGTACGGCCATCGACCGTGTTGCCGTCCGCGAGAAGGGCAACCACTTCGAGGACTTCACCGAGGGCGAGCAGATCGAACACGCGGCAGGGCATCGCTTGACCCGGCACGGCAATGAACAGTGGATGAGTCAGACACTCAACCACGACCCGGCCTACTGGCGCCCGGACGCTGCGGACGCCCGCGGCTTCGATGAGCCACCGATTCACCCGGACTACCTGTTGGCGAGCGTGATGGGTCCATCCGTCGAAGACCTCAGCGAGAAGGGAGGCTACTTCCTCGGCCGTGACGATGTCCAGTATCACCAACACGGCGTCGCTCCGGGGACACCGTTGCGGGTCGAGTCGACCGTCGAGCAGAAACAGACATCCTCGTCGCGGCCAGCGTACGGGATTGTCACCTGGACAACCAGCGGTATTGACGCTGACTCCGGCAAGACGCTCGTGTCTTACGAGCGGACAAACATGATCCCACGCCGTGAGGAAGCAATCCCTGACGGTGGGAGTTCCGACACGGCTGGGGACGACGCAGGGTCGGCGGAGGGACCAGCCAACCCAACCGATGTCGAGTTGCCAGAGACGTTCGTCACGCCCGAGGGTACAGGATTCGAGGCCTTCCGGGCGGCACTCGACCGGAGCGCTGACCGAGACGCGGCCGTGGCCTATCGGCACGAACGCGGGCGGACGATGGACGAGACGATGGTTGCGGCACTCCCGTTGGCGACGCTGAACACCGCCCGCCAGCACCACAACGCAGCCGCGATGGCCGAGTCACCATCGGGCGAGCCAGTCGCGTACGGTGATGTCACTCGCTCGGTCGCGCTCGGGCACGCTCGGTCGGACGAGCAGACCTACCGTGAACTCCGGTTTGCGAATGAACAGTTCCACGATTTCGTGACTGCCGGTGATACCGTCTTCGGATTCACTCGCGTTATCAGCGCCGACGGCGACCGTGGGCCACCACGTGCCGGAGCGGTCACGTTCGAACACGTCGCCTTTACCGACGATAAGCGTCCCGTCTACTCGGGAACTCGTACAGCACTCGTCGACCGAACCTGCGATTAAAAATACACTCAAAATGACACGACTTTGTCGCACGTTTCAGACTGCGCCAGCCGCCGTTCCCAAGGATAACTCGGCGAAGTACCTCGAATCCGGTCTCACTGCCGAGGGGTTCGAGGCCCCCGACTGGCTTGTTCCGGATATCGAAGATGGGACTGCACCGGAAATGAAAACCAAGGCCATCGAAAACACCGTCGCCTCCCTGTCAGAGCACGCGCCGTCGTTCGGTGGGGAGATCTGGCCCCGGATCGAGTGGGCACACGACAGTCAGCGCACTCGTCAGCGCGGCCGCGAACAGATAGCGACGCTCATAGAGCAGGTGGGCGGTCACCTAGATGGCATCGTCGTGCCGAAGGTTGGCCGCCTCGCTAATGTCGAGTCGGCACTGAGCGCTGTGGCGGAGGCCGAGCGCGAACACGGCTACGACGATGGCACAATCGAGGTAGCGACGATCGTCGAGACAGGGGCCGCAGTGTCAGATCTTCATCGTATCGCTCGGCTCGGAGAGAGCGATCGACTCGCGGCGTTCGTATTCGGTCCCGTCGACTACACGGCAGATCTCGGAGGGCGGGCGATGAACGACGAGCGCCCAGGGTGGCCCGGTGTGCTCGAACGAATATCGAACGAGGCGTCGGCGGGTGGACTTGTGGCTATCGGCGGCCCGTTCGACCGACTGTTCGACGAGCGAGCCGGGATTACCTACTACAACGCGCCCGACTACGCCGACCAGATCGAACGCGAGGCACGTATCGGCCTCGATGGTTCGTGGTCGCTACACCCCAAACAGACCGTTCAAGCAAACCGGGTCCACATGCCGACCAGCGATGAACTCGAACGTGCCGTTGGCAGAATAGAACAGTTCAACGACGCCAAACGCGACGGGACAGGTGCGGTCGTTATCGACGGCCAGATGGTCGATGAAGCGACGTACAAGAACTTCGCTAATACGGTCGCGACGGTCCGGTCTATCGACGACATACACCCTTCCCAAACCAGAGACTACTACGACGGTGCGCTCCTTGACCGGACGCGCGCTGTCTACCTGTAGTCGGTCGTGTTGTCCGGGACTTTGACCGAGTGAGCACCTGTAATTGACAGAGCCAACAGACCCTTACTACCCGAGCAGTAACCACGAGTAATGACACCCGCACCTCCAGATAGCCCCGGCCAGACCGCAGGCGGCGAGACGGCTGATGCACCGCCAGCGGCGGAGACGGGTCCGACGACAGCAGCGGCCTTCCAGCAGCTTGGCAACGAGACGCGAGTCGACATCGTCCGTCGCCTGCACGCCGAGGGCCCGTCTTCGTTCTCGGCACTATTCGACGGGAGCGACAGTAACAGCTCCGCCGGGTTCGCGTATCACCTCCGGGAACTCGACGGGTTCGTCCGCCAGCGCGAAGACGAGCGCTGGGAGCTGACAGGGGCCGGACAGGCAGCCGCACGCGCGGTCGCCTCCGAACAGTTCACGAGAAGCGTCGACACCGAGTCGGTGTCACTCGGTACGTCGTGCCCGCTCTGTCGAGAGGGGGCGCTGACGCTTGCGGTCTCTGACGGCGTTGCCGACGTGACCTGTAGCGGCTGTGGAGAGTCGGTCACTCGCCTCTCCTTTCCGACCGGGGTCGAAGTTCGAGACGAGCAGGACCTTCCGGCAGCACTCGACAGCTATCACCGCAACCGCATCCGATCGTTCGTCGAGGGGGTCTGTCCCGACTGTGGCGGTCCCGTTGAGTTGACGCCGGAGACTGCCGACGACCGCTCGGCCGTCCAGTTCTCCTGTGACTGCTCGCGGTGTCGGGCGGGCGTCGACTGTCCCGCCACCCTTGCAGTCATCGACCACGCTGCGGTCGTCTCCTTCTACGACGACCACGGCCAGGACGTGACCGAGCGGCCCCTCTGGAACGTCGGGCCGGAGTGGCGCGAGCGCCTCCTCTCGACTGACCCGTGGTGTCTGCTTGTGAGCACACAGCTGGAGGGGGACCTGTTAGAGCTGTACGTCCGTGCGGACGGGACCGTCCACGACCACCGTCGCCGCGACGGAGACACCGCCACGCAGCGAGAGACGACCGACATCGGCGACGACGCCGCCGCGTAGCGACGTGCTGTTCTGACGACGCAGCCAACAGAGTTATAATTGTCAGTGCTGCTATCTCAGTGCATGTACGAAGAAGTACTGGAGCTAATCATCCCCGTCGCCGTCACGGCGCTCTATACCGGTGCCGTCTCGCTGTTTGCTGCACTCGGGGTCCTGTTCGAATACAAGAGCCTCCTGTTTCTGAGCGGGGGCGAGACGTTCATCGGTCTCTGGGCTGCGGTCGTCGGCGTCATCGCGCTCAACGCCGCCTATCACGTCCTGCAGGACAGACTCGCCGGCGCTGTCGCCGGACTGCGAACGGAGGCGTAATCGGTCTGCATTCGGTTCTCAGAGTTCTGTCTCTTCGAGGATGTCCGCCCGCTGGGCCTGGTCGAACGTGGTGAATCCATCGTCCCGAGCAACGGCAACGTCCAGCGAGTCCGTCGAGAGCTCTCGCTCGTCACCGGCAAGGGCCCGGAGTGCAAGCCGGAGGCCGGTGTGTTCGTCGAGGTCCTGTTCGTACTCCGCTTCGAGTGTCTCCCTGATGATGTCGCTCTCGTTGCCGATTGCCGTTGCCCGCCACTCCGTCGGCGTCCCCGACGGGTCGACGTCGTAGAGGCGAGGCCGACCAACGACGCCGCCGACGAGCAGTGCCGCTCCGAACGGACGCGTTCCCCCGACCTGTGTCGACTCCTGGACGAAGTCGGCGAGTGCCTTCGCGGTGGGTTCGACGCCGGGCTGTTCGTCGTATCGGAGCTGTTCCTGGTGGGCGAACTGACGGCCCTGTTCGACGAGGCGACGGCCGTCAGCGACGTGGCCTGCGGTGGCGATGCCGAGTTGGCCGTCGATATCTCGGAGCTTCTCGATGCTCTCTGGCACCACGAGTGGTGACCGGGCCGAGCCGTAGGAGGCGAAGACGACGCTCTCGGCAGTCGTCAGCCCGACCGTCGGCCCGCCGCGAGCGACGGCTTCGCGGGCGTACTCGACCTGGTAGAGCCGGCCGTCCGGCGAGAAGATGGTGCTCCCGCGGTCGTAGGCCTGCTGGTTGTTCGGCTCCATCAGTTCTCACCCCCCGGGGCCTCCATCTCGATACCCTCGGCAGTAATCTGTGCGACGGTGACGCCGTTGCCACTTGCCGTGTCGCGCTCGCTTGCGGCCTCGACTGCGTCGGTGGCTACCGCTGTCGCCTCCGTGACTGACAGCCCCTCGCTCATGCGCCCTTCGAGCAGACCGTAGGCGGTCTGGAGACCGCTCCCGCCCGCAGCGTAGCTGTCCTCGATGACGCTTCCGCCGCCGTCGAGTTCGTAGACGTGACCGCCCTCCTCGTCGACACCAGCAAGCAGCGGCTGTGCGGGCAGCCCCCGGACGAGGTGGCCCGCCGTCTGGGAGAGCGCTCGCATGCTCATCGGTTCGCCCCGCCGCGTCCGGTAGAGGCTCGCTTCGGCCCGGAGCGACTGGAGCAACTGCTGTGCCGGGCCGACGCTCCCGGAGATGGCCATCGCCGCCGTCGGGTGGACCTTCGAGATCTTGCGGACGTTCTTACTCGCGGTGAACCGCCCGCCCAGGCTCATCCGCCTGTCTGCGGCCATCACCACCCCGTCGGCCGCGCTCAACGCGACAATGGTCGTCCCAGTCTCGTAGATTGCCCCTGACGGCTCCGGGGCCTCACCCCCCTGTCTGTCGAGACTCACCTGTCTGTGTTCCTGTAACTGCGTGTCGCCACCGTGCGGTGTGTCGAACATTACACCAGTAATAGGGACGAGGACGGGATATATGTTATCTAAAATATATTTTAGCAGACTCAGAAACACACGCAGTGCTGCCTATGATTGCGTGCAAATAACCTACCAAGTCCTCTTCGCGCGAGAGAGTGAAACCGCTGTATCTAATTTTGCTTTGATATGTTACGTGCAAGGTAGAAAGAGTCTGCAACAAGAAACGCAACGGAGCGCTCAGTAGGTCTGAATGTGGGCAACGGCGCCTTCATACTCACTCCCATCGACATCCTGCAAGAGATTCCTATCGGCAGTGTAGGCTGTCGCATCCCGTTCGACGGCGAGTGCGATGTAGGCAGCGTCGTAGACCGTGCTGTCAACGGTGTTCGTAATCTCTGCGATAGGGCCGACTGACCCGAACGAGACGAGTTCGATACCGTAGTTGTCGAGCGAGTTCGCAGCCTCGTGGAGTCGCTCTCCGTCGTAGTGCCCGCTGTAGTTGAGTGCATTGACCGCCTCGAAGGGCATGAGAGCCGGTGCGTAGAGGTCGTGTTTGCCGTTGAGGAAATCGTCACGAAGTGCTCGGGCCTGTTCGTGGTGCTGTTCGGGAATGTACCACTTGACGACCGTGCTGGTGTCGACAACAACGTCGGCCATCAGGGTCGCTCCTCGCTGTATCTGGTATCACGGAACGCACGAATCTGTTCTGCCGTGTTCGTCGTCGCCACCTCGTCGGCGTCGATACCACTGCTCAGCCGCTCGCTGGTCGCGACTGCGTGGGCGATATTCCGCGATTCCAGACTGTGTAGTTCTTCCTCGATGTGGTCACGGAGTACTGCACTCCAGTTTATCTCGTCGTGTTCTTCCATCCGTGCTTTCACGTCGTCGGGGATGCGGAAACTGACAGTTCCCATGCTGTATTACATGCATTACAGTAGTATAAGTCCTACTCCGCATCCAAAGCCAGCGTCGTTTTCGTGGGCCAGTGAACAGCCCTACCAGGATACCTATATCAGTTCTCTGGGAAGTCAGTCCGACACTGGGCGTCAAACTGATAGTATCAGGAAAGGCGGTCGACGACTGCATCCCGGACCATGGCAGTCGAGGCAGTGCCGCCGAGGTCCGGTGTCCGCGGCCCCTCGGCGAGGACACCCTCGACAGCCTCACGGACCCGCTGGGCGTCACTCTCGTAGCCGATATGTTCGAGGAGGAGGGCAGCCGAGAGGATTGTCGCCGCGGGGTTGGCGACGCCGTCGCCGGCGATGGTGGGTGCGGTCCCGTGGACTGGCTCGAAGAGGGCGTTCTCGTCGCCGATGTTGGCCGAGGGGAGCAGTCCAAGGCCGCCGACGAGCCCAGCCGCCAGGTCCGAGAGGACGTCACCGGCGAGGTTCGGGCAGATGACCACGCCGTAGGCCTCTGGCTGCATGACCAGTTCCATCGCCAGTGCGTCCATGAGTGCGGTGTCGTAGGCGGCTCCGCGTTGCTCGGCGACATCCTCGACGATATCGAGGAAGAGGCCGTCGGTCTCGCGCATCACGTTTGCCTTGTGGGCGACCGTGACCTGCTCGTAGCCGTTGGTATCGGCGTACTCGAAGCCGAAGTCGGCGATGGCCTTGGATGCCGCTGCGGTCACGACGCGAGTCAAGGTTCGTACCCCGTCCGTAAGTTCGCTCTCGATACCCGAGTAGACACCCTCCGTGTTCTCGCGGACGAAGACTAGATCCGTTTCGGGCGCGCGGGCGTCCGTGCCAGGGTAGGCACACACCGGACGGACGTTCGCATACGAGCCGACAACCGAGCGAAGCGGCAGTATCACGTCGGCTGCGGTCTCGCCGGCCGCGCCAAAGAGCGTCGCGTCCGCGTCGGCGACAGTCTCGCGGGTCTCCTCGGGCAACGCGACGCCCTGTTCGGCTTTCGTCTCGTCGCCAGCCTCGGCGTGAACGAACTCTATCGGCGCGTCGACTGTCGCCAACACGTCGACAGCAGCGGGGACGACCTCTCGGCCGATACCGTCTCCGGGGACCACCGCGACCTCGTGGGTCACGACTGACCTCCGTCGACGTAGGGTAACTCTGCGGCAGTCGCCTCGATTGCCGCCTCGTTCGAGCGCATGAGTGCGGTCGTATCCCAGATCCCGTCGACCAGTGCCGTCCGCTGGCCCTCGTCGACGCCGGCCTCGACGGTCGTCGACCCGTAGGTCACCGTTTCGCCCTCCACGTCGACTGTCACCTCGCCGTCTGGATTCGCATCGACCCAGTCCTGCAGTGCTTCGATTTCGTCTGAACTGGCCGTCACGGTCGGAATCCCTAGCGAGAGGCAGTTCCCTGCGAAGATTTCCGCGAAGCTCTCGCCGACGATAGCGTCGATACCCCAGCGCATCAGCGCCTGTGGCGCGTGTTCCCGCGAGGAGCCACAGCCGAAGTTGGCGTTGACCACAAGCACCGTCGCGTCCTCGTGACGGGACTGATTCATCGGGTGGTCGGTCGGCTCGTCGTTCTCGTCGTAGCGCTGATCGAAGAAGGCGAACTGGCCCAACCCCTCGAATGTGACGACCTTCAGGAACCGGGCCGGAATGATCTGGTCGGTGTCGATATCGTTCCCCCGTATCGGGACAGCGGCCCCCGAGACGGTGCTCACCGACGGCACCGAGACGCCCTCGCTCATACCGACACCCCCGGCTGTGAACCCGGCGTTCCCGTCGGCGGCAGGTCGCGCACGTCGGTCACCTCGCCCGTGACCGCGGCCGCGGCGACCATCGAGGGGTTCATCAGGACGGTTCGGCCAGTCGAACTCCCCTGTCGGCCAACGAAGTTCCGGTTCGACGAGGAGGCACAAACCTCGTCGCCGACCAGCTGGTCGTCGTTCATCGCGAGACACATCGAGCAACCGGGTTCGCGCCACTCGAAGCCAGCCTCGGTGAACGTCTCGCGGAGTCCCTCGGCTTCGGCGGCGGCGCTGACGCGCTGGCTCCCGGGCACTACGAGCGCGCGCACGTCCTCGTGAACCGTTCGGCCGTCGAGGACGCGAGCCCCACGCCGGAGGTCGGGGAGTCGGGCGTTGGTACACGACCCCAGGAAGGCCACGTCAACAGGATACCCTTCCATCGTCTCGCCTGGCTCGACGCTCATGTGTTCCTGTGCGTCCCGCGCCCGCTGTCGTTTGTCCGCGGGCAGCGTCGACGGCTCCGGAACCGGTTCGGTGATACCGACACCCTGCTCGGGGGTCGTCCCCCAGGTCACCACCGGCTCCAGAGCCGTCCCGTCGACCGTGACCACGTCGTCGTAGTCGGCGTCGTCGTCGCTCCGAATCGACTCCCAGTAGGGACGGAGCTCCTCGAACTCGGCGTGATTCTCCGCGAAGTAATCGGTCGATTCGAGCCACTCGTAGGTCGTCTCGTCGGGGTTGACGTAGCCCGCCCGAGCGCCACCCTCGATTGACATGTTACAGAGGCTCATCCGGCCGGCCATGTCCAACGCCTCGATTGCCTCGCCGGCATACTCGTAGACGTAGCCGACACCGCCGTCGGTGCCGAGCCGGCGGATAATCTCCAGGATAACGTCTTTCGCGGTGACAGCCTCGCCGAGTTCCCCCGTCACCTCG
Source organism: Halovenus salina (assembly GCF_026410925.1). Lineage (GTDB taxonomy): Archaea > Halobacteriota > Halobacteria > Halobacteriales > Haloarculaceae > Halovenus > Halovenus salina. The sequence continues at coordinate 2,565,659 of NZ_CP112972.1, read as the reverse complement.
ATTTTCCGGACGGCCTTTTTTTCCATCGCCACGGTCCCGGTCGCGAGCACGTCCCGAATCTGGGAGGTACCGATACCAAAGGCGAGCGCGCCGAAGGCACCGTGTGTCGCGGTGTGCGAGTCGCCACAGACGATGGTCTTGCCAGGCTGGGTGAGCCCCTGTTCGGGTCCGACGACGTGGACGATACCCTGGTCACCCGTCGTCGGGTCCAGCAGTTCGATATCGGCGTCGGCGGCGTTTCGCTCCAGAGACTGCATCATCTCCTCGGCCGCCTCGTCCTCGTAGGGACGGGTCCGGTCGTCAGTCGGAACGATGTGGTCGACGGTGCCGAGTGTCAGCTCCGGCCGGGCGACCTCCATCTCGCGCTCGTCGAGCATCGAGAACGCCTGCGGGCTCGTCACCTCGTGGATGAGATGGAGTCCGACAAACAGCTGGTCTTGTCCGTTGGGAAGAGTCGTCACCCGGTGGGCGTCCCAGACCTTGTCGTACAGCGTCCCCTCGCTCATTTGTCTACGTCTGCGCCGCGCTCGAAGGTCCGGTTTGGACCGTCGACCGGCGGTGTGTGGTCCATCTCTTTCATCTTTTGGTTGAACTCGTCGTCTTCAGTTGTCTCCGTGCCGCCGTCTGGACGGGCTGTCTTCCCCTCGTTTGCTCGCTCGAAGACCCGGCGTGTCCCCTCGACCGGTGGGGCGTGGTCCATCTCTCGCATCTTCATCGGCTGGCCGTCGTCTCGGGTCGGTTTCTGCGCTGTGTCGCTCTCGGTGGTGTCGTTAGTGTCTGTCATTGGTGTCGGTGTCTCTGTGGTCGTCGTGTTGGTCAGTCGTCAGCCGGTGCCGGCTCTGCCTGTTCGCTCCAGGCGAACAACTCGCGCAGGCGGTCGCCGACCTCCTCTATCTCGTGGTTCTGTTCGGCACGTCTGTGCTGTCTGTAGGCCGGTCTGCTGGCCTGGTTCTCGGCGATCCACTCGCGGGCGAACTCGCCGGACTGGACGCCGTCGAGAATCGCCTCCATCGCCTCTCTGTCAACAACGTCCTCGCCCCGGGTCAGGCCGCCGTACTCTGCGGTGTCCGAGACTGAGTTCCACATCTCGGTGTGGCCTCCCTCGTACAGCAGGTCGACGATGAGCTTCAGCTCGTTCAGGCACTCAAAGTAGGCCATCTCCGAAGAGTAGCCGGCGTCGACGAGCGTCTCGTACCCTGCCTTGATGAGGTCGGTGACGCCGCCACAGAGCACCGCCTGCTCCCCGAAGAGGTCCGTCTCTGTCTCCTCGCGGAAGGTCGTCTCGATGACGCCGGCACGGGTACAGCCGATTGCGCCTGCGTATGCGAGTGCTTCGGAACTCGCCTCGCCGGTCGCGTCTTGATAGACCGCGAACAGACCGGGCGTGCCTTCGCCGCGCTCGTAGGTCCGCCGGACCAGATGGCCAGGGCCCTTCGGCGCGACCATCGTCACGTCGACATCCTCGGGTGGCTCAATCTGGCCGTAGTGGATGTTGAACCCGTGAGCGAACTGGAGCGTGTCGCCGGGGTCGAGTTCGGAGGCAATCGTCTCGTAGACCGACGGCTGTACCGTGTCGGGGATTAGCATGACAACGATGTCGGCCTCGGCGGCTGCCTCGCTGGGCGTTGCTACGCGGAGCCCATCGTCCTGTGCGTGTTCGCGGGACCGCGAGCCGGGTCGCAGGCCGACGACCACGTCGATGCCGCTGTCGTCGAGATTCTGTGCGTGGGCGTGGCCCTGGCTGCCGTAGCCGAGTACTGCAACCGTCTTGTTCGAAAGCTGTGCGCGCTCTGTGTCGCTGTCGGTGTATATTTCAGTCATCTGCGATTGTCTCCGTTTTGACCTGGGCTTCTGTTGGCGCCTGGTTCGGTTCCGTGACCTGTGCTGTGGGTTCCTCGCCACGCGCCAGGGCGGCGTAGCCGGTGCGGGTGAGCTCCCGGATGCCGAACTGGCGGTAGGCGTCGATTGCTGCGTCGATACGCTGTTCGTCGCCCGTGATTTCGACCGTGATCGAGCGTGGTCCGGCGTCAAGCGTCTGGCCGTCGTACATCTCGGTGATTGCGTTGACCTGATCGGGGCTGTCGCCGTCGACTTTGACGATGACCAGCTCACGCTGGACAGCGTCTTCGAGTTCGCGCACCGAGATGACCGGAATCCGCTTTTCGAGCTGTTTTTTGACCTGGTCGATGTTCGGGCGACTCTCCTCGACGACGATGGTCATCCTGGCGAGTCGGTCGTCGATCGTCTCTCCGACAGTCAGGGACTCGATGTTGTACTGGCGGCGGCTGAACAATCCTGACACCTCGGCGAGGACGCCAGGTTCGTGTTTGACCAGCGCCGACAGCACGGCCCGCTGGGTCGTGTCTGTCTGCCGGTCGGCATTCTCGACGGCGATGCCCTGGTCGGTTCGCTCGCCGTCTGGTGTCTGGCGGGTCTCCGGTGGCTCGCCGGGCAACTCACCGCGGCTCATTGGAGCCCCTCCAGCTGTGTCTCGTTCAGCGCAAACCGGGCGTTGTCGCCCCCGCTTGGAACCATCGGGTAGACGTTCTCGTCGGGGTCGATGTGGGCGTCGACGACTGCCGGGCCGTCGTACTCGCTGGCCGCTGTGAGCGTCGCCTCGGCATCGTCGGCATCATCGAGCGAGAACCCACGAGCGCCGAAGGCCTCGGCGAGCGTGTCGAACTCGGGGACCCAGCCGTACTTCGAGGCCATGTGTCGGCCCTCGAAGAAGCCGTCCTGCCACTGTCGGACCATCCCGATCGCCTCGTTGTTCAGGACGACGACGGTGATATCGAGGTTCTCGCGAACCGCCACCGACAGTGACTGGATCGTCATCAACAGAGAGCCGTCGCCCTCGAAACAGACGACCTCTTTGTCTGGGGCGGCGACTTTTGCACCGATGGCAGCCGGCAGGCCGTACCCCATTGTCCCCAGGCCGTGACTCGACACCCAGGTCCGGGGTTCGGTGTACTCCCAGAACAGGCAGGCCCACATCTGGTGTTGGCCCACGCCTGTCGTAACGATTGTATCCTCCGGCGTCACCGCGTCGGCCGTCTCGACGACGTACTCGGGCTTGAGTGGGTCCTCGTCCGGCATCTCGTAATCGAGCCGATACGTTTCGACCCACGCCTGGCAGGTCTCGTGCCACGCCGTCGGGTCGGGGCCATCCTCGACCGCGTCGTCGAACTGGTCGAGCACCTGCGTCGCGTCGCCCACTAGCGGGTAGTCCGCGAAGATGTTTTTGCTCATCTCGGCGGGGTCGATGTCGACGTGTGCGACCTCAGCATCTGGCGCGAACGTCTCGACGCCGCCGGTCAGCCGGTCGTCGAACCGCGTGCCGACGCCCAGCAGGAAATCACAGTTTGCCAGCGCGAGGTTCGCGTACCCGGTGCCGTGCATGCCGGCCATCTCCATCGACAGCGGATCGTCTTCGGGGAACGACCCCAGTCCGGGCATCGTCGTAACAACTGGGACCTCGTACTCGCGGGCGAAACTCCTGAGTCGGTCACAGGCCTCGCCTTTGATAACGCCGCCGCCAGCGAGAATTACCGGCCGCTGTGCGTCTTCGAACGCCTCCGCGGCGGCTTCGACGACAACCTCGTCTGCCTCGGCTGGCGGACTGTAGGTGTCCGGTGTCTCCGGGCTGTCTGGTTCGCTCGCTGTCTCGCCGAGCGAGACATCCTTGGGAAGGTCGACGAGCGTCGGCCCCTGGCGGCCGTCGTTTGCCAGCGCCCACGCCGTCCCCACGGCGTCGCCGACTGTATCTGGGTCCTGGGCGAAGCTGTTGTGTTTCGTGATCGGCTGTGTGACGCCGGTTGTATCCGTCTCCTGGAAGGCGTCGCTGCCGACGAAATCCGTCGGGACCTGACCTGTCAGTGCGAGCACTGGGTCCGAGTCCATGCTCGCGTCCGCGATCCCGGTGACGAGGTTCGTCGCGCCCGGCCCCGAGGTGGCGAGGCAGACACCCGGCTCGCCGGTGACAATGCCGTAGGCGTCGGCGGCGTGAGCCGCTCCCTGCTCGTGGGCCATCGTGATGTGGTCCAGGTCATCGTGGTCGTACAGCGCGTCGTAGACGGGCATTATCGCCCCGCCCTGGACGCCAAAGAGGTGTTCAACGCCGGCGGCTTCCAGTGCCTTCGCCACTGCGTCCGCGCCTGTTTCGACGCCGTTGGAATCGGGAGCCTCCGCAGATTCGTCTCCCTCCGAGGCGTCGTGCTGTGCTGTCTGTGTCGGTGGTTGCTGCTGTGCTGTCCTGTCCATGGATGTCCGTTGGCTGCTAGTCGGTGGCGATGCAGTCGGGGTCGGAAAGGAGAGTGTAGTGTAGGGGCTCAGGCCCCTACAATAATGCCGAGGAATGCGATGCCGCTGGCGACGACAAATGACTGGGTGCCAGCGTGCTGTTCCATTACTACAACTCTCGTTTCGCCGTCGTATATATTTCTTTCGGGGTGCCTTTCCCGACTGGCTGCGCCGCTGGTCGTGGCGGGCATCCGTGGTCGGGTCAGACAGCCACTGTTGGCGGCTGTCGCTAGCACTCGGCCGGGACATCTGCTCAGGCCTGGACCTCCTCGTGCCGGGCGACACCGGCTTCGCGGGCGAACTCGGTCAGGTCGGTAGCGGTGACGTGACCGGCGGTAACGCCGCTCTCTTTGACTCGTTGTGTCACCGTCTGGACCTCCTCATCTGTGGGGTCGAAGCCGACCTCTTCGAGTCGCTTGCGTACCGAGTGGGTCCCAGTGTGTTTCCCGAGGACAAACTCCCGGTCCGCGCCGACCATCTCGGGGGTCATCACGCCGGGCTCGAACGTCTCGCTGTTCTCGATGACGCCCGCGGCGTGGATGCCGCTCTCGTGAGCGAAGGCGTTGTCACCGACAACAGGCTTGTTGCCCGGCACCGGTACCGCCGACCGCTGTTCGACGGTCTGGGACAGCGCAGCAATCTGCGTGGTGTCGATACCAGTGTCGATGTCGTACAGCGATTCGAGGCCCATGACGACCTCCTCGTAGGCCGCGTTGCCGGCCCGCTCGCCAATGCCGTTGACCGAGACCTGGGCCTGGTTCGCACCGCCACGAACGCCCGCGAGGGCATTCGGCGTTGCCATTCCAAAGTCGTCGTGGGTGTGTACATCCACTCGGGCGTCGCCGCTGTGTTCGACAACCTCGGCCACGAGCTCCTGGAACCGCTCAGGAGTGCCAACGCCACAGGTGTCCGGGACGTTTATCCAGTCCGCGCCGGCCCCGGCGGCCGCCTCAACCACCTCGAACAGGAACGCCTCGTCAGTTCGGGTGGCGTCCATCGGCGAGAACATACACTCGGCACCGGCCTCGACGACTCGCCGTACTGCGTCGACAGCACGTTGTTTCGCTTCTGTTCTTGTTGCGTGCATCGAATCCTCAAGCTGGACGTCGCTGGTCGACACGAACACGTGGACCATGTCGACGCCGCTGTCGAGGGCCGCTTCGATGTCAGCTTCCACGACGCGCGCAAGCCCACAGACCGTACTCGAACTTGCCGCGGCGATGTCACGGACCGCCTCGAACTCGTCGTCGCTGTTGACCGGGAACCCTGCCTCGATGACGTGAGTCCCCATCTCGTCAAGTTGCGCCGCTATCTCGCGTTTGTCGTCGTACGAGAACGAAGCCCGTGGCGTCTGCTCGCCGTCGCGCAGCGTGGTGTCAAAAATTCGTACGTTCTGGTCGGGGGAACTAGTTGTCCCCTGGAAGAACTCGATCCGCCGGGGTGCCCGACGTATCCTCGTTGTAAGCCATGTTCATCTGTACGGGTGAGGGGGAGGTATATAACTCTGTCCCTATAATGATATATACTAACATACGTCGAATCGCCCAACCCATTAAGTTTCCCGGGGACAACGGGAAGCCAATGAGTGAGCAACCAGCCTCCCGTAGGAAAGACTCAGAGCTACCAAGCAACGAGGTGACGGAGGGGACCGAACGCGCCCCACACCGGGCAATGTTCCGGGCAATGGGGTACGACGACGACGACCTCTCCTCACCGATGGTCGGGGTCGCTAACCCGGCCGCCGACATCACGCCGTGTAACGTCCACCTCGATGACGTCGCAGACAGTGCCTACGAGGGCGTCGACGACGCTGGCGGGATGCCAATCGAGTTTGGCACCATCACTATCTCCGATGCGATTTCAATGGGGACCGAGGGGATGCGGGCGTCGCTGATCTCCCGAGAGATAATTGCCGACTCCGTCGAATTGGTCGCCTTCGGCGAGCGTCTCGACGGTCTCGTGACGCTCGCCGGCTGTGACAAGAATCTGCCCGGCATGTTGATGGCAGCGATTCGGACGGACCTTCCCTCGGTCTTTCTCTACGGCGGCTCTATCATGCCCGGCGAACACGGGGGTCGCGAAATCACGGTCCAGAACGTCTTCGAGGGGGTCGGGGCGGTCGCACAGGGCGAGATGTCCGAGGCAGAACTCGACGAGATGGAGCGCAACGCCTGCCCCGGTGCTGGCTCCTGTGGCGGGATGTTCACCGCAAACACGATGGCTTCGGTCAGTGAGGCACTCGGCTTCGCCCCGCTGGGGAGTGCCTCGCCACCCGCCGAGAGCGAGCAACGATACGAGGTTGCCCGCCGGGCCGGAGAACTCGCCGTCGAGATCATCGAGAGTCAGCGTCGGCCCAGTGACTTCCTCTCGCGGGAGTCCTTCGAGAACGCAATCGCGCTCCAGGTCGCTGTCGGCGGCTCGACGAACGGCGTCCTCCACCTGCTCGGACTCGCCGCCGAAGCAGGTATCGAGCTCTCGATAGAGCGGTTCGACGAGATTAGCCGCCAGACGCCGAAAATTGCCGACCTCCAGCCCGGCGGCGAACACGTTATGAACGACCTCCACGAGGTCGGCGGCGTGCCGGTCGTCCTCCGTCGGCTGCTCAACGGGGACCTGATTCACGGCGACGCGATGACGGTCACGGGCCGCACGATTGCAGAAGAACTCGCCCACCTCGAAGCGGAGGGGCGGCTGCCGCCCGAGGAGACAATCGACGAAGAGTGGCTGTATACACCCGAGGAGCCAAAACAGGCAGAGGGCGCAATCAAAATCCTCTCGGGTAATCTCGCTCCCGACGGAAGCGTACTGAAAGTAACCGGCGACGACGAGGCGTTTCACCACGAGGGACCCGCTCGCGTCTTCGAGAGCGAGGAGGACGCGATGGCCTACGTCCAGGAGGGACACATTGAGTCGGGCGACGTCATCGTCATCCGCAACGAGGGACCGCAAGGCGGTCCCGGCATGCGCGAGATGCTCGGCGTGACTGCCGCCGTCGTCGGCCAGGGTCACGAGGATGATGTGGCCTTGCTCACCGACGGGCGGTTCTCGGGAGCGACTCGGGGACCGATGGTCGGCCACGTCGCCCCCGAGGCATACGTCGGCGGGCCGATTGGAGCTCTCGAAGACGGCGACACCGTGACCGTCGATATCCCGGACCGTGAGCTGTCGGTCGACCTCAGCGAAGCGGAACTCGACAGGCGGCTGGCCGAGCGCGACGACCCAGAGCCGGCCTACGAGACCGGCGTGCTGGCGAAGTACGTCCGGGATTTCGGGTCGGCTGCGAACGGAGCCGTCACCAATCCCGGCGTGACCTGGGAGTAGTCAGGCGCGCTCGATTGCCTGGTCGAGGTCGGCGATGATATCTTCGGGGTCTTCGATGCCAACCGAGAGGCGAATCATGTCGGGTTTGACGCCGGCTTCGAGCTGTTCTTCTTCGGTGAGTTGCTGGTGTGTCGTCGAGGCGGGATGGATGACGAGCGTCTTGGCGTCGCCGACGTTCGCCAGAAGCGAGGCGAGTTCGGTGTTGCCGACCGCCGCCTTCGCGCTCTCGAAGTCACCGAGTCCGAAGGTGACCATGCCGCCGTAGCCGCCGTCGAGATACTCGCTCGCCTCTTCGTGGGTCTCGTGGTCGGGCAGTCCCGGATAGGAAACCCACTCCACATCGGGATGGTCGTCGAGGTGCTCGGCGACAGCGAGGGCGTTGTTCGCGTGGCGTTCGACCCGGAGTGGGAACGATTCGAGCTTCTGGAGCGTGACCCAGGCGTCGAAGGGTGCCTGTGAGTTCCCGAGGCTGCGGGCACCGCGAGCGATTGCGGCGTAGGTGAGTGCCGCCTCGCCGAACCGCTCGGCGAAGTTCACGCCGTGATAGGCGGGGTTGTCCTGTGCGAGTTCGGGGTATTTCTCTGCGTGCTCGGCCCAGGGGAACGAGCCGCCGTCGACGACGACGCCGCCGACTGTCGAGCCGGCACCGTGAATCCACTTGGTCGTCGACTCCCAGATGATGTCCGCGCCGTGTTCGATGGGTCGACAGAGCGCCGGCGTAGCGAAGGTGTTGTCGACGAACAGCGGGACGCCGTGGTCGTGGGCGATATCGGCGACGCGCTCGATATCGGGCGTCGTCAGTGCTGGGTTGCCGAGCGTCTCGATGTGGACGTAGGCGGTATCCTCGTCGATTGCCTCCGCGTACCCCTCGTAATCGAGCGTGTCGACGAATCGGGTCGTGACGCCCCGGCGCTCGACGGTGTGGTTGAGGTAGGTGTAGGTGCCGCCGTAGAGTGACTTCGCGGAGACGATGTTGTCGCCCGCGGAGGCGAGCAGGAAGGTCACAAGGTCGAAGGCAGCCATCCCGGAGGCAGTCGGGACGGCACCGACGCCGCCCTCCAGGTCTGCCAGCCGGTCGCCGAGCTGTGCGGTCGTTGGGTTCAACAGCCGCGAGTAGATGTACCCCTCCTCTTCGAGCGCGAACAGCCGCGCGGCGTGGTCTGGGTCATCGAAGACGAAAGAGGTGCTCTGGTGAATCGGTGGTGCGCGCGCACCTGTGGCTGGATCGGGGTCGGTGCCTGCGTGGACCGAGCGTGTGTCAAACTGGTACTGGTCGTCCTGCTGTGTCATACACACCGTTTCGCGGGGTCACCACCTAAACACGGCTGCCGCGTCAGGAACTGCCGCAGTCGGAAACACCCGCGATTGCGGACGGTTAATCTGGATTAAACGGACTAAACTGTCCGCCAAACCCGGTAAATTCGGACCGATTCGGGTACAGCGAATCCCCGGGTTAAGTGGCTCTCGACACGAGCAACGGATGCGATGAACGCAACGAAACTACTCGCGGCAGTGCTTGCCGGACTGGTGCTGGTCGGCGGCGTCGCCGCCGTCGGCACCGCCGCACAGACAGGCGCACAGGTCACAGACAGTCAAGCCAACCCCGATCAGGGCAACGCACCTGACAACCCTGGCAACGGGAACGCTCCGGACGACCCGGGCAACGGTGACGCCCCTGACGACGCCGGCGACGCTGACGAGGAAGACGACGAAGAGACGAGCGAGAACGAGACTGAAGAGGACGGAAACGCCACCAGGTCGGCCAACAATGCAAGCGAGCAGGCGGCGAACGCGATCGAGGACCGTGAGGTCGGCCCGCCGGACGGACTGCCCGAACAGGTGCCCGACCACGTCTCGGAGATTCACAGCGCCATTGAGTCGTTCCTCAATGACGACATCGAGAACCTGGGCGAGACGCTCGCCGAGATACTCGGTGACGACGCAGACGACGAATCTGACGAGGAGAATGACGAGGCCGAAGAGAACGAAGCCGACGACGCAGAGGATGACGAGGCCGAGGAAGAAGAAGCCGAAGAAGAGGAGACCGAAGATGAAACAGATGAAGACGAAACTGACGGCGAGGAAGACGCCGAAGACGAGGACGAGGACGACGAAGACGAAGACGAAGACAGCGACGACTAACGCGGTCACAAACGGCAACCGGAGTGGTGCGGTAGTCCAGCGGACCCTCATTCGACCCGAGGCGAGGGCAGACAGGATTCGTCACGTGCCTCCGACACAAAACTGACCGTGACCTCGTGTCAGGTCGTGGCCTGTTTTATCTCGTACAGGAATACCCAGATTCCCATCAGTATCCCAACCGGGATGACGATACTCGCGACCTCCTTGGAGATTGGGATGTTTCCGACATCAACCAGTAGCTGGACCGTCAGCTCTGAGATTTGTTCGAAGAGTTCGATGTTCTGTCTGATGACGTCTGTAAGTACTGCCCCTAACACGACGAGTGTCATTGACGCGAAGCCGTGTACAGTCCCCTTGACCAGTGACATATCAATTCCCTTCAGGTGGACGGTTATTCAATCTTGCTCAGGTCGGGATTGTCCGAAGCCCGTCAAGGCGATTGATCGTGTCTGTCTCCCTGGCTATCACCGGCAACACACCGCCTTTCGCTCGCTGTGCCGTCGGCGAGGAACTCGGCTAAGAGGGGGCCGACCTGTTCCGTCTCAACGAGAAAGGCGTCGTGACCGTGATCCGACTCCACGACTCGGTGTCTCACAGCCGTCCCGCCCTCCCGGAAGGCCGCGGTGAGGTGCTCGGCTTGCTCGACGGTGAAATGCCAGTCGCCGGTAAAGGAGACCACCAGCGCCTCGCCGTCGAACTCCGCGAGCGCCTCGGCCGCCGAGCCACGGTCCTCAGCGAGGTCGTAGGCGTCCATCGCTCGCGTCAAGTAGAGATAGGAGTTCGCGTCGAACCGCCTGACGAAGGAGGCGGCCTGGTAGTCGAGATAGGACTCGACATCGCGATAGGCGAACCGTTCGCGGGCGGGGTCGGCCGGAAACTCGTGGCCCTCGGCGTCGCTGTCTGCCTCCTCGCGGCCGAACTTTCGGTCCATCGACTCCTTCGAGAGGTACATGATGTGACCGAGCTGGCGGGCCAGCGCGAGTCCGTCACGTGGCGGCTGGCCGTCGTAGTAGTTCCCCCCGTTCCAGTTCGCGTCTGACCGGATGGCCCGACGCGCCACCGCGTCGAGTCCCAGACACTGCGTGTCGAGTCGCGGTGCCGACGCAATCGGGGCGACCAGTTCCACGTCCTCGGGATAGCGAGCGACCCACTCCAGAGCGTTCATCCCGCCGACGCTGCCGCCGACCACGGCCCGGAGTCGGTCTACACCGAGAACATCCAGAAGCCGCCGCTGGGCACGGGTCCAGTCGCCGACGGTCACTGCCGGGAACGCAGGCCCCCAACGGCCGTGGTCGCCGGCACCGCGTCCCTCCGGAGCGGGGCTGGCCGGTCCAGATGAGCCGTAACACGACCCCGGCACGTTCGCACAGACGACGTAGTAGTCGTCGGTGTCGATTGCCTTGCCCGGCCCGACGATCTCGTGCCACCAGGCCGCGGCCTGGCCGTCCTGGCCGCTCTCTGTGTCGCCGAGTTCGGCGACGTTCTGGCTGCCGGTCAGCGCGTGACAGACGAGGACAGCGTTCTCGCCGTCGAACTCGCCGTAGGCCTCGTAGGCAATCTGCAGGTCCGGAATCGTCTCGCCACACTCGAAGGTGAACTCGCCCAGCGAGACCGTCTCGGCGGTGACCTGTGTCATCTATCACTAGCTGTGAGCGGGGCCCACATTCCGACTTCGCCACCGGCGGATATTACCAGCGTCGCGGACACGCCACAAGCGCTTTTCACGCTTGACCGTAGAGTACCGGGTGTGCTGACCAAAGACCTCCTGCGCGTCTCCCGGCGCGGTGGCGGCTACCAGCCACAGTTCGCCGGCGAGAGCCACGAGCGGCTGGCCGCCCGTGTCATCGGCTGTTACCAGGGCCACGTCGACAAGCGCCGGGAGACGCTTCGGGAGGCGCTGTCGGATATCGAACGCGAGAGCGACGACTTCAAACTCGTCCGCGGGTTCGCCAAGCTGCTCGACCGCGAGGCGACCTGGAAGGTCCGGTCGCCCCTGGAGCCAGCGACTGCACGTGAGGCCGCCTTCGTCGCCGGCGAGGCTGTCGGCGTTGTCACCGAAGGCGAGCGGGCCGAGGCACTCGACCGTGCCGCCCAGCAACTGGATGCCACGCCCGAGGCAGTCGAGTCGTCGCTGTATGCCGACCTCGAATCGCGGGAGGTGCTCGCGGCGGTCGACTCGCGGTGGTCGCCACCAGAGCTAATCGAGCAGTACAACCTCTCACTCGCCCAGACCGCGCTGTTCGACGCGACCGAGGTGCGAATCCGGTCGACAGATCCGAAAGCGGTAATTTCGGCGCTCAAACGGCTCCGACTGCTCTACGAGATACGTCGCCTGCCCGAGGGCGAGCGCCGGACCGTCGCGGACAACGACCGCGAAATCGTCGTCACTGGACCGGACGCGCTGTTCCGGAAGACCCGTCGGTACGGCACGCGATTCGCCCGCCTGCTCAGGTCTATCGCCAAGACCGCCGAGTGGCGACTGGAGGCCACGATCGACGACCGCGGCACGGAGCGCGAACTGGTTCTCACCAACGGGGACGTGACCGTGCCGGGCGTCGACCCGGTGACCGACGTCACCTACGACAGCGGCGTCGAGGCGGAGTTCGCTCGTCGCTTCGCGTCACTGGAACTCGACTGGGAGCTGGTCCGGGAGCCGGACGCAGTCGCGGCCGGTGAACACGTCGTTATCCCCGACTTCGCCTTCGACTACGCGTTCGGTGACTTCCGGGTGTACTTCGAGATTATGGGCTTTTGGACGCCCGAGTACGTCGAGAAGAAGCTGGCTCGCCTCGACGCCGTCGATGACGTCGAGATGCTCGTCGCCGTCGACGAGAGCCTCGGCGTCGGCGAGGAGATAGAGTCTCGGGACCACCGTGCGATTCCCTACTCGGGGAGCGTGCGCATCAAGGACGTGCGGAACGCGCTCCAGCGCTACGAGGACCAGTTACAGGCCGACGCGGCCGAATCACTGCCCGCAGAGATACGCCCCGACGAGGACGTCATCTCGCTCGAAGCGCTTTCTGCCGAATACGGCGCGAGCGAGAGCGCTTTCGAGGAGATTGCCTTTCCGGACCACGAGCGGGTCGGACAGACGCTTCTCAGGGAGAGAGTGCTCGACGACCTGAACGAGCGTCTCGAACCCGGGATGGACCTCGACGCGGTCGAGAAACTACTCGCCGAGTACGACCTCTCGGAGACGAGCGCAGTGCTTGGCGAACTCGGCTACCGAATCGAGTGGGAGGGGTTGAGCGGCGGAACACTCCGGACACAGTATTGACATCCTCCCACGGCTGAAGCCGTGGGATTCCTCCGGTGGGGATGTTGGCTATCCACTCACGGAGGCAAGTTTCCCGTCGCCGGTACTCCGGTTTGCGCGCTCCTCGTTGGGACTGGCCCTCTCGGGAGAGTGTGATATCTCCGACCAGATGTGGTCGTCCCACTTGAGGCGCACGGGCCGTGCCATCGACCCGACTTCTTCGCCAGCCTGTCGTTCGAGAAACTGCCGCGAGGCATCGAGGTCGGCGTGCCCTTCGTAGCCACACGGACACCGGAACAGGTCGCCGTCCCGGTCGGTAGCATCTTGTCCTCCACACTTGGGACAGGTTCGCGTGGTGTCGGCTTCTGACTGGACTTCAACAGTGATACCGTATTCCTCGGCGGCACACGCCAATCTGTCGATAAACGCCCGGAACGCCCAAAACTGGTGTGTCTTGGCGTTCACCTCGGCGCTCCAGTGCGTTGAGAGTACGTCCGTGAGGTCGCCTACGTACACCGTGGCAACGCCCTCGGCATACAGCCGTTCCAGCAGGTCCCGAACCAGTGCATTTTGGGCATGGTCACGCCGTCGCGTTCGCTTCTGATACAGCCGCCGTATCCGGTGACTGCTGTATCGTCCCTCGCGGAGTTTGGACTGTAAGCGAGCGATTTCCTCGGTCGTCTCGCGGAAGCGGTCGAATAGGTCCCGGCCTTCGTAGAGGTACTGCTGGCCGGTTGTAGTGGTACAGGCGACGAGATTGTTCGCGCCAACGTCCAGCGCGGCTTCTTCCGAAGCCAGTGGTGAATCCTGTCGAGAATTAGGTACAGTGACAGGCTGAAAGGCCCTGAACGTGTCGTCTACCCCGTCGTACTGTATCTCCAAGCGTCCCTGTTCGCCGTCCCACTTCGGAGCGCCACACACTTCGATGCGAAGGCGGTCGTGATAGCCAAGGCCGTACTCATTTTTCAGGTCTTGTCCGACTGGTATTTCGATCCGTGACCGTTGGCCGGTTTCCAGCGTGTACTGGTCGTTGCGGATGAAGGTGCGTAGCTCGCGGCCATCGTCCTCGTTGCCCCAGTAGCCCGGCGGAGAAGTGTCCTCACCGTCCTCGCGGGCAGCGAAAAACGACTGCCACGCCGATTTGTTCTTCCGAATGACCTGCTGTGCGGTGGCAGAGCCGAGAACATCGACGTACTGTTTCCGGTAGTCGGTAGTGTCCCACACGCTTTCGCCATCGAAGAATTGCTGGCGGCGCTCGTAATTCAGCTCGTTCCACAGGCTCGCAGAGGCGTCCAACAGGTCCAGCAGTAGCCGCTCATCGTCGTTTGAGAGCGGGCGTACCGCGAAGGTGTTGGTTCGCCTCACGACAATAGACACTTATACCCTTATGTCTAAATGTCTTTTGGACACAAACTATGCGGCCGAACATCAACATTTCGCACACGCTAAACGGACGGGTGAAAGACTATGCCGAACAGCAGGACATGAGTCTGGAAGAAGCCTATCAGGAGATTATCCAAGCAGGGTTGGAAGCGGTGGAACATCCCGACGAGTCCTAGCGCGTGGATTGCCACGCCGTGCTGTCGCTCACACCCACCCGTGAACGGATGTGGGCTTCCGCTCGATACGGTCAGAGCTCACGCTGACGGCCCTTCGGGACCATCGACTGCAGCTCTCCGTAGGTGTAGAGGCCGACGCCGAGAGGTTCCTGCTCGCCCGCGATTTCGCGCGTGACGATGAGATACCCCCAGTCGCCGTCCCAGTCGGGTTCCAGGTCTTCGCCGGCGAAAAAGCGGGCGGCCTGGTCGTCGGTGAGTGCGAGGCAGTTCTTCGTGGCGTGGCCCCCGAACCGCTGGACGGCTTCGAGCGTGGGCTTCCAGTGCTCCCCGCGGGTTCGCAGGGCTGTCATCCCCAAGCCCTGAATCTCGATTGGCGACTCGACCTCGCCGCGGAAGGCCCATATCTTCCCCGACCCGCGCTCCCAGAAGGAGTACGCCTCGAAGACCGACGGCCCGATGTCGAACCGCTCCTCAAACCACTCCAGCACCGCCCGACGGGTCGGCCGCCCCTCGACTGTGCGCTCGTCTTCGGTCGCGGGAAGGCGGTCGAACCGGTCGCCGACGTTTTCGCTCATTTGTCGGTCACCTCCAGTTTCGCACAGAAGAAGCCGCCGGTGTCGTTGTGGTGGGGATAGATGCGCTTCGCGCGTGTGACCGACTCGTCGAAGACCTCATCCTGCCACTCGGTCACCCCTGGCGCTGAGTCGAGCGGACAGTCGAAGTCGACGACTCGACAGGGATACTCCGCGAGCGCGTAATCGAGTATCGCTTCGTTTTCCTCGGGGGCGAACGTACACGTCGAGTAGACGACCGTGCCGCCGGGACGAGTCACCTCGATAGCCCGGCCGAGAATCGCCCGCTGGACGCCGGCGATCCCCGTCACGTGTTCGAGCGTCCACTCGTCTAACGTGTCGGGGTTTTTGCGAATCGTTCCCTCACACGAGCAGGGAACGTCGACGAGGGCACGGTCGTAGGGTTCGTTGTCGAAGGGTTTGAGCGAGTGGTTCCGGGCGTCCTCGCGCGTGACCGCGGCGTTTGTCACGCCCAGCCGTTCCGTGTTCGAACGCAGCGCCGAGATACGGCCGAGGTTGTTGTCCGTCGCCACCACCAGCCCGGTGTCGTCCATCAGCGCGGCGAGCTGGGTGGTCTTGCTTCCCGGGGCCGCACAGGCGTCCCAGACCCGTTCGCCGGGCTGTGGGTCGAGGACGCGCGCCGGAAGTGCCGACACCTCCTCCTGGCCGTGGAGCCAGCCGTAGACGTACGGCCAGTTCACTCCCGGCTGGTCGTCGGGAAGCCGGAACAGGCCGGGGTGCCACGCCGTCTGCTCGTGGTCGATACCAGCTTCCTCGAGGGCCCGGCGCGTGCGCTCGACCGTCGTCTTGATAGTGTTCGCTCGGACGACAGACGGTAGCGGGCGGTCACACGTCGCCCGGAACGCCTCGACGTCGTCGACGAGCGGTTCGTACCGCTCCAGTACGTTCATTGGTTGCCGTTTGCCTGTCCGGCGTTTGTCGGTTTCGAAACGACATGTACCCGCGGGAATCTTTTATTGTCGGCCGCCCGCGATAGAGAGGCATGGCCGACGCCGAGACCACACACGACGCGCCCGTATCGACCGACGTACACGACGCGCCCGTCGAGTTACTTCGGGATCTAATCCGCTTTGAGACAGTCAATCCGCCGGGGGACGAGAAAGCCTGCATTGACTGGATTGGGGAGCTGCTCGACGCATACGGTGTCGAGTACGACACCTACGCCAAGGACCCGAGCCGGCCAAATCTGTTCAGTACTATCTCTGGCGGCGATGGGCCACCGCTCCTACTCTATGGACACGTCGATGTCGTTCCCGTCACCGGCCAGGAGTGGACACACGACCCCTTCGAGGCAGTCGTCGAGGACGGTCACGTGTGGGGGCGCGGGACGCTCGACATGAAATCCGGGGTGGCGATGTTCCTCGCCACCTTCCTCCGGCTCGCAGCCGAGGACGAACAGCCGCCAGGCGACGTGCATCTGCTCGTCGTCTCCGACGAGGAGGGCGGCGGCGACGACGGCCTTGGTTATCTCGTCGACGAACACCCCGAGCTGTTTGCCGATATCGACCACGCAATCGGCGAGTTCGGCGGCTACGACATGGAGATAGCCGGGGTCGAGACCTACCCGATTCAGGTCAACGAGAAGCAGGTCTGCTGGCTGGAGGCAACGTTCCGGGGAAACAGTGGTCACGCGTCGTTCCCCCACGAGGGGACGGCGATGGGCAAGATGGCGTCGTTCGTCGAGACCGTCGACAGTGAGCGCCTGCCGGTCCACATCACGCCCGCCGCCGAACAGATGTTCGAGGCGCTGGCCGACGCCGTTCCTCCCGAACAGGCCGAGCAGTTTGAAGCTCTGCTCGACCCCGAGCAGACCGACGACGTACTGGATGCGATGGAGACAGAGACGAAGATGTTCGACGCGTTGCTCCACAACACCGCCAACCCGACCATCGTCGACGGCGGCGACAAGGAGAACGTGGTTCCCGAAGAGGTCACCGTCTTCCTCGACTGTCGGCTCGTTCCCGGCCAGGAACCCGAAGACGTGATGGCAGAGCTCCGGGAGCTGACGGGCCAGGAGCCCGAGTTCGAGGTCGTGCGATTCGATTCCGGCCCGCCCTCGGCAGATCTAGACACCTTCGAGGAACTGGGTGCGATTCTCGAAGCAGAGACCGGTGGCACCCCGATTCCGCTGTTGATGGCGGGCGCGACCGACGGCCGCCACCTCGCGCAGGTCGACGTCCAGAGCTACGGCTTCATCCCGATGCAACTCGGCGATCTCCCTTTCCTCGAACTCGTCCACAGCGGCGACGAGCGGGTCCCCGTCGACGCTGTCGAGTGGGGAACCGAACGCGTCTACGAGGCCGTCCAGAGCTACGGAAAGGAGAACGGTCCGCAAAATTGATAACCTGTATGCATCAAACCCCCTGCCAAATACTCCAGAATAATCATAGTGTAATAATATAATCACTTACAACGAGGCGAGGAACTTTCGAAACAGTCTCCAACAGGGTTGGGTACATCGGCCAGAGGGGGGCTAACGGGGCCAATCTCGCCAGAAGTGTGTTAACGGTACTCGGGGTACCATTATAACCCTCCAGTCTATATGGTAAGACGACCATGAAAAAGCAGGAGCTCATTCACCTTCACGGTCTCCTTGCCCAGGTACAGAATCACTACGAAGAAAAAACAGGAGACTCTGTTGACCACGACGAATACATTTCTCTTGGCGTCCAACCAACCTCGATTCACAAGTCGAAAACAGAACACAAAGAGGCTGTCTTTGCTATCGCACGAGACATCACCTCTGAGATGACCGCCGAAGAGACCGAGCCGGTTTCTGCTGCCGCCGACTAATTTCTGCCACCTCGAGTGGCGCGTCAACAACAGTTGTCGATAGCCCTGCGGCTGTCGGGTCGAGGGCGACAGCCCAACACAGACAAAATAGGGAACGTTACTCGTCGATGAGTTCCTCGAACTCGGGGAGGACCTCGTCGTCAGGGCTCTCTGTCGGTGTCTCGTCTCCGACTGGTTCTTGGGCCGACTCGTTCTCGGCAGCGTCCTCGGCCGCATTCTGTTCGTCCGTTCCTCCGTCGTCCGCCTCCTCCTCGTCATCTTCCTCGGTGACCTCGATTTCGAGCACATCGAGCGGGATGTTTTCGAGGCGCTGGCCGATTTCCTTGCGGGCGATACGGGCGGCGTGTTCCTCTCGTTCGACGTTGAAGACGGTTATCTCCAGTTCCAAGGCGACAAGGGCCTCGTCGGCCGCGATGAACGCAGGGGGCAGCTCCTCGCCGGAGGGTGACGTTCGCTCGCCCATGTTTATCTCGACGTAGTTGAGGTCGGGGTTCAGCATCTCGCCTGTCTTCGAGATGGCAATACGAACCGCTTCGTCGGAAGTTTCCACGTCGTAGACAGGAACAGCCGCTTCGACGACAACTCTGCAGTTCATATCTACATTTTGACCGCCAACAAATATGAAGGTTAGCCCGAATGTTCGCTCGCTTTCACGAACCGTGTCAAACTCGAAACGGACAAGACGGTTCCAGCCTGCTGTATGGATAATGGAGCAGGGTGTTATCGACCTGTCAGCGTTGGGGAGTGGGTTCGATCTCCAGTCGACGCTCGAAAGCGGGCAGTCGTATCTCTGGTGGCGCGAAGACGGCGAAGACTTCGACGACACCACACAGTACGGTGGCGAGGCCTGGTATCTGACGACCGCCCGGGTCGACGGCGACCCCGCGGTCATCCGAGTCCGCCAACACGAGGGTCGTCTCGAATGGGAAGCGACTGTCGACGCCAAACCGATTCTGTTTCGTCGACTCCGCCTCGACGACGACCTCGGTTCGATTCGTGCCACCGCACCCGACGACGAGGTAATCGAGCAGGCCTACGACACGTACTGGGGGATGCGGCTGGTAAACGACCCACCTTTCGGGTCGCTCATCTCGTTTATCTGCTCGGCCCAGATGCGTGTCTCGCGCATCCACGGGATGCAACAGTCTCTCCGAGAGGCCTTTGGCACGCCCGTCGAGTTCGACGGCTCGACCTACCACGCCTATCCGACGCCGGAACAACTGGCCGAGGCCACGGAGACACAGTTACGTGATCTCTCGCTTGGCTACCGTGCGCCGTACGTCCAGCGCTCGGCCGAGTTGGTCACCGAAGGAACGCCTATCGACGTTCGTGACCTGCCCTACGAGGAGGCCCGCGAGGCACTCACCGAGTTCGTCGGCGTCGGCGACAAGGTCGCGGACTGTATTCTGCTCTTTTCTCTCGGTTATAATGAGGCGGTCCCGCTGGATACGTGGATTCGCCAGACAATCGAGGAGTACTACCCTGACTGCGAACGCGGGAACTACACGGAGACCTCGCGTGCGATTCGCGAGCGCCTCGGCGGAGAGCACGCGGGCTACACCCAGACGTACCTCTTCCATTTCCTCCGAAACGGTGGCGGCGACGACCTCGGCGAGTGAGATACTGTTTTGAGGGGCGCACTCGAACGCCGACGCATGAGCGAACGAACACGGGCACACGTCTACGTCTCCGGCAAGGTACAGGGCGTCTACTTCCGTGCGACGACCCGCGACACGGCCCGCGAACACGGCGTCGACGGCTGGGTTCGCAACCTCGACGACGGCCGCGTCGAGGCGGTCTTCGAGGGGACCGAGAAAGATGTCGAGACGATGGTCGAGTTCTGTCACGAGGGGAGTTCGGCAGCCAGCGTCGACGACGTGGAGGTGAGCTACGAGCCCCCACAGGAAGAAGACGGCTTCGAGGTCCGGTGGTAGGCGGTGTTCCCGACTTAACAGCAGCCCTCTCCGTCGGGCGACCACTCACAGGCGTCACCCACCGCGAGGTCGTTCTCCTCGATGTACACTGAAAGACACGCGTAGTTACAGAAGTGGACGGGCGACCCACAGTCGTCGGTGCAGTCCCGAACACAGACCGGTTCGTGGTCGAAAATCGGAGACTGACAGTACGCACACGATTCGTCGGGATCCGGCCTCGTAATCGAAGTGGCCATAGTTGTCATAGCATGGAAGATACACAAAGTGTTTCGCCGAGACAGCTCGCAGACGACACTGGCAGGTGCCGACACGCTTTTTCTGTCAGCGCTCACAGGGTCGAGCATGGCAGATGAGCCAGCGTCGTCGGAGAAGTCGACGGCCGACGAGGAGACACCACCGCCAGAGGATTCGAGGGTGGGCGAGGAACGCGAGGTAACCCTCCCAGAAGATGTACAAAAATACGAGAAATTCCAGAAAATCGACGACAGCACCTACGACCGCGCGAACGAGTTCCTGCGCGAGCGGACCTACATTACGGCCAGAGAGTGGGCTATCGCCCGCCTCTGTGCTGACTTCCGAACCGAGACGGGCGTGGAGATGACCAAAATCGGCGAAAATCTTCCCCATCTCGTCCCCTTCATGACCGACACCTATTCGCCACAGGCGGTCAACCAGGCCCGCAGTTCCTTCGAGGAGAAGGTCCGCACCGCCGGGGCGACTTTCCTCTATGGCGCGATGTCGGATTTCTTCACCGCCGAGGAGCTCGACGACGTGATGTACGAGGCCACCGAGGTCGCGAAGTTCCTCTTGGAGATCGAAGGTGTCGACCTCACTGTCGAAGAAGAGCTGGAGGCCGAAGACCGCATCTCCGAGGTCATGCGCGACGTCCGTGAGCACAGCGTCGAGTTACGCCACGACGAGGTGTGCTGTCCGGAATGTGGCCACGAGTTCGACGCCAGCGAGACCTCGGAGTAACCGTCGACGAACGAATTTCTCAGAGCGGCGGACTGTAATCTTCGTACTCGGTCATCGACTCCATCTCGTCAGTCTTCGAGGGCATCACCGCCGCGTCGGGCTGCGTCGACCGAACCACTTCCACCGTGTCGATGCCGTCGATGCTCTCTGGAAGCCGGCTCTCGATTGCGTTCATCGTCATCGGCGCGATGCCACAGCCAGAACAGGTGCCACCGATGGCGACGGTTGCGTGTCCGCGCTCGGGGTCGACATCTCGCACCTCGAAGGAGCCACCGTGTTGCTGAATCTGTGGGACGTTGTTTGTGAGGTAGTTCTGGGTCTGCTGTTTGAGGCTTTGGGCGCTCATTACACATACTTCTACACCCATAAGTGTAATAAAAGTGAGGTTTTTTCGCATCGCCTAAAACACGTGAGATGCAAGAAATCGCGCTATTTGTCGACTCGGTTTGAGAAACGTATCTGTATCATATATTTTTCGCACTGCCTAAACGATCCTGCGGTGACACGGTTCTGTCTGTCGGCCACCCGAGATAGCACCACAAGGTATTTTATCTTTTAGGTATACCTAAAAACAAGAGGTTGTCCGATGGACCGACGAAGACGACGTTGGGGACAGAACTGCCGACGGAGGAAACGATGACCAGCAAGCTAGAGTACCTGCTCGCCGTCTACATCGAGGAGAGTCGAGGCCCTCGTCCGGTATCTTTCGATAGACTCGCCGAGATGCTCGATCGCTCGCCGGCGACGGTGACCGAGACCTGTCAACGCCTCGATGAAGAGAATCTGCTCAGCTACGAGCCCTACCAAGGAGTGACACTCACGGGAAAAGGCGAGGAGGTTGCCGAGTCGTATCACGACCGGTACGTCATCCTCTCGTGGTTTTTTCGAAGTATCCTCGACCTGGAGGATTACGAGCGGGAAGCAATGGAGATGGCCGGCGCTGTCAGCCCCGAGGTCGCCAACCGACTCGCAGCCACACTCCCGTACACCGACAACTCACAGACGCCAGCTCCGGAGTCATCCGACACCCTGACGGAGTGAGTCCGCCGACGGAGTACTATAGCCCGCCTCACTCGCCCCGCATCCGGATTCGGAGGACGTACAACACCTGCTCGTCAGCGTCGACACGACAGCCCAGGCGGAAGGGCCCGATGAGTAGCTTGTCGTGTGGGGCTTCAGCGAGCGACTCCAGGTCCTCTGTTGGGTTGCGCCACTCGCCGCTGACGAGGTCGTTGAGCGTCGTCACGATACGCTCTTTCGCGTAGTCGTCACGCCGGTCGAGGTCGGCCGCCGCCGTCTCGGTGAGCAGCCAATCCCAGGCGTTGTTGTCGGCTGGCTCCTCGACGCCAATATCCTCAGCAATTTCCGTACTGGTCGACAGGCGTCCGGCCTGAATGTCGACCTCGCTGGTCAGCATCGCCCGCAGGTCGCCGCGGTCGAACGCTGGATGTCTGACGGCGTCGGCTGCCGCCTGCTCGAAAAAGGCGCTGAGGCTAGCGTATCCAAGATCCTCGTAGCGCGTTTCGATATCTGCCAGCAGTTCCGTATCAAGCTCGACCGAAACCGTCTCAGAGTCAGCTGATTCCGTCATACATCTGTCGTCTCGCGGCAGGTCGATAAGTATTACCCCGCGAAAGATAGACATTTGCCGCTTCGTGATACGTAGCCACGACGAGCTGTCGACAGCGTTCGCTGTCGTCAGTCGTCGCCGTATGCCGCTTCTTGCTGTGTCGAACGCTCACCAACGTCGAAGCTCTCAAGCTGTAGTTGGAGGTTCTCAGCCTGTTCGGCGAGTGATTGGACGTTTGCGGTGACTTCTGTCATCGAGGACGCCTGTTCCTCAGCGTTTGCCGACACAGTCTCAGACTCAGCGGCCGTTGACTGACTGATTTCTGCGACTTCGTCGGCCATCGCAACAACTTCTTCGGAGCTTGCGGCCTGGTCGTCCATCGCCTCACTGATTTCTTGGACGCCATCGTTTGTCGTCTCGATGTTTGAAACAACGTTGCTGAAGGCTTCGACTGTCTCCGCGACCGTGTCGCTGGTCTCACGGACCTGCTGTTCTGCGGTCTGTATCTCTTCGACTGTGATGTTCGTCTGGTCTTGGACTTGCGCGACTAGTTGTGCAACGTCTTCGGCAGACTCCTGTGTTTCGCCGGCGAGTTGCTTGACCTCGTCTGCGACGACGGCGAACCCGTCGCCGCTGCCAGAGCCGTCACCCGCCCGAGCGGCCTCGATATTGGCATTCAGTGCGAGCATGTTCGTCTGCTCGGCAATGTCGGCGATCAGGTCGACAATCTCGTCGATTTCGGCCATCAGGTCGTCAAGTGCTTCGACGTTCTCGACTGTGTCGGCCATCGTTTGTTGAACCTCGTCCATCTGTCCGATGGCCTCCTGTGCGGTATGCTCGCCGCTCGTTGCCAGCTCTTCGGCCTCCTGTGACGTGGTAGCGACAGTCTGTGCCGTCGACGCAACTTCCTCGATAGTGGCTGATAGGTTATTCATCTCGCTCGATATCTGTTCGAGCTGTTCACGCTGATCGTCGGTGCCGCTCGCTATCTCCTGAACGCTTTCGCTTATATCTTCGCTTGCGCGCTTGGCTTCCTGTGCGCTTGCGCTTGCCTCCTCGCTTGCGGCCGCGACTTCGTGGGAGAAACCCTGTATATCCCGCATTGTCGTTTCGATGTCGGCCAACATCCGGTTGAGGCCTGTTGCAATCTCGGTCATTGCCTCGTTATCGATATCCGTATCCAGCCGCGCAGTGAGGTCACCGTCGGCGGCGCGCTCAACGACAGCCCCGAACTCACTAGCCTGGGTTTCGAGAGTCTCGACCAGTTGCTCTGCCTTTTCACGAGAACGTTCTGCCTCGTCGCGAGCGTCTTCGACATCGGTGATGAACTGCTGGATGTCAGCCTGCATGTCCTCAAGTGACTCGCCGAGACGACCAGGAACATCCTCGTCGAGTACCTCAGCGTCGAACCGCTGTTCGGCAAGTGCATCAGCCTGGTCGGCGACCGTGCCGAGGTAGGCAGTGATATCTCGGAACCCTGCCCTGGCTTGCCCGAGCTCGTCGATGTGCCCCTCATCGGCCACGGAATTATCTATCTCACCGTTTGCCACGGCAGTTGCCTGGTCAGATAGCTCCTTGAGCGACCGAACTGGGCCTCGGCCAATCATCACGCCCAGGGCCAACAACCCCAGCAGGGCGGCTCCGACCAGAATGAGTATATCGGTCTGAACTTGCTGTTTGGCGTTCAGTGCGGTCGATTTTGGGACCCGTTTGATTGTGACCCAGTTGGATTCTCCACCAACCGGGGCGAACGCAACAAGGTCGCCGTCAGTCATCAGTGTTCCCTGCTCGTTCGCCTCGATTGCAGAGATGATATCTGCCGCTCCCCCGCGGTCGTAGCCTGTGAGTAGTGCTTCTTCGTCCTCATCAAACAGCAGGTCTCCGGTCGTGGAACCGATAACAGAAGTCGTCGTCCCCTCGATAGAGCTTCGGAACTGTTCGGAGCGCTCTGCGGTTTCGAGAACCATCACGACAGCGTGGTCACTCTCTGGCACCGGCGAAAGCATCGCTATTGACGTACTTCCCGATGCAGAGGTGTATACCCAGGACTGAATGACCGTCTGAGCGTCGCCGAGTGCGAGTTCACTGAACGGCTGTTCCTGTGGCCACACGATATCCGTCTCGGTGATCTGGTTGCCTTCCCGCTCAGTCTGTGTACTTGCGGTAATCTCCCCCGTTTCGTAGTTGAGATAGTGGAGTGCGACTACCTCGGGTGGCTGTGCTTCGAGCTCCTCATTCAGCGTTGTTCTAGCCTCGCCTGCTTCCTCAGAGACCAAGCCCCTGTGGTCAGACAACGACTTGACAGACTGGCGTTGGGTATCAATCCACTGTCGGAGACTGTCGCTTTCGAGTTGTGTACTGCCCAGCAGCGACTGTTCTTGTTGTTCCGTTATTTCCGCGGATGCCTCCGCCTGTGTGAAGAACCCGATACCAGCAACAACAACCAGCACGAGCAACGCAGACAGCGCAAACTTGCGAATATAGCTTTTCCGTATGACGTCTGGGAGTTTATTTTCCAATGACATACTTGGGTTATCAAAGACCACTCGGAGCGACAGACGATGGACTGGCCCCGGCAGCCCCGTTTAGCGATACAGAGAATATTGAACTTAAAGTTGCCTGTGACATTATCAGTAAAAACAATGGAAGGATAATTTTTCAAAGTTTATTTTAGATACTGGGAAAGTATTGCAGCTATTATAAAATAATACTACCCAAATATGTTACTTTTGGAAAAGCAGTCACGATCTGTGCGCCGAGGTCAGAGTATTGCCGTCAACCCGTGTCGTGAGTGCCAGCCCGCTCCCCACAGGAACCAGTGTCGTCTGAAACCCTTCGGCGGCCCGTACTGTCTCGATGTAATCGGCGACCCCTCGTGTCGCGCTGTCGTCGGGGAGCGGGTCGCCAGACTCGAAATACGCGAGCAGGTCATATAGCTCCATCGGCCCGCGCATCATATTGTCCGCGACGACGACTGCCCCGACGGGAAGGTCCGCTCGAATTGCCTCGAAGGCGTCAGAATACCGCTCTTTCTGGTGGTCGACCAGCACCACATCGAAGGGCCCGTCGTACTCCTCGACGGTTTCCATCGCGTCGCCGTATTCGAAGTGGGCGCGCTCGGTCAAGCCAGCTCGCTCGAAAAAGTCTTCAGCCATGGAGAGTTCGTCCTCGTCGAACTCTGTCAGAACAATCTCGCCTCCGTCGACCATTCCCTGGAGAGACCAGTAGGCAGAATACCCGAAGCCAGAGCCAAACTCGAAGATCCGCTCGGCCCGGGTCGTCGCCGCCAGTGTTCGGAGCAGCCCGCCAGCATCTGGCCCGATTATCGGGAACCCTTCCTCGTCGGCGACAGCGGCCATCTCTGCCTGAATCTCGTCGTGTGTCGGTCCGGTCGCCCTGAGATACCGCTGTGCTTGGTCTGATAGTGATTGTTGCGGTTATTTTCATGACCACGTCACGAATATCGGTGTGTCACCGCGTGAGACCCACGTCTCGTTTCCCAACGGCGGTAACGACTCGCAACAATCACTATGAGAGGGACATCGTCGTCATGTCGACCGACACAGAAAAGAAACTACCGCCTCGTTACGCGAGGCGTTCAACGAGCTGTCGCCCCTCGACGAAGGGGAGCCCGTGGGCCTCGGCGTATGTCGCCGCGTCGGCGGGAGCAAGTGCCTCACCGGTGTCGTCGTCGAGCATCTCACAGACGACAACCGCAGGCGAGCGCTCGGCCGCCCGGGCAAGCGCCAGCCCGAGCTCCGTGTGCCCGCGCCTGTCGGCGAGCAGGTTCGGCGCGCCTCGCAGGACGTTGACGTGGCCGGGCGACCGGAAGGTGGCCGCGAAGTCGGTCTCTTCGGGCGCGGTCGCGGCGGCTGCGAGCTCGCGAATCGTCAGTGAACGGTCCTCGTCAGTGATGCCAGTGTCGGTGTCGCGGTGGTTCACCGGCAGCGAGAACGACGACCGCTCGTCGTAGGTCAGGTCGTGGTCGCCCGTTGCAGGATGGTCGAGGGTGTCCTGAAGGAACGGAAGCTCGAACGTCTCGGCAACATCGTGACCCAGCGCGACACAGATGAGCCCGCCGGCGTCGTTCCGAAGCCGGGCCACTGCAGACGGCGTCATAGCCGCGGCGGGGTAGATGAGGTCTGTCTCACCCTCACGGTCGTCGGCGTCGTGGACACAAACCGGGTCACCCCGGCGGAACGCGTCGATCGCGCTTGCAACTGCGCTCTGCTCGTGGCTGGCGTTACTGCTCTGTGACACGGATGCTCACCTCCGTTCCGTCCTCGGCGGGGAGCGTGTCGCGGAGTTTCTCGGGTGCGATGAGTTCGAGGTGGTCGTCGCCATGATGAGTGCGTTCAGGCGTGATGACGTGTGTCTCGGCGTACTGCTCGTCGCCGACTGTCAGGGTCGCGGGGTAACAGTAGGCCGGACCGTAGGTCCGGTCGTCGCTCTCCCAGCCGTCGATGACGATGGGGTCGAGTGCATCGAGCCGGGTCCGCGTACGGATGCTCTCCTCGGTGAGGTCGACGTTCAGTGTTCCTGGGAACGGCTCGTACCCCAGTTTCTCGCGGAACTGGCGCATGTATCCCGAGAGCGTGATGTAGTGGCGACCCTCGCCCATCCCGCTTGTCACCGTCCCTGCAAGCGTCAGTTCCTCGTCGACCTCGAAGATACGGCGATACGTCTCATACTCCGTGCGGAGGCGTCGCCGACCGTCGTCGGTAATCGTAATCCACTGCCCGTCACTGACGACGTCCCTGTCGATGAATCCCTCTTCCTCGAGTCGCTGGAGGCGACGCGAGGCAGTTTGTGTCGACGCGTCTAGTCGGTCCGCGAGTGACGCACACGAGAGCTTGCGTTCGCCGTCGAGCGCGCCGACCAGCGCGAGGTGTTTCAGTGTCAGCACCTCTGCACTGTCGAGCGCACGCCGTGTCTCTGCCATACATAGTAGTCAGGCGTTCTCCGGGATAAGTATAACGAACGCGTTATGCATCTCAAAAGTAGTACCACACCAACACGAGGACAGATATGGAGGTTAGTATTGCGGTAGTATAACAGCGTCGCTCCACAATCAAGGCGTTAGTTACCGGGGCCGTCGCCGGTGTCAGGTCTGGTCCCATCAGTCGCGTTAGCGTTCGACGGCGCGGTGTCCTCTGCAAGCTCGTCGACGCTGACCTGGCCCCCGTCATCGGGAAGTATATTAGAGACGGTTGCTTCGCTCGTGTCACCGAATCCTGCGCTCAGCAGGCGAGTCATCGCGTCTTCGACACTGTCGTCGATTTCTTCGTATCGGTCCGGTTTGACCTCGATGACATATCCCGAGGTGATATTCGGTGCGGTCGGAAGGAAGAGAATCTCCCTACCGTCGGCGCTCTGGTTGCCAGTTTTGAACGCCGTCATGCGCATCCCGTTCCACAGCTCTACCTTGACCGGTGCCTGAAGTTCGCTCGTCCCGCTGAGGGCTGTCTCGACTGCCATCTTGGAGGCGTTGTAGATGACACGGAGCCCAGGCAGCGAGTTCATCAGGTCGTCGAGGGCGCTCTCGGCGACGGCACCGACTGCCGTCCGCATCAGGTAGCCGACGGAGAACACTAAGAGGATGAACAACACAATCGTAAGCAGTACCTGAAGCGGGTTTTCCGGCAGTCCGTAGGTCTCGGCCAGTTTCTCGACAGGAAGCGGAATCTTCACGAGATAGCCGTACAGCCACGCGAGAACGGCGATAGTCACGACGATGGGGACGAGAATGATGAGTCCACTCGCAAAATCGCGTTTCCACGAGGCCATTGCCTAACTTACATCACGGCCAGGTAATGAGTTCTTTTGTTTCTATTTCGACAGTGGATAGAACTCCAACTGTGTGGGCAGCGCGGATATAAGAGGCATGACGCCGTATCGACACATGATGGGAGAGCCGTCGTTTGCCATCCCGGTACGCCCGACCCGGACCTACCCCTACAGCGGCGGCGTCGAATACGATGGCGGGACGGTGTTCCAGTTGACCCCCCGGGCGAGTCGGTCGACCGATGAGCTTGCGTCGCTCGTCGAATCCGTCCTCGACGCAGGGCCGTACCGGTACGGCGATTTCATCTCGCTCCCGATGCCGCTGTTTCTCGTCCGTGACGACGAGACCGGGGACGTGTTCCGTGTCTCGATTCGAGACGGGACGGTCAGATTCCACGTCCTTCCAGAGACCGAATCGGCCGGGCTGCGGGCACTGTACGAACGACTCGACGAGCAGACAGAGGGCGACTGGCGTGTCCAGTCAGACACCGAGACCAGGGAATGACGGTGATGCCGGTCAATCCTCGGCATGCGCCGAACGGGCCGTGTTCACGGCCGGTGTAACTGGCGTCGTCACCACGAACAGCACACCGGCACCCGCGATGAAGACCACACCGAGTGTGGCGACTGCAGTCGTCGGGGCCGACGCGTCGGCAACGACACCAGCGAGTGGCTTCAACGGCGCACGGACGACCGCATAGCTCATCGACGCCGCACTCAACACCGTCGCCCGCTCGGTCTCGGCGGTTCTGTCGTTGAGATACTGCCCAACGAGTGGTTTCGAGAGTGCCTCGCCGCCTTTCATAACAAAAAACACCGGCAGAGCTGCCACCGGTACCAGCACCGGAACGACCAGCGCGGCGGCGACAACTGCGGGAACGGCAATCAGCGCGGCTCGCAGCCCACTCCAGGCACGGACAGTGTCTGCGTGGTAACTGGCGACAGCAGCGACGACCGCGAAGCCAGCGTAAACGAACCCAAGTGTCGCCTCCTCGGGAACCGCCAGTGTGGACACCGATGGGGCCGAAAGCCCGGCCAGTACGTCGACGACGATTGGCTGGATGTAGGAGTCGGCGGCGGCGATGACCCCGAAAAACAGCGCGACGAAGGCGACGAACGCTCGGAGCGGCGGCCGGAGAAGCTTGGTCCGGAGGAGGTGGACTGTCGCTCGCGGCCCTGTTGTTGACTCCGACGGACCCTCGAACTGCGGGTTCCGGGGCATCGACAACACGACGGCGACACCCCCCAGATTGAGCACGGCCGACGCGACGAACGGAAAGACCGGGTGTGCAACATAGAGGAAGCCGCCGGCAATCATCGTCACCGCCGAGCCGAGCTGGTACACTGCGCCGCCACGGCCCTTGATACGGGTAAACGAGTCCTCGTCTGCACTCGTCCGGAGTGTCGCATACAGCCAGGCGTCGTCGGTCCCGTGGTGTAGTGCCATCGACAGCGACCAGATGATGTACAGGACAACGAACGCACGAAAGGTGTCTGCGACGACAAACCCAGCGAGCGAGAGGCTCATCGCCGCCATCCCCGCGGCGAGTGTGTTCCGGCGACCGATGCGGTCGGCGATATATCCCGTCGGCAGCTCGAAGACGACCACCAGAATCGCCGAAACTGCGCTCAGTGTGCCAATTTGCGTGTACGAGAGTCCGTTCCAGAGCAAAAACAGCGTGAACACCGGCCAGATGAACCCGACCGAGTCGCTGAGGCGATAGAGATAGTACTTGAACACGGCCGTGTTGTGGGCGAGCATACAGCTGGACAAGACCAGCGCCGCCAGGACCAAATACACTCGCTAACACGCGTTTTAGCAACTTCAGCGATATGACAACACAAGAGAGAACGGACAACAGTAATGAGCCAGGCGGTCGTCTCCAGCACATGAACGCAGCGGGATTGGCACCTGCACGGGCGTTTGCCCTGCTCGGGCACGAACACCGCGTCGATATCCTCCGAGCACTGTTGGATGCGAGCCGAGACGGCGTAGAGACGCCGATACCGTTTGCCAGGCTGTTCGAACGGACCGAAATCGACGTCAGCTCGCAGTTCAGCTACCACCTCGATGAGTTGACCGGCCAGTTCGTTAGAGACACCGACGACGGCTACGAACTCCGGTACGCCGGCTGGAAGGTCGCGACAGCGATTCTCGCAGGCACCTACAACGAGCGTGCCGAATTCGGCCCCACAGAGATCGCCGGCGTGTGTCCTCACTGTGGGGGCGAGACGCTCGCGGCTTCCTACGAGGCGGAGTGGCTCACCGTCTCCTGTCGGGGCTGTGAGAGCCGCCTCGTCAGGTATCCGATTCCGCCTGGTGTGGTCCAGTCTCGTTCTGTCCCCGAGATTCTCCAGGCGTTCGACCGCTACGTCAGGTCACACATGCTGCGTGCGCGGGGTGGCGTCTGTCCGGCGTGTCTGGGCGTCATGGAGCTCGAGACACACGCCCCCGACAACGACAGCCTCGCGACCGGCGTCTGCCGTCGGTGTGGCAACCGACTGTATCCGCCGGTCGGGCTGTTTCTGCGCGACCACGAGACGATTCCTTGGTTCCGTCGTGAGTTCGACGGCAACGAGAGCGTTCCCTTCTGGGAGCTCGGGTGGTGTGTGACCGACGACGCCGCGACCGTGACAGAGACCGACCCCTGGCGCTGCCGGCTGGAAATTCCAGCGAACGAGGCGACGCTGGCTCTCTCGCTGGGGGAGGGACTGACTGTCCGCTCGGCAACAGTCGAGGCGTGATGGCGGGGGATTAAGTCCGTCTCGCCCGGATAGTCGGATATGAAGATTTACACCGGCCGCGGCGACGAGGGACAGACCGACCTCCGGACGATGGAGCGCGTCTCGAAGGCGAGCGAACGCATCGAGGCCTACGGGAGCGCCGACGAGGTGAACTCTCTGGTCGGACTCGCCCGACCGACCGGCTACGACGACATCGACGACGACCTTGGGGCGATTCAGAACCACCTCCACATCGTGCAGGCGGATTTCGCCAACCCCGAGCCCGATGAGGACGACCCCGCCGTCACAGCCGACCACGTCGAGGAACTCGAAGCAATGATAGACCGCTACGACGAGGAACTCGACCCACTGGAGAGTTTCATCCTCCCCGGCGGGTCGAGCGGCGGCGCGCGCCTCCACCACGCCCGCTCGGTCTGCCGTCGCGCCGAGCGCCGGGCTGTCGCGCTCGTCGGTGCCGAAGATGGCGTCAACGAGAGCGCTGTCGTCTACCTCAACCGACTCTCAGACGCGCTGTTCACCCTCGCCCGCCTGCTCAACCAACGCGAGGGCGTCCCCGAGGAGAGCCCAACCTACTGAAGGCCGGAAGATAATTCTTAAGTTCAGTGGTCGAAAAGCTACAAACGACGGGTTGGTGGTCTAGCCCGGTTATGACGGCTCCTTCACACGGAGCAGGCCGGCGGTTCGAATCCGCCCCAACCCATCCGCTTCGCGCATTTTCTCGAAGTAAATCATTCCCACCGCGTCCTGCGATTCGGGGGAGAATCTACTTCAAACTGTAGTCGGTGAGCGCATCCGAGGCCGTCACATCCAGCGGTTACGATAAAGTAGAATCGCCAGCACTGTAAGCACTTGGGACGATATCTCACACCGATAAGGGGGTATCGACGCGCCTCAACAGATTGCCCGTCGCCGGTGTTCATCCCGATTGTTCATGGATAGTTCTCGAAGGTCTACAGTTTCCATTCTCAATTTCCCGAAAATATTGTGAACGGTCATCAGAACATTACTCGTGACAGTTCCTTCTTGACCGATTGCTCGACAAGACAGATATCAAGCCACGGGACAGGGACCTAACGTGGTACTCGATAAGGCGGGGCGCGGCTACGATGTGGACAGAAAATGCTGACCTCAAAAAGGCCGCCGACCAGCTTCGTCACAAAAAGCTCGAAACGACAAGGAGGTATATGAAATCAAACACGCGGGGGCGGGAACAGATTGTGGAAGATAACTGGTGAGGTTCTTGTTTCCTCTGAGAAAGTCCCGAAGATAGTGAAACAGCGGGATATATATCAGAGTTGGAAGGTACGGCTGTACAACATACAGTGGGTGAGTCTTGCACGACGATTTGCTCGAATAGCAGGCAAATAGATTCGGTCGATACACTAATATTTAGTCTAATCGTCAAGAAGTAATATATCATGGAACAGAGTGGCGATAATATGGAGTGGGTAACGAGACGGAGACTCGTTGGGGGGATTGCAGGCGTTGCTCTCACAGCCACAGCAGGATGCAGCGGCGGAAGTGATGGGTCAGATACACCAGAGAATACGGTAACACCAACGGAAGCCCCGACAGACGAGAATACGCCGACAGAGACACCAACGGAGACACCGGCTCCCAGAGTTGACTCGACAGATATTGAAATACAGGCAGAGGACCCGTTAAACCCGGAAGCCATCATAACAGCAGAGACAAACAGAGAACTAGACACGGATCTAACCGCATCAATA
Organism: Halovenus salina; assembly: GCF_026410925.1. Taxonomy (GTDB): domain Archaea; phylum Halobacteriota; class Halobacteria; order Halobacteriales; family Haloarculaceae; genus Halovenus; species Halovenus salina. The sequence continues at coordinate 2,532,958 of NZ_CP112972.1, read as the reverse complement.
CAACTCAACGGCGAACAATACCAGGACCTCCAACTCCCACAAAAAGACGGAGACACGTACACAGGAAACATCGAGATACCCGGTGAAGGCGAGATAACAACCCAGATACAAGGCACCATAGACGGAGAACTAGAAGACACAACCGACTACCAACTATTCAACGACCTCACACTCGAACAAAACAACGAAGCACCCGGCAGAATCCAGGCAATACTCGAACCCACAGAAACAGGACTAGAAGCAATAAGCCAGGCACTCAACGGAGAACCCATAGAAGCAGAACTCACCGCAGACGGAGAAACACAGACAATCCAACTCACACAAGAAGAAGACGGAGAAGATGAGGGAGAGTACCAGGCAGAAACCATTCTATACGAAAACGGAGAAATACCCGACCAAGCAGAACTCACCGCCGACCTCACAGAAAAACTAGGACTCCAACTCCTCCCAGGACACACACAAACACAGACAGATTTAGAAGACAAACAACCATTCAAACATATATACAATAGGACGGGGAGCGGAAGATACACAGTTAGTATAGAAGACCTAGAAACAGTTCAAAACGGAGAAATCCAAGACTGGGATAAATTCGTCAAAGAATCAGCCAGACTGACAGAAGGCTGGGAAGATAATAGCCTAAGGCCATTCATTGAAAGCTACAAACAGATTGCAGAAGAACTAGACCTAACACTAGATGAATTTTCTATCGTAAAAAGAAAAGATACAGCAGGAGTCGATTACGCAGCAATAACCTACGGCCCAGAAGGAGAAACGAAGAAAGCAGTCGCATCCTCATGGCCCGGCAAGGAAGAAGCACCAGCCCTAGTCCTTATCGAAGACGAAGAAGCACCAAACGGCAAACCATCAGAAATGTTCAACTATGAAGACCTAGTAGCAATACCAGCCAGAGGAAGCCTCCACGGACTCCACGACACCGAAGACGACAACAACATCGCATCACTCGACTTCCAACAATACGCTGAAATAGTAGAAGAGGAAGGTACTAAGGAAGAATATTCACAGGAAGAATGGGAAGAAGGAAACGCGGTTCTCGACGATTATAATGACCTATTAGTTGTAGACACTCCAGAGGATTCATCGGTTGGTTATACTCTAAACGTCCGAGGTTACATGGGAGAACTCATTGACAGAATGGACGGACCACACGAAACTGAAGTAGAGGCAGTTGAAGCAGCAACAGAATACTTCCACAACGCCATAGGCCCAGGAAACAACATGCAAATAGACGTAGCAGAACAAGGAGAAGGAGAAGGCGAAAAACTGGCAGACCTCTGGGACAACAAAGCAATGTACGCACAGCCTACTGGAGAACGCAATGTAACTGATAAATCCCAGATTTACGATCCAGAAGCCAGCTAGTCTAGTTCAAATCTTCTAAAGGGATCCTGCTAGATCCCTCAACAGTCCCTCCGTCTGGGTACCAGTTCCAGTTTACGCTGCCGGATTGGTCCTGCAGGTTTATGTTGGAGGCGTTGATTGGATCGCCTGTTGAGTACTTGAGTTTGCCAGTGTCTTCTCTCCCTTCTACGATGTATTTGTGTTTGCAGAAGTCTTGGTTGCAGAATGGAATTGTTTCCTCGTTGAATGTTTCGATTCCTTCTGGTAGTATGTCGTAGTCTGTGATTGATTGACTTGTTCCGTAGACGCAGCTGTACGTGTTGTTGTCGACTGACTGGTTGCTGTGCCGGCTCGGAATACTTACCCCAATATTCACCGGTCCTGGACTGTTGTACGTTACTACTGCTTCACTGCTTTTAGTCAAGTCATGGCTAGGTCGTTGATCAGAGGCTCTTTCGCTGAGTTCGGGGGAGAATTAAAACGATTCTTCGACCCCAACCCCAAGGGTTTGACCAAGCAGACCACCCCTGTATTTCCAAATTAAATCCCGACGCCGTCTATCGAATTTCGATGAGTATTTAAGTACGGGTCCCCATAGAGATAATAGGAAGGTCGTAGTTTTCTCCGTGCCTATTCGGTACCACTTACTTGCCGCTAAATCCACAGGGAGTGGTTCTTATGGCTATAATTGATTCTTGCGCGCCAGTAAGAGCCATTCCGTTGTTTTTTGGTCGGGAATAGGGCGAACCGCGCCTCTGTCGCACACCCGGAAGGTCAGGAGATATACGTCCTCCTATCACAATAACACCATGACTACTGAAACCCACAACATCGAGAGTTGCAACACTATCGAAACCCTCCGTACCCAGTTCTCCGAGGACCCACGTCGGGAACCCCATGAGAAAGAGACGGGCCTTCACGTTGAAGGTGAGGGTACCCACTTCTCGGTCACATCGTTCAAGAAGGTTGTCTACGCGAAGTTGCTCCAACGAGACGAGTTCAACATCACCCACCTGCATGTCCTCGATGACGACGGACGGGAACATACCGTGGACTGTATCGAGAAGGCCGCCGAACAGTCGCTCACCATCATTGGTGTGACTGGCCGGCTTCCGGTTGCAGCTGTGAATATTGGCACGCCCCGGAACGATAACAGCCACGCAGATCTTGTGAAGTAGGACGCCAGCAAAGAGAGTACCTACACCTGTCCCAGACTGACAACTGTCTCTCTGTCCCCACTATAATAATATACAACACAACACACACCACCCACTATGTAATGTTGCAAGAACCGCCGGACTGAAACGGGATGATGTAATTTCATAGGTCATCTGGTATATAAAGACCGGATTTCTGTCCATGATCCCGGTTTCCTAACTCCACAGTGCCGATACAGCGGGAAAGTATGTTTCCTGCTCGAACTAACTTCCGAACTCAATCACAATGAACAAAACCCACAGTCACGACTCCGCGTACAGCACGTCAACCACCACGATTCCCGACGTATGGGAAGAGATTCCATGTGTCCAGTACGGCTACCCCGAAGACAAGGGGCCGAAGCGCGCTCCAAGACTACAGACTATCTTCGAACCTATCCCCGATGACGCCGAGACTGCCAGTCCAGTGTACAAACTGACCCGTGACCAGTACGAACGGCAACAACAACTCGACAGCGGCTACCAAGTTGATGGCGACTACACATCGATAGCTACCGAACTCCAAGACGAGGCTGAGGCTGATGATAATGTTCTCTATCCGGTTCACATCGAGAGCGACGAGTACCATGAGGAAGGTCCGGCCACCCTTATCGAGTGGTTCCATGAGTTTACCGAAGACTACCTCGGCGTCCCATTCCACGCGTGTACGCTGTACTTTTCGGGCCGACGCTCAATTCACGTCCATGTCCCTCGGTTCGTTTCGGGTGAAGACCAACGGGAACAGCTCAGGGAGATGGCCGAGACATTCCGCACCGAGAAGGGGGCTGGGTTAGACTGTCACTTGTACTCCGCCAAGCGACTGTTCCGGCTTCCCGGTGTCGCACACGCGAAGACTGGCATACCGAAAGTTGAGATAAAACCAGAGTGGGGTAAGACCCGTATCTTCCGAGAAGCGAACGAATCGACTCCGAAAATCCCTGAATCGTACGAAGCGGTGCTTCGCCGTGTGTTTGCTACGCAGCAATCGCTGACGGTTGATACTCCACAGACAACGCTTGACCCACCTTTCGACCTGGTCCGCATTCTCGACAGTGAAAAGACTGTGCTGGAATTCGAGTCCGGCAAGCGAGACATAGAGACGCCGCTTATCGAACAGGAGCAGTATCCCGAAAACCCGAGAGAAGCAATCACATGGCTTCAGTACAACGCCAAAGAGTTCTCGCCGTACGCACTCGCCAGCGGGAACTCACGGAGTGTTGCGGCCTTGAAGATCAAAGGCGGAGCCTTTGCCCGCAAAAAGGTACGAGACGGGGCGCCGTTGGTTCCCGCATACTTCTACGGAGCGCAGGGCTGTGCTGGCGAGGAGTACACAAAGGAGGATGAACACGCACCACTCCAACTGTCGGCCCGCGACTTCGATAAGTGGGATTATGAAATAGGCGAGGATGTGGTAATCATTGGCGGCCGAAGCCGCAACTCCCGAATCATTCGCGTGGAGTCAAAGCAGGCCATCGTCGTGGGTCGCAACCTCACAGGAGACGACGCAACCCGCCAAGCCGCCTTTGACTATCTCGAAAGCGAAGGATATGATGTTGGGGAGGGCGGAACCAGCGAGAAGCCTCCCTCCCCAAAGATAGCAGGGCCACCAAAACGCGCCGGTACCATCCCATCAGTTCAGGCACCGCGCACCGAAGCCGCCGCACTCCAACAGCAGGCCGAGCAAGAGGGCATCGATACGTTGTCTCACATGGAGCGGTGGCAGGTCGCCTGTCGCGTTCTTGGTTGGGGATGGGAACCAGCGTGGGACTGGTTCAAAGAGCAATTCGGGGCTGACTTCGACCCAGACATTACTCAGGAACAGTTCCGGAGCGTCATTGAGGCGTTTCCCGAGGACTATGACCACGTTGAAAGACCATCACAGCCATGACTGGTAACTGACCGATGGTCGCCCTCCAGCTTGGTTCAGATGGCGGGAAAATTCCGATTCTGACGCACAAAGAACCGCTAAAAGACTATCTCCGATGGTTGCCTCTTGTCACAAGGAGCAGACTCATACGACCGTATAATGTTCAGGTAGGCTCTTCGCTAACCCAGCGAAACACCCATTGAATTGGTGACATTAGCATTGACTGTCGTGCAAGATGCAGGGCGCGTATTCAACAAAAGTCCTATTCCCCAAAGTTGTGTTTTATTTGGCTACAACTCGGAGATCTCCTTAGCGCAAATTACTTCCTCATACTTATCGCTGTTAGGGTCATACTTTTCTACAGTGTCTGGCATCACCTTATCGGAACCGGCTACAGTACTTGGACCAGTCACTACCTCTATTGAGGATATTTTCTCCAAATTGAATGTCCGCCAGTATGCCATGTTTCCTGACTCACTGGTCCCGTCAACTTGAGGCCCACCTATAGAAAGGCGTTCATCTTTAGATTTGAAGAGTATTAATGGCCTCACAACCCTGCGATGATGATCATACTCAAATTCGAGATACTCGTCCGATTCGATGGCGCGACAGATTTTTTCTTGCATTGGACTGAATTTTAAACTGGGAACGTATAAATACAGTTCTTATCGAGAACGCTGTATCCCTGCTCTGTATGTTGTACACCCTCACCTACTAACTCCAAAATAGATACAGGTGTTTCGCTATCTTCGAAAAGAGGCCTCAGATAATATCGAGGGAAACTGCCTTTGCGTATAATCTCTACTCTTTCCGTTGGGAGTGTTCCTCCCCTTGTTACTAACAGTAGTACCACAACAACACACACAACACACACAACACTATGCTATGTTGCAAGAACCACCAGACTGCGTCGGGTAGTGTAGTGACACACTATAGTTGGTATATAAAGAAGAAAGCGTAGATTCTGAGGGTCGTGAAGCGATAGCTATGAGCTGCGATAGACGGGCCTCGATTACTACCGGGAGGCCGTAGATGGTCTATAATAGACGAGAAAACCGATTGTCTGAGGAAACACAAACCACCTCAAAGTCCAGCGAAAATGAGAAATTTTTGCGCGGCGGGTTACCAAATATACCGAATTACTCAACTGTCCAATGTTCTAACTGGGGGGATACCCATCCATTCGAATATACACAACTGCTCGCGCACCGACTTTCTTTTTACATAGTTCCCCGCGTTCTACGAGTTCTTCCAGTTTATTGTAGGCCGATGGTCGAGAACAGTCTAACTCGTTGGCAACTTCACTGGCAGTCAGAACCGGCACCTTCTCGCGGTTGAACACCTCCAAGACGCTATCAGGTGTAACCTGTTCGACGTACTGACCGGACTTATCGCGTTCTCGTCCCATACCTATATTCTAAACTGGAACTCGCTTAACTCCATTGACTATGAAGTTAATGGGAAGTTTTAAAACCAATAACCACGTAGTTATAGGTAGAAGGTCACAGTCCATCAGGGCGTTACAGTTCAGAAAATGCCCGGTGCGCCAACACCGGACGATGGCCTTCTGTGGGCAGAAAGCCATGACTGACTACAACGCGGCGGAAAATGTATCTTCCGTCACAGGCGACTGTACTGGCATTCCAAAACGCGCAGCCCGCGCACTCACGGACAAGATGACTGTTCTCCCAGAAACGGGAAGAGCTGAGAACGCCGAAGATCTATTCCTGGTTGTTTCAGAAAGCGGGTCTGAATACCTTGTAGATCTTCGAGAAGGTGCCTGTGAGTGTGCTGACTTCCAGTATCGAGAACCTGAAAACGGGTGTAAACACATCTACAGAATCGAATATGCAACCGGTCAAAAGGCTCTGCCGGCTTGGATAGAGTTTGAGGCCGTAGACCCACAGCTTGGGGAACAAACCGAGGCGCTATCCCCCCAGCCTGTCACCGACGGCGGCGGGGACCTTCTCGAAGTTGAACAGGAGGACACAGACGATAGCGCCGATCCTTTCGGGAATGACCAATCGTACTCGTACCACTACGAAACACCTGCACAAGGCGGTGAGAGGTACGTCCGGTGTACTGAGTGTGGCGCAGAGTGTATCCCGCCGAACCCAGACGTGATGACTCACTGTAAGGGTTGCTCGGAGGGTGCAAGATGACAAACCACCGGAACGACGAACGAACGGTTCACTGTCCCGTTGAAGACTGCGATGCAACCCCACTGGCTCGTGGAATAAACCTCCATGTGAATCGTTCCAGCGGGAACGGGCACGGGCCACGCGGTGAGGTTCCAGACAGGATTACCTTCGAGAATATGGAAACAGTGGGTAGTGAGCAAGTCGAGATGGACTACCCCGAAGAACGTGATACCGAGGACGCAGTACGTCTGTGCCCGTATTGTTCTCGCCCATGCGAGGGGACAAACGGCGTTCTAATCCACCTTGGACAGGTGGCCGGACGGAGAAACCATCCTGAAAATCCCGATGAAAAGCATAGTCAAGAGGACTTCCCCAGGGCTGAGGTGGATGAACAGGGGAATATCACCCATCTTGTAGATGGCGTCGAAGAGGGAGAGCAACGGGGCAGTGAGAATGGCATGATTCCAGTTGAGAGAGTCTACAGTCTTATTGCCGCCCTGCTTGCTGATGATGAGGCGCGAGCCGCGCAGATTGTTCGCCAGCACCTTATCGAGGTCGAAGAAACCGGGAGTCGCACCATCCAGAAGACACCCTATCCAGAACTCTACCAAGCATTACTCATACAGAATAATGCCGATGACCCGAATGAAGGTATCTCAGCTACGCATACAGACGAAGGTATTCAGATATCATGTTGTGGGAAATCCGTACTGGCTACAGCCGGTGAAGCCCGCGACATTGCGGCTGGCCTGGAACAGTCGATATCCGAGAATACCGAGAAGGCTACTGAACTGAATGAGTTCATCAAATTCCTTCGATATCATGCGGATATTCTTGAGGGAGAATCAAAGCCGTTCGAGTTCTATACCGATTTTGAAAAGTGGGGAGAATAGGTTCTTCGAGTTGATATTTACGTTCGTGTATCATTATAGCCAGTCATACAATCGTTCACAACTGCTCAGTAGCGATATGGGCTGACTGCTGAGGTAATTACCGATAAAAATGGTATTCGAATTGGTATGCAACATACAGAGATTCTATTCAGCATAAATCTGCCATATAATCATATATACGCGAATCAGCGATTTTTCGTCTGATGAAGTTATCCAGTACACTACACGGAATTATATTGGAGTTTAAGCGGAGCTTTAAAGTCACTTCGTGTTCAATATTCGGGTGCAATGCCTTGGAGACCACAAATCCCAGACGAGTTAGAATCGAAGATAGAAGAGGTAGTCGAACCAGCAGGCTACCAGTCAAAGTCAGAATTGGTTCGTGATGCTGCACGACGAAAGGTTGAGGAATTAAATGCTGATGGTGAGTCTAGTGAAGAGGTTGGCACTAAAAATGAGAAGGTGTGTGAAAATCTCAAAGAAATCGCATTGGACCGAAGTCGAGGAATGTACGAACGCCGAGATGCCGTGAAACGTTTAGGGGAACTTGGGGATGTTGCCGTAGAACCACTTTCCGAAGTAGCCAAAGACGCAGAAGATACGGCTCCGCATAAATTAGATGACGACAAATCAGAGGCTAATGGTGATGATATCCGCAAACGCGCAAGAAAGCAACTCGAAAACATTAATAAAGAGTGAATTTTCGAGATACGCCCTGTGCATCTTGCACGCGACTCTTGACAAGAATTAGATAGGCAGACCGTGCGATGGGTTCTATAACAGGCTGGTATCATTACCTAACTGTCGGTACTTCACGAACGAGTCGACACAGCGTGATCTGAACGCCACAAACGAATCACTTTCTGTATGATTTTGGGGGAGATTCTCGCAACCACTGTGAAAGAACGGACGGCAGAAACGAGCTACCACACCAAACGGACGAGAACAGGCAATTTTACGCCGGTGCTGCAGAGAGCTGTCGCTGACGGATCCTCGGACAGGCCGTGGGCTGACCGCGGTCAGCCCGCGGCTGCCACCGAGCCGTACGTCTCAGGAACACCCACACCGTTCGCCTCGACGTACCAGCGTCGCTCTAACTCGTCTTCGAGTTCGTTCCGAATCCAGTCACAGAACGTCTTGAACGTGAACTCCTCCGGGAGGTCGCGCCCGCCCCGCCGCGGGCGGGCGACGACCGCCCATCGGAGCACGAGCCACAGATTCTCCAGCAGTGCCGCGACGAGCATTATCGCAAATCGCACGACGGGATCACGCGTTGTCGTGATCCCTCGTGCTTGCCGAAGCAACCGGTAACTCGTCTCGATGCCTGAGCGTTTCCTGTAGAGGCGTTCGACTTTCTTCGGTGACTTTTCAGCAACGCCACAGGCGACGTAGCCCCGAACAACCTCTCCGTGTTTGCCACGGTCGCCATTCTGGTAGGAGACTGCGACCGCGAGCGGGATCTGAAGCTCCCGCTCGCTGTCCTTGTACATGCGATAGGTCGTCATGTACGACTTGTGTACGTCGAGTTTGTCCTTCATGCGCTCACCTTTCTTGGGAACGTGAACGACCGTTGCAGCGATCTCACGGGAACGGCGGATGACGCGTTCGTTGTAGAACCCGCTGTCGGCAAGCAGGAGGTCGATTTCGAAGGGATAGTTCTCGACGCGGGCGAGCACGCGCTCGACCGCGTCGGCCTCGTCTTCGTCGTTGCGGACGTACGTCATCGCCAGCGTCACTGGCTTTTCGTTGGAAACGATGTACGCCGTACAGTATCGGTGACACGTTGTGGTCCCATCTTTGGGGGACATTGAACAGAGTTCGCCTTCATCGGCGTAGTGATCGCCGTGGTAGGGGTTATCGATAAAGTCGATGGAGACGATTCTCGACCGGTCAGCGTCGAGAATCGTCATAGCTAGGCGAGCGAGTAGGAGGTTAGCGACGAATTCGAGCCACTGCCGATTGAGTGTATGTAGCCACGTCAAGACGGTGTCGTCGCATGGTGTTCCGTCGGTGTCCTTGCAGGTTTCCCAAATCGAGGTCTGATTGGTGCAGGCCAAAATGACGACGAGCCAGATATCGCCGGGGTCGAGGGGGCTCCCCTCGACACCCGGCAACGGGAGTGGAGTGATGACCTCTTCCGCTACGTCTTTTACCTCCGACGCCGAAAGATAACCGTCTGGATTGGGGAGCTTGAACACATCCTAATCCAGACACTTTCTCGTGGTCAAATCAACGATTCAATCTAACCGATTACGCTGTTCGTGAAGTACCGACTGTAGCTCTAAGAGCGGGCCAATACTGAGAGATCGCCGCAAAAATGGCCCTGTTGCGGTTTTAATCCATTTCAAATAGCTCCCGCCGAAGCTCTCGCTTCTCTTCCTCGGTTCGCTGGTCGTAGTGTTTTTCCAGCACGTCTGGAGACACATCCATCCGGTCGGAAACCAGTTCGATAGAGTGGCCTTTGTTCAACCATTCAGTGATTGCCGACCGCCGAATTGAGTGTGGCTTGATTGACTCTGGACAGCTTGAAGCAGTACTCCACGAGTTTGCTTCGCAGGTTTCTATCTCCCGGTCAACTGGACACTCGTTCGAGTAATAGCAAGGCCGAGTGATTGCCCGAATGTGACGGCGGAGTGTCGTTCGGGCTGGCCGACCGTGCTTTGTTGTCAGTAGTGGTTCTCTCCCGGCCTTATCGGTTTGCTCTATCCGGTTGCCATGCAGATAGTCGTCAATCAGTTCAGCTACCCACTCGTGGAGGTTCACTTCCCGTTCTGATTTCTTCTTGTTCTTGAGCGGCGTTGCACGACTACCAGCAGGAGTATCGGGTCGGTGATGAAGCTCGATGTAGGACTCAGCAGAGTGGTAGTCTTGCAGGTCGAGAGAGCGAACAGCACCGAGTCGAAGGCCAGTGTCCCACATCAAGGCAAACAGAACGTGCTTCAGAGTAGCGTATTCAAAGGTGTCGAGGTATTCGAGAATATCATCCGCCGTTTCGGTATCGATAGTTTCGGTTCTCGCGGCTCGACCTCTGTCGGGAAGTATCATGCTCTCGGCAATGTCTTCGAGGAGACCTTTGGACTCGCACCACTTGACGAAGGTCCGAAGTGCCATCATCACGTTGTAGAGCGTGGTGTCAGCTACCTCGTCGTCATCCCGCTTATACATCTGGAAGTCGGAAATGTCGAACTGGTCAACGTCGTTGATGTACTCAATATCAGATTGGTATTCGCACCACTCAACGAATTGCCCGATGTTGCTCCGGTAGTTGTAAAGCGTCGAGTCGGAAAGGTCGGATCTTCGTTCTTTGGTGTACCGTTCGAGTGCTTGGTCTGGCGTGAATTGACGGGTCATAGTTGTCTCCCCGCCGGGTGTGACAACCCCCCTCACGGAGCAGGCCGGCGGTTCGAATCCGCCCCAACCCATCCGCTTTCCTGCCGTCTTTGAAGGAGACTGCTAGCGTGGCCGATAGAACGGTCCGGCGCAGTAAACATTACTCGTCGTCCAGGACGACACCAACGGGATTTCCGACTCCAGCCAGCAGACAGGCGAGCAATCCGAAATACGTCCCCAACCCCCAACAGAGTGCCGCGAGAATCCACGGGGCGGTCGTGGCGGCGGCGACACCCAACGCGACGACCGCACCGGCGGCCAGCGGAGCGACACCCGGTAGCTCCCAGAGGACGAGCAGACGCTCCGGATACCGCAGAAACGCGCTCTCGACGAGCAATGCACCGCCAACACCGAGGACGACCGATTCTGGCCGCCAGAACGGGTCGCCGCCGAACAGCCACACCCCCGTTGCGGTGAGTATCACGAGCGAAGCGCCGGCGAATGCTGCGTCGCGGCGGTGCGTGGTCATCAGTGGTTCGTCAATGTCAGAGGCCGGAGCGAAAAGAGAGTGTCGGCACGAAACACGGGTCAGCCACCCTCTCGGCAGCGTCCACCGGTGCCAGACAAACACGCGCCTCTCCCGGTAGTCAGACGAACGCCACAGTGGGACCTGGGAGCCGTCTCAAGAGCGCCAGGCAAGCAACACCGGCCACCCCAACCCCGGCCGAAAGCGCGAGATACGAGCCGAGCACCTGCCAGTCCGTCGTCGGGCCGCCAACCACGACAGCAACGACGAAGCCGATGCCCGCGAGTGCGGCCACACCGAGCATGAACAGTCCACCCATCAGGGCAACGCCGAAGAAGACGTTCGCGGCCTGTTTGAGCCGCTGACCCGCGGCGGTAGCTGAGACATTCTCGAACACTGGAGTCACCTCGGACGGGCTGTCGTCGGCGCAATCGTCGGTTCTACTGGTACGGACGTCATCTCGACCGTCCCTACACGCGCTTTTCAGTTGTAAGTGGTGGTCCGGAGCGCTCACGCCAACCGTCGATTCGACAGTTGGACGCCAAGCGTTTTTGGAAAGCGCTTCGTCACTTTAGCTACCGTTTGCCTCGCCGATTAGCCCGACGACAATGATTCCCGACCCACTCGAACTCGCGCAACTGCTCGAACAGTACGTCAGTCTCGGCGTCTTCGTCTTCGCGTCCGGACTGGGCATCCTCAGTGCGCTCGCGTGGCGACGTGAGCGCGACCCCCGTATGGGAATCGTCGCGCTAGGGTACGGGCTGTTCGCCGTCTACGGCCTCATCGGGTTTCTGGAGTACGTCCTGTTGCCCGTCGTCCCCTACGAGATACTCGAACTGGTCGAACACGGGAGCGCTCTCCTCATCTTCGCCGGGTTACTGGCGTTTTTCGTCGCACTGATACGGTACTGAACGATGGCAGAGCCCGACCTCGAACTGGACTCTCGGCGAGCGCTCTACCAGCACATCGCCGACAACCCCGGCGTCCACTTCCGGGCACTCACAGCAGAGTTCGAGTACGCCAAGGGGACAATCCAGTACCAGCTCCGCTGGCTCGCCGACGAGGGACTCATCAACGAATCCAGCGACGGCAAGTACACCCGGTACTATCCGACAGCCGACTTTGATGAGGCCGACAGGACAGTGATGAACGCACTTCGCCGGGAGTACAGCCGCCGGGTGCTCGCACACCTGCTGGCGGAGGGGCCCCTCTCGACGACGGAGTTGGGCGAGCGCCTCGACAAGGCCAAATCGACCGTGTCGTGGCACCTCTCGAATCTCTCCGAGGCGGAGCTAGTCACCAAAGAGCGGAAGGGGCGGCGCGTCGTCTATGATGTCGCAGATCCCGACCGCGTCGAGCGTCTGTACGCGGTCCATCAGCGGTCGTTTACCGACAGGGTTGTCGACCGGCTGCTCGGCCTCTGGGACAGTTACTGAGCCGCCGGCGCAAGTGGACCGACGCCGCTGTTCGCGAGTGCCCGCAGGAGGAGAACGTATCCCAGAAACAACAGCGTCGGCGCCAAAAGCGGGCGGATGACGGCGACAAGGTCCGTTCCGACCGCCCCAGCGTGGACGGTTCCAAACACGAATCCAGCGTACGCAAACGAGTGAACGACACGAGGGCCCCAGGGTCGGTCGAACCGTCGCGGGTCGAGAAAGCCGATAACCGCGACGACGAGCAACAGGAGCGAGCCGCCGCCAACCGCGAGACCACCCACGAAATACGACAGACTGTACGCGGGCTCGGGCGCCTGCCCAGTCACGATGAGCCAGCCGTCGAGAACGCCCAGTCCAGCATGAAGAAAGGTCACAACCATCGCGAAGAGGGAGATCTCGATGTGGACACGTCTGGCCGCCGTCTGTAACACCCCGAACGCATCGGTATTGTAGAAGATACCAGAGACGACGGCCAGATACAGCGCCGGGTAGGCGACGAGTGCCGCACCGCGGTCGAGATACCAGACGAGCGTCGACATTACGACGCCCCCGTCGTCTCGACAACATCCGGACAGCCGTCGTCGTCCTGGTACCCGTTTTCGGTCTCCGCGCGGGTCGGACAGCGGTCCGTCGCGTCGGAGATACCATCCCCGTCGTAGTCGGCCGCCGACTGACGCGTCTGGACGACTTGGTCGACGAGGTCAGCCTCCTGTTCGGCAGCCTGCATCGTTCGAACGCTCGCAATCTGCCAGAGCACCGGCACTGCGAAGACCAGGATGAGGACCGCAGCGACGGTCACCCACTGGTTACGTCCCAGCGACATGGTCGTCGAACCCCTCCGTGGTATAGAACACGCCCTCGTGAACGATGAGTGCCTCCAGTCCGCCCCACTCCTCGGCAAGCGAGCGGGCAGACGCCAGCGGCGTTGCAGCGAGCGTCGTCGCGAGCGCATCGGCCTCCATACAATCCCGTCTGGCGAGGACAGTTACCGAGTCGTGTCGGGAGCTGACGCGTTCCGCCGTCGGGTCGTAAATGTGGTCGACATCACCGCGGCTGCGCCGGTGACCGGCCGAGGTGGCGACACACCAGTCCGTCTCGAGCGTCCGCAACGGCCGCCCGCCGGCTGGATTCTCGACCGCGATGGGGCCGGTCGGCGCCGACATATCGCCGCCACCGCTGACGAACCCCTGTCGACCGATGCCGTCGAGAGCAGACGCTGCTCTGTCGACGATATAGCCCTTCGCCAGGCCGTTAAGATCGAGCCGACAGTCGGTGCTGACGCGGTCCCCCTCGACCTCGACGGTCCCGCGATCAAACTGTACTCGCAGCGAGTCGTCGTCACCCCACAAGAACCGCTTTACCGACCGTTCGGTTTGTCCCTGCTGGATGTCGAAGACGCCATCGGTGCGGTCGTAGTACTCCAGCCCGCGGCGCACCACTCGCGCGACGTGTTCGTGGGTGAGCACCCCCTCGCGGTTGAGATGGCTGACCGCACTCTCGGCACTGAAGGCATTGAACTGGGTTTCAAGCAACTCGGCAGTCTGTCGGGCGACTTTGACCGCGGCCCCAGCACGAAGGCCGCTCGCCTGAACGATAAACTCCGTGTCACAGCACGAGAACTCCTGTCGCGCTGTTCCGAGGTGCTCGTAGACCGGGTCGAGTGTCTCCATCACCGATCACCCCCGTTTTCGCCGCCACGCGGCGCGTACTCGCTGTTGTCGTACTCCTCGTCCTCTTCGTCTTCCTCGTGTTCGTCGTCTTCCTCCTCGTGTTCGTCGTCTTCCTCCTCGTACTCTTCATCTTCTTCCTCGTACTCTTCATCTTCCTCGTGTTCTTCGTACTCCTCGCCCTCTTCGTCGTATCTAGACTGGGTCTGGACGTTCGGGTCGAAGTCCTGATTCGGCGTCGGTGCATCGGCGTCCACCTGGGACACGTTCGACTGGCCGTCGACATCGTCTTGGCCGCCGGCTTGGGCAAGCCCGCCGAGGGGAGCCGCAAGCGCCACAGCGACGACGGCGGTCAACGCCGCACCGACAAGGGTGAGGGCCACGAGTTTGTTTTTCGGCACGGGAAGACGCATCAGCGTCTCGCCTCCGTTATCGAGCAGTCTCTGGTTCGAGCCATCGGGTAAAACAGGAGAATCACTATAGTAAAGCATTCACGTCCAACAATCGAATCCTCGTCCAACCGTCGAACGGTCGGGACTGTTGTCACTCACCAGGACAGCAGCTTCGAAAAGGTGAATGGCCCACAGCGTCTGAGAGCGGGGCTCTCAGGGGGGCGTGAACGACGAGGTACCGATTAGTCGGCTGCTGCGGCCTCTGGCTCGGCCGCTCCGGTGCCTGCACCGTCGAGTACGTCGTGGCTGCGCAACAGGACGATACCGAATCCGACCTTCGCAGTCACGTCGAGTACCATGAATCCGGCAGTCTCGGCGTACAGGTCGAGGAGACCGAGTCCCTCAGAGCCGACGAGCCACCAGACGGGGTAGGCAAACCACAGCACAACAATCATGTACCGTAGTGTGTTGAACGTGCTCTTCGTGTCGCCCGACAGCTGTGATACTTTGTCCGAGAGTCCTCGGAACAGGTAAAACAGCAGGACGAGGAAGAAGGCGGTACTAACGGCCCACCAGAGGACTCTGTGTCCCTCAACAGCGAGGCCCAGCGAGTCAACCGGCGTTATGGTCAGCGTGGCGACCAGTCCGGTCAGAATCATCATCACGTCGAGACCGACCAGCGTGCTGATGGTGTTCCTGTCGGCGCCAGCGAGCAGCGCCAGGTCATACAGCAACAGTGGTGTCGTCAGAATCCAGTCGGTGTACCGCGGCCAGTAAATCCTCAGCTCCTCTGTCCCTTCGATAAACGGTGCCAAATCGATGACACCGAATCCAGTCGCCATCGCAAGGTAGTTCGTGAACGCGATACCGGCGATGAACGTCGTGACGATGTAGAACTTCTGTCGGTGGGGCTCTGTTACGTTCCACCCTCGGGCGATGAAGTATACCATGCCCAGGAACATTCCGGCTGTTCCGAGCCAGAGCCATGTCACTTCGTCACCGGGAGTTGCATTTATTCCTCCTAACATCTGTACTCCTTCTAGCAGCGTGTCAGTGTCTAGTCGCACCATTCCATCCAATACTAGGTATTAAAACATAATAATTGTTTTGCAGCGGACAACATGAAAGAGTGGAGAAATGACAGAAAATAATAAGGTGTAATGTGGGCGTGAAGCGCTAAACGGGCGGTTAGTGAGGACGTAGTCTTTTAGTGAACGATGTGATCAGGTAACAAATATTCATTTCATACAACAACATGAGACAGTTCTGGTCGGACGCCAACACCTATCCGCATGTGGCGCCTCGATGACACCTCACAACAGTTGTAATTCGAAGAAACACGGATAGACCGGGATTTAAACGCCACCGGCTCCAACTAGCGAACATGCGAGGGATACAGGTCGGCAGGGGGTTTGGCATTCCGATCAGGCTCCACTGGTCGTTCTTACTCGTTCTCCCCCTGTTTGCGTTCATCATCGGCCTCGACATCGCGACGCTGACGGAACTGCTCAACGATGTTCTGGGCGCTGGCCTTGACCCAGCAGCCCTCGAAGGCGAGTATCTCCCCTGGGTTCTAGGACTGACCGCGGCACTGGGGCTGTTTACTGGCGTACTACTCCACGAGTTTGGGCACTCGCTTGTAGCCATGCGGTACGGCTACGAAATCGACTCCATCACCCTATGGCTGCTCGGCGGACTCGCTAGCTTCACCGAGATGCCCGAAGACTGGCGTCAAGAGTTCTGGATTTCGGTCGCCGGCCCGATTGTCAGCGTCGGCGTCGGAATCGCCTGTTACGGCGGCTTTCTTGTGACGCCAGTCGATATCGAACCGCTCCGGTTTCTTTTCGGCTACCTGGCGCTTTTGAACATCGTGCTCGCGGTGTTCAACATGTTGCCGGCGTTCCCCATGGACGGCGGCCGAGTCCTTCGGGCACTGCTCGCGCGAAAACGACCACATGCCCGCGCAACACAGCTCGCCGCGGAGGTCGGGAAACTCTTTGCGTTCCTCTTGGGAGCAGTCGGACTGCTCTCGCTGAATATTGTCCTCATCCTGCTCGCCTTTTTCATCTACATCGCCGCGTCGGGCGAGGCCCAGCAGACCGTAATGAAAGCGACGTTCGAGGGTGTAAGAGTCAGAGATGTGATGACCGCTCGCGTCGACCTGCACACTGTCAGTCCGGAGACGACTGTCGCGACGCTCATCGAGCGGATGTTCAAAGAGCGCCACACTGGCTACCCCGTCGTCGACAGCGGTGTGGTCGTCGGCATGGTCACACTCGACGACGCAAGGGATGTCCGTCCGGAAGAGCGGGAGGCATTTCTCGTCGAGGACGTGATGTCGTCCGATGTAGTCTCGATCTCGCCCGACGCAGACGCAATGGAGACGCTCCAGACGCTCCGCGAGCACGATATCGGGCGACTTCCAGTCGTCACCGAGGGCGGCGACTTCGTCGGTCTCGTCTCCCGGACGGACCTGATGACTGCCTTCGACGTGCTCCAAGGCGGGGGCGGTCTCAACTCGATTCTCCGGTCACCCTCAAAGCCTGACAACCGTGTAACCAACCGTCGGAGCTGGTAGGCCGATAGCGCTTGCCTGTTGTTCTCACCGTGTCTGTTCTTCGGCGACTCCGGCTGACGACCTGCTGGCTGAGACGGGTGTGGCCGAGGTCGTCAGGGGCAGTCCTCGGTGTCGAACGCCTGTGGTTCTGTTCCCTGGTCCACGATACGCTGCTCCTGTGAGTCGAGAGTGACCAGTGCCGCTGTGCCGCCGTAGCCGTGGGTCTGGTCGTGACCTCGAACCACGACACACGAGACTGTTTCAGGAATCTCGATGGTCGTCGCGCGTGTAAACGGTTGGGTGGAGTGGGGGTGTGTCAGCTCCCGCCGACCGAGACGCGTTCCGTCGAGTTGTTCGACCTGCCACCAGTTCGCGTACCCGTCCTCGCCGTCGTCGTCGTGGTGGAGTGTCACGGCGAATCGGTACGATCCGTTCGCTTCGACCGTAACGTCGACGACATTTGCCTCCCGGATATCAAGGTCATCGGTCGTGCTATCAGACTGGCCCGAAGTGTTATTACTGGGTGTCTCAGAACTCGTCGACTCCGTCGCGGTCGGTGTCGCTGTGTCCTCCTCTGTCGGTGTGGTCGTGTCGTTGTTCCCGTTGTCGGCGGTGGGCTGTTCGTCGGTACTCTCGCTGAGACAGCCGGCGAGCAGACCACTCACGAGAGTACCGCCGCCAGCGACCAGCCGACGCCGCGTGACGTGTCTCTTGTCCACTATCGGTTGTTTCGTCTGCTGATAGAAAGAGCCTGTGTCGTATTAGTCGTCAAAAAACCGACCGTGAAAGCCGAAGGGAATCGGATGAGGAAGATATGCGCGTCCGCGCTCTGACAGCGTCGTCGCATCGAGACATAGCAACACAGACCGCTCGGCGGCGACATCCAGGGCCGGAGCGAGGACAACACCGTCGTCCTCCTGGCCAGAGCCGGGCCGCTGGACCATCCTGGGTTCCTCGATGTAGAGGTCTCGCTCCCAGTTCTCGTTAGCGCGCTCTCGCTCGGTGTCGACTTTTACGAGGCCGTTTGCGCCTTCGCGGTCGGTCGCCTGGCCGTATACGTATCGGTGCCGTCGAGTTCTCCTCGGTCGCGGGACGGTCGGAAGTTCGATACCACCGTCGTACAGCCGCCTGGCCGTCACCTCGCCGTCGGCTGCGAGCCGATAACGGACCAGTCGTCCGGGTGGTGCCCCGGCGAAGCCGGATTCGTCGAGTTCTGCCAGCGCGAGCGCCCCGACGATTCGGTCGTCGTCGAACGCGACGAGGTCGACAATCACGTCGTCGCTCTCTCGGTCGCCGTCGTCGAAGGCATTGACGATGTGAAAGGTGAAAAACGGCGGCGCAGTCGTCTCGGTGACGATCTCGCCTGTCTCACGAGAGACGACGTAGAAGGTGGTATCGCGGCTATAATCGAACTCCAGCAGGTCGAAAAATCCCTCGGTGAACGGCGAGAGAGCCGACAGAACGTCGATTCGGAGCGGCGTCTCGACGAGAACGAGATGGTTCTCGCTGACGCCGATGCTGTGGATGTAGGCTGGGGCGTCGGTCGGAATTGCGGCGATTTCCTCGCGGCGGCTGGTACCTTCGGGAATCCGAAACAGGCGGTACTCGTGGGTCCGGCCAAACGAGAGGCCGTGCCCGACGT
This sequence comes from Halovenus salina, assembly GCF_026410925.1. Lineage (GTDB taxonomy): Archaea > Halobacteriota > Halobacteria > Halobacteriales > Haloarculaceae > Halovenus > Halovenus salina. The sequence goes on along the minus strand of NZ_CP112972.1, from coordinate 2,513,949 downwards.
GGCCGCCCTGTGGGTCCTCGACCAGATGCGCGGTAATCATGTCGTACTCGAGAAGGTCCCGAAAGACGAACTCGCCGCGCGTATCGAGCGTCTCGTCGAAGCGCGTCCACCGGGGAACCTCAGTCAGAGCGACATACTCGCCGTCGAGTCTGGCGACGTGGACGTTCGCGTTGTCGGTCGGCTCGGGCGGCCCCAGCCGGCCCAGCCAGCCGAACAGTTTCTGGAGACCGCGCTCGCCGGTCGCGAACTGTCCGGTCGGTCGTCCTGCCATCGCCTCCTCGTAGCTTTCGGTCCGAAGGAAGCGGTTGGTGTACCTGACCTCGCCGTCGGCGAACTCGTAGGCGCGAACCATCGCGAGCCCGTCGAACCAGTGGGTGACGCGCTCACTACCCCCCTCGAACTTGGCCGGGCCGTTCCGGACGAGTGTCCCCGAGAGCCAGTCGGGTATCTCCCCTTCGACCGAGAGCTGTCGCCGACTCACTTCCTCGTCAAGCGACTGAAAGCCGGGCATGAAGTTAGCGTCTGCCACGGACCCACATACGTGTCGGTATCGTTTGAATCTGCGGGTGTGTGTCTGTCAGGGGAAAGGAATGTGGACAACGGGCCAAGACCGGCGACGATGTATCCCGAAACATCGACCGGCCGGTCCGCTATCCGAGGGTCGCGGTGAGCTAAAAAGTGGCATGGCTGTGTCACGCGGTGAGACACGAGCGGCAGGAACGGTAAACGTGAGTCGGAGAGCCGAAGCGACCTGCCCCTGGCTGTAAGCCAGTCGACGCCGTGAGGGGGAGACCACAGCGCCAGTCCGGTACCCTTCTGTTCGGGCCTGTGTATCATAAAAGGCAGAGAGCAGTCTCAGAGCGAGAGACACCTGTGGCGAGGGTTGATGAGACGCCGGGACGTTATCCCGGTATGGACGACAGTTCATCGGCTGACGGCCACACCTCGCATATGGAGCGTGCAATCGCCCTCGCACGGGACGCCACCGACCGCGGCGACGAGCCATTCGGGAGCGTCCTCGTGTACGACGATGCGGTCGTCATGGCCGAATCGAATCGCATCAACACAGCAGACGACATCCGTCGTCACCCGGAGCTTCATCTCGCACACCGCGCCTGTCGGGAACTGACGGCTGCCGAACGCGCCGAGACAGTCATGTACACGAGCACAGAGCCCTGTCCGATGTGTGCTGGCGGAATGCACTCGGCTGGCTTCGAAGAAGTCATCTTCAGTGTCAGTGCTCCCGAGATTGCCGCGTTCACCGGAAGTGAGACGCCGGTCCGTGCCGCAGAGATACTCCAAGGTGTGACAGACGTTTCTGGCCCCATCTGTAACGATGCGGGGCGGCAGGTCCACGAAGAGTTCGGCTGGTAGCCAGCGACAGGAGGAACGTTCAATACCGAGGAATCCCGATATCAGATATGGTCGAAACAAACGTTGGCGGTCGCGACCGAATCGTCCGTGCACTGCTCGCCGCCGTCTTGACCGTCGTTGCGGTACGCACGCTCAAAGGCGGAAAACGAAAGACCGGCGCCCTCGCGCTCGTCGGCGCCCTGGGGTTCGGGTTCAACGCGACAACCTGTTTCTGTGGGCTGAACGAGACGCTTGGGATCGACACGAGCGAGGAGTAGCGGGCATCGGAGTCGTGTGACACGGCCCGTTAGAGCGGCTTACCGGCTTTTGTCCGAAGAATCCCCGTGCTGTCGTTTATATTGTTCTGGCACGTATTTGTCTTGATGACACCGACAGCATCGCGTCGGACCGACGCCGTGGCCGAAGACCTCCGGAACCGTGGGTTCGATGTCACACCGACGGAGTGGGGGACCATCGCCCGTGGCGACGGGTCGGCGATAGCTGGCGTTGACGCTCCGCTCGCGGCCGTTTCGCTCCGGGACAACAGACCGTTGACAGTCGTTTCGGCGGTCGCAAACGCCGCACACGAGGGGTGCGTGCCAGTCCTTGTTGCCCATCCACAGACGGCAACCGAAATCGAAGCGTTGCTCGCGGACCCGTTCTTGCTCGACGGCCGAGACGACGGCCGCGAGTTCGTCCCAATCGAGGACAGAATCCGGCTCTCAGACGACACCTACGCCTGTCTCGGCACTGCTGGACCCGTCCGGTGGACGGAAACGGCCACACGAGACACCGACGACCCGCCGCTCGTCCTCACCGCCGGTGGAGACCGTATCGCCACTCTCGGTTCCGTCAACGGACTCGCGTGTCCGGGCCCGGCAGCCTCGACGTTCCGGTACAGCTATGCCCGAAACGACGCCGGACGGTTCTGTCTCTTCGAAGATGGCACACCCGTCGCACGGTACGCGAGCGTTAGTGCGATGCGAGCCGGCGGGTTCCGGCCGGTTCCGCTGCCACTTGTTCCGGAACACCACGTCCGTGACCACGGACGAGTCGCCAGGGCAACGGTCGTTGCAACCGTCGACGGCAGCGACATCTCCTATCGGAGCTGATTCCTCTGCCCGAGAGTCGCCGTCTCCGAGCAAAGGACAGTTAGACTCACACCGCTACAGTCGTAGTCGACTGCATGCATCTCTTCTGGCACCAGCGAGACTTTCGTATCCCCGACAACAGAGGGCTCGCCCTGGCGGCGAAAGACGAGTCGACGCTGCCGGTCTACGTCGTCGACACCGACCTCCTGAAACAGATTGGCAAGCGACAGCGCGCGTTCCTTCTACAGGGCGTTCGGACACTCAAACAACGGTACCGGAAGCTGGGGTCGGACCTGCTCGTTCGGGTCGGCTCGCCCGCGGAGACGCTCGAATCGCTGTGTTCGGAGTACGACGCCGACAGAGTCTACTACAACCGCCACTACCGGCCTGCGCGTCGAAACCGCGAGCGGGCCGTCGACGACGCCGTCCCAACCAAATCCGTCACCGACCTCGTGTTGGTCGACCCAGAACGACTCGCGCCGCGGTACCAGAACCACAGCCAGTTCTACGACGACTGGCAGGACCAACACAAGCTGACGCCCTTCGACCCGCCGGCCGAAGACAGTCTCGTCTCCGTCAGCGACGACACCGGTCCGCCGTCGGTATCGGCCGATATCGACATTCCAGCGGCCGGCTACCCGGCGGCCCGGGACCGGTACGACCAGTTCCTCACTGCGGGTATCGAGAGTTACAACGACACTCGTGACGACATGCAGCGGGCGGTCGAGCAGCCGGTCGGCGCAGTGTCGCGGCTCTCGCCGTACATCGCCGGAGGGATGCTCGGGATTCGAGAACTCTGGGCCGACGCGAGCGAGCGCTACGACGCCGCACGCGGAAGCGCACAGCGAAACATTGGAAAGTTTCGGTACGAACTCTCCTGGCGCGAGCAGAACTATCACCTGCTGTACTACAACCCGACGCTGCTCGTCGAGAACTATAAATCGTTCCCGAACGCCATCGAGTGGCGCGAGGATGACGATGGATTCGAGGCCTGGAAACGCGGCGAGACCGGATACCCGTTCGTCGACGCCGGAATGCGCCAGCTCAACGAGGAGGGGTACGTCCACAACCGGCCGCGACAGGTCGTCGCTTCGTTCCTGACGAAGCACCTCCTCCTCGACTGGCGGAAGGGTGCGAAATACTTCCAGCGACAGCTCGTCGACCACGACCCCGCGAACAACTACGGCAACTGGCAGTGGATTGCCTCGACGGGGACCGACAGCGTCGACGTGCGAATCTTCGACCCCGTCTCACAGCTGTCGAAATACGACGACGGCGCGACCTACGTCACCGAGTACGTTCCCGAACTCCAAGACGTACCGGCGAACAAAATCGTCGCCTGGCCGACACTCTCCGATAGCGAGCGCGACCGGCTCGCTCCGGAGTATCCACACCCAGTCGTCGACCGCAACGAGGGGTACGAACGGGCACAGCGAACCTTCGAGAGTGCGCTCGGGAAGCGTTAGCGCGCTGCCGAACGGGAGTCCTCGGAGCGAACCGCCAGACAAAATACGCTGGCAGCCCCGAACCCGGTATGGTAACGTACGAGGCGCTCTCGGTATCGCTGCTCTTTCTCGCCGGGGTCGGGGCCGGTGTGCTGGCGACGCTGGCGATGGACCTGGTTATGCCGTGGCTTCCGGAGGGGACGACGTCGCCGTCGATTGCCGCGGGCGTCCTGACCGAGAGCCAGCCAGACACTGCGCCGGCGCGGCTGGGGACGGTCGTCCACTACCTCGCCGGCCTCCTGACCGGCCCGCTGTTCGTCTGGCTCCTGCTGGTCGGCCATGGACTCGTCGGCGAGCTGTCTGTGCTCGCTGTCGTGCTGGCTGGCGCTGTCCTCTACGTGCTGATGGTCGCCTTCTTCGCCGTCGTCGTCTTGCCCCAGTCGCTGGTAGCCCCCTCGCGCGTTGGCACAATTCGCCGGGACTGGGCGCTCTCGGCACTGATATATCTGCTCGTGTTGGTGCCGCTGGTCGGCGTCGTGGCGTCTGTGTTACTCTCGTAAGCGGTGGCCTCTATCCGCCAGCTTCCAGTCGCGTCTTGGTGTTTTCGAGTGTGGTCTGGAGTTCGCGCTCGTTGTACCGACGGACAAAGGGTGTCGCAAGCGTCGAGATGACCCTTCCCGGCAGGTCGTACGTGGCGCGGTAGTGAAGCTCCGTTCCGTCACCGTCGGGAACGGTTTCGATTTCGATTTCGCCGGTGAGCTCCCCGCGCATCTCGAAGACCATCCGCTCGTTTTCCTCGTGTGTTTGTTCGACGAGTTCGCCGTCGACGCCGATACCGGCCATCGTGTAGGTGTGCTCGACGCGTTTACCGCCGTTGTCGAGCGGTTCGATGTTACGAACCTCGCTCAGGCTTGGCGTCACCTCCGGATGGTTCCGGGGGTCGTCGAGGTACGCAAACACCGTCTCGACCGGTGCGTCGATGTGAATCGAACGGCTGACTGAGACCATACCTGTATGTTTGTCTTCACAGGTCATGGTGTTTGTCTCGCAGGCGCTTGGAGACCATTGTCCAAAGCTGTGTGACTCGACAGGAGAATGCGGGAGAAGTGTGCCGGCGCGAATTCGAATCACGCGAGACCTGCGGTCTCGCTTACCTTCGTTCGCTATCGCTCACGAAGACGCGGTTACGGCCACCCGACAGCTAGAGAGGTCGCTCTTCGAGAGTAAGTTGCGGGAAAAGTGGGCCGGCGCGAATTCGAATCACGCGAGACCTGCGGTCTCGCTTGCCTTCGTTCGCTGTCGCTCACGAAGACGCGGTTACGGCCACCTGATGGTTAGAGGAGTTACTCTTCGAGAGGAAATTGCGGGAGAAGTGGGCCGGCGCGAATTCGAATCGCGGTTACGGCCACCCGAAGGCCGAAGGATACCAAGCTACCCCACCGGCCCGCATCTATGCGAACGTCAGCGTCGGTTTTAACGGTTGCGGAATCGCCCCCTTACAGGTCGTAGAGATCCTCGAACTTCGCGCGGACGTAATCGACGAACGGCTCGGCCGAAAGCTCCTGGCCAGTGGCTACCTCGATGAGTTCGGGCGTGGTGTATCGCTGGCCGTGACGGTGGACGTGTTCGGTCATCCACTCCTGGATTGGCTCGAAGTTCTCCTCGCGGACCAGCGCGTCGACGTCGAGGTCGTCGCGGATGGCGTCGTTGAGCTGGGCAGCGACGACACTGCCGAGCGTGTAGCCGTGGAAGGCAGCGAAGCCGCCGGTCCAGTGGATGTCCTGGAGACAGCCCTCGCTGTCGGTCTCGGGACGGACGCCGAGATAGTCGTCCATCTTGTCGTTCCAGACCTCGGGAATCTCCTCGGCGTCGATGTCGCCCTCGACGAACGCGCGGCCAATCTCACACCGGAGGATGATGTGCATGTGGTAGGTGAGTTCGTCGGCTTCGACCCTGATGAGGTTGTCCGGGTAGATGCGGTTTGCCGCCTCGTAGGCCTCGTCGACAGTGAGGTCGTCGTGGCCGTCGATGTGGTCTTTGAACGTCGGGAGGAACTGTTCCCAGAACGGTTTCGTCCGGCCGATATGGTTCTCCCAGAACCGGGACTGTGACTCGTGGATGCTCATCCGGGAGGCCCCGAGCGGCGTGCCGTACTCGTCCTGGCGAAGCCCGAGCTGGTAGGTTGCGTGCCCGAACTCGTGGATGCTCGCGGTCAGGGCGTCCATCGGGTCGGTCGGTTTGAACCGCGTCGTCACGCGGGCGTCGAACTGGTTGCCAGCCATGAACGGATGGGGCGCGGTGTCGAGCCGGCCACGGTCGCGGTCGTACCCGAGGAAGTCGAGGACCCCCTCACAGAGTGCTTCCTGGTCGTCGTCGGGATACTCGCCCTCCCACGGGTCCGCGAGCTCCCGGCCCTCAGTGCGAATCTCCTCGATGAGCGGCGGAATCTCGGCCCGGAGCGTCTCGAAGATGTCGGTCATCGTCTCGATGGGAATGTACTGGTGGCTTCCCTCGTACAACACCGTGTAGGGGCTCTTGTCGGGGTCGATGTGTTTGGCCTTCCGTCGCTGGAGTTCGCGCATCGTCTTCAGGCGCGGCGCGAACGACGCAAAGTCGTCGTCTGCCTTTGCCTCCTGCCAGATCTGTTGGTTCTCGGAGGCAGTCTGTGTGATCTCCTCGTTGAGCGCCGCGGGGACGTTGGCTTCCCGCTCGTAGTCGTTGCGGATTTCACGGACATTCGCGGCCTGCTCCTCTGTCAGGTCTGCCCCCTCAAGAGCGTCGAGCCACTCGCCGACCTCGTCGGCGACGAGCAGCTCGTGAGTGGTCGCCGACAGCGCCGACAGTTGTTGTGCCCGCCCCGGCGCGCCCCCCTCGGGCATCGTCACCCGCTGGTCCCAGTTGAGATACATCGAGGCGTACCCGAGATTCGACAGTCGTCGGTTCCGTTCGATGAGCTGTTCGTAGGCAGCCGGCGCGTCGGTATCGGGTGCGTTCGTTGCCATGGGATTGGTATGAGATGGCAACACGAAAAGTACCGGTGGTTCGCCTCAGGTGACGAAACGTCACGCCGTGCTGTGCGGCTATGGAGACAGCAACCGAGGCGGTATAGTCATGTTAATCCACCACATAGAGGTGCCCGTGTCGGACACACTGCTGATTACGGTCGTCGGGATACTGGCGTTCGGTATCGCCGGGCAGTTACTGGCGAACAGACTGCGGATACCGAGTGTCGTCTTCTACATCGCCGGGGGACTGTTTCTCGGAGAGGCCGGAATCGGTGTCGTCACATTAGAGACGTTCGGCGGTGCCAACGGCGGCGGACTGACGACGATCGTCGGCGTCAGCGTGGCGATTATCGTCTTCGACGGCGCGTTCGCTCTCCAGTTCAAGCGAATCCGTGAGGCGTCTTCGGCGTCGCTCCGGCTGGTCACTGTCGGCGCTTTGCTGATGTTTGCTGGCACGGCAGCGGCAGTCCACTGGTTTATCGGTGCCGAGTGGCCACTTGCCTTTCTCATCGGTGCGTTGTTGGTTGCGACGGGGCCGACAGTTATTACGCCGATTGTCAACGTCGTCTATCTTCGCGAGCACGTCTCTGCGGCACTGGAGACAGAGGGGATCGTCAACGACGTGACCGCCGCGGTCGCCGCCGTCGTTATCTTCGAGACGATTCTGCTGCAGGTGCAGGGAATTCCGGTGACTGCACAGGCATTCGGTGCCCGAATCGGGGTCGGTGTTCTGACTGGTTTCGCCATCGCTGTCGTGGTCTACTATCTCCAGAACGAGGCGTTCGTACAGGTCGAAGGAGTACAGGCCGCTAGGTTCCTCACGCTGCTGGGGGCCGCCGGTTCCTACGGTGTTGCGGACTTCATCTTCGCCGAAGCCGGTGTCGTGGCCGCGGCGACCGCTGGAATTACACTCGGAAATCTCGACCTCCCACACAGAGAGTCTATCGAGGAGTTTACCGAGGACGTGACGATGTTGCTGCTCGCGTTCGTGTTCGTCTCGCTGGCCGCGCTGGTCGACCTCGAAGCAGTCCAAAGTCTCGGCGTCGGTGGCATCGGCGTCCTGTTCGTCGTCATGGTCGTCCTGCGTCCGGTTGTCGCACTGCTCTCGACTGTCGGAATCGAGCGGTTCACCTGGCCGGAACGTGGATTCCTGGCCGCCGTCGGACCACGGGGGATTATTCCCGCGTCTGTGGCAACGTTGTTTGCCGTCGACCTGGAGAACGAAGCGAAACAGCTCCAACAAGAGGCCACAGAAGTGTCGGGCACCGAGGCAGCCGAGTTGACCGCGGAAGCAGCGTCGCTCGATAATCAAGCACAGATTCTACTCGGGACTGTCTTCTTGGTTATCATCGCGACCGACGTTATCGAAGCAGGATTCGCTCGGCAAATCGGAGATATACTCGGAGTAACACCTATGCGTACGATAATCGTCGGCGGTGGACGGGTCGGCCGGTCACTCGCCACACAGCTGGAGAACAGAGACGAGTTCGTCATCATCGTTGAAGACGACGAGAAACAGTGTCGCCTGTCGAGAGAGGCAGGGTTCAGAGTCTTCGAGGGTGACGCAACCAATCAAGAAACATTCGAAGCCGCTGGCGTCGAGGACGCCAAGGCCGTCGTCGCCGCAACCGACAGCGACGACATCAATCTCCTCGTCTGCCAGACTGTTAAGACGAAGTACAACATCGACAAGGTGTTCGCCAGGGTAAACGACCCTGACAACGTCAATGCGTTCGACTCGCTCGGTGTCAGTGCCGTCGACAGCGCCCAGGCAACTGCGTACGCGCTGGAGAACCAAATCGAACGGCCGGCAATGGCCCACTGGATGAACGACCTCGGAGACGGCCACGACATCATCGAGATAGAGGTCACATCGGACGAACTCTCCGGTAAGTCCATTCAGGAAGTCAACGACGAGATTCCCGGTGGCTGTCTCATCGCCGAGATGGGGCGCGGAAGCGACGCACACGTCCCGGACCCGGACGAAATAATCGAGTACGGGGACCATCTCACGTTCCTCGGCGAAGACAAGTCGGTCAAAGAAGCGATAAAACGGTTCCATCCTCACGACTGACTCTCAGCTCCAACACGGCCGCTGAAGTGGACGTGTCATCGCCGTGTGGCTCGACTGCGGGTCGTCTGTTGGACCGGCCGAACAATAGTATCATTAGTGTCCTGCCCCTCAGTCTTTGCTGAGATGGTACGCGCTACGCCGCTGGGAACGACTCTATCGTCGCATTCAGACGTTCCTCCGGGGCACTCACCGCGGTGTTCGAATCGGGGACGACCACCGCTTGGGTCCCGGTCCGCAGTGCCAGTTAGCACTGCCCGACGGAACCACGAAGCCACAAAACGGGGGTCGGTTACGGGATGACCGACTGGACCGAAACGTACCGCCCGTCGTCGCTGTCGGAGCTCCGGGGCAACGACTCGGCCAGAGACGACCTGCAAGAGTGGGCAGACGGCTGGGAGGACCACCACGAGGCGGTCGTCATCTACGGGCCGCCGGGCGTCGGAAAAACCTCGGCTGCACACGCGCTTGCAGCCGACAAAGGGTGGCCGACAATCGAGCTGAACGCCTCTGACACCCGAACCAAAGACGTCATCGAACGAGTCGCCGGCGAGGCAGCAAAGAGCGGCACACTCGGAGCAGGTGGCGGCGGCCGTCGTCTGGTCATCATGGACGAGGCCGACAACATCCACGGCAACGCCGACCGCGGTGGGAGCCGGGCCGTAACGAGTCTTGTTAAGGAGGCGAATCAGCCGATGATTCTCATCGCCAACGACTACTACGAGATGTCGAACGGGCTTCGAAACGCCTGCGAGGACATCGAGTTCCGGAGCGTCTCGAAGCGCTCGATACGGCCCGTCCTGCGTGATATCTGTCGGAAAGAGGATGTCGAGTTCGAGTCCGACGCTCTCGAAGCCATCGCAGAGATGAACAGCGGCGACCTTCGGGGCGCAATCAACGACCTCCAGGCGCTGGCGGAGGGCCGGGACCGCATCGTCGCCGACGACGTGGTGACCGGCGAGCGCGACACCACGACCGGCGTCTTCGACTACCTCGATACGGTCATCAAAGAGGCCGGCCCACAGGAGGCCCTGCAGGCGAGCTACGACGTCGACGAGACACCGGACGACCTCATCAACTGGATAGAGGACAACGTTCCGAAGGACTACCACGGCGAGGAACTGGCCGTCGCCTACGGCTTCCTGTCGAACGCCGACCGCTGGCTCGGGCGGGTTCGGGCGACGCAGAACTACTCGTTTTGGCGCTACGCCGGCGACAACATGACCGCAGGCGTGGCGGCGGCCCGCCGCGAGCCGAAAGGCGGCTGGACCCGGTACAGTCCGCCGAGCTATTGGTCGAAGCTGGGCCGTTCACGGGGGACTCGCGACAAGCGAGATTACATCGCTCGAAAAATCGCGGAGGCAAACGGGACGAGCATGAGTACCGCTCGACGAGAAATCATGCCCCACCTTGCGGCGATGACACACCACTGCAAGAACCGCGAGCTCACGGTTGCGATGACCGCCCGCTACGAGCTCGAAGCCGAGCACATCTCTTTCATTACCGGCAGCGGCGAGGACACGAACAAGGTCCAATCAATCGTCGACGACGCCGAACAGCTCAGGGAGGAACGGGCCACAGAGGGGACCGGCGGCGCTTTCGACCCCGGCGAGAGTACAGATAAGGCCTCAATCGACGAGCCAACCGAGGCGGACGACCAAACAGCGGAGACAGTCGACACCAACGCGAGTACAGCGGAGTCAGTCGATACCGACGCGAGTACAGCGGAGTCAGACGACGACTCGCAGGCTGGCCTCTCGGATTTCATGTGACAGGGAGAGTTATACTCCTGGGGTCCGAGTGTCCGGTATGGCACGTACACCCGAATCAACGGTCCGCAAGTACTACGAGTTAGTCGATGCCGAACAGTACGACGACCTCGTTGCCCTGTTCGCCCCGGACGTACGCTACGAGCGTCCCGGACAGGGCGCAATCGAAGGGCGGGACGCTTTGCGGGAGTTCTACCTCGACGGTCGCCCCCTCGAAGAGGGGAGCCACGAGCTTCACGACGTGGTCGTTGAGGGGCAGACAGTCGCAGTCAGGGGGACGTTCTCCGGCGTCCAAAACGGCGACCAGGTCGCCTTCGACTTCGCTGACTTCCACGAGTTCGCCGACGGCCACATCCACCGGCGGTATAGCTTTACCGACCGGGACGAAATTTAGTACGCGTCTCTAACCTTCTGGAGGTCCGAAAGCAACTCGTCTGGACGTGGGACCTCTTGGTAGGCACGCTCGACGTATCCGTCACGGTTCGCGAGAATGACGAGGTTGACGTGGGTGAAGTCGTAGTCGCCCTCACTGGGATTGAGTGTCTCGCCCTGTGAGGTGTTGTGGCCGCCGTGCCCATCGCCGCCTGGGGTTCGCTCGAAGCCGACGCCAAACTCGCCGTTGACGACCTCGTCAGCTTGCTCGGACGTTTCAGGCCGCAGAGCGAGCCAGTTCTCCGCAGTCGGGTCGACACCGTTACGTTCGAAAAAGCGCCGGAGGCGCTGTTCGTCGTCGTATTCTGGGTCGAACGTCGTCGGCATCAGCGCCACCTCGTTGCTGTATCCCTGGTCCGCGGCGTCGACGAAGACGTGTGCGAGCGCGGCAGTCATCCCCGGACAGGGACCCGGACACCGCGTGTAAATGAACGTCATAATGGTCTCGCGGTCCTCGACGAACTCTCGTGTCGAGACCTCTCGGTCGTCGAGCGGTGCGGGCAGCGTCACCTCCGGCAGCTCCTCGCCGTGTGCCGGATAGGAGAGGTCCTCAGGGTCTGCTTCTTCGAGATACGGCTCGTCGAAGACTGTGTTCGAATCGTCGCCGCCGAGACACCCCGCAACCGCACCGCCAGTAGCGGCTGCTGTCAGGCGCAAAAAGCTCCGTCGTTGCATACCAGGTGATTCGGTTCCGGCAGATATACGTCTCTTGGTACGACTCTCGAAAGATCAACGTACAGGGCAGACCCCCGCATGCCGGCAACAGACGCCGTTTCGTGCTAGTGTTTATATGACAGAGCGTTCCCATTAGGGATGATGAGTAACCAGGGTGGCGGTTCCACGTCGGACAACACGAGCAAAAAGAGACCAACAGGGGCGAACGACACAGCAAAAACAACGGATGACCAGGGGAGACGCCCTCGTGGACTCCCAGGGCGAGTCGCGCTCGTGTTGGTCGGTGTTATCCTGGTGGCGACCGTTGCCGGAGGGAACCTCGCAGTTGCGGCCGACCGAACGGTGCTCGACTCCGACCACGTCATCCAGCAGATGGACGAAGAGGGGCTGTTCGCCGAACAGGGCGACGAGTTCCGTGACACAGTAGCTGACGAGATTGATTCCGGGATACAGGGTCTGAGCCTGCCACCTGGCATTGGTCTTGGGGAGTTCGATTCAGAGACAACCGCCGAGGAGAGCGTCACTACCGACTACGTTCGCGAGCAGACAACCAACAACATAGAGCGACTCTATGCGTTCCTGCAGGGAGATCGTGACGAGGTCTCGTTCGTCCTCGACATCACGACGGTCAAACGCAGCGTAGCCGAGTCTGTCGCCAGAGATATTGTCGTCGATACACCGACCCTAATCGGCGAAAGCACAGACCGTCTCGACCGGGAGCAGATTGCCGCGCTTGAATCAGACGAGGAGAGTTTCCAGGAGGCTCAGGAGGACCTCAGCGACCGGGAGGTCCAGGCACTGAAAGCTGACGTCGAGTCCACGACCGAGGAGGGAGGGTACACCACGGCGCTCACCGATGCGCTCGTGTCACTCCAGTTCACCGTCGTCGATGGGCTGGCGGGTGAGTTGACCTACGACGAGTACACCTCACAGCTCACCGCGAGCGAAGACGACCTCAAAACAGCACTCGGAGACGAGGCCGTCGCAGACATCGATGACACCGTGACACTGGACGAGGAGGAAGAGTCCGGCGAGGCCCTCTCGCGAGCCGCAGACGCCGTGCAGTTGATAGAGACGCTCGTGGTGGCGCTTCCGGCGCTCGCGCTGGTTCTCGTCGGCGTCATCGGGGCACTCACCCGTGATATCGCACGAACTGCGAGAACCGCCGGCGGCGCGCTGGTGGGTGCGGGTCTGCTCGGCGCTGTCGCTGGGTTTGTCGCGCCCGGGTTCGTCGTGCCGGACACAGAAGATGCCGACCCAGTTGCGGATGCTCTCGTGGCCACAGTCGAGAGTTTCTTCGAAACCCTCGGAACACAGTCGATACTGCTCGTGGTCGGGGGCGCGATACTCGTCGGCGTGGCTGTTGCACAGCGCCGCGGCTATCTCGACGGTATCATCGACCGCTGAGTGGTCATGCGAACGGTCTCTACCCTCATGTATTGACGACACTGATTTATCCGACGGGCTCTCATCGGCGGTCAGTACATGCGCGAGGCACACCCGCTCGAGCGCGAGGTCGGCATCGGCTACTACGTGAGCGACGCCGACGGCACTGGCGGCCAACTTCGCCAAGAGCCCGCTGATTTTCGCGTCCGCGAGCGGGAGGATTTTGCCGCCGAACCGGTCGACGCAGACACAGATGCCTATCCGCATCTGTTGCTCCGTGTGACGCTGCGAAACTGGGACACTAACGATTTTGCGCGGGCGCTCTCGAACAGGCTCGGCATCTCCCGAGAACGGGTCTCCTGGGCAGGGACCAAGGACAAACGCGCAGTTACCACGCAGCTGTTCAGCATCGACGGTATCGCGGCCGACGCGGTTCCCGATCTCGACGATGTTAGCTACGAAGTCGTCGGTCGGACCGGCAGGCCGATTCTGTTCGGCGACCTGGCTGGCAACGAGTTCGAGGTAACGGTCCGAGAGACAGACGGCCACGAGCATGCCAGAGCATCTCTGCGCGAGCTGACAGAATTCGGCGGCCAGCGTGACGATGACAGTCCGGTCGTCGGCGTGCCGAACTACTTCGGGCAACAGCGGTTCGGGAGCAAGCGGCCAGTCACCCACGAGGTTGGACTCGGCCTCCTTCGGGGCGACTGGGAGAGGGCAGTCATGGCCTACGTCGGCAACCCGAGCGAACGTGAGCCCGAGCCAACGAGAGACGCCCGCTCGTTCGCCGAACAGAGCCGTGACTGGCAGGCCGCACTCGATGAGTTCCCACGACAGCTCACCCACGAGCGGGCGATGCTTCACCGCCTCGTCAAGGGAGACGACAGCCCGGCAGACTTCCGTGAAGCACTGGAAGCGGTCCCGACAAACCTCCAGCGTCTGTTCGTTCACGCCGCACAGTCCTACGCGTTCAATCGGATGCTCTCGTTACGACTCGAACGCGGGCTCCCGTTCGACCGCCCTGTTGCTGGTGACGTGGTCTGTTTCACCGACAGTGACGCCCCCGAAGGAGTGACCGTTCCCGACACGGGCCGGACACAGCGGGTCGACGAGTCACGGCTCGATTCGGTAACGCGACACTGCGAGCGCGGCAGAGCATTTGTGACGGCACCGCTTGTCGGCACGGAGACCGAGCTGGCCGACGGCGAGCCGGGCGATATCGAGCGGGAGATGCTAGAGGAGGTCGGTATCGAGCCGACTGATTTCGACCTGCCCGGCGAGTTCAATTCGACGGGGACTCGCCGCGCCGTCCTCGTTCAGACGACACTCGACCTCGCGTTCGACCCATTGGAGCTATCGTTTGCGCTGCCGCGCGGGTCGTACGCGACGGTCGTCCTCCGGGAGTTCATGAAATGTGACCCCGAGCGGTTGTGATTGGGCCTTGAAACACCGGGCTTATCGCGCTCGGTCACCCTGTACCGTGTATGGAGTGTCGGCAGTGTGCGACGCCGCTCGACAGACCAGGCGACTACTGTCTGGTCTGTCAGACCGAAAATGCCGACACAGTCGTGCTCGAACTCCAGCGCGAACGCGCGACAGTAACAGTATTACTCGACGAGACGGCTGTCGGTCACCGAACGGTGACGACAACGCCGGAGCCTGACCAGGAACAGGAGCGGTCAGAGCTGCGGTACTTCGCCGGACAGATTGCCGATGACGTGCGACGGAAACGCCCGGAAGAGGTCTACGCGACCGGTGAGCGTGACGTGCTCAGGGAAGTCCGGGCACAGCTCCGCTATCCCTTCTACCGTATCGGGGCCGACGACCCAGTCGACCACGTCATTGACCGCAAGGGCGACCCGCCCCTGGAGGTGGTCGAAGCGTCAGTCGCCGAGAAACTCGGCGGCTCGCACTCGACGCTCATCGGCGGTCGTTCGGGTCGAGATGTGCTCGAAGTCGTCGCCGGCCACCCCCACGTGAAGAAGATTATTCCAGGGCCGATAGAGGCAGGCGGCTCGAGCTCGCGAACCGGAGTCCGCGGCAAGGTGACGCGAGCAGACGGCACCGGAAACGTCCGGCTGTTGCTGCGTGATGGGTCCAGCGTCCAGGAGAACCGCGTTGTGACGACAGCCAACAACCGCGAACTCGGCGAGCGGGTCCGTGACGACCTCAACGACGCGCTCGTCGAAGCGGGCTTTGCGCAGTAGCGAACAGGTGAGACGAAGTCGAGACCGGTTCACGGAGAGCCGCCCCACGCAACCGCGTTCTCTCCGTGGCTTTCTGTCAGGTCACGGGGCCTCTGGCTCGGCTTCCAATTTAAATGCAAGTATCGGTATATCTCATGGCGAAGGACTTTAACAGACCAGTCACGTACTGTAGCCTATATTATGCAGCACGTGAAGATACCCGACGACCGTATCGGGGTTCTCATCGGCGAAGGCGGCGAGACGATGCGCGAAATCGAAGACCGCGCAGAGGTCCGCCTCGACATTGACTCCGAGTCGGGGAAAGTCGGTATCGAGAAGGTCGGCGACCCGGTCCTGGGACTGAAAGGTCCCGACATTGTCAAGGCAATTGGTCGCGGATTCTCTCCGGACGACGCGCTCCGCCTGCTCGACGACGATATGATGATGTTCGATATCGTCGATATCGACGCCGCCGCGCGGAACAAAAACGACCTGCGCCGCCAGAAGGGACGACTCATCGGCGAGAACGGCCGAACCAGAGAGCTCATGGAAGAGCTGACCGGGGCCTCTGTCGCAATCTATGGCTCGACGTTCGGCATCATCGGCGGACCGAAACAGGTCGCCGCAGTCCGAGAGGCCGCCGAGATGATTCTCGAAGGCGCACCCCACGGCACGGTCTACTCGTTCCTCGAAGAGAAGCGCAACGAACTGAAACACAAGGGCCTGGAGTACCACGCGTTCCAGGGGTAGGGCCTGTCCCTGCTGTGGTGTCTCGTCGTCCCGAAGCCTGTTGAATCGTCGACAGCTACAGCGTCTCGGTGGGGACAGTCATATAGTGTCTGTGTGGCTCGAAGCCGACCTTTTGATAGAAACCCATCGCGCGTTCGTTATCGGCATCGACATCGAGGGACAGTTCCGGGATGCCTACCTCGCGGGCGTGTTCGGCGACACGGTCGAGCAGGTCATCTGCGAGACCGTCACCTCGGCGCGACTCCTGGACGTAGAAGTCGCCAATTTTGAGGCGGTCCGGACGGTCGAACACCGGCGGACAAGAATCGACTTCTGCTGTCACGAAGCCGACGAGCTCACGGGACAGTTCAGCAAGCGACTCGTCGGTCGGTTCGCCCTCGGCGGCGACCCACGCCTGGTACGTGTCGGATTCGAGGCGGTCGAGACGGAATTCGACTTCCTCATCCAGTGGAACGTCATCCACGAGGGAATGTGACTCGACGGCGGCTTCGAGGTCGCGATGATACGGGAGCCAGAGCTCCTCAGCGAACCGTCGAGCGGCATCTTTCTCTGCGGGAACCTTGGAGATGTGGACTATACAGGGGTTGCTGTTTGTCGGCCGCTAAGTGTCTTTTCATCTATACGTCTCGGCGTGTCGGTCACAGAATGCGGGCTCTCTGAGCTGTGCCTCGACGACGCCGGGCTGTCGGTGTGGGTTCGAGAGGCGACAGCCCTCCTGCTCGCAGAACCCCTCGCCGGTCTCGACGTGATGGCCTGCCTGTAGGACGTATCCCTTCAGCGCGTCGGTGGTCCGGGGGTCGTCTTCGACCAGAAAGTCCCCATCAATTTCGGATTCGAGAACCTCACGCGGCGGCGCACCGCCCGAGAGGAGTGCATGTTTGCCCTTGGCCTCGTAGTACGCTTCGGGTTTGGCGGGCGCTTCGTACAGCCCGGGAACGGAGACTAGCGCCAGTTGGCCGACGACGTTGACGCGCTTGTGCCACCGGCCGTCGTGGTCGCCCCAGGTGCCGATAACCCGGTCCAACAGGGCAATATGCAGGTGTTCGAGGCTCCGTTCGTCCGCGGGGATGCGCTCGCGGAGTCGTCGCTGGAGTACGATGCCATCGTAGACGACACCGCCCGCTCGCTCGGGGCTGTCGAGTGCCCGCTGTTCGTAGCGAACGATACCTGTCATCGTGTTTCCAGTCTCGCGTTCGTGTGGCGAGAGTACGCGCGTCTCGGCGATCTCGGCGGCGAGGTCGTCGTCGGCGTACAGCGAGAGAAAGCGGTCCCGGACCTCAACAGCAGCATCGAGGTGGTCGTCGAGCCAGTCGGCAATCGCGTCTGCGTCCGCGTTCGTCGTCGGCGCGCGATAGAGCGTCACCTGTTCGACCATACAAGAGAAGCGGCGTCGGTCATCGAAATAGTTGCGGTCCCCGTCGCCCGGTTTTTTGTGTCGTGGGCCGAAGACAGACCGATGACAGAGAAGACCGCAATCGTGACTGCAGCGGGGAGTGGCATCGGCGAGGCCTGTGCGCGTCGGCTGAGTAAGGCGGGGTACACGCCAGTCCTCTTGTCGAAGTCAGGAAGCGCCGTCGAGGTCGCAAAGGAGCTTGGCGGCGACGGCTTCGAGGGTGACGTGACCGACCCCGACGACCTGGCGGCGCTCGTCGAGGCCACCGAAGAACGCTACGGCCGTATCGACGCCGTCGTCAACAATACGGGCCATCCCGCGACCGGTGACTTGCTCGAACTCACCGACGAGCAGTGGTACCAGGGACTCGACCTCGTCGTCCTGAACGCCGTGCGAATGGCTCGGCTGGTCACGCCAACCATGCAAGACGGAGATGGGGGCGCAATCGTCAACATCTCGACGTTCTCTGCGTTCGAGCCGTCACCCGACTTCCCGGTCTCGTCGGTGCTCCGTGCCGCCCTCGGAAGCTTCACCAAACTCTACGCGGACCGGTACGCCGACGACGGCATCCGGATGAATGCGGTGTTGCCGGGCTTCGTCGACAGCTACGAGGTCGACGACGAGACGCGGGAGGCGATTCCGATGGGGCGTCCCGGCCGGACAGAAGAAATCGCCGACGCGGTCGCGTACCTCTGTTCGCCAGAGGCAAGCTACGTGACCGGACAGAACATCCGCGTCGACGGCGGTTTGACATCCTCGGTGTAAGGACGGCGTGTCGGCCCTGGCCCCGAGCAATCGCTCCCGAAGCTATATTACCGGCTGGTGTGGAGGGCGAACCATGCGCGACGCCTACCTCATCGGGGCTGGTCAGACGGCCTTCGGTGCCTTTCCCGAACGTAGCTACCGGGAGCTGTTCGCCGAGGCCTACGAACACGCCTGTGAGCGCGTCGACGGTGGAATCGAACAGACAGATATCGACGAGGCCGTCGTCGGCTCGCTCGGCGTTGGCGGCCGCCAGCTCGGCCTGTCAGGTCCGGCGGTTACCGAACACGTCGGCCTGCACAACGTCCCCTGTACGCGCGTCGAGAACGCCTGTGCCGCCGGCGGCTTCGCTGTCCGGCAGGCAGTTCAGGCAATTCGCAGCGGGATGGCAGACGTGGTACTGGCGAGTGGGTTCGAGGTGATGTCCGATATGTCCGGTGACGTGACGAAGTACTGGCTCGGTGTCAGCGGTGAGACAGAGTGGGAGCGACTGACCGGGACAACATTCTCGGGTGTCTACGCACAGATGGCGAGCGCCTACCTCGACCGCTACGACGCGACCCCCGAAGACCTCTCGCGGGTCGCGGTCAAGAACCACGGCAACGGCGCGAAGAATCCGAAAGCGCACCTCGGTTTCGAGTGTTCGCTCGACGACGCCGTGGCCGCGCCCGAGGTGGCGGCCCCGCTGAATCTCTATCACTGCTGTCCGACCTCCGACGGCGCAGCAGTCGCCATCCTCGCAAGCGAGGACGTGGTCGACAACTACACCGACGAGCGAATCCGGGTCGCAGGCGTCGGGGCGGCGAGCGACCACGTCGGGCTGGCCGAACGGGACAGCTATCTCGGCCTCTCAGCGACCGAAACCGCCGCCGAGACTGCCTACGACCGGGCAGGTGTCGACCCCGACGACCTCGATTTCGCCGAGGTACACGACTGTTTCGCCATCGCCGAGTTGCTGGCCTACGAGGACCTGGGCTTCTGTGAACGCGGAGAGGCCCCACAACTGCTCAGAGAGGGCGTCACCGACCCCGACGGCGACCTGCCGGTCAACACCTCCGGCGGACTGAAATCGAAGGGCCACCCAATTGGCGCGACAGGAACTGGCCAGGTGGTCGAAGTCTTCGACCAGTTCACCGGGCGCGCCGGCGACCGACAGCTCGCCGAACCACGCTACGGCCTCACCCACAACGTCGGCGGGAGCGGCGGCGCGACCGCAATTCACGTCTTCGAGAACGAGGAGGTGTCAGGATGAACGGAATCGAGAGCATCGGAACGTACGTCCCGCGGTACCGCCTGCCGGCCGAGACGGTCACGGAAGCCTGGGGCCAGTTCCACGGCGCTGGCATTACCGAGACCGCCGTGCCGGGCGCAGACGAGGACACGCTGACGATGGGCTACGAGGCGGCCACGCGGGCGCTCGATGAGGCAGACGCTGGGCCCTCAGCTATCGAGCGCCTGCTCGTCGCGACGACGACACCCCCGACAGAGGAGGAAGCAATGGGCCCGCGTCTGGTGAGTATGCTCGGACTGGACGCCGCGACGGGGATCCGCCAGCTCACCGGCAGTACGCGCGCCGGCGTCGAGGCGCTGGTGGCCGGGGCGCAGGTCTCGCAACCGACGCTCGTCGTCGCGGCCGACGCCCCGCGTGGCGCGCCCGACAGCGAGTACGAACAGGCAGGCGGCGCGGGCGCGTTCGCGGCGGTGCTCGTGCCGTCGGCCCCGGGCGAGATACAGGCACACGCCGAACATGTCGACCCTCGCCCCGGGACCCGCTTTCGTCCTGCCGGCTCGGGGGAGACGACCGGGCTCGGCGTTACCGACTACGACCGGGCTGCGTTCACCGAATCTGTCGGGAACGTAGCCGAAACGCTCGATGCCGACCCGGCCGCGGCCGACGCGGTCGCTCTGCAGTCACCGAACGGAAAGCTCCCCTACCGGGCGGCGGGAACGCTCGGCGTCGAGACCGACACAATCCAGCAGGGGACGGTCGTCCACGAGGTCGGCGACACCGGCGCGGCCGGCCCACTCCTGGGGCTTGCGAGCGCGCTCGACGACGGGGCGACGACCGTTCTCGTCGTCGGCTACGGCAACGGCGCGACCGCGGTGGCAGTCGAAGACAGCGGCGTGGCGTCTGCGTCGACGGGCGAGACAGAGACCGTCGAGCTCTCCTACGGCGAGTACCTGCGGATGCGCGGCGAGATTACGAGCGGCGAGCCCGATGGCGGCGGCGCGTACGTCAGCGTGCCGAGCTGGAACCGGACCCTCCCCCAGCGTCACCGCCTCGTCGCCGGCCGCTGTCCCGACTGTGGCGCACTCTCGTTTCCGCCAGAAGGTGCCTGCCCGGACTGTCGCGGACTCGTCGACTACGAGCGCGTCGAGCTACCCGGAACCGGGACCGTCGAGGCGGTGACGGCAATCGGCCAGGGCGGCGCGCCCCCGGAGTTCGTCGAACAGCAGGCCCGGAGTGGATCGTACGTGAGCGCGGTCGTCGCACTCGACGGCCCCGACGGTGAGCGGACGGTCTCGATTCCGACACAGGTCGTCGACACCGACCCAGAGGCGGTCGAAATCGGTGACCACTTGACTGCGACGATTCGGCGAATCTACACCCAGGAAGGCGTTACGCGGTACGGATTCAAGATGCTCCCTGGGTAGTCAGACATCCCATGGGTCGGCCAGTTCGACGCCAGTGACCTCGAACCGCGTGCCGCCTCCCTCGGAGTCGGTGATAGTGACCTCCCAGTCGTGGGCGTCGGCTATCGTCTTGACGATGTAGAGGCCGAACCCGGTCCCATCGTCAGCCGTCGAGTAGCCGAGTTCGAACACGCGGTCACGGTCCCCAGGTGCGATGCCCGGACCGTCGTCTGCGACGTAGAAGCCATCCGGTAGGTCACCGACAGTAACGGTCACGTCGTTGCCGGCGTGTTCGTCGACGTTTCGAAAGAGGTTCTCGAACAGCCGCTGGAGGCGGTGTTCGTCGGCGTATATCTCGCGGTCGGTGTCGACAACGAGCGTCGACTCCTCGTCCCCCGCCGTCTCCCAACAACGGTCCACGAAGTCGGGCAGTGACACTGTCGTTATATCGAGTGCTGTGTCTCCCTCTCGGGCGAGTGTCAACAGGTCCGTGATGATGTTCTCCATTCTGTCGAGGGCACGCTCGACCGCGTCGACGTGCTCACTGTCGTACTCCTGGTCGACAAGTTCGAGCTGGGTGTTCGCCGCGTTCAGCGGATTCCGGAGGTCGTGAGACACCAGGTTGGCGAACTCGCCGAGACGCTTGTTCTGCCGTTCGAGCTCCGAGCGATACTGCTGGCGTTCGATTTCGTAGCCGACCCAGCGGGAGGCCAGCTCGACGAACGTTCGCTCGCTCTCGGTGAA
Source organism: Halovenus salina (assembly GCF_026410925.1). Lineage (GTDB taxonomy): Archaea > Halobacteriota > Halobacteria > Halobacteriales > Haloarculaceae > Halovenus > Halovenus salina. Next base: position 2,492,253 of record NZ_CP112972.1, on the reverse strand, counting down.
CTCTCGAGACCGAGATGAGCTCGACGCGAAACAGAGTGTCCCGTACAGTTCGTCGTTGACAATGACCTTCCCGCCGATATAACAGCCAAGCTCGAAGACCTCGTAGGCGGGGTCCTCGTCCCACCCTTCCGCGAGGGCGTCGAACACCGCGAGCAGTCCGTCCGACTCGATAGTCCGCTTGCAGTACGACTCCTCCAGCGGGCACTGTTCGTCGGGCTGAAGCAGTTCGTGGTCCCCGCGGGAGGCCTCGATGAACTGTGTCTCGTCGCTAATCTGGGTGAGAAAGCCATAGGGGAGATCGAGCCGGCGACAGCCGAGTTCGAGTATTTTGTCGAGTCGGTACTCGAAAGAGTGCCCGCTGTCTGAGCCCAGAACATACAGGTCGTGCAGGACCTCGACGGTGTCTTCGAGTTCGTCTATCGCGCGGCGCTTTTCGGTGATATCCTGGAAGAAGACGGACAGCCCCGTCTTTGAGGGATAAGCGCTCACCTCGAACCAGGTGTCCAGTGGCTCGTAGTACGCCTCGAAGGTGACCGTCTCGCCGGTCTCGAACGCCTGTTCGTATCTGTCGTAAAACGGCGTCCCGACCACCTCTGGAATCTCGTCCCAGATACGCCTGCCCTGCAGTTCGGTGAGTGAAAGCCCTGTGCCGATGGCCTCACAGATTATCTCACGCGCCTGCTCGTTGAGATACGTAAACCGGCGGTTGCTATCCAGCGCAAAGAACGCGTCTGTCATCCGGTCGAGAATGTCGATGTGTCCACCCTGACCGCGGAACATCCGTTCGCGGAGGTCACGGACCTCAACGAGGATGGCCGTATCGTCGGCTGTCGACAGCAGTGACGTACTGAGCGTGACCGGCACCGGCTCATCGTCGCTGTCGCGTACAGCCCACTCGAAGGTCTGTTCGCCCTCGGTCACCGTCTCCTGTACCTGCTCACACAGCGTCGATTCCGCGGCAGGTGCAACAGGCGAATCCAGATCCGAGAGAGAGCGCTCACGCAGGGCTGCGTCGTCGTAGCCGAGCAAATCACAGACCGCCTCGTTACAGCCGAGAATCCCGGTTCCGTCGCGGTCACAGAGCAAAATACCGGTATCGACCGAGTTGTAGACCTGGCGGAGTAACTCGTCGTCGACGTTACCCACGTTCTCGCTGCCGCGGTTGCCGCCCATGACAACATATACCTAATCGGTCGTCAAAAAGGTACGTCTTACGGCCGTTCGAGGACCGCGGCGACGCCTTGGCCGAATCCAACACACATCGTCGCGAGGCCGAACTGACCGTCGCGACGCCGGAGTTCGTGTACCAGCGTCGTCGTGATACGTGCCCCCGAACAGCCGAGAGGATGCCCGAGTGCGATTGCCCCCCCGTTGACGTTCAGCCGGTCCTCGGGCACACCAAGCTCCTGCTGGCAGTAGATACTCTGGGAAGCGAACGCCTCGTTCAGTTCCACGAGGTCGAGGTCGTCGATTGTCAGGTTGGTTCCGGCAAGCGCCTCTCGCGTCGCGGGGACCGGCCCCGTCCCCATGATGCGGGGGTCGACGCCAGCGACGCCGCGCGAGTGGACGCGGGCGAGCACGTCCAGGTCGTGTTCCTGTGCGTACTCGGCGCTGGTGACGAGCAGGCCAGCCGCACCGTCGGTCAGCGGCGAGGCGTTACCGGGCGTGACCGTTCCCTTCTCGTCGTCGGCGAACACGGTCGGCAGTTCCGCCAGTGCGTCCATCGATGTCGATTCGCGTGGCCCCTCGTCGGTCTCGACGGTTCCGTCGTCGGTCTCGACGGGGACGATTTCGTCGTCGAATCGCCCCGAATCGCGGGCCTCGACGGCACGCTCGTGTGAGCGCAGAGCAAACTGGTCCTGTTGTTCTCTGCCGATGTCGTGCTCGCGGGCCACCCGCTCGGCGGTCGCACCCATCGGCAGTTCGTCGGCGTCGTACCGCTGTTCGATACCGGGATGCAGCCAGTCCGAGAACGGCACGCGACTCATGTGCTCAACGCCCGCGACCGGGAACACATCACCGTCACCTGTTTCGACAGCCCGTGCGGCATCGACAAGCGCGGTCAACGAGGAGCCACAGAGCCGCGTCAGCGTCGCTCCCGGCACCGACTCGGGGAAGCCGCCGGCAAGAAGCGACTGTCTGGCGAGGTTGCGGCCCTGTTCGTTCTCCTGGTTGGCACAGCCCAGTCGGAAATCGTCCCACTCCATTGCGGGGACGCCCGTCCGCTCTTCGAGCGCCGAGAGAACCGCCACGACGAGGTCTTCGGGGTACGTGTCGGCCAGTCCGCCGTCTTTTTTTGCCTGTGGTGTTCGGACCGCGTCGACGATGACAGCGTCACTCATTGGTCTTGATTCGTGACCCCGTCGGGAGTAAATTTCGGCTCCTACCGGTCGACATCGACGACAGTCGAGACGCGAGCGTTCTCTTTGAGTTTCAGCCCGGCACCGCCCACCGACAGCGGCACCCGGTCGAGGCTGGTGAGCCGGAGCGTCGGGTGGGAGGCTCCGCGAGCGAGGAGTTCGTCTCTGGTCTGGATAGTTATCGTTGCCTCCTCGACAGCAATCGATTCGTTGTATTCCAGCAGGTACTGCCCGGCGTCAAGCGTCCACCACTCGTAGTCGTCGTCGGCGTGCCGTCTGGCGCTGTCGTGGGGCGACAGGTCGGCGGCTTCGAGTTCGCCGCCGCCGAAATCGACGTGTCCGGGGGCCGTGACCTCGTAGACCTCAGCGACGGTCAAATCGACGCCACGGCCCTCCGTCTGGGTCGGTTCGTGAACGATGCCGTCGAGTACCTCGGTATCGGTATCCATGCGAGGTAGTACGGAACGGCTGCCCTAAAGGTCAACTACCAGCTTGTCGTTCCATCTGTGTATACAATGTCCTATTTTGAATACTCGGGGCGAACTGAATCAACAAGAGCGTCTCTCTCGTGGTTGGTCGTGTCAACACGGATTACCCATCTGCGAGGCTCCCCCGGTCTTCCATCATATCCGTCGCCCGGCGCGCCCAGTCCCCGTACTGGAAGCCGGCGATGACGATGACAAGCGCCGAGACGTAGTAGAGGACGATACCGGCGTAGATGCCGACGACACCCCAGCCGAGGACGACACTCGTCAGATACGAGAATCCGAGATAGAACGCGAGCAGTCCGACAGTACGGGCGATAAAGGGGGTGGTGGTGTCGCTGCCGCCCTGCAGCGAGCCCGAGAGGGTGATATACAGGACCGTCGCCGGTGCCGCGAGCCCGTAGGAGACGGTGAATCCGACGGCCGTCGGAAGCGTCTCGGGGTCGTCTGTGAACAGACCGGCGAGTGGCTCGGCGAAGACCGCCAACAACAGCCCGATTGTGCCGACAGAGACCAACCCGAGCGCCGCAGTTGCCCAGCCGTTGTACCGCGCCTCCGCAGGATTGCCCTCGCCGAGTGCCTGGCCGACGACGATGCTGGCTCCGGTGTTGAGGCCCCGACCGAGCGGGCTGGTCACCTGCTGGTAGACCCGTCGACCAATCTGGTAGCCGGCGTTGACCTCCGCGCCAAAGGAGAGCAACAGCGCGTTAAAGGGGAACTCGACAGCCGTTGCGACCATCCCTTCGGCGACTTTCGGCGCAGAGACGACAAACAGCTGTTTGGCGATGACGAGCCGGCGCGGATAGGTAAAATCGGCAGGCGTCCAGTCGGTTGCGATTGCCAGTACGAACGCCGACGCGGTGAAGATGTTGCCAAAGGCCGTGGCGATACCGACGCCGACGATTTCAAGTCTGGGTGCGCCAAACAGCCCGAGACCGAGCACCAGCGAAAAGACGATGTTGAGTCCGTTCGACGTCAGATTGACGTACATCGGCGTGCGGGTGTCGCCGGTTCCCTGGAGCGCTCGCGCACCGATCAGTGCGACGTGTCTGGCTGGCGCGGTGAGAAAGACAATCGCGAGGTAGGTCCCACCGAGGTCTGCAACGTCGGCCATCTGGTCCTGTTCGGCCCAGATTCCCAGAATTGCGATTGCCTCCTCGCCGAGCGTGACCCCGAAGACGGCAAAGGGAATCCCCGTGAGAAAGCCAATCAAAAGCGCCTGTGTGACTGCCTCGTCACGGTTTGCCGTCGCATCGCTGCCGGTATCCTGACTCGACAGGGCAATCGCGCCCGCGCCCAGTCCCAACCCGATACGCAGTGGAAAGCGGGCGTAGAGGTCCGCGAGCCCGATTGCGGCGACCGCCAGCGGCGAGAACAGCGCGGTGACGAAGATATCGATTGTCCGCATCAGCGTCCGCGAGACCTGCTCGACCATCACTGGCCAGGAGAGCGACGTGACCCGTCGCCAGAGCGCGAACAGCCGCTTTCGGTCGACACTCACCCGCACTCACCACCGTTGACTCTGTCGGTCATCCGTCTGTAGCGTCGTCTGCTCCGGCAGCGTCCGGCCGGTACGCCTGGCTTATCCGCATCCACTTGTTCGTCCGGAACCGCCAGTAGTTGATTGCTGCAGGGATGGCCGTCTCCGAGACGAAGGCGAGATACAGCCCCCAGAGCCCCAGCGTCGGAAGCACGACCTCCGGCGTCGTGACGCCGACGACCGGGACGGTAATCGCCGGTATATCGCCACCAGCGCCGAGATATGCGAGTGGAATCGAGCCGAGATACTGGCCGATGAACTGACTGACGAAGGGGATTCGGGTGTCGCCACTGGCGTCGAGCGGGCCGGCCGACGCCCCGGAGACACCCTGGAAGATGATGGCGAAACAGGCCGCGTACACCAGGTCACGGGCGATGGGTATCTCTGGGCTCGACGGGCTGTCGGCGAACAACTGGACGAGCTGTTCGGCAGAGACCGCCACGATGAGCGCAGAGACGAAGTAGGTCGCGACAGCAAAGCGGATGATATCTCGCCCGTAGGCCTCGGCCTCGCGCTCGTCATTCTGGCCGAGGGCCTGTCCCACGAGGCTGGAGGATGCGAGTCCGAAACCCCAGCCTGGCGTGTTCATCACGCCCCAGATGCGCCGGGCGATAACCCAGCCCGCGACGGTGTCTTCGCCGAAGATGTCGAGGATGCCAAGCATCGGGAACTGGAATGTGGTCCAGACCAGATTCCGGAGCGCCACCGGCGTCCCAATCTCGACGAGGTCCCGAATCATGCCGGTGTCTGTGTAGCTCCCGAAGGGGGCAAGCGCGACGGGGAACTCACCGACGCCGGGGAGTCGCCCCCAGACGAGGCCGAGCGAGAACGCGGTGGTGGCGCCGACGTTCGAGAGGACAGTTCCCATCGCCGCACCGGCAACCCCCCAGCCGAATCCGAATATGAAGATAGCGTTGAGGACGATGTTCGCTACCGCGCCGCCCGCCCGGACCTGCATCGCGGTGAAGGCGTCGTCACAGCCGACAAGCACTCGGCTGCCGACGAGATTCAGCGCCGCAAAGGGGATGCCGAGCCCGACCACTTGGAGGTAGGTCGCGCCCTCGGACAGGGCCGCGTCGTTGCTCGTCAGCACCGAGATGAGTTGTTCGGGGTAGAACCAGAACAGCACCGAGAGCGGGACGGTCGAGACGACAGCGAGAAAGACACTCGAGCGGACCGCCCGTCCGAGTTCGTCGTAGGCATCGGCACCGAAGCGCTGGGAGACCAGGGCGATTGTCCCGCCAGCGATACCGCCGCCAAGCGAGAACGCAAGTCCCCAGAAGGGGCTGGCGAAACCGACGCCCGCGACCGCTGAGGTGCCGACAGCCACGCCCACCATCGCCACGTCGACCGCGTTTTTCGACATTCGAGCGATTCCCGTCAGGACGCGGGGCCAGGCGAGTTCGGTCGTCTTCTCGGCGCGGTCGCGGTCGATGAGTCCCAGACGGACGAGCCCCAGTCCAATCCAGAGGATGCCGATTCGGACCGGGTTGGGGATCGTATCGAAAAGCCAGCGGCTCGCGCGCCGGAGCGGCGCGGCGACGAACGCGAACAGCCACGAGAGTGGAGGTGGAAGAGCCATCAGTTGTATCCAGTCGAGAGAGCCACAGGAAACAGACTGCCGTGTGCGAACTACCTGTGGACCGCGTTATTCGTCAATCGATGCGAGTGCGTTATCGAGCGAGGGCCGGTCGACGCCGGGTTCGAGAAGTGGGTCGACGAGGTGTTCGAGGGCCTGCTCGGCGACGGTCCGGGTGTAGCCGACCTCGTCGTCGCCACCCTCGTTGAGCGTCACCTGACGGGTACGGGCACCATCGAGCATCGCGGCGAACATTGCGGCCGTCTCCTCGGCGTCGACGGGCCTGAAGACGCCGTCGTCGATGCCATCCCGGAGTGTCTCTTCGAGCGTATCCCGGAGCAACTTGTCGCTTCGACGAAGTGATGCGCGAATGCGGTCGTTGAACGGTCCCTGTGACCGCATCTCCAGCAAGGCGAGGTGAAAGGAGGAACGCTCGGTGTCATCGGGTGCGAACACGAACCGCGCCACGAACTCGACCAGCCGGTCGACTGGCGGCTGGTCGGCCCGACACTCCATGTCCGCCTCGTAGTCCGCCAGCATCTGGTCGAGAAAGGCGACGAGCAGGTCCTCTTTCGTGTCGTAGTGATAGTGCAACAGCGACGTGCTCTTGTCACACTCGTCGGCGATATCCTGCATCGTCAGCTCGGCGTACCCGTTGTCACGGAGGGCGTGATACACCGCGTCCATGATATCGTCTGCCCCGAGCGGTTCCTCTTCGCTCATTGACTGAGTGGTCAGTCAAGCAGAGTAAAACCTCTTACGACTCACGCTCAGCCGAAGAAGGGAATCGTCCGCTGTGGTGTGATGACCTCCTCGACCTGTGTCAGCGCGAGCACGACGCCGACGGCCGCGAGGAAGGCGGCGACAGCGAACGGAACCACGAAGCCCCAGGCGACGAGAAAGCCCGAGACCAGCGGGCCGAAGGCGACACCGAATCCAAAGGCCATCGTCAACACAGACAGCGTCGACCCCGAGCGGTCGTCGGGCGCGATATCACCTGCGAGCGCAAGCGCCGGCGCGAACACCATCGCACCGGCGACCCCCTGGAAGAACCGCGCGCCGAACATCAGCCACGAATCCGGCGCAATCTCGCCGAACAGCGCGACCTCCGGGATGAGCCCCTGCGCGAGCGTCGTCGGGACCAGCAGGATGGTGCCGACGAGAATGAACACCCGGCGGCCGTAGAAGTCCGTCGCTCGTCCGATGGGTGCCTGGAGCAGTATCTGTGCGAGGACAAACGCCGAGAACTGGAGGCCGAACATCGTCGGCCCCTGGTCGAGTTTCGCGTTGACGAGGTCACCCAGCGTCGCGAAGATAGCGATACCGGCCGCCATGAAAAACGAGATGACACCGAGCGCGAACACGGGGTCGAGCAACTGCTCGCCCGACTGGTCGAAGACGGCGATTCCACCCGAACCGTCGTTGCCGTCGGTGGGTTCGATATCCGGGTCCCGGATGAGCACTGTCACCAGAACGAACGCAACCGTCGCGGTACAGGCGGCGAAGTAGAAGGCGGCGTCGAACCCGGAGAACGTGACCGAGATATCACCGAGCGACAGCGAGTAGGGGCCAGCGTCGACGACGCCGCCGGCAGCGATGGGACCGACGCCGAAGCCAACCAGCCGGAACGTGTTGTAGGTGCCCATGTTGCCGCCCCGATTGCCCTCGGCGGCGAGGTCGTTGACCAGTGCGACCGTCGTCGGAATAATGAACGCGCCGGCGATGCCCTGGAGGACGCGCAATCCGAGCAGATGCCAGTACGACGAGGCCAGCGAGTAGGCAAAACTCGCCGCCGCGATGAGGACGAGCCCGAAGAGGACGAAGATTTTGCGCCGTCCGCTCCGGTCCGAGAGCCGTCCGGTGAACGGTTGCAGCGGACTGTTGACGAAGCCAAAGAGCGAGAGGACGACTCCGGTGATTGCGACCTCTGTCAGCCCGAAGGCATTGCCGGAAACGAAGTCGCTGGCGATAAACAGCGGTAACACGACGATGAGAAACGAGTTGCCGACAGATTCGGACATCCGCGCGAGCGCCAGCGCGATGACCTGCGGATTGACGCCGAGGGGGTTTCTCATGCTCTCTCCGACGCCGCCGCACTCATCTCTCGCGACGCACCTCGTCGAACCGTGCCATGTCGGTCCGATTGTGTGCCGTCATAAATACTGTTGTGGTTGCGGTCGTCTCGTTCCGTGGCTCCGTCGCGGTCAGCGAGCTATCGGCTGGAACTCAGTGTCTCAGCGGGATATGCACAGCCGATTTACTGTAATGTAACCCGAATAGCGAAATGCAACATAGGTATATTCACTGAGGGCAGTGCAAGGTGTAGAGCATTCATGCAGCATTCAACTGGCGTTACTTTCACTCGTGCATCAACTGCTCAGTAGGAGCGTGAGCTGACTGTTTTTTATCAATCTCGGATTTTGTCTATGCGCCGTTTGGGGTGGGCTTCACTCATCCTAGCCCCGGCTTGCCTACCACCAGCTCCTGGCGTGAGGTGCCATCATTACGGTCTACTCCAAGCCGTTGAGACGGTATCATAGTACGATAGCAGGGCATCGGCGGCGCACTCGGCAGCCTTCGGCCCGCGGTTGAGTCCGAGGAACGGTTCAATCAACTCAAGCTCCATCAACAGGAGCGCCCCGTCACGGTGGACATAATCGACTCGTGCATACGGAAGTGACGATACAGTGTCACCTAGAATAGTCAGTGCGGCGTCGAGAACATCTGCTGCTTGCTCTCGAATTGGTGTAGGTGGGTCGTAGGCAGCATTAATCCCATCGAAGTCTGTGATGTCGTCGTCTGTCGTCAGGCTATTCCAGGCATGACTGTAGGTCTCGTCAAAGAACACAATGGACCGTTCCCCCTCCGTGATTTCTGGGACGAACTGTTGGACGACAACATCACCCGTGTTGAGTAGATTCTGGAACTGTGTGTCCGCGTTGTCCAGTGTCTCTCGGGAAACCCGGGTGACATCCCGCGAGAAGCTTCCAATACCGGGTTTCATCACCGCCTCGTCCCAGCCATGTCGGTCAAGCACCTCGCCGAGTGAGAGATTACTCCCAGCATCAATCACAGTCGTTGCCGGCAGTCGGATGCCAGCCTCTGCAAGGTCAACCAGATAGGACTTGTGCATATTCCACTGGACAGCAGCGAGTGGGTTACAGACCGGGACGCCAGCTTGCTCCAGCTCGGTCAACAGTGAACGGAACCGTTCCAGGTTGGTCGGGTACTCCCAGCAAGACCGAAAGAGAATTCCGTCGTAGTTGTCCCACTGTACGGTTGGGTCATCCCAGCGGACTGGTTCGATGCTGACACCGCGTTCAGTGAGCACTGCTGTGAGGTGATGAGCGTCGTCACTGAGTTCGGGAGCGTGACTTCCGGTGATTATTCCAAGCGTGTTCTGAGTGTGAGCCATTGTGAAGAATTGACACAATGAGAGTATAATAGTATCGCATACCCGGTGACTCGTGCAAGACCCACGCCCTTCATCTCACACAGGATTACTGACAACTATTGTACAGGAATGTGGTGCGAAGATTTGCTTAAACACTCAGAACTGGTACCGACGGTCGTCGTTTTGCTGTGCCTGTGGGAACCCGCCGCCAGTCATCTCCTCGAAGGTCATCCCGTTGAGGTACTCGTCGTAGGTTACGTCGAACTCCTGGCGGAGGTTGAAATCGAGATTGCCGGTCTCGACGGTCGTCTGAAAGAGCATGTGGACCGCCCGCCGGACCAGCTCGTCCGTGTCCTCCGGGTCGAGTGCCGCGGTGAGCATGGCGAGTTCGTTCCGTGTCTCTCTGTCGAGCGCCACATCGAGTTCCTCACCGAGGTCGCTGTAGCACTGTTCGACATCCGTCGTCAGGTCGTCGAGGCTCATAGGCAGAGCTATCGCTGCCGAACGCAAACAGCTTTCGACCAGCGGACGAACACTCCGTTCAGACGATATCAGCCGTCTGCCGACGAGATGGACTTTTGAACGAGACGGTCAAAGCACAGGCGATGACAGTAACCCACGGCGACCTCACGGTTGAGTGGTACGGGAACGCGACGGTACGCCTCGAATCCGATGGAACGGTCGTCTACCTCGACCCCGGTCGGTACGGCGTCTTGACCGGTGAGTGGGAGGCCGACAGCGAGGATGCCGCGGCCGCTCACCCTGCCGGGCCAGCACGTCGGCCGGAAGATGCTGACTTCGTCTGTCTCAGCCATGCCCATCACTACGACCCAGACGGAATCGAACGGGTCGCGGCCGACGAGACGACTATTGCGGCCTTCGAAGGCATGGATATCCGCGGAAGCTCTCGGGACTTGCCGCGGCTGGCAGAGCTACCGTACGAGGTGGTGACGTTGGGGACTGAGGACGAGGCCATGCTGGCAGACTTCCCGGTGTGGACCGTGCCAGCGTACAACGAGTCGGACGGTCCGCGGACGCGACGGGACGGAACGCCCTACCACCCGAAGGGACGAGGCTGTGGCTTCCTGCTCTCGCTCGACGGGACACGCGTCTTCTGGCCGGGAGATACGGACGTACTGGACGGTCACGAGCGTCTTGATGTCGATGTCTTTCTGCCGCCAATCGGCGGAGCGCTCACGATGAATCGCGGGGAGGCTGCCGAGCTTGCGGCGGCACTTGAGCCGGACCTCGTCGTGCCGATACACTACAACACCTTCGAGGCCATCGAGGCCGACTCGCAGGCGTTCGTGACAGACGTGGCCAGCAAGGGGATTCCGGTGGCGGTAGACGAGGACTAGAAGGCCCGGTCGCCGTCGTGAGCGGCGGCGACGTTCTCGATTTCGCGGATCTCCTCGACATCAAGTTTGTCGATAAGATTGACGAACGCGCCGGGGTCGGGTACGAGGAAGATACGCAGCTGGAACTCAGTGTCCTCGTCGCGGAGGTCGACCACCGAGTCAAGGACGATAGACAGCGAGTCACTGTGGATGTGCGAGAGGGTCTGGTCGGCGATGACCTCGGCGTCGGAGCGTTCAAGCTCCGGGGTGTGCATGTTGATCGTCGTCCCGAGAGTGTTAGCGATACCGTCGATGAAACCGGAGGTGAGGATGTTACACATCTCCTGGAGGGCACTCTCGTGCATCTGATTGAGGGTGCCGTCCTCGACAGGCTGGCCGGTCATGTGGCCAGCTATCTCGTGGGCCGTACGGTCGCCGAATGTCATCAGAAAGACGCCGTAGGGCGGTTCCGTGAGCCGGATGTTCGCGTGGTAGTGATCTCCCTCACCAATCTCATGGGGGATGTCGCTGGGTTCGACAAACGAGAGGCTCTTGATCTGGATATCGGCCTGGATGTTGGCCATCGTCGACAGCGACCCGGTAACGTTCTTTGCCCCGTGCTGGATGAGTTTCCCGATAATTGTGAGCTTCCGTATATCGATGAGGATTGGCATTGAAGACTACTATCGGAGCAGACAGCAAAGTGTTTTCGCCTCCGTGAGTAATGCTTTTGCCCTGTCGCTCTGGTAGGTGAGGTATGTACGACCACGTGCTGGTGCCGACCGACGGCTCCGACCGAATACTGGAAGCCTTAGAACACGCGAGCAGCCTCGTTCAACAGTACGACGCGGCGCTTCATATCATCTACGTCGTCCAGGCAAGCGGAGTCGTCGAGACGCTCGGCGACGACGAGTTCGAGGAGATGATACAGCGGGTCGAGCGCGCAGGCGAGGAGGCGGTCGAGACAGCTGTTGAGCACGCCAACGACCACGGCATCACCGGTGTCGAGACAGCCATCAGACAGGGAGTCCCAGCGGAGGAGATCGTCGGCTACACTGAAGACAGCGGCGTCGATATGGTCGTCATGGCGACGGCGGGACGGACCGGCGACGAGCGGGATGTCGTCGGCAGCGTCACCGAGCGCGTGGTTCGGTTGTCATCTGTTCCCGTGGTTACTGTCAACTCTTGACGTTGCTGGATGACGAACACTCTTTACCGTCGGGTGAGTTTAAAGAGATATGAGCTTCGAGGAGATGGACGTCGGAACCATCTGGATGGACGGGGAGTTTGTCGACTGGGACGACGCAAACGTGCATGTTCTCACACATGCACTTCACTACGGGACCGGTATCTTCGAAGGCGTTCGGTGTTATGAGACCGAAGACGGGCCAGCGGTCTTCCGCTGGGAGGACCACCTCGAACGGTTCTACGAGTCGGCCAAGCCCTTCGAGATGGAGATACCCCACGACCCGGACGAACTGACCGAGGCCACGCTCGAGTTGATCCGTCGCGAGGAGCTGTCGTCGTGTTATATCCGGCCGGTCGCCTTCTTCGGCTACGAGATGCTCGGCGTGAATCCGAGCGATATGCCAGTCGAGACGGCGATTGCGGCCTGGCCGTGGGGAACCTATCTCGGAGAGGACGCACTGGAACAGGGTGTCGATGTCGGCGTCTCGTCGTGGCGCAAACACGCCTCCAGCCAGATGCCGACCGGCGCGAAGATGACCGGTGCCTACGTCAACAGCGTCCTCGCCTCTATCGAGGCAAAAGCCCACGACTACGTCGAGGCAATTGTCCTCAACAAGGAGGGCAACGTCGCCGAAGGCCCCGGCGAGAACATCTTCCTCGTCCGTGACGGCGAGCTGTACACTCCCGGTCTCGCCGAGAGCATCCTGGGCGGCATCACCCGCGAGTCGCTCATCGAGATCGCCCGCGACGAAGGGTACACCGTCCACGAGGACGCGACAATCTCGCGGGGCGAACTCTACAACGCAGACGAGCTGTTTTTCACCGGCACCGCCGCCGAAGTCACGCCAATCAAGTCGGTCGACAACCGCGCTATCGGGGCAGGCACGCGCGGCCCGGTGACCGCCGACCTCCAGTCGCGGTTTTTCGAAATCGTCGAGACCAAACCCGAGGAGTACGACGACTGGTTCACACTGGTGTAAGCTCCAAAGGGATTTATTGGGTGACTGTTGAGTTACCAACAGAGACCGAGAACAGCCATGTATCTCTCACACCCAGTCAGACGCATGCGTGAGAACCCCGACGAGGGCGAGGAGCTGACCGTCATCGTCCGGGTTGCTGCACAGGGCCCCGACGGCGGCGTCGGCGAAGTGACCGATGAGGCAGTCGAGCAGGTCATCGAAGATATCGAGGATACCGGCGCAACGGTAGAGGACAGCCTCCGGTTCGGGTCGCTCCGCGTGCGGCTCACACAAGACCAGATCGAGGAGGTTTGTAAGGTTTCGGACATTGCCTCGGTAGAGACCAACAACACCATTGGACTCGGCGGCGACGCAGGCGAGGACATCTGACGACACGAGACTGAACCTCTTTACCGCCGGCGGTCCAAGGCCCGATATGCGAGTCGAATTCGACCGCGACACGTGTATCGGGATGTTCCAGTGCGTCGAGGAGTGGGACGCTTTCGAGGCCGACAGAGACGACGGCAAGGCAGACCTCACAGAGAGCGAGGAACGTGAGGAAGGCATCTTCGTCCGAGAGGTCCCCGAGGGCGCTGAGCTGGACGCGAAGTTCGCGGCCCGGGCCTGTCCGGTCGACGCAATCGTGGTCTATGAGGACGGCGAACAGCTCGTCCCCTGAAGAACAAACCTGGAGGTTTTTATCGGTGCTGGCCAAATCGACAGGTATGAACAAGCCAACCAAGATAGTGGTCGGAACAGTCCTGTTGTCAGTGCTCCTCGGTCTCGTGATTGCAGTCAACGTCGGGCTGACAACCTGAATGTTCACCGAACGTACGCTCTCGGAGCCGCTGAAATCGGTCAAAGAACGTCATGCACCCGACGCGCTCGTTCTCGACAGCGCCGAGAACTTCGAGTCACTACTGCCCGCACAGGCTGAGGACCTGCTGCTCGTGACCGACAGCGTCGTGCCGGCGACGTACCCCGACGAGTGGGTCCCGCCGAACTCTCCGGAGGTGCTGGCCCGCTATGCCAGCAGTGATTTCATCGTCGGGATGCCCGGCGACGGAAGTGTGGTCTGGACACACCAGACCGACCCATCAGTGGTCATCTGCAAGCCGCGGCTCGAAGAATCGCCCGATTCCTTCGCCGAGTTTCTCGTCGCCGAAGCACTCGTCGAGGTCGGCCTCGACGCGCCCGAACACTTCCTCGGACTGTTCGAGAGTGACTACCCCCGATTTGCGGCGGCGTGTGCCGACCTGCTCTCGCCGGCCGAGACCTACCAGGTCGCTGTGGCCTGCCACGACGCATACCTCGGCCTCCAGACACGCGATGTGTTTGCCGACTGGGAGGAACCACTGTTCGAAGCCTGGGCCGACGCCAGCGACCGGCTGGAGCCGAGAGTCGACGGGCTTCCCGGAGAGATGGCACGCAACGAAACGAGTTTCGCCGAGGCCGCCGAGTTGGCCTGTAGCGCCGTCAAACACGCCGGCGAACTCCCACCACCGTTCGAGGCGCTAGATGCGTCGGTCTATCTTGACCACGGCTCCGACTACGCCGTTGAGTGGGCCGAGCGAACCGTCGACGCACTCGCCGACGGGTGATGGCTCACGCCGTCACGATAGCAGATACCCACTTTCCCGCTGTCTGAAGCGTCATTGGCTCGAAGCCAGCACCGTTGAGCAGCGACCGGAACTCGTCTGGCTCGTAGTACTCAAAGAATCTGTCGGTGGTGTCGCCGTCGAGGCTCTCGTCGCGTTTGACAGAGAGAAACGCACAGCCACCGGAGCGGAGCACGCGCCGCCAGTCACCGAGAGCTTCCGTCGCCGCCGGGCGTGGGATATGATGGAACGACGCCGAGGCCCAGATGCTGTCGAAGGAACCGTCGTCAAAGGGGAGAGACCGCATATCGCCACGAACGAACGCTGCGTCGGGAACGCGCTCGCGTCCCGCGGAGAGAAACGACTGTGTTATGTCAAACCCAGTCACGCCGTGTCCGGCGGCGCTGAATACTTCGGTGTCCGGCCCTGGTCCACAGCCGATATCGAGCACCTGTGCGAACTCACCTGAGGAGGCCGTGCTAAGCGCGTCAAAAAAGGGGCCGCCGTACAGTTCGGCGACAGACTCGGACGTGTATTTCTCGACGTATGAATCCGAGCTGGACTCGTAAACATCGAGCGTTCGTGAGATTTCGTCCATACCGGCCCCGCCGACCGCCCGCAGCATAACGGTTCTGTCTCGAGGCACCGGACCCTTGATTTGCCGGCCGTGACAACGGCCGGCTGATGGGACGCGAATACGACAAACTGGTCCGGGACAATATCCCCGAGATTATCGAGGCAAACAACGAAACGCCAGTCACACACGTCGCCGAGGGTGAGGAGTACGACCGCCGGCTGCTGGCGAAACTCGACGAGGAGGTCACGGAGTACAAAGAGGAACGCGAGCCAGCAGAGCTGGCAGACGTACTCGAAGTCGTCTACGCCCTCTGTGAGCAACACGAGCGTTCAACCGAGGACATCGAGGAACTCCGAGAGCAGAAAGCCGACGAGCGCGGCCGATTCAGCGAGGGTATCGTCCTCGACCGCGTCGACGAGGAGTGACGTGACAGACGAGCACACACCTTGGCAACGGTTTTTACCTCCGCCCTCGTCGCACCCAGTACGATGTTCGAAATAACGCAGTTTGGCAACCGCGGGTCCGGTGTGGCCCGCGGCTGGGTTCCGCGATAGCAGTACTGTTTTCGATCTGAGCGCCGCGAGACTGTCACACAGCACCCGCTGTCAGCAGCAGACGGGGGACGCTGTTCTGGGAGGTGAGTGTGATGCGGCGTAGCGACGCCGTTCTCTTCACCAGCCGGGAGGAGACAGACCACGAGAACAGGACAGTCCAGTTGATTCACCGGGCCGGAATCGCCCGACAGCTGGGGAGTGGGCTGTACGCGCTCGCACCTGTCGGCCAGCGGGTCAGAGCGAAGGTAATCGCTCGCGTCGAATGCGAGATGGACGCCATCGGCGGCCAGCAGGTGACGCTTCCCTCGCTGAACGGCGACGACATCTGGAGACAGAGCGGTCGGTGGGAGAGCTTCGAGGGCGAGATGCTCACCGTCGAGTCCCGCGACGGGAAATCGCTGTGTCTCGCCCCCTCCCACGAGGAAGGCATCGTCTCGCTGGTCGACGGGGCGGTCCGCTCGTACGACGACCTTCCCCTGTTGCTGTATCAGGTCACCAAGAAGTACCGCGACGACCACGCCCGAAACGGCCTGGTTCGCACGAAGGAATTCACCATGAAAGACGCCTACAGCCTTCATACGAGCCGCGAGTCGCTCGCGGAGTGGTACGACCGGGTGCGCGAGGCGTACGCCCGCATCTTCGAGGAGTTCGACCTGGATTTCGCAGTCACCGCTGCCGAAAACGAGGTGATGGGTGGCTCCGGCTCTGCGGAGTTTCACGCACTCGTCGAAACGGGAAGCGAACGAGTACGCTACTGTCGCGCCGACGGCTGTCGGTTCGGCGTCACCGACGACTCGCCCCGCGGAAGTCTGTCGGCCGGCGATAGCTGTCCCGACTGCGGAAACGACCTGGCCGCCGGCAACGGTATCGAGCTCGGCCACGTGTTCAAGCTCGGAACGCGGTACTCCGAGGCAATGGGACTGACGGTCGACGCTCCCGACGGGACCGAGCAGGCGGTCGTGATGGGCAGTTACGGCATCGGCATCGAGCGACTCGTCCAGGCGCTGGTGGCACAGCACGCAGACGGCGACGGCTGTCGCTGGCCCGACGGTGTCGCTCCTTTCGAGGTAGCCATCGTCCCCCTCTCCTACGAGGGTGACGTGCGCGAGGCGGCCGACCGACTCTACGAGGCATGTGATCCCGACGAAACGCTGCTGTTCGACGACGCCGGCCAACACATCGGCGAGCGGTTCGCCGAGAGCGACCTGCTCGGCGTCCCCTGGAAGGTCGTCCTCGGCAACCACTTCAGCGCGACCGGCGAGGTCGAGCTCGAGAGTCGTGACGGAGAGACGAGATACGTCGCCGTCGACGAGGTTGCCGATATCGTGGGGTGACCGCCACCGCTTTGTGGCGGCCGGTCGACGGGGCGTGTATGCGTGATAGTTCGCTCCGTTCGTCGGCCGAGGAGACCGCACTCGGCAGCTGGCAGGCTGTCCCACACCCGGCGGTGGCCGAGCTCGTCGCCGGACTCGGCTACGATTTCATCGGCATCGACACCGAACACTCGCCGGCGACGACAGAGACGCTGGCGAACCTGCTCCGGGCCGTCGAGGCAGCCGACGGCGAGACAGAGACTCTCGTCCGGGTCGCAGACGACGACCCGACGACGCTCGGGCAGACACTCGATTTAGCCCCCGACGCCGTGCTGGTGCCGATGGTCCACACGGCAGAACAAGCAGAAGCTATCGTCGAGGCCGTCCGTCACCCGCCGGCAGGGAATCGCGGCGTCGGGACCGGACGTGCCTCGACGTACGGTCGCTCGCTTGATACACAGGTCGAAGCCGACGACACGGCCTTCAGGACACACGTCCAGCTCGAATCCGAGCAGGCAGTCGAGAACGCCGGCGAAATCGCTGCCGTCGACGGTATCGACGGCGTCTTCATCGGTCCGATTGACCTCTCTGCGGCGCTTGGCTGTTTCGGTGACTTCGAGGCCGAGCGGTTCACGACCGCTGTCGAGCGTGCAATCGAGGCCGCAACGGACGAAGGGGTCGCTGTCGGCACGTTCGCGGCCGGCGAGCAGTCCCGGGAGCGACGCCTCGCCTGGGATGTCGATTACATCGTCGCGGGGATGGACCTCGCACACCTCGGTGACGGTGCGGCGGCCGCACTCGACCACGCCGAAAGGCTGCGCTAGAGGCGGTCGAGGACTGCATCGGCGTCGTAGTTGAGCGAGAGTTCCCGCGAGCGCCCGCGGCCGTCGACGTCGGTGTAGGTGGCGTCGATGACGCCAAGCTGGTCGAGCTTGTTGATAATCTCTGAGTAGCGCGTGTATCCCAGGTCGGTCTGGTCGTGGAAGGCTTCGTAGATGTCGCCGGCCTGTTCGCCGTCGTGTTCGGCGATGACTGCGAGCAGGTCGGCCTCCGAGTCCGAGAGTTCGCCGAGCCGTCGCGAGAGGTGGACGTATTTCGATTTCTCGTAGGACTCCTCGACATCCTGGACCTCAACGGCCCGGCTCGCACGCATCTCAGCGTTGAGCCCCGCCCGCCGGAGCAGGTCGATGCCGACCCGGAGGTCGCCGCCCTGCTCAGCAGTGAGTTCGGCGACGCGGTCCATCACCTGGGCCCCGACCGCGCCCTCGTGGAAGCCGCGGTCGGCCCGCTCCTGGAGAATTTCGACGAGCTCTGGCTCGTCGTAGGGCGGGAAGTAGATATCTTCTGGCCGGAAGACACTCTGGACGCGGCCGTCGAGTTCGGCCATCATATCCAGGTCGAGGTCCGAGGAGATGACAATGACGCCGATGCGCGCCCCGCCCTGCTCCTCGTGGGCGCGCAACAGCGAGTACAGCGTATCCGAGGCCTCTGATTCGTAAAACAGGTAGTTCACGTCGTCGAGAGCAACGACGAGCACCTCGTCGTCTTCGACGAGCTGGTCGGTCACCTGCGAGAACAGCTTCTTGAACGAGATACCCGAGGAAGGCGGCTCGTAGTCGAAGACGCCCTCGAACAGTTGAGAGAAAATCGCATACCGCGTCGAGTTGACCTGACAGTTCACCCGGATCGGCGTGATGTCGGTCCGTGCCCGCAGTTCGTCGAAGAGGATGTTGACGGCGGTCGTCTTCCCAGTTCCGGGCGGCCCCTGCGCCATCACGTTCAGGGGCCGCGAGCCGCGCACTGCCGGCTTGAGGGCGTATTTCAGGTTCTGCATCTGGCTCTCGCGGTGGAGGAACGTCTCCGGCACGTAGTCGATCTCGAAGACGCGCTCGTCGCGAAAGACGGACTCGTCCCACGAGAGCATGTCCTCCTCGGGCTCATCCGTCATTACTTTCACCGAGCTTTTCGGGCCACTTAATGGTACCGAGGGTGCGAGTCTCGTCTGATACCCAGAAGTTTTTTCCAGGCGAGCGTATGCTCGCTCATGGACCCCGCTCTTCGCCTGCGGCTCGACCTCATCATCGGGCTGCTCGCGTTCATCGCCGTCAGCGCATTCTCCCTGTTGTTGTTGCTCGGTGGGTACGAGGTGTTGTTGTATCTCGGCACGTTCGGCCTGTTGCTCGGGTTGCTCTTGCAGTCGGTCGGCGTCGGCCCCTTCGGCGAACGTGAGCGTCAGCACTGACCCGGGTCGTTCAGAACGGTCCGTCTGCGAGGTTCGTCATAACGGTCTGTTCGGCCCGGCGGAGCAACTCGCCGGCGGTTCCAGTCGAACACTCCAGCCGGGCGGCGACCGCGTCGATACCGGCCTCTCGGGGAACCTCGTAGTAGCCACAGTCGACGGCTGCGGCGACCGCCTCAAGCTGGCGCGAGGTGACTCCCACGCGGCTGTCGACGTGACTCGACGGGAACGCCCCAATCTTGTCCACCTCGGTTTCGTTCGTCTCGCCGACGGTGTCCGCTGCCGCCTGTATCGCCTCAGCTGGGCCGATAAGAGACAGCCCGATTGTCCCGTCGCTGCGGTATTCGATTGGCCGCGCCAGCAACAGCCCGGGCTGAGAGACGGCGTCGATGAGCGCCCTGCCAGGGGTCGTCACCTCGTCGCGGACGTAGAGATAGAAGGAATCGTCGGAACAGGGAGCAATTTCGAAGTCGACAATCGAATCCACCGTCTGTATCGCCGTTCTGTAGGTGTCCGAAGGGCCGTCGACGTGAAAGAGCAGCGCGTGTTCGTCGGGGGCGTACTGGCGGTGATAGAGCTGTCTGGCGACGGTGTACTCCTCGTGGTCGACGACAAAGCGGTGCATGGGGTGGCGGTCCTCGGGCGGGCGGCTGACAGTGAGTTCGAGATACCGCATCGTGGCTTCGTCTCCCGGCTCTGCCGATATAAATCCACCTCACCGATGCGGGGGAAGCCGTAGGCGCGTTCTGGCAGTAGTTGTACCTGCTATGACCGGAACAATCGTTCGAACCGAACGACCAGCAGCCGACGATATCGTCGCCACGGCGCGGGAGGCCGGGGTGGCCGGAGCGGGCGGTGCCGGCTTCCCGACGTACTCGAAGTGGGAGCGGGTCGACGAGGTCGACTGCCTCCTGATGAACCACCAGGAGAGCGAGCCGAACTACTTCATCGACAGTTGGCTCGGCAGCGAGTACGCGGCGAGGTTCGCCTCGCTGTTCGATTCACTCCTCAACGAACTGCTCGACGTCGTCGTCGTCAGCGCAAAGTGGAAGGACAGAGAGGGCCTGCGACGGCTCGAGCGGCTGACAGACGGAACCGTCTATTCCCCTGCCGAACTCCCGCTCGACCCCACCGAAGAGTCCGGCGTCGTCTTCGCGTACACCGACAACACCTACCAGTACGGGATGGAGAGCGTCCTCCTGAACGTCGTTGCCGGAACGGTTATCGGCGACCAGTTGCCGATGGACCACGGCTGGCTCGTCCAGAACACCGAAACGCTGTACAACCTCTCGCGGGCCTGGACCGATAACGCCCCGGTGACCCGAACCTACGTCCACGTCGGCGGCAACGTCCCACGCCACCGGTTTCTCGACGTGCCAGTCGGGACATCAGCGGAGACGCTGCTCGACGCCGCGGGCGTCACCGCCGGCGGCCCAGAGAGCGTTCTCGTCACCGGCGGCCCCGGCTGGTGCTTCCCGGTCGATACCGACCCCAGTGCGTTCGGCGTCCGCAAACACACCAACTGTCTCATGCTCCTCGACCGCGAGACTGTCGACCAACACACCCTCGGTGGCGACCGCATCGACGTCTTAGCGACCCGAGACTGGACCGAGCGGGCCGTCGAGACCGAGCCGAGCGAGCGCATCGAGCCAGAGACCGTCCGCGTGCCACTCGTCACGAACCCGGATATCGGCATCGTCAAGCCGAGCGAACCGACCGTCGCCGTCGGTGAGTGTGTCGACGCCGGCGACCGCATCGCCACGCCGAGCGCGACGGGTGTGAGTATCCCACAACACGCCACCATCGACGGCCGAGTCACCGCTGTCGAGGAGGCGAGCATCAGTATTCGCGCCGAGTGAGGTCGGGAGCTGCTCAGAACTTCTCCAGCAACGACTCGTAGAAGGCAGCATCTTCGTCGGTCTCTTCTTCGGCGAGTTTCTCGACGATGAGTTCCGGTGTCGACCGCGCGAGCTGTCCTTTGACCGGCGAGCGGTCAACCAGTAACTCTCCGTCCTCGATACCTTCGGCCGCGATACCGTCGACAGCAATTTCTGTCGCGGCTGTCTCACGGATTTCACTGGCGAGGTGAGAGACGAAGACAGCGGTCGCGTCCCGGTCGGCAAGGGTTTCGAGGATGCCAGCCATGATGTTGGCGCTCGCGCCGGGTTCGGTGATGCTCTCGAGTTCGTCGACGAGCACGAGCACCCCGTCCTCGCCCACGCTCGTGGTCAGCTCGCCGAACTCCCGGAGCGTCGACTCGAAGGCACCGGCATCGAGCGTGCCCTGTGTCTTGGCGTAGTACTGGAGTTCGGCGACGCGGCCGACACGGGCGTGCTCTGCAGGCACGGGCAACCCCATGTGTGCGAGGACGACCACGAGCGCGACCAGATCGAGTATCGAGGTCTTCCCGCCGCTGTTGACCCCTGAGAGGAGTGTCACCCCCGTGACCTCGTAATCGACGGGTTCGACCTCCTCGAAGGGAACGTCAAGCAGCGGCGACCGGCCGTCCTCGATGGTGAAGCCCTCGCCGCCGAGCTCCGGCATCGTGCAGTCGAAATCAGCCGCAAATCTGGCAATAGCGAGGTCAACGTCCAGTTCGAGCGCACGCTCGACGAGGGTTTCACAGTCCTCGCGCATCCCCGCGAGGTCGGCCGCGAGTTCGTGTTTCTGCTCGGTCGCGCGGCGGTCCCGGGCGGCAGTCAGTTCCGTCCGCAGGCGGTTGATAACACTCTCGTCGTGTTCGACCGGATAGGTCGGCTCGTCGCCGAAGGCGCGACGGGCAATCGACACTGTATCCCGCAGGTCGAGGGTCTCAACGAGGGTCTCGCGGGCGGCCGCGACCGCGGCGTCGTACTCGTCTGCCAGTTCGCGCCCGAGCAGCGAGTCGACACCCGCCCCGCGTTCGACCAGCGAGAGCAGGTCCGTCCCCTCGATTGTCACGTCCCGCTTCTCGATTGCGTCCCGAAGGTGGTCGTTTGCGACCCGTTCGGCCTCGCTGACTGCGGCGTCGATATCGTCGACGGCATCGGTCAGCCGGTCGAGTTCATCGTCGCCGCGTACCTCGCCGTCTGTGCCGAGCCGGGAGAGTGCCGCCTCCAGCGCCGCGAGGTCACAGGGGGCGTCGAGTCCCGCTTCGCGGTGGACTGCGGCGGCGGCCTGGAGTGTGTCCCGGTTCTGTGCGAAGAAGGCGAGCGTGCGCTCTGGCACGACCGTCGAGGGGTCCTCCAATGCGTCCGGCTCGATTCGAATGTCGCCCTCGATATCGGTGCCCGCGAAGGACTCGTCGAGGACGACGACGGTCGCGTACCCGCGGGCAAGCTCCGAGAGCGTCCGAGCGTCCTCGACAAGTTCGACGCTCACTTCGGGAACAGCCTCCCGGGCCTTCGCGTACGTTTCGGCGTCGCTCGTGGCGAGACACCGGTCGCGGATGCGGAGGTCGGTCGGCTCCGACAGCGGCTCGACGCCGGCGAGTGCGTCGCGGACCGCCGACGACGGGTCACGTTCCATCGCGGCCCGGGTTCGCTCTCGCACATCCTCGATGCGAGCACGGGCGGCGCTGGGATACAGGGTTTCGAGTCGCTGTCGACCGTAGTCGGTGACAGTTCGCTCCTGGATGAGTGAGAGAGCATCCTGATAGATGTCACGTGCGGGCGGTGTGGCGGTGATGTTGCCCGCGTCGTCGTAGTTCGCTCGGATTGCGCCGCGGGCGATGCGCGCCGCACGGCCCGGGCTAATGTCGGGGGCACGGGCGAGCGCGGCCACGTCGCCCCGTTCGAGCGCGCCTTCAGGGTCATCGAGGTCCTGCAACGCGTCGGCGGTCTTCGTGCCGACGCCGGGTATCGACGTGAGTTCCATCTACTTTCTCCATGCGAGCCGGCGCTTAAAAATGTGAGTCAGGGGCGTCGGCAGAACACCCAAATAGTTCGATACCCTACGTTGAAACATGGAAACCTGGGTGTGGCTGCTCGCGTACCTGCTCGGGTTCGCCCTACTCCAGTTGTACCTTTACCGGTATTTCATCAGGTCGACATCGACGGATTCGCGCGAGCGGACGACGCCACTCTCGGAAGGGAGTGGGCGGTCCATCAGCGCGACCAATGACGACCCAGACGAGGACCTCGTCGCCTGTGAGAACTGTGGCGCGTACAACGAGAGTCACCCGATGTACTCGTTTTGCCGGGAGTGTGGCGAGCGCCTCTCCTGACAGCAATGACAATAGGTGTCACTATTACCGCCGTCGCGGCCGCCTACACCGTTATGTACCGTGAAACAGTTCGTGGCGTGAGCACGAACGTTAGGCGTTGACTCGTAAAGTAGGAACCATGGCACATAGTTGTCAGGCGTAGGAACAAAGAGCAAACATCTATACTTCGAGCCGTCGTTACCCAGTATATGCGCGTTTCCAGTGGCGTCCCCGGATTCGACGAACTCGTCGAGGGGGGATTGCTGAGCGACCGACTCTACGTGATCAGCGGTCCGCCGGGCAGCGGCAAGACGACATTTTGTTCACATTTTGTCACACAGGGTGCAAAGCAGGGCGAAGAGTGCCTGTATGTCACCATGCACGAGACGAAAGAGGAACTGATACAGGATATGTCGAGCTTCGCGTTCGGCTTCGACCGGGCGATGCAGTCCGAGACGACCCAGTTTCTCAACCTCGTCACCGAATCGGGCAAGCGGACGATTACGCAGTTCGGGACCGAGGGCGGCCTAACAAACCGGCTCGTCGCGTTCATCAACTCGAACGACGTCGACCGCGTGGTTATCGATTCGACGATGTTGCTCCAGCACTTTTTCGCGGACGCAACAGAGGAAATTACTGGCTTCCTCTCGGCACTGAAACAGACCGACGCGACTGTCCTGTTGATCTCGGAGATGACCGACCCAAGTTCCTACTCCGACGAACACTACCTCGCCCACGGTGTCATCTTCTTCCACAATTTTCTCGACTCGAGCGGCATGACGCGGGGCGTCCAGGTCATCAAGATGCGGGGGACGGCAATCGACAGCGACATCCGCCAGCTCTCCTTCTCAGAGCAGGGGTTGCGGGTCCACCCAGACGAACAGGTACAGGGGTAACATGAACGAGACACCGGCGAACAGATATCGAGGAAAGAGATGAGCAAATACGAACGCGCGTACGGCACCGACTGGGAGAGTCTCGACGAGGACGAGGGAATGGAGCGGGCCTACGCGCTTGGCGTGGCGACCTCGCTTGGCGAGCCACTTCCCGACGAGCTGGCTGCCATCCGCGAGGAGATGGACACCGCCTACCAGCGCAGCGTCGTCGACCTTGCGTTCGAGGAGGGAGAGACCGAAGCGCTCGAAGTCGACGCAACGGCGACCGACGAGCCGGCGAAAGTGTGGGACGAACTTGTCGACGACGAGCCCGTCACGGTCGACCCCGACGACGTGCCGACGGGCGGTCGACAGGGACTGCCCGAGGCCGTCGACAAGTTCGGTGCGCTCGACCGGCCCGACATCGATTCGACCAACGTCGTTGACCTACCCGAATTTCTCCAGGAAGACGACGAGTAATGCCCACAAATCACAGCACCCAAACCCTTGACAGCCCAGCAACGGGTATGGTCGCTGCCGATCTTCACACGCATACGACGAACTCCGACGGCGAACTTACCCTCGAATCACTGCCGGACGCGGCCCACCGCGCCGGCGTCGACGCCGTGGCAATCACCGACCACGACCGCATCCATCCCGAGTTGGATGCACCGCTCACCGAGCACGACGGCGTGACAGTCATCCACGGTATCGAACTCCGCGTCGAGGTCGGCGAGTTCCGTGTCGACCTGCTCGGCTACGGCGTCGAGCCCACCGACGAACTTCGGTCGCTGGTCGACGGCCTCCAGACCAACCGCATCGAGCGCGGTCGTGCCATCGTCGAGCTGGTCGAATCGTACACCGGCGTCGAACTGGAGGTCGAAATCAGCGAGGGAATCGGCCGCCCACACATTGCCCAGGCAATCGACGAGAGCGAGGCCGACTACAATTACGGCAGCGCCTTCGACGAACTCATCGGCGACGGCCGCCCGTGTTTCGTCTCACGTGACATCCCCTCCTTCGAGCGAGGGCGCGATATCCTGCGGGACGCCTGTTCGGTTGTCGGGCTCGCACACCCGTTTCGCTATCCCGACCCAGAGGCTGCACTCAACCTTGTCGAGACCCTCGATGCCGTCGAGCGATACTACCCCTACGGCCGGGACGTAGACGACTCGTACCTGGCAGAGCTTGTGACAGACCACGACCTCCTCGTGACCGGCGGGAGCGACGCACACAACGAGAAACTCGGGCTGGCCGGTCTCGACCGCGAGGAGTTCGAGCAGTTCGCCGACCACCTCTGACCGAACTGTCCGGCTGTGACTCAGAGCTGGGATCACCCCTGCCAGTGCCATCTGTGCCTAGGCAATTGCGTCGCAATATTGCTACAGTACCATTCTATACCATTAGATGGTATTGAATACCAATCGGCGGAAGATTTATACGCTCGTGCCGCATAGTCGGTAATAGAACAATGACAGACTACACGACACCGATTACAGCGACGTTTGAACTACAGCGCCAGGCCCTTCTCCAGAGCCAGCGCGCAGTGGAGACCAGCTTCGAGTTCCAGAAGGAGATGACGACCGCAGCACTCGAGAGTCTCGACGTACAGGAGACCAGCCAGCGCCAGGCCGTCGAGTTCCTCCAGGACAACGTCCACCGCACGCTTGACGCGATGGAGGGTATCCCGGGCGCAGCCGGAATGACTGAGGAGGTCCGTGCGACGGTCGATGACCAGTACGCACAGCTGCTTGATACACACGCCGAGGCCTTCGAGACCATCGAGGACGAGGTCGACGAGGGCGCTGACTCCTACAACGAGATGATGTCGGAGTACCTCGACACCCTCGACGAGCAGCTCGAAACGCTGCTCGACGCCCACGAGGAGTTCGAGGACCACTCAGTCGAGGCGACCGAGCAGGTCAGTGAGCAGGTCGAAGAGCTCCAAGACCAGGTCGAGGACGTCCAGGCCCAGATTCAGGACGTCTCCGAGCAGGCCGCAGAGGCCATCGAAGCGTAGACTACGAGACGTATCGCCGGGTTTTTGTCTGCCGGTACGCTCAATTCGGCACAACACGGCTGCCCCGGTAACCAGTCGTTACTACTTTACAGACATTCATGCCTGACAGACACTCCAAGCGAGACTGTCGACAGCGGGAGAGTGTCATCGCAGAGGTCCAGCGAGCAACACAGGAGCTGTTGGTTGCGGAGACTAGAAAGGAAGTCGCACAACTCACTGCCGAGACAGCCGAACAGCTGTTTGGGTACGAGAGTATCGTCGTCAGGCTCGTCACCGACGCCGGCGTCCTTGAACCGGTCGTCGTCACGGAAAGCGCTGTGTTCGAGATGGGGGACCGGCCCAGATACGATAGCGGCGGTGAGACGCCGGTTGCACGGGCGTTTCGCCGTGAGGAGCCGCTACTGGTCGACAATATCGACGCTCTCGGCGACGAGTACGACCGCGGCACCGCACAGGCTGCTATGTATCTCCCAGTCGGCGACCACGGCGTGGTCAGTGTCACCTCACCGTCGGCAGATGCCTTCGACCAGCGAGACATCGACTTGGCCTCGATTCTGGCGTCGACTGCTAGCGCAGTCCTCGACCGCCTCAACAAGGAACGCGCCATCCAGCGACAGAACGAACGCCTCGAAACGTTCGTCGACGTTATCGCCCACGATATCCCGAATCACCTTAGTGCTGCCGAGTCGTGGCTGGATATCGTTCAGGAGAGCGGCGATGTCGATTCACTCGACCGTGTCTCGACGGCACACAGCCGTATCGAGACCGTCATCCGCGACATGGAGACCCTCGTCAACCAGGGAACACAGGTCAGCGACCCGGACTGGGTCGCCCTCTCGGAGGTCGTCGCCGACTGCTGGCGGCAGTGCTGTGTCGACGAACGTGACCGCGAACTCGTTGTCGACACGGAAATGGTGGTTCGAGCCGACCAGAGTCGGTTCGAACAGCTCGTCGAGAACCTGTTCTGGAACGCCCACGAGCACGGCGGCGACGATGTCACAGTCCGGGTCGGCCCCCTCGAACGTGGATTCTTTATCGAGGATGACGGTCCGGGTATCCCCGAATCCGAGCGCGACAGCGCCTTCTCGCCGGGCTATACAACCGCCAGCGGCGACCACGCTGGCTTTGGACTCGCTATCGTCCGCGAGATTGCTCGGTCGCACGGCTGGGAGGTTACAATTACCGAAAGCGAGGCCGGTGGTGCCCGATTCGAGTTTACTGGCATGACCATCGAAATCTGAACACGGTCAGTACTGGTCTAACAGTCCGTTTCGCCGGGCGCGACGCTGTGCTCTGTACAGACAGTAGTAGCCGACGAGCAGGTAGCCCGCACTTGTGGCGATTAAGAGACCGAGTTCTCTCGGCGCAAACTCCCAGAGTCGAACCCCATCGTCCATCGCCCGTCGGAGGAGATAGCTGCCGTGAGAGATTGGAAGCAGTTTGAGAACCGGATACGTGCCAGCCGGTGCGGCAATGAGCGCAACAAAGGCCCACTGGACGAGCTGGAAGACGTTATCGATACGCTTGTACAGCAGGGCCAGGCCGGCAAAGAAGAAACCGATACCGGTGATGGACGCGACTGTCAACAACCCCAGGGGCACCACAGTCAGTGGGTCGACAGCGAGCCACTCGCCCGACATGACCATCATCACCAACAGGAGGACAAACGCCCAGAGAAAGCTCAGGAGGATGTTCACCGCTGTCTTCGTCACCATCACCGTCCCGAAACCGTTCGGCGAGAGGAAGAGCCGTTCGAGCGTCCCCCATTGTGCCTCACGGGTGACGTTCCAAGAGAGTTGGGAGAAGGCAACGATAGCCAACGTCCAGACGAACAGTCCCACGATGATACCACCCAGCGAGTCGGTAATCGTGGGGCCGGCGACCGCCTGCCCGCCGAAGAAGATGATGCCAAAGAGAATTGCAAGCGTGAGAAATTGGGTTGCCGTATTCAGCGGATAGCGGACCAGGAGAATGAGCTGTTTACGGAGCACGACCCAGACGAGTGCGAGCAGAGACGGTCCGTCGCCGGTCTCGTGTCTCGTATCTGCGGTCGCCATTACTTCTCACCCCCCAGACCGTCGTCGATGACTCGGAGGAATACGTCTTCGAGGTCCGGATCGACAGATGCGATATCAGCAAGTTCCACTCCTGCGTCCTGGAACTGGTCCATCAGCCCGTAGAGCGTCTCGCTGTCGGCCCCAATACACTCGATTGCAGTCTGGCTGCCGTCCTGTTCGCACGTAATCTCGAACGCATCCCTGAGGCGTGTCTCCAGAGCCTCCGAGAGCGTGCCCTCGATGACGAACCGGTAGGACTGCGTCTCGAACAGGTCGACCAACTCGGTGGTGTCGTCGTCCGCGATGACGGTGCCGTCGTTGAGGATGATAACGCGGTCGCTGACCGCTTCGATTATGTCGAGATTGTGGCTCGTCAGGACGATGGTGATGTCTTCCTGCTCGGCTAGCCGGCGAAGTTCCTCGTGAAGGTCCTGGGAGGCTTCGACATCGAGCCCGAGTGTCGGTTCGTCGAGAAAGATAACGTCGACATCCCGCGCCAGCGTGCTCGCGAGCGAAACCTTCTGTTTCATTCCCTTCGAGAGTTCGTTGACGGGGGTATCAGCCCACTCGAGTAACCCGAGTCGTTCCAGTAATTCGTCGTGGCGCTCTCTGACCTTCGAGGGTCGCTCCCCGCCGAGTCCGGCAAAGTACTCTAGATTCTCCCGAACGGTGAGCCGCCAGTAGACGTTGCGGTCTCCTTCGAGCATCGCTCCGACGTGCCCGTGTGCGCGGGCAGGGTCGCTGTCAACATCGACCCCACAGATGGAGACGGTCCCAGCGTCGGGAACGATGAGCCCGAGCATCGATTTGATAGTGCTCGTCTTGCCGGCTCCGTTGGGCCCGAGTAACCCGACAATCGTTCCGCGTTCTATCTCGAAAGAAACGCCGTCGACAGCCCGCACCCCGGCCTCGTCGGAGCCGTACTGCTTCGTTAATCCATCGACGCTAATTACTGTCTCCCCGGCCGACGCCGCCCGCTCCGAGCGAGTGTCGTCGGTGCGTGCTCGCGGAGACTGTGCCGCGTGTTGTGCCATACTGCACGTGATGACCGTCGTGACTATAATATTAACCAGAATGACATTTCTGTAACGTGTGTTACTGAAAATTCGTTCTGTTCCGGGCGCGATAGCGGCCGCTGTCGAGGTGGTGTCGAAAGAAGGGGTCGAGTGACGTTACCCGAAGAGTTCGCCGAGGCCTTCGCCGGCGGCCTCGTCGTCATCGTCGTCTTCGTCGTCTTCGTCGGCGTCTGCTTCTTCTTCGGCTTCGTCCTCTTCTTCCTCGGCCTCGTCGGCCTCGGCACCGCCAGCGGCAGCGCCACCCGTGGCGGCCGGGACGGCGGCAGCCTCTTCGACTGCCTCGTCGATGTCGACGTCTTCGAGTGCGGCAACAAGGGCTTTGACGCGGGACTGCTCCACGTCAACGCCGGCCGCCTCGAGGACGTTCGTCAGGTTTTCTTCGTTGAGCTCTTCGCCGGATTCGTTCAGGATGAGTGCTGCGTATACGTACTCCATGGTTATCCAAACATCGCTCCGAGGGCGTCGCCACCGTCGCTGTCGTCGTCATCGTCGTCTTCGTCTTCGGCTTCTGCTTCGTCGTCAGCGTCGGTCTCGGCGTCCTCGGTGTCGTCGGGTTGGTCGTCGGTCTGTTCTTCCTCGGGTTCGGGCGCGTCGACGTCCTGAAGCTCTTCAGGCAGTGCCTCGGGGTCGTCGATGTTCGCGGCGAGCGCACGGACCTGCCCGTCTGCCTTGCTGATAAGGTCGGGCATCACGTCCGGGTCCTCGATGGCCGCGTTGAGTGCGAGGCTCTTTGCCTCGCCGGTGGCCTTGGACAGCTGGGCCGGCATCGTCTGTGCCGTCGGGAAGCTCGCGTTGAGTGCGAGGTTCCGTCCGAACGCCGCAGCCGTCTCGATGTCGCTGCGGTACTCATCGACGTCGAGTTCGAGGTCCTCGGGTTCGAAGAGGACACCCTCAGCGTAGACGCCGCGGAGGTCGAGGCCGACTTCCTTCGGTTCGATGCCGAGCTCCGAGAGGACGTTCGAGAGGTCACCAGATACCTCTTCGCCCGCGTCGAGCACCTTGGAGTCCTCCATCACTTTGATCGAGCCCTCGTCGATGCGTGCGTTCGCGCCGACACTCTGGAGTTCGCCCACGAACGGACCCGGGTCGACGCCCGTGTCGCCTTCGGGGACGATGATATCGTTCGGCGCGACCTCGCCCGCGTTGATGGGGGCAGAGGTCTTCGAGGCTTCGAGCTGCTGGTAGAGCCCGAACGGATTATCGTTGGTCCCGATGAGGCCAACCTGGCCGCTCACGTACGTCGTGAGCTGCTCCAGCCCGTCGTCGACCTCTTCGAGTGCGCGTTCGAGCAGTGTGTTACGCGAGACACGCAGCTCGGCGGTACCGTGCAGGTCACGCCGCATGTCCTGCAGCTGCCGGCTCGGGATACCCGTGATGGAGACGACGCCGACGCTCTCGTAGCGGGAGAGGAAGTCGGTAATCTCGTCGACTTCGTGGCGCTTCCACTCGGGAATCGTCTCAGTCTTGCGTTGTGTGCTCATCTCAGACCACCTCCACGGCCGGCCCCATCGTCGTCTTCACGTAGATGGACCCGATGTTGAGTGGGCCTTTCTCGAGGTCGGCCTCGAGCCGACGGATGATGACGTCGATGTTGTCGGCGATCTCGTCGGCGGACATGTCCTCCGCGCCGACGCGCGTGTGGAAGGTCCGCCGGTCTCCACTCCGAATCATCACGGAGTTTTTGAGTCGCTCGACCATCTCGACGACGTCGTCGTCGGGACTGATGGGGTCTGGCATCTTACCTCGCGGACCAAGCACGGTCCCCAGGTAGCGGCCGATGTCTTGCATCAGCCCCTCCTCTGCGAGGAAGAAGTCGGTGTCGCCTGCGAGGTCTTTGGCTTCGTTATCGTTGTCGCCTAGGTCGGCCAGTTCCTCCGGGCTGAGGACGTCATCAGCGACTTCCTCGGCACGGACTGCGGTTTCGCCGTCGGCGAAGACGACGATACTGGTCTCCTGGCCGGTTCCCTCCGGCAGGACGACGCTCTCATCAACTCGGTTCGATGGGTCGTTGAGGTCAATGTCGCGCAGATTGACTGCGAGGTCCACCGTCTCACGGAAGTTCCGGTCGGGTGCGTCCTCGATTGCGCGAGAGACTGCCTCCTCTATCTCCTGATCTGCCATTGTTCACCTCCGTAGTACGCCGTGTGGCTTCTACGGGTCAGTGAAACAGGACTACGCCTGTCTCGGCTGAAAAGACGCCAATGCGACACTTAAAACCGTCGAACTGCCCGGATTAGTGCGGTTGCGGTCCTCTCACATGGCGGCGGCCAATCGTAATTCTTTTTTTCGGGTCTGCCCGCATGCAGTGTTGCAGGCCGCCTTAGCTCAGACTGGGAGAGCACTCGACTGAAGATCGAGCTGTCCCCCGTTCAAATCGGGGAGGCGGCATACCTCTTTTTTCGCCTCGGGTTTCCTCGGTCGCCTCCGGCGACCTGCGGGAACCACTCGGCGAAAAAACTAGGTGAAAAAAAGCCGGAGCCTCGCTCCGCTCGGCTCCGGTGAAACCACGACTCGCTTCGCTCGTCGTGGTATGCCTGGAGTCGACTGACAATTGAGGCGTCCCTATCCCTACGAGCGATCAGTCGAAAAGACGACACCGACTCGGTTTAACGCTAGAGGCCGACACAGCAAATCGAGCAGAAATCTCGTCCTTCGTTCAAATCGAGGAGGCGACATGGTGAATTCCTCCGGAGAAGAATTTCGAAAGGAGACGACGAATTACAGCGATTTCTCTACGAGTTCCCGATTTAGATTTAAATATGGATTCACTCGCGTCTTCGGGAACTTCAGCCTACATTTGAGACGGAGTGCGCTTAGACCTTAGCGTACAAGAGCCGTGAGGACTCTGACTCTCCTCGAATCTACCAGTTATTCGGGCGCTCGCGCGGGAGAATTAGCTGGGAGAAGCAAGAAGGACATTCTCAGAGAGCCCCATTTTGATAGCAAGGAAATATCGAATCAAGGAGAACGCGGGTCAGAATGGCGCTGAGAAAATAAAACGGCAACAACGGTATCCGCACGAGAGCGTATCCGTTTTTTATTTATATTCTCTTTCATAACTGCAAATGAATGGTCGAAGCGCTACTCAAGGACGTTGGACTAGTGCTATTAGGTACGATTCTGGGAGCAGTTTTAGGCCCTTACGTTCGACGGCGCTTCACCCAGATAGAGAAGCGGAAAGAGGAGATATATCAACCAATGTCGGTACTTCACGAACGAGTCGACACAGCGTGATCTGAACGCCACAAACGAATCACTTTCTGTATGATTTTGGGGGAGATTCTCGCAACCACTGTGAAAGAACGGACGGCAGAAACGAGCTACCACACCAAACGGACGAGAACAGGCAATTTTACGCCGGTGCTGCAGAGAGCTGTCGCTGACGGATCCTCGGACAGGCCGTGGGCTGACCGCGGTCAGCCCGCGGCTGCCACCGAGCCGTACGTCTCAGGAACACCCACACCGTTCGCCTCGACGTACCAGCGTCGCTCTAACTCGTCTTCGAGTTCGTTCCGAATCCAGTCACAGAACGTCTTGAACGTGAACTCCTCCGGGAGGTCGCGCCCGCCCCGCCGCGGGCGGGCGACGACCGCCCATCGGAGCACGAGCCACAGATTCTCCAGCAGTGCCGCGACGAGCATTATCGCAAATCGCACGACGGGATCACGCGTTGTCGTGATCCCTCGTGCTTGCCGAAGCAACCGGTAACTCGTCTCGATGCCTGAGCGTTTCCTGTAGAGGCGTTCGACTTTCTTCGGTGACTTTTCAGCAACGCCACAGGCGACGTAGCCCCGAACAACCTCTCCGTGTTTGCCACGGTCGCCATTCTGGTAGGAGACTGCGACCGCGAGCGGGATCTGAAGCTCCCGCTCGCTGTCCTTGTACATGCGATAGGTCGTCATGTACGACTTGTGTACGTCGAGTTTGTCCTTCATGCGCTCACCTTTCTTGGGAACGTGAACGACCGTTGCAGCGATCTCACGGGAACGGCGGATGACGCGTTCGTTGTAGAACCCGCTGTCGGCAAGCAGGAGGTCGATTTCGAAGGGATAGTTCTCGACGCGGGCGAGCACGCGCTCGACCGCGTCGGCCTCGTCTTCGTCGTTGCGGACGTACGTCATCGCCAGCGTCACTGGCTTTTCGTTGGAAACGATGTACGCCGTACAGTATCGGTGACACGTTGTGGTCCCATCTTTGGGGGACATTGAACAGAGTTCGCCTTCATCGGCGTAGTGATCGCCGTGGTAGGGGTTATCGATAAAGTCGATGGAGACGATTCTCGACCGGTCAGCGTCGAGAATCGTCATAGCTAGGCGAGCGAGTAGGAGGTTAGCGACGAATTCGAGCCACTGCCGATTGAGTGTATGTAGCCACGTCAAGACGGTGTCGTCGCATGGTGTTCCGTCGGTGTCCTTGCAGGTTTCCCAAATCGAGGTCTGATTGGTGCAGGCCAAAATGACGACGAGCCAGATATCGCCGGGGTCGAGGGGGCTCCCCTCGACACCCGGCAACGGGAGTGGAGTGATGACCTCTTCCGCTACGTCTTTTACCTCCGACGCCGAAAGATAACCGTCTGGATTGGGGAGCTTGAACACATCCTAATCCAGACACTTTCTCGTGGTCAAATCAACGATTCAATCTAACCGATTACGCTGTTCGTGAAGTACCGAATGTATACTGAACTGAATGAGGTCACTTCTGGAGACCCACGTAATTTCCCCTTTAGCGATGAGTTTCATTCACACTGGAACGATATTCCTGAATATCGAAAGGAGAATATGGACCAGCAAATCAAATCTCAGCTCGAAGAGTATTCCTCCGAACTTGATACACTCAATGACTTCCTTACGGGGATTGAGCAATCGCTTGCATCCAGAGTTGGCGAAGCCGAGGAGTTAGAGGAGACTGAAGGTGGCGTGATGATTTCCTATACTACCCCTGATGGAACCCCAACACGCCTACCCCTCGATACTTTCACAGAAAAATTTGGTCCAGTCCTCCTAATCGCAGATTCACCAGCCGAGCTTCGAGATTTGATGATAGAATATTTGGAGAGTCAACGTCGGCATCCATACCTCCCTCTACGGGAATTGGATATGGACTACTTCAATCTCTATTACCAAGCCATCAACGAAGGGGTCGCGGAGGCAGAGGAGACATCTGGGTATTTGAATGACCAAATTGAGAAGGTTTCAGAATCCGCGAATCAGATCCTAAAGCGATTATCGAAGAAGGTCTAATTTCTTCATCTCGCTCCTCTCCGTAGCTCTGAGTGATCTCTCCCATGATAGCAACAGGAATTAATCGAATCGGGAGGGGCACAGCTTAGGATGACGCTGAGGAGCTTATTCAGAATTGAGGATGATAACCTCCTTCTCTACAGGACCATACTCAACAGACCCGATATTGCGGGGGAGGTCCCATCGCCAAATGCTGAATTCGGAGGAGTCAATTGAAACAGATACTCTTAGCAAAACCTCATAGTCTCCCATTGAATCTCCATCGACCCGTCCATCATCAATAACCCAACTGAAGCTCCTCCTAGCATCCGAGTCCAGAGTAAACTTCACGAAATCGTATTTCCGCTTTGGACCAACCGAAAGAGGTTCAGACAGGTCCATCTCTTGAATCTCCATTTGCTTTCCAAAGTCGGCTTCACGTAATGGCTTAGGGAGGGTTTCTCGCGGATTCATAATTCGCCAATCAGTGAGAAATTCGCCTTTGACGCTAAGAGTCTCCTCACCCGAATTCGCAATCGAGAGGGCGAATTTTGTATTATCCTCTGTGTATTCTGAATAGCAGAGGCGTTCTCTCGGGATACCAAACACCTCATATTTACCGCTGAATTCGATTGCCAGAACCGTGTCATCCTCATAGTAATCTGGAGTCCGGGTTGTGACTCCTCCATATTTCCTATCTGAGCTTCCTGGGTAGAATATCAACTGCACATCTGGAGTATATAGATGGTAATGAGCTTCCGAATTAGGAGGTCATATCGGGCAAAGAGACCCAAGAGGCCGACAAGAAAAGCGAGTATAGTCAGAATTTCCCAAAAGGAAATCATATTTTCTAATCAGGAGCCATTCAACTTCAAAGCATCTCTCTGCTCCTCTCCGTAGCTCTAAAGACATACTCCTTACCAGCAATAGGAATCATCAAGTCGAGGTTAGCGCCAATGAGAGAGGCGTTGAGGAGAGTTTAAATCGAGGAATATCGATATTCTACTTCTATCGAGAACGCAGGGTAGTACAGGTCTTCTGGACGCTTGTAGTGGTCTGAATTAGAGAATTGCTCATTTATCGATATGAATTCCTCAAGGTTATCATCAAATGCCTCATCGTCCACGTTGTCCCAAAAAAGCAGGCAGAGGAGATTGACAATCATGTAGGTGAATTTACCTGGTGGACCAAATACATCATCTATCTCTCCGTGGATATTCGCATTCCGGACATTACGGATTAACCAGAATAGGTCGTGGCGTTCTCCCTCAAAATTGAACTCTTCTGCCATTTCCTCAGTTTCAGAAAGTAACCTCTCATCTCCTTCAAATATATATTGAATCTTCTCAAGAGCTTCCTCCGTAGCCGGATTTGCATTGTAATCTTTCCAGAGGTTCAATAGGTCCTCATATTTCACTTTACCCCTATGTGTATATTCATCGATATATGAGTTGTATCTCTCGTTATCGATTGGTTTTCCGGTTAGATCGACTTCTTTACAATGACGTCGAAGGCTTGCCTCTAAGGTGCTAAAAGCAGCACGGGCAAGTTGATTCTGTACCTCATGAGGGGAGGGAACGATTCTCTCTAATGATTGCTCAAAAGGTACTTTTGGCTCCGAGGAATGTTTCCATTTCTCTTGACCGATATTCCGAAGGATAGTTTCTAAATTCCTCAAATAGAGCAAACGTAGGACTCCTGCGATATCTGGTACTAGTCCCTCCGGAGCATCAATGAATTCTCTCTCAGGAAAATGGATTGATGTAGAACAGACAAGCGTCCATCCCCAATAATGGTAATTATCGCTCAGGTTTGATGAAGAAAATAGCTGAGTTTTGCAAAGGTGATATGAGAGATCCCGAAGACCATCCGCAGATAGCTCATGGACATAGGTATCTGGTGGGAATAGTGAAAGTTGATTATTACCCTCAAGAACCGCAAAACTATCTGAAGTCGGATTACCATCCTCCTCGATAACTTTCTCTACACGCTTTTCGATTTCTTTTTTCGTACGTGTTTACCCCGAGGATGCAACAACTGGCACGGCGTGAGCCCGTGAAATCATTTCGTTGTCCCGAGCAACTCGCTTGAGTTCCTCGTAGAGATTGCGTCCCTGCTGGCTCCACGTCGCCAGCAGGGACAGCAGCGTCTCGTGAACGAACATGCCTCGGTCATTTCGAAGCGTACCGATGAGTTTCCGGAGAACCACCGGTTCACGAAGCGCGTTTTCTGCAGCGTTGTTCGTTGGAGAGACCGCTGGCTCACCGACGAAGGTGAGCCAGTGGTCGAGACCTCCTTCGATCTTCCCGAGTAGTGTTGCCACTGGTCCGTCGGGAACTGACCGCTCAATCAACGATTCAAGCTCTCTCCGTGCTACACGCTGGAGTTCTGCCCGTTCGCGCAGTGACAAGTCGCTCTCCAGCTGAGTCTGGAGAGCAACGTACAGCTGTTTGAGAGCACGGTAGATTGGTTCGCCTTCGTCCTGCTGTTCAGCGGCTTGTTCAGCTTCCCGAAGAATATGTGCCCAACACCGCTGAAGCGTCTCGCTGAAGGCTGGATATGCCCTCCATCCATCACAGATGACCGTTCCTGCGAAGTCCTCGCCGAGGACTTCCGCGGGAACATCGCTTCCTCGACTCTCCCTAACCGCGTAGAGCGTGTGCTCTTCCGTGGTGAACGTCCAGATCCACGCCTGTTCGCCATCTCGTTTGATTCCTGTCTCATCAACGTGAACGACCTCAGCGTCCTGAATGTGCTGGCGTATTCGCTCGTATTCACAGCGACCGGCGCGCGCAGCGCGCTCGGTCGCGTGCCACGCGGACGCGCCCGTGAACTCCAGTCCGTGTAGTTGTTCGAAGCGATCAGCGATCTTCCGGTATGGGAGGCGGTGATCGTATCGAGACAGAGCGGCTTGTGCGATGACATTCACCCCGAACTGCCCCTCATCGGGGCAGTCGGGGTGTGAAGCAACAGTTTCGGACCCGCAAGAGTGGCACTCGTAGTGGTGGCGGTTGTACTGTGTAACTTCCGGTGGCTGTGGGTCCGGGATTTCTTCGACGAGTCGGGGGCTGACGCCCGCCGACTCGTCAAACACTTCACCACAGTCTGGACAGCAGTCACAGGTAACCTCGATTTCTCGATCCGGATCAGGTGCAGTTCGCCACTCTGGATCGTGTCCGGGATTTCGACCAGGACTGCCACCGTCAGTACGTGGCTGTTCGTCGTCCTCGTCTCCATCAGACGAGGACGACTCGTCTTGATTTGCTTGATCCTTGCTCGGTGGTGTATGCGGCCCTTCGTACCATCGAAGTTTGGCTCTGAGGCGCTTGTTTTCCTTACGGAGTTGCTGATTCTCTTGCTTGAGCTCTTCATTCTCTTGTTCAAGGTCATCAACACGATCTTCAAGAGCAGTGATTCGCTCAAGCAGTTGGTCCACTTTCTTGTCACTGACCATGACAACACCTCCTGACCAGTGCAGACGACGCGGGACGGTCTCCCTGCCGGAGACCGTCCCTCGGGTAACACCCTGTCGTCTGCATTGCTCTACCGTGAGATCAGGGGCAACTTACGAGAGAGTGGCGAAATCGTTCTGGGGGTAAACACGTATCTTTTTTCAAATTTTCATTCATACTTTCATCTCACGGTATTTCTCTGAACACCTGGGCCCCACAAGTCGCCTGGTTCATATACCATTCCTGCTCCCCATTACCCACCTCATAGAGTGCTGGTCCCTATTCCGCATGATACACCTCTTCATCGAATTTGATTTCTAAGTTCTCATTCAGCATCCTGAATCGATGCCTGATCCCACTGGATTGCGATACGTGATTCCGTAGATGGCCAAGGGAGTCGATAACAGTTCGGTTCTTCGAGGTACATCTCTTTCGTCTCAGCAGACGAGATGGGTTCAAATTCGTTCTTCGTCATGGTTTGTCCGAAGTGCACATGAGCGTTGTGGCGGGTGAGTGGACCGGCTGACGCGGTACGCTGTCCCCCTCCCCGCGAGCGAAGCGAGCGGGGGCTCGGAAGACGAGCGTAGCGAAGTCTTCCGGTGGTTCAAATCGGGGAGGCGGCATCATACTCACGGTTCAAATGCCCACGGAGCGGTGCGTGGGCGACCCCCTCGGATTCCCTCACGACCAATTCGTTAAACTCGACTCGGTACTCTTCGCGTCCCGCGCGGATTCTCGTCTGTGTTCCAACTGAGAAGAGGCTGGAAGTCACAATCCTTCACCCGGGGGATTCCGACGGTATAGAGGCTGGTTGTAAACTAAAATGCGGAAACTCTTTTAACTGTTAAGACAATATAGTTTACAAGGATGCTTACGAAGGCCGGGCTCGCTATTCTAGACGTGCTGAGTTCCGGGGCGGACGCAACCGCACAAGAGCTGGCCGCAGAAACCGGGTATAGTCGCAAGCAGGTCTACCGCGTCGTTGACGACTTACTCGACAAAGGGGTACTGGACGAGTCCCGAGCGCAGCACAACCAGCGTGTCCTGCGCGCCTCTGACGACCCGATTGTCGAAGCGTACCGGGACCTGACATCGAACCTCGGGCACGTGGACTGGGCGGACCTCCTCTCACCGGCCACGATACAGGTCTGCTGGTACCTTGATGAACCACGCCGCATCACCACGATCGCTGACCGATTAGGAATTACGCGACAGGCTGTCCACAAGGTGTTATCCCCGTTGAAGAACCGAGCGATGCTCGCTCCCGCCGGCCCAGAGTACGCACTCGCCGACGACCTTCACCCCTTACTCGAATTCGCCAACACCGTCGTCAGGCATGGCCACCGCAACCGTGTTCGGCGACTCGCGCCCAGTGCCACAATTGCGTGGTATGACCCGAAACGCGCGCTCGTCCAAGTACAAACCTCCGAAGACACGGAGAAATTCCAGAACGCCGACGACTGGGACGTGACTGGATTAGCGGAATTCCAAGCGTACGGCCTGCAGTTCTTCCTTGCAGGAGAACCCGCCTTCTGGTACGCGCCAGACGACGATCTCACCCTTGCAGACATCGTTTGCCATACGCTCGTCCTCAACACTGACTCCCGACGCGTGAGCTACGCGATGCTGCTCATCGAACAGGAACGAATCGAACAGGAAACACTCACCGAGACTGCGACTTGGTACGGTCTGGACTCAATGATACCCCGGATGTATCGTCTTATAGACGAAGGCACTGACGCCGCCGATGAGATGGAGGCGGGAAGTCCCTTGCCGAGTGCTCAAGAATACGCGGCGCTGAAAGATCAGTATGGAGTCGTATAAATGACCGTCTTCAGCGGCGAGGAGGCCATCAAGACGTTTCTTGCCGAGTTTGACGAGTGGCTCTCAGAACCGGTGGACGTGTACCTCCTTGGCGGGTCTGCAATGACAGTTCGCGGGCTGAAAGACCAAACCGAAGATATCGACTTGGCCCTCGGCGTGCCAACCGAATTCAAACACGTCTACCACGCCCTTCGAGAACAAGGGTTTCAGGTGACGGGTGAGCCGACCGCGTCATTCGAAGGGGTTGGAAAAACGGTTGAGCTCTACCATCCTGGCCGCGGGTTTCGGGTTGACTTGTTCGAGCAACAGGTTGTCGGGAAAGTCTGGATCACAGAGAGCATGCACGACCGGGCGGACGAGTTCTGGACAGGGGAGTATGCAACGGCGTACGTGCTCGCTGATGAGGATTTGTTCTTGTTGAAGGCAGTGTCCGGTGGCGACTTAGGGGCTGGCAGACGACGCGACATTGAGGATATGCGGACGTACGCGCAGCGTGGACTCGCCTACGAGGAGATCCTCAACGAGATTGAGGAACAGCGCCCGTTCAATACGGGGTCAATTGAAGCGACGCATATCCGTAATCAATCTCATCCGTTATTTACTATCGAGGTGGCTGTACAGTCGCTTTCCGGGCTGCCATCCTCGTTTACGGATCGCGTGTCGGAGTTCGCAACCGAATTCGAAGTTGAGTACGGTATCTTGGAAGCGGTCGATGAGGGTCTTCGGAGTCCACGCGCGATCAGCGAACGTGTTCTTTCGAACGTCCGAGAGCTCTCCGTTGGCGACGAGGAGGCGGTGTCTGCTGGGATCGATCGTCTCGTCGAAAAGGAAATTCTTGACCGAGAAGGGGAGACTGTTCACCCCTCGTCCAACTAACTCGGTGCTTTCGAATCTCTTAGTGACGGCACTGGGATGAGGATGGCAAGCATTCGGCAGTACGTCTCTGGATATGTACTTGTGTACGTCTCTGGGTACGTACTTGTGTACATCCATGTGTACGTCCACAAGTACGTGAGTACGTACATTCTACCGAACGCCAGAATCCTCAGTGGATCTCGTGGTATTGCTTGTTCCAGAACATCCGTACTCAGCCGCTATGACGGACACATCTTGATTAAGACGTTCTCAGGATTATACCCACAGACGCCCAACCAGAGCCACGTCCAATCCTACGCGGCCACAAGCACTGGCACCAGTATGTGATCAGCAACTGACCCCCCAATCTTGGAAACCGCTGAACGTCCGTATTCAGAGTGTGCCGCTTGCACGAGAGCCCGACGGTTCTGGAAGATCTATTGGTCACCGACGCCATCATCGTAGGATTCGGGAAATCCGATCCGGCTGAGAGTGGTATTTACCGCGACTCTCGTGAAGGAGCGTCGGGATCACCAAGCCAAGTACCTGAGTCAGAACCGAACGCTGAATCACAGGGTCTGCTGGAGTACAGCATCGATGCGATTAATGACGGACTCGCAATCATCGTCGCGGCGGGTGGTCTCTCGCAGCGTATCGAATAAGTCAGCAAGGTCAGTCGTCAACTCATCATCGATGTCGGTCACATCAATCACAGGCAGTTTTTTGAGAGCTCCCGGCCCCAATTTTTCCAAACCACCTTGCCGGGTCTGCGTGTAATTGGAAACGACGCGCTCGGCAACGCCACTATTCAAATACGCGAGCAACGCCTTCAGTTCCGTCTCGTTCAGCGTTACGTCGTAGAGTCCATCGAAATTGTGGATGTTTCGGGCCGGTGTCTCATTCAGCAGGAACGTGAATCCGTCTCCGCTCGCGTTTTGAATCAGAACCTGGGGAGAGTCTTGTCTCCTCGGCCGGTACCAGTACGGACGATCTTCGAACGTAGTCGTCTCTGATAGACCGTGCTTGCTAACGCCGCCACGCAGATATGCAAGCACATTCGCTACCCTGCCGGAGTCGTCGTCTGGTAGTACCGATGAGTCCTCAGCCATCTGCTCGGTAAATACGCGGATCGACTCCGGGATCTCTTGGATCAAGTCAGGATCGAACAACCACACGTCCTCACCGTTCCCTCGTAGTTCCTCCCAGTCTTCGTCACGGAAATCATACCCGTCGACAAGTCTTGGCCGCCGAATCAGCCGGGAAAGATGCTCGTTGGCTAATTCGAGGTCGTCAACGTCGGCCTGTGAGAGGCAGAAGAAATTGACTGCGCCAGTCGTCACGCCACGATGTACTGTGGCGAACTCGTCAAGGCGTCTGAAACTGCTCGTATCGATGTCCGTCGGGGTGAATAATGATTCCCAGTTCTTGACAGGATCGAGCTGTGTTTGTTGCACGCAGTTGATGAACCCCCAGTCGGTGCGCCCCGACTCACCCTCCTTGACTGCGTCACGAAGTTCATACCCGCTAACCGAGTCATCAACACGAATGAACCGCGTTTCGCCATCTGATTCATTCTCAGGTGTTGCTTCTAAGAATGTGATGAGGGCCGTCGTGTGAGCGTCCGGGAAGATTCGTTCACCAGCCGGGTTGAATTGGACGAACGCTTTGATCGAGAACACCTCTAGGAGGTACTGCTTGAGGGATTCTCCGTAACGTGTCGTGAGGAGGCTTTGCGGTGTGATGAAGGCTGCGCGATCCCCTCCAGAGAGGAACTGTCGTGCGTGGTAGATGAAATACGCATGGAGCGGTGAGCGTGCGCTGATTTCGCTCCCGATCGACTGTTCTATTTGCGTGTTGATTCGGTCTTTGTACGCTGCCGGGAGCGAATCGCCACTCGTGTAGGGAGGGTTGCAGATGATCGCGTCGACATCTCGCTGCAGGTCTGCTGGTGAGAGGTCGAGAAAATCAGTCGTACGCGGGTCGTGCGCCTGCCCGTACAGCGTGAGCGCGGTCGTCCCCATGAGGTTTGAGAGGGGACTCTTGTCAATGCCGTTAACGTGGGCTGGTTCTGCACTCACCTCCCACTGCGGGTGGAATGGGCTTGCTAGGACACCAGCTCCCATCCCGGGGTCAAGCACACTGTCATCGCCACCGGCTGCCCACGCCTGCATGAGCGTCCCGACGGATGGAGGCGTCCGGAATTGACCGAGTATCTGGCGGTCGTCGTTCGACGTCAGGTCTGCATAGAGCCGACCGATGGCTTCAGCCGGCTCTCCCGACTCCAGCAACCAGTCCCGAGCATCGACGACCGGTTCGAGATCGGCGTCGTCAGCGAACCAGACAATCTCATCAAGAACGTACTCGCTGAACGCTGGATTCTCTGTCTGATCCGCTGCTCGTCGAAGTGCCTCTCGCGTATCGGTGGGCAGCGATGGCAGGTCGGCGTGCTGGTGGTGCCACTCGTAGAGTGTCGTCTTGAGAAACACGTTCAGAACAGCTTGCCGAGCAATGATCGTCCGAGTATGCGTCGTAGCCGGAGTATCAAGCCCGTGGAGTGCACACCACTCCGTAACCTGATCCTGTAGGGACTCGGGCAGAGCAGAATCGATGGTCGCGGTAAGAGCGTCGGCTGCCGTCCGGAGCCTCTCTACAAGGGTTTCATGCGTGCTCTCGTCGAATCGGTCCGGAACAGGTTCCCAGTCACTGACGCTCAGTCTCTCAGTCCCGGTTGGAGTGATATGCGACACGACACTAGCACTCTGGGTGGCGGTGACCCGTTCGGTATCTTGAGAGTTGTAGCACTCACCAGTAGACGGTCGTAATCGACCGACGGACTTTGTTTCTGAAGTAGTGCGAGACATCGGAGTAATGCAGTTTCAGGAGCTGGTTTTTTAAAAGGGTAAGCCACTCAGGGAGTTACCGTTCTACTCACTGCACAGCTACGGCCGCACCGGACACCACGACAGACATGCTTCTTAGCCCCGTCCACGGCGATTCCAAGAGGGGCCCGTCGAATTTCCTAGAACCATAGTTCTTGTTTAGACGGCGAACAACGAGAACGATCAGCGATACCAAGCGCGCGTGAAACCGCTCTTCGATGTAATGCTTTCTCCAGAACAACGGCACTCAGCCGCTATGAGGGACACATCTTGGTTGATACGTTCTTAGGATCATACCTACAGGCACCCAATCAGAGGCACATCCGATCTGATACGGCCACAAGCACTAACGGCGGTGTGATGAGCAGCGCGCCTTTCAGAACCTGAAGAATGTTGAACGTCCGTATCCAGACTGTGCCGCTCGCATGAGTGCGGTTCTAGACGTTCCATTGAATTACCGACGCCATCACAGCAGGATTCGGAAAATCCGAGCCGGCAGAGAGTAGTACTTACTGCGGCTCTCGTCGTATTTCCCGAATCCGGGGGGCGGTGCTCTCAGCGGGCCAGGGTTTAAACCACGGTGGTTATTTTGCCGGTGTACCTGAACGGCAAGCAAATATACGCAACCGTTCAGAAGCACTATGACAGAGACACGCACAACCAACTCGGCTGACGCGGAATGGACGCATCCAATCCCGAAGGATATCGTCCTCTCCGTGGCTGACGAACACGAAATCGACGCAAAGTTGTTACATACACTTCTTGAAGAAGGAAGTTCAGTTTGGGACGGGCACAGAGAGGACCTAGAGGAAACCTTCTACGCGCTACATTTCGGACCGACCGGGTTCCGGACGTTCACAGTGGAAGGATTTCTGATCGCGTGGGGCCCGGACTATCACCCCAAATACCTCCTCCGTGACGTACATCTCCCTGACCATGCGGGAGATTACCACTGGGAAATGAGCGAAGTCCGCCTCCTCATGGCAGTAACACAAGCACATCGACGA
The DNA here is from genome assembly GCF_026410925.1 of Halovenus salina. Classification (GTDB taxonomy): domain Archaea; phylum Halobacteriota; class Halobacteria; order Halobacteriales; family Haloarculaceae; genus Halovenus; species Halovenus salina. The sequence goes on along the minus strand of NZ_CP112972.1, from coordinate 2,447,683 downwards.
TTTGCTGGACGCTTACACGGCCGTGACAGTGATGACTGGTGCCCAGTCGTGATTCGAGGACCAAGCGAGTAATAATCTCGCTTACGCAGGGTATAGAACGATTCGAAGACTGCCTGCCTCAACTATTTCTTATAAATTTAACAATATAGGTGGCGAATCAACGACCAAATCCAGCGGTGTAGTGCCGTGGAATTCCCTTGTCTCCGGCACGGGAGGATGTCAGTCTCGCTCATCGCTGTCGAAGTGTCACCAAGTGTCGACAGCGTATGTTCTACTACCGCCCCACGGCACGGTTTTTATTCGTTTCAGACCGCTGCCGTGTGTATGGACGAACTGACAGCGAATATCTCATTCGACCGATTCGCAGATATGCCGGAGTTCTACGGATCGGGGGCTGCGGAATACCGCCTGGCGATGGTGAAAGAGCGTGCTGACTTTCTCGATCTGTTCGCAGGCGCTCGTCACGTGGACGCCGTGACGTATGCGGAGACACCTGAGCTGATGGTACAGATGCTGACGGAGTACGACATCGGGTCGCTGGACGTACTTATCGGGAACGCTGAAGACTACGCCGACCAAGTGAACGAAGTGTCGACGGCGAGGTCACTCGTTCGACTTCGACAGGATGACCGACTCACGATTCGGCTGAAGAACCGGAAGACGGTCCACTCGAAGATTTACCGGATCGTTATGCCGGACGACACGGTGAAGCTCGTCCAAGGGTCGGCGAACCTCTCGCGGAACTCCTGGGAGTACCATACGAACCAAATCTCCGTCATTACGACCGATGTCGGGACCGAACTGGACGAAGAGTTCGAGCGGTTCATCGACGAGTACCGCGAAGGGTACAGCGACCAGACGCTCCTCGAAGGGCTCGTTGAGGCGCTAGAAGAAGCCGATTCGCCGGAAGAGCGGGAGAACCGCATCGAGTACTGGGTCGGAGCCGGCGACCTCGACGTGAGTGACACTGCCGCCCTGAATCAGGACGCCGTCGAGGACCTGAAAGACGTCGCCGATCAGGTCACTGCCGTCGTTGACGACCCAGAGGAGGCCGACGAGACAGTTGCATTCGTCGAAGAACCCGAGAACGCCGACCGCAACGTCATCGAGCCAGATGACTCCACTGACGAGGAAGACTCGACCGTCGCTCCGGACAAGGATGAATCACCGGACGTCGGGCTCGTCGAATCAGATCACGAAACGGGGCTGACGGACGGGCTCGACCGGCCGCGGATCCGCGCGCCCGACGAGAAGATACGAATGGGAACCAGCAAGGTGGACAAAGACACTGCCGACGAGTTCGGGTCCGGGCTCCGTGACCGCGGGGCGACCGTCGAAGACCACAGTATCACCGCGCCGCTGAGCGCGTACAATAACCAGGTCAAGGAGTCGACGGCCATCCCGACGATGTCCGTCCTTCCAGAGGCCGAGCAGGTCGTGATCGGGGAGGATGACGAGATGATTCTCGTCGCCACCGACGAGCCGACCCCCGAAGTTCTAGATCACTGCCTCGAAACCATCGAAGACTACATCGAGACCGTCCAGAACCACGGCCACACGCAATCCGAGACCGCAGTGATGGCGCAGATGTACGAGGCGTTCCTCTACGGGTTCTGGGCCCCGTTCGCCAACCAGTACGCCGAGGCCTTGTCGTCACCATCACGAACACTAGACAACGTTCTGCAGCACCTCTACATCGAAGGAAAGAGCGACGCGGGGAAAGACAAACTCACCGAGTACATCCTGCGACTCGTCTCCGACAACACGGTCATCTCCGGTGTGGACGCAGACGACGTCGGCGTCAAAGAGGTCCGCGGCGTCCGCGAATGGGACACGTGCTTCCCGTACGCCATCATCGACGCCGAAAAAGAGAAGATCCAGCGCTGGAGCCCGATCCGAAACTACTGGGGCGACTGGACACCCACCAGCGTCGATCAGCCTTGCCTCATCTTCACGACCAACGACGCTCTCCCGAAATCCGAATTCCGGAACCGAATGAAAATCCTGAGCATGGACGTCTCCTTCCCCTCCAACCCGGAGGATCCAGGCTTCCGCGAAGCACAAAAAGACCTCTCGGGCGTGCTAGAACGGCAGAACCCGATCTTCAGTTACGTGGCCCGCCGAATGCTCACCGAACAACCGTGGACCGACGGGAACGGCACTATCGAAGACGTCCGCCGTATTGTCCGCGAATTCTATGACGAAGCTGGTCGGGAGCAACCCGAGTATTTCCCCGCCGACGAACCGGCCGAGAAGACGTACGATACGGGGCGGCTGAAGTGGCAGCGCGACATTCAAGGCGGCCGTGTCACGTTCGAGTCGGAGCCGAATGCCATCACAGCTGACTTCGACCGCGAAGAGTACGAGGTCTACGACTACGAGAAACGCCTCCCCAAACGATTCATGTCCGAGAAATCGTCCACGAGCGTCTACATCGGCGCACCCGAAGAGTTCGCCGAGTGGATCGGATACTCCGTCAACGACCTCCTGAACGGAGCAGCCGAAACCGGCACAGACACCGAGCAGTCAACCACCACGGAAGACGCATCGGATACGGACAACTCCAGTGGATTCCTATCCCGGTTGTTCGGGGACTAGTCTCGTCGATTCTCTGTCCGACTCTCGCGGAAGACTACACGCGCTCCATCGCCTGCTCGGTCAGTCGGGAGAGATACGCTGGTTGGACAACTTCGACAAATTCTACGTGCTACCCCGGGACTACGCGTGGATGTCCGCACAGAACCTCAACACGGAAGCAGACGTCATCGCCGCTGCCGCGACTATCTACTTCAACGACGATCTCGACGAAGCTACCACCGAAGAAGAGCTGGACTCCCTCATCACAGCGGCGAACAAGAACGATATCGATCTTGCGAAACCAGACATCATAGAGCGACTTGAAAATCGAGACGACGTCGAAGACGCCCCAGTTCCATACAGTTGGGTGCATCTCAACGAATTCCGCCTCTTCGAACTTCACAATCGATGCTTCGCTTGGTCCAGTCCAGATGGTCTACGCGATGTCGTAGATGAAGTTCCGTAACACGTTGTGCCGATTCAGCGCTGTCAGCCCGGATCAGATTCATTCCCCAGTTTCAACTATGTCAGCGACTGGAATTGACTCGACAGGCACGTTCACTGATGGTGTTGAGTCGGCTTCGATGAGTCCGAGGTCTTCCCCTCGTTCAATCACGGTCAAAATGGCATCCGTAACTGCCGGCTCATCCATCCCATCCACTGTTGCGATTACACCATTACCGAACAACACAGCGGTGGTCATTGGTTGGTCTACGTGGTAAATCAAACCGGGGAATTGTTCTGGCTCGTACTCGATATTCGCTAATCCGAGACCGATTGCGAGCGCATTAATATTTAAATTGGATTCTAATTCGACGCATCCCGCTGTTTCACCCGTGTTCAGTTCGACACCAACATCAGTGAGCGCGTCTCGTAGCGTGCCTGGGGTAAGTCCCTCGGTAGTCATATGAATGGCACACCGGGCACCAGTGTTGTAAATCTACTGTGAGATAGTGATCAGTCTAAGCTCTGAACGCCAGTCGAGTCTCCCTCCCCGAAATCAGCCGATTCGGACTGTGTCGGTTCGCGTTGTCGTTCATCATATGCTTCGCGCCATTCTTCAATAACTGGCCTGCTTCCAGCACCGTGTGGTGTGCGTCGCTGTCGAACCTGGATCAGTGCTGGCGTGTTCATTGCGTCACCAGACACGACCGCTTGCCCTGGGGTTAACCCGGGCAACTCCCGAAGTACGTCTTCGCCAGCGGCCTCCACGGAGTTTTTGATCGCGTCCTGGTCATTCGGGTTCTTGATCTGCATCGAGATCTGCGTGCCGCACTGCGACAGTACGTCTTGATCGATTTTCGACGGACGTTGACTGATAATCCCGAGTCCGAATCCGAACTTACGGCCTTCAGACGTGATCGTTCGCATGATCCCTAGCGATGGGGCTTCACCGGAGGCTGGAGCAAAGCGGTGTCCCTCTTCGAACAAGGCGAAAATCGGATGCTCGATATCCGAATCCCGGTCTCGCACGTCATCAAGTCGCTCTCGATACATCCGCCGCAGAAGAACGGTCGTGATAAGTTGCTGGTCCCACCGATCCAACGTATCCATCTGGAGCACCGTACACTGCCCCGGATCTACAATCTCGTCCAGCGGAACGTTTTCTTCGGGATGGAAGAGATCATTCCGTTCAATCGACCGTCGGAGTCGCCACTCTAGTGCGCCGACACTCGCGTCATCATCGCCGTAGATCCGCTCCATTTCGGCAATGAGTTCGTCTATACCCCACGTCCGACTCTCTTGTCTCTGCATCGCGCGCCACGCCGTCGAAAGCCGCTCTTGCATCCGATTACTTGGGTTGTCCAAGATCGCCATCACGTCACCAATCTCAAGTTCAGAGATGCGAACTCGAAGGCGCTCCGGGTCGTAATACTCGATACTTGGTTCATACCCATCTGCACCTTGGAACGCCTCTTCACCCTGCATTTCCGCCAACGTGTCGTACTCACCGTGTGGGTCAAACACGAGCAGTGATGCACGCGAGCTCGGACGCATCATCTCCTCGATTAGGACCGACGCTGTGTAGGATTTCCCGCTCCCTGTTGAAGCGAGAATCGCTAGGTGTGTCGAAGCGAATTCTTCGATTGGAATGTGTAAATTTGTCGCCTCTGCTGGTCGATTCAACAGCCAGCCGATGTGCGCGACTCCGTCAAGTGTTGTGACATCTGTGCTGTCAGTTTCACAGCCGAGGTTCGGCAACACGGTTTCGAGTTGCTGGTGTGGTGCAATCGACAGTGGCGTCCCCGGGTCAGGCAACTGGCGAGGATTAGCGAACGTCGTCATGTTCGTATCGTAGTACCCGATGACCGTTGCTGTCAACCGGTACAACTCAGTGTCATCAGTCGGCACACCGAGCGTTGCCGCAACTGTCTCCGGCCCGACCTCCGGATCCGCAAGGAACCCTTCAGGGAGACCCCGAATCAGCTCACGGTTCGTCACGCGAGCGAACACCGATCGTGGCTCACCTTCAACCGAGACAGTGTACGTGATGAACTCACCCGTCTTGATCGACTTGTCCGACGGAGTCACGAACACGAATTCGTTCGGATCGTCACCCGGTCCAGCAACGGTGCCGACCACGTCTGATCGATCAGTCATCAGACCATCCCTCGCTGTTCCCGCGCTTGCCACTGCACGTTCTGTTCAACCACGTCTAGTACTCGCTGATTTGGATCGTCTTCCGGTAGCATCCCTCGTAACCGGTCAATCAGTGCGACGATGACCTCCGACCCGAGGTCACCAGCAATATCTAAGAGTCGATCCATGTACGCCAACTGAATCTGATCGTCGACGGTATGGAAAGAACCCGTGACCTGATCAGGACAGTGGAAGACGGTATCCTCGACTTCTAACGTCCACCGCGGCATTTGATGCGTTGGCTCTTGTATTGTCCCATCTTCGGCGATTTCTGCGGTACCGAGAAGCGCCACGCCAGCGAGCGTGGTGCGCTCTTCGATGTATCCCGGCGTGAATTGGGCCTGGTCGTCCTGCGCTAATCGCGGCCCGGTTCGTCCCTGGTCAGGATCGACTAACTGCGTGTCATAAATCACGCCCATGACTGCGTGCTCGGTTCCGTCGACAGTTTTCTTGATGAAGACGGGTTGTCCGAATTCGCGCTCGTGCAGTTCCGGTGGACGATCACAGTCTCGTTCCTTGTACACCTCGGCGACGTAATCCAGATGGCTGTTCGAGGACACGATGCTGCCAATCCGAACGCACGAATCGAGATCCGGACTGTCTCCGTCAGCTAGTGTGTCTGTCATAGCTTCGTCTCCGTACTGTTGTCTGGTCGTCGAGCGGTGCATCCTGCTGGTGCGTGTGGGGTGTGGTGGTGAATCATCGTCGTCGAAGTTCCTTGCTTAGTGCTTTGGCGTCCCATTCCAGCGGTACGTCGTTCGATTCAGCCCAGCGTTGGACGACGCGCTGGAACTGTTGGCGGTCCTGATGGTCTAACACAGCGTCACTGTCGGCCTGTTGCAGGATTTCAGGATAGCCACGTCCGATGCCTGCTTCTGCCCGCACAATATCGACGGTGTACTCGTACATCGAATCGTACCCGTCGGGACCGTTACTGCGGCACAGCCACCCGGGGAATTCGATTCGGTCGAGTCCAGCGCCTGGCGGTACGTTCAGGTACGAGAACAAGATGTCATCGCGGAATTCGTACGCTTCCCCGTTGTACGTTGTCTGCAACGCGTCGATACTCCCATCGCGTTTCGAGATGAACGGGATTGTCGTGTCCCCCCACGGGCTCATCAACTCCGTCAAGACGTGTGCATCCGGAATGACGCGATCCGTCCCGAATTCCTCGCGTAACAGGAGCCGTGTCATCTTCACGAGCTCAGTGGCGCTCGACCCGGCAACGTACCCGACCAGCGGAATCTCGTGGTGCTGACTCGCTGCAATAACTCGACTCAGCGTCGAAATGTACCGCTCTCGGGTCTCTGGCTTCAACGGATTCGCAAACGACGCGATCAACGGACCGTCATAGAACACGACCGGCGTCTGATCGATATCACCTGCATCACGCGCATCAGCTAACTCCGAGAGTTGGTCGATGAGTAGCCGCCCTTCGTGTTCGAACCGGTGATGCCCCACGAGTTGGGAATCAACGAACCGGTAGTCACCGTCCTCTGATTCTTGTGTGACCTCGTCAGGCGTCAAGAGCCGTCCTTCGACGCCGCGGTCAAGCCGTCCCTCGGCGTGATGGTGGTTGACTGCCCATGCCGCTTGGACGTACGCGAGCGGAACGTTGAATTGCGTTGTCGGCGGGAGCTGTGACCCATCGACAGCCATCACCGGCACGTCACGAATAATATCGCGGGCCCACTCGTTGACCTCCTCGTGATTCTCCCACCCGTCACTCTCGGGGTACGGAACGATGAGACTATCCCCCTCATCGAACTCGTCCGTCGGATACGCCCCTGGGTATGACGCGTCCTGGAGCGACGCTCGAATCTCCTCGCTCGTCCACTCGTCGGGCAACCGCTGAAACGCGTCTTGATACCGCTCCACGATCCCCGTATCGTCTTCGAGATACGTCTTAATCGTGTCAACGTTCGCCTCCAATTCAGACGCGACACCGTGTTTATCGATCGGCATTAATTGACCGACACCTCCGACGTCTGCTGGTCTTTCTCGATGGTGATCGTGTAGTCAGTCATCGAATCGAACGTCTGGTCGTGACTAATGACCGTGAGTTGCTCGAAGCTATCCAGCTGTTTGAGCTGGGTGACAAGATTCCGTTTCTTTTGCCGATCGAGGTTCGCCGTCGGTTCGTCCAAGAATGCGATCCCCACGGACGCTAACTGTTCGAGAATCGCCAGTCGCACCGCAAGTGCAGCTGCCATCTTCTCCCCACCGCTCAGTGTCGAAAACGACTTTCTGACATCCGCATCGTGGACGACGATTTCGTAGTCGCTCGTCCACTCCAGCGTCTCAGCCGATGCGCCGCGAATCGACCGGAACAACTCATTCGCCCGGGATCCAATCCGATCGGTGATGATCTCCCGCATTTTCGGCCCGGCCTCACGGACGTTCTCCCGCACCCAGTCAGCGAACTGCTGGTCCGCTTTCAGTTCCTTCAGCTGCTGAAGTTTCTCCTGACGCTCCTCTAGCTTCGTCTCCAACTCCTCGATCGTTTCACGAACCTCCGCCAGATTCTCCCGCTTATGCTCTAATGACCGCCGGTCACCGGCCAGTTCCTCCCGGAGTTCCTCGATGTCTGACTCCAGCGTCTCGAATCGTTCTTCATCGAACGACGCTTTCGTCTCCTCCAGTTCTGCCTTCGTCTCTTCGAGATTCGTTTCGAGGTCTGCAAGCTCGCTCTCCAGGTCTTCCACTCTCTCCTGACGCTCTTCCACTTGCGACGCTTGCTGCTCGTACTTGATATACGTTTGATGTGCCGACTCCGCCTCTTCCAGCGTTTCCTTGACCTCCGTCAACTCTTCATCCAGGCCCTCGAACTCCTCCAACTCGTCTTCGATTTCCGCCAGTACCGACTGTTCCTCCTCTAATTCCGCCCGTTTTGCCTCCAACTCATCAGGGACATCAGCATGCTCCTGAACTCGGAATTCAGCAGTCTGGTATTCGTCGTACGCCTCCTCCAAGTCATCCTGCTCGGCTTCAAGATCCGGGAGATCCGACAATTCGTCTTCCAAGTCCGCTAACTCCACCTCTGTCTCTTCCTTGTCGGCGCGCAAATCTTCGATCTCACCTTCCAACGACTCGATTTTGTCCCGATGCACAGGGAGCTTATCGACGCGCTGCTTGACCTCTCGCGCCGTGGCACGCCGCTCACGCAACGCATCAAGTTCCTCGGCGAGTTCCTCACGCTCCGTCTCGATTTCCTCGATCCGGGCTTCACGCTGCTCGATCGTCTTCGACCGGTGATCCTCGTTTAACGGACGGTCACACGTCGGGCACGGCGCATCAACATCCGTGTCACGCAACCTATCTAACTGTTCTTCGAGCCGCTCACGTTCGCTCTCCAGTTGCTTCCGACTCGCCTCTCGGTCGTTGATCTCACCGGAGAGAGCTTCCGGATCCGTCGTCCCCTCCCACTCGTCCTCTATCTCCGCAATCGTCTCTTCTTTCGCCTCGATTTCGCGCTCCTTCGATTCGATCTGCTCTGCCAACTCCTCGATCTCCACTTCGAATGCGTCTACGTCGTCTTCGCGGTCTTTCAACGACTCAATACGGTCATCGAGTTCCTCATACCGTTCTTTCGCCTCTTCACGCGCCTCCAACGTCTCCCGAGCGGTCTCCAGTTCTTCCAGATCCTCTTCCAGCTGTTCGACTTCAAATTCGATCGCCTGGATCGTGTCTTCCTGTTCGTCTCGGTCCGCGACGAGCGCGTCCCGTTCGACCTCCTGTTCCTCTAACTCATCCTGCCGCTCGCGTGCCTCCTCGTACCGACGGTGCCCTTCCCGGTTCGCCTCGCATTTCTCCTGTGCCTCTTCGGCGGCCGCGAGTTCCTCCTTCGCCGTCCCCAAATTGCTCTCTGTCGAGTCGATGTCCCCTTCCAGCGAATCAACCTCCTGGTCAAGGCGGTCGATTTCCTCTTCAACAGCTTCCAACTCTTCATACTCGTCTTCTTTCTCCGACAACTCGCCGGTTTTCCGTTCGATCCCGGCTTCAATTTCCTCAACGTCATCGGCCAACGACTCCGCTTCCGCTCGCTCGTCCGGCAACCCTTGCACCTCGCCGGTGAGCGTATCAATGTCCCTACGGAGATCCTGCTGCCGACTCTCGATTGCGTCCGGCACGTCCTTGAGCGTCTCCCACGACTCCTCGTACGCGTCCAGATTCAGGAGCGCATCGAACGTTGCCTTGCGATTTCGAGGCGTTTGCGAGAAGTCCGATAGGAATCGCGTTTGAGGTACCCCGATGCTGGAACTCCAGAGACTGCTAAGCTCGTCGCCATCTTCCACATCGAAGCGCGCACACAACCAGTCCACCAACTGCGTCTTGGAATCGATGTCCTGATCGATCCACTCGTCAGCATCGGGATCATACCGGTGCACGCCGTACTTCGACCGGCCGACGGATCGAACAACTTTGTACCGGTCCGTCCCGTTCTGTGTATCTTGCTCGAACGTGACTTCGACTGTTCCTGAACTTGCGCCTTCCCGCACGAACTCCTTGTTGTTGAACGGGAGCGAGTCGAACAACGCGAATCCGATAGCCTCCTGAACCGTCGATTTCCCCGCGCCGTTCTCACCGAGAATCGCCGTCACGCCGCCTTCGATTGGCACGACAGTCCGATCCTCATACGACTTGATGTCTTCCAACGCAACTTCCGTGATTCTCATTGCTCCACCACCTCCCCTGCCTCCGCCTCTCTGTCTGCTTCGTCGCCGTCTGTCGTGTCATCAGACGCTTCCTCGCCTGTGTCGGCATCGGCGAACGGATCTTCTTCAATGTCCAGCACGACGTCGTCTGTCAGCTCCGGGAACAACTCCTGGCGCGCCGAACTCACGGAGTCACGGATGTCCTCAACGGCTTCGCCAGCTTGAGCCATCTGATGAGCGTTCCCTAACACGTCAGCGACATCGGCTGCGTGGTCATCGTAGATCGATTCCTTCGCAATCGTCTCGAAAACGCGGTTTTCTAACGCAGCCGTGTTCAACTGCCCATCCTTGAACACTTCGTCCTCGTCAATCTCCGAGAGGAGTTGCTGCACGTTCGCCGTCCGAATCCCTGTATTCACCTGGACGTACAACGCGTCGCACGCGTCTTCCACCCACTCCGCAAGCTCATCCGTCCGGAAATCTCCACGGCTGAACTGCAACGTGCCCGTGAACCGAAGGTCGATAATCGGGTCTCGCGGCTCACCCTGTGCCGTGAACGCGTCCTGACTGCAGTATTCTGTCATCGCAGCCTGCTCATCCCGAACGTGCTCCTGAAACGCGGTTTCGAGGTCACCAGGTGACTCATGCGCGGTCACGTCGAATTCAATTCGGTAGTACGGCCGTCGCTTCGTCGGGTGATGCGCCACGTCGCACCCAACCGCGTCACCACCAGCCTCAGATTCTCCGGCGTTGAGTGTAACCGAGTAGTAGCCGTGCTCCCACTCAGCCCGTCCTTCTCGCGTGTTATGCGCTTCCGGCGACCCGGGATTGTAGATCCACTCGCCCGACTCGTACCGCTTGTGAATGTGCCCGAGCGCCAGGTAATCCACGACATCCTTCACGTCTCGCAGTTCGCCGTGGGTGACTGTCCCGCCGAGCGTCGGCACCTCATCTTCCATCCCGAAATGCGCCAGCAGCACGGTCCACGCCGGTTCCCCATGCATCTCATTCGTCTCCTTGATCCCCTTCGCCACTTGCTGGAGAGCCTGGTCTGTCTTCGCGCCGCGCCACTGCAGGCCGAACACGCGAATCGGCCCGTCTACGTCCGCGACATCGATGTCATAAAACCCTGCAGACTGCCCCGGTTCGTCCGGATCGTGCGGGTTGAGCCACGCTGTTTCGGGATCCGCATTCAGGTTGGCTTGCAAGAACACGATGTGTCCGCGCTGATGCAGGTAATTCAACCACGTCACGTCACGCGGTGTCAGGTTTTCATCGTGGTTGCCACGCGATACTAACACCGGTACCTCATCAGGTATCCGTTCGAGTTCCTGTTCGATCTGATGCAGGATCTTCGGGCGCAAATCCCGTGAGTGGAACAGGTCGCCTGGTAACAGAATCGCATCCGTCCCGCGCTCCTCAATCATCTCTTGGAACGCAGCACGCGTGGTCGATACCATATCGTCCTCGCGTTGTTTCAACCCGTACTGTCGATGGCCAAGATGCGTATCAGCGATGTGCGTAAGTGTCAGCATGATCAGTGTGTTGTGGAGGGTACTTGTTCAGCCGAGCGTGCTACCAAATCACGGGCCTGAAAGTATGTGACTACGTGTAACCGGACGACTATTAAACATCATCCAACCAGGGTGAAAGTGAAGTAAAGACGACATACAATCGTCAACCGCGCTCGTGACGCCGTCAAACAAGGCCGCAAAGACAAACCCGGCCTCTTCATGATCACCCAAAACCCCGAAGACATCGACGGCGACATCCTCAAACAAACCAACACCAACATCTTCCTCGGTCTCCGCGAAGAAGTCATCACCAAAGTCCCCTCCATCCCCCGCGGCTACGAACAAGACCTCCAAAAATACGGCAAAGGCCAAGCCGTCATCAAAGCCCCAGACGTCGAAGCCGTCGAAGTCAAAGGACTCCCCTACTGCCTCACCCAACACAGCAACTGAAGCTAGACAAATCGTTATTTAATGGATAGAACTAAATGACTATTCTGCCACATAATGCAGTATGAAACGGGCCCCCGTCTCCTCAAGTAACCTCAGTAGCGTAGGGTATGATGAGTCGAACCAAGTTCTAGAGATTGAGTTCCACGGTGGAAGAGTCTACCAGTATTTCGATGTCCCCAAACGAATCCACCAGGAACTCATGAACGCCAGTTCGCACGGGAAATACTTCCACCGGAATATCGAAGATAAATACCGATACGATCAGATCAAATAATGCGTGTCAATTTAGTCCGTGTCCAAGATCCCCGAATCGAGAGGGCGGAGCCGTGAGTGACGGACGGACTCACGTTTCACGACTCTCAGTCGAGAACATCGGGAAATTTGAAGACTTAACACTCCAGCTGACCCCGTTCACACTCTTAGTGGGCCCTAACGACGCTGGAAAAACCACTCTCTTGGAGGCATTACAGACTGTATGCGATCATTCGAAGCTGGACATTAAGCAAATCCGGCGTGATGTGACACGAGACACCGGAAGAGCACCCGACGCCTCAATCGAGGCGATCATTGAAAACCCGCCGGACGATCTGGCAGACCGTGCCAATCTTGAGGAGGGCGATGTTGCAGGGCTGAAGATCGAATGGGAAGTAACTGGAGATTCAGAAGAAGATGTCTATTTGGAGTCCCCAGACCACTATCTCAGAGAGCGGGTTCCCGAAGATGAGCGGCTCCACGAATGGGACTATTATGCGGATGGCGAAAAGGAGATTCTGGAGGATTACGATATTGAGCCAGGAAGCAACGCTGATGAGCGGGAAGAACAGTTCGAGGAATTGAAGGCTGAGATCCTCGAAAATCCTGAAGACACCTGTCTTGATTGGATCTCTTGCGGAACCAGAGAATTCGGTCGTTTAGCTCCAGCCAGTGAGCAAATCGATACCGAGGATGTAGACAGCCCAATCAAGTTACTCTCAAAACTACTCCGTCAAGAAACCAAATCGTTCCTCTATGCCGAGGATGAGGATGGTGAGAAGAGTGGAGTTGACGAACTTGTCGAAATTGAAGAGCAAGCGACGGATGCGCTTAACGAACGACTCGAAAGCCTCTCCGACAGGATGGAGCGATACCTCCCCGGTCTGGACCAGATCACAGTAGATCCTGATTGGAGTTTTGTCAACGGAGCAGATCTCTCCAACATCGTGCTTCGCCGAGATGGTGAACAGATCCCGCTTCAAGAACTGGGTGGCGGAACTAATGCCCGCTCGGCCCTCTCAATGCTTGAATGGAGCGCAGAGGTCAATAAAGGAAAAGAATCCGTCATCCGGACGATGGACGAACCGGATCACCGCCTCCATTTTGACGTCCAACGGAGGCTGATCAATCTTCTCCGGAGCGATATCTCGGGTGAAGATAGTTATCTCTCCCAGTGTATCGTCTCGACTCATAGTTTGATTATGGTTGATGGGACCCCGTTACACGAAGTAGTATATCTCCCTGAAGAAGTGGATCCGAACGACGAACGAGCGCCGCTAGTTTCGAAAGACGAAGCAGAGGCGGAGGATTTCATGGGCAACATCATGGCCGGTTTGGGACTCTCTGCCAGCTGGGTCTATCTCGAACGAGCGATGATTGTCGTAGAGGGCGCAACTGAACACAACTATATCGAAGAACTATACCACCAAGTCACCGGTAGCACCCTCGTCGAGGATGGGGTCCAAGTCTGGGACAGTCAGGGATGTGGCCATATCGTAAAAACCCTCCAGCGGCTTCAGGATAGCGGGCGAGCACGAACGTTCGTTATCCTGGATTCCGATGCAAAAGAGGAGACCCATTATGAAGATACTCTTGAAGACCACCTTGAAGATATATACGAAGTCGGAGGTTCGGAGCCAGAACTCGTCTGGATCGGTGACAAGGAACTTGAAGACACGTGGGAGAAGGACGACTTAGCCCGACTCGCTGAAGAACACTGGCCGCGTGCAGATGGCAATGACTGGGATGAAATCCATTTCCAGTCAGTAGACGGGGCAGAGAAACCGAGTGACGAAATCGTTGACACCATCCGAAGTGGCTGCGCGCAGAATATTCCAGACTGCCCCAGTGTGACTAAACCAAACATAGGGCTTAAGATGGGGAGATTAGACGATGTAGAACACCCTACCGAGATTGTCGATATTATGCAACATGTTCATGAATACTGTAGCCAGAACTGAGAGAGAAGCATAGGTTGTCTCGTCAACCGTAATACTTCGAGCTACTATCGATCCAGCCTGTGAGCGAAATCCCACCACAGCATGTCGTCCGGCTTGTTCGTCTGTGAGCGTCACCTCCGCTGCGTAATCTAGGTGCGGAGTTCTGCGGCCGCAATGATCGGCAACGGCGTCGTATAATGCCTCTTAGAAGATTGCATCGGCATCACTCTCTGTCCAGTTCGTATCGTAGCTTGAGAACACCGCGGCGTCGAAGACACAGGGGAGCACATCGGCTGTTGAACAGCCGTCTTGAACGATGTCCATGATGAAGTGGTAATACTCCGGCGTGCTGAGTCCTGACCCGGAAACGTGGTAGGGAAGATCGAAGTTCTTGTTCAGCCATTTCGTGATACGAGAGTCGAGTGGAATCTCGAATCTCGTTAGACCGAGAATCTGGAGGATGTTCCGCGCTTGCTTTGACCCTACTCTGTGGAGTCCATCACCAGCGAGCCGCTCGGACAGGTATGTCGCTGCTTCTCGCTCGGTCCCGGGATCGCCGGCTTTCGGCTCCCGGGTTCGAGCCTCAAGCAATAACTCTAGTTCACTCCACAGTTCGTCCCACCCGCCAGAGTCCAGACGTTCGAGATTCGTCTCACAGGCGTCACCGATGTTGTTGTAGTACCGAATCCCTCCGTGTTCTTCGAGCGTCTCGGAAACGAATCCGCTGACGTCATCGACATCCCGACACTGATCGAGACTCACCGTCTGAATTTTGTTCTTCAGAAATTTGGAGACGTGGCTGTCCGGTCCCGAGCGCTGCTGGGAGGTGAGTAGTGCTGCGAGATGCGCATTCCAGAACTGATCCGGAGTGATTTCGATCTCGGCTTTGTTCACGTTCTGTTCCCGTCGTTTCTGCACGAACGGGTCGTCTTCTTGATCGGAGATGATCTCAAGAACGTTGCCGGTCTCCTCGTCTGAGAACGTCCACTCGACCTGAGCCATACGCATCCGTCTTATGCACCGCCGAAAAATCTGTTGAGGATACTTTAACTCCAGTAGCGTGATTCCCACAGGAACTTTCTGCCTTCTCTGAGCAATCAGGTGTATGGAATCGGGAAAGAAATCGTTAGAAGAACTGACGACAGCAGGGGTGTTCCACGTTCCGGAGTACCAGCGGTACTACTCGTGGACCGAGCCGGAGTGGGACGACCTCTGGACTGACCTCTACACGCTACCTCCGGACAAACAGCACTACTTCGGGACGATCATCATCCAGAAGACGGACGAAACGGAAAGCGGCGGGAGTACTGGTGGATACGGCTCTTCCAGAGAGAAACCGATCAACCTCCTCATCGATGGCCAACAGCGCCTCACCTCACTTGCACTGCTGGTACGCTCAATGACGGAGTGTCTGGAAGAGATCGCACCGGAGACGGATCACGAGGCCGAGATACGCGGTGACGTCGAAGAGATGCGCGAGACGCTTCTCATTGAGGACAACATCTACCAGCTCCAATTACTTGACGAGGAGGACAACAAGTATCTCGAATGGCTGCTTACCGGGCACGACGTTCACGAACCGGAGCGCCCGTCCCAGCGGAAGATGATCGAGGCGAAGGAATACTTCGACGAGCAACTCGATGATCTCACTGCGTCCCCTGATGTTAATCCTGTAGACGTCGCCACCGAACTCAAGCAACTCTGGGAGACCATCCTCGAACTCGAACTGATGGTGTACGTCGTTGACGCAGCCAACCCGGAGAAGGCGACACTCATCTTCGACAGCGTCAACGACCGCGGCCGGTCACTCTCAACGTTCGACAAGACGAAGTCCTTCCTGATGCGGATGGCCTACCTCGCTGCTGACGACGAAGGAGAGGCCCAAGCGACCATTCGCCGCATTCGGCAGTCCTTCGGAGAGATGTACAACGACCACCAGACGATGCTGGAGTCGCCGTACGTCACCGACATCAGCGACGATGCGGTCCAGCGGTACCACTTCATCTCGTATTTCGACTGGTCGAACTCCGACGAGTACAGCGATCCCGCCTTCCTCACCGAACTGAAAGAACACGTCCGCACGCTTCGAAGGAAAAACCCTCAAGCGTGCTTGGAATACATCCGCGACTACACTAACAGCTTGGAGCGCGGGTTCAACGCGTTAGCGAAAGTACTCGACCGTACTGGCGACGACGACATCTCGACGCTTGTCCAGCGGATACATCGCCTGCGTCATGCGACGAAGTTCTACCCATTGCTCCTCAAAGCCTGGCCGAACCTCGATGAGGACGGGCGACAGGAGCTTCTGAACGCGATTGAGACGTACATCTTCCGCGTCTACTCTATTGGGAACCATCGGAGCCACACTGGTGAATCCAGCCTTTACGTCCGCACTCGGAACCTCAGCAAGGACAGCCCTGCCGATGTCTGGGTGAGCAAAGTCGTCTCCCTGATGAATCGATACGAGGACGACTCCCAGTTCCGGCGATCATTGTCCGCTTCTGACCTCTACTCGAAAGCAAGCTCACAGGATCTCCGGTACCTCTTCTACTTCTACAACGAACATCGAGCTGACGAGAAGGGTGAGCGTGGGGGACCAACGCTCTCGGAAGCAATGAGCAACGAATACACGGTCGAACACATCTGGCCACAGAGTCCTGACGAACTCCCGATCCAGGATGCCGACGAGTATCCTAGTCCCGAAGCTCGGTACGATGCATATGTTCACCGCCTCGGGAACCTCACGTTGGCAAGCAGATCGTGGAACTCGAAGTGGGGGAACGCTGCGTTCGAGACAAAGCGCGACGAAGGGTACGTAGAGTCGAAGCTCTGGGTGCAGTGGGACATCCAGGACAACTACGACGAGTGGTCCGTCGAAAATATCGAGGACCGCGAGGAGGCGATAACCGAGTTTGTTCTCAAGGAGTGGGCAACCCCTGAGACACGTCTTGGCGGCGTTGAAGAGCCTGCAGACGCCATTGACCGGCTGACGGCGGAGGAACAGTTCGTCCTCAAGGCACTCCGACAGAACACCGGCGGCGCGGTTCGTCGTGTCATCCACGGGGATGTGTGCGAACTCCCTGATTCACCGTTCAAAGAACCAAATTCGAACGGTACAGAACGGAACGAGGTAGGTTCGATTCTGAGTCGCCTCCAGAACGTTGGGCTTGCTGAGCAAAACAAGCATACTTGGTCGCCTACCGATGAGGCGCTTACCGTGCAGATTCCCGCCTAACGTTCGGTTTCTGCGAGCCGTCTAAACCTCGCAGTCCGAGTTTTCCTTGTGCCTGTAATCGATGTGATGGATTATCACGCGTGTCGAAGATTTATTCGACCCCAGCCAATCGCCTGTAAATGAACCGACCGCTTAGTCGTCGTTCGCCTGGCTTGCTTGGAGATCTCGGATGATCTGAGCAGCTTCTGACGCGACATAGTCGTACCCGCCTTCGATAGCCAGCCCCGCTGTTTGTCCCATCGCCTTCTCCATATGCCCTATGTAGGCCTGCCCGGAATCCACAGTGCTACCAGCACGGAACAACGCACCTCGCGGTCCGCCTAATTCCATTCCTTTCTGTTCTTCTAACTCTACGATGATGTCTTTTGCTTCGTCGAGTTTCTGTACTCGGACGCTTGCGTTTGTTTCTTGCATTGGTTCGACCCGAACAGGTTGAGAATCTACCCACTTTTAAAACTCTGGCTCACAGCCGATCCAGACCCTATATAGAACGCGAACAGAGGGGGCCAACCAGTCCCAACGATAGAAGAGACGATACGTGAAATATCGAATACACTCGTTATAGCGCCTGATACAGGGATATTTTTGAACTAGGGTTACAGCACCCGTATTTGCGTGGGAAGCTCCAAAGAGCAGCGTGGCCAACAATGGAAATTACGGAATCGTTGTACAGACCGCATACGAGGGTGTCTGGTGACGGGTTCCTCTGGCTAAGACATATGATGGGCGGCTAGCGGAACTATCAACTAGTCTGCTTTAGTTTACTTTCACAACATGTACCAGATCATCTCAGAAGACCCTCCGCGAACAGATCCAACGACGTGGTTGGCCTTCGGAGACCTCGACCAAACACCCGTTGACGCCGGCTGGATCCACCCTTATCAGCGGGGACGGGCCTCTATACAGATTCAGGAGTGTGAATTGACACAGGCCTTCGACACACAGGCGTTTCTCGTCAATGTTGACGAATTAGATCCTATCCTTGATGCCGATCCAGACACGGATATGGGTGATATCGAATTCCGCCCAATGCGGTATGGCCGACGACGAGAGTCGTTAGATGATCCAATGGAGCCCTACTGGGAAGAAGACCTGACGCGTGAGATCAACGGAATTCCAGTGTCAAGATTCATTATGAATTTCGAATATGAGGCACCACTCATCGATACCGGTTTTATTGAGTACCACAACTTGGTCGAAACCGACAAACGCCAATTCAAGGAGTTGGAGTCCGACGATGTTGCGGTCCGTTTTAACGCGGATATCTGGCGAGCAAAATATGGATTGACAGCTGAATCGACCGGTCATTCAGTCCGGGAACAACGTGTCCGCGCATCATTCTTGAAAGAGTATCTGGAAGAACGCGGGAAGGCGATCGTACTCTCGTATATGCAGCGCCGGACAGTTGAGCCGAGCGACGCCGTTTCTATCGATGAGTCGGTGTCAGTGCCGGTCTCAAATGGCACCTCTAAACGCGAATTCCACCCCGAACGAATGCCTGGGTTAGGTCATTCATGCTGGTTCTATTGGACGTGCCCAATCCTTCCGGACGATATTCCTCAGTCAAGAGAGTCCGAAATGGCCGAACACCGGGATCACCTCTCTTTTCGGACACAGAACGGTCACGCCGTCACAAAACAAGCCGTCGATGATGGGTCTGCCTTTCGAGAGACGGGGATTAGCCGTCCGCCCGCCGGTCCTGAGGACCACGACTACATACACTTCGACCCGGCAGTACTGGAACGATACCGCAACGACCCGAGAGGAAGTGTGGAGGAGTGGTCGGAGCAAGGGTTGACAGTAGATTGGTTAGATCGGTGGATGGTGCGGCTCTATCGTAGTGACAATGAACAACTTGTGTTGCTGGTCGATGATCTTACTAGTATCGGAGATACGGAACTCTCGTACTGGCATCAACATAATGTGACTCCTGGAGGAGAGGTGCCGGAGGAGATGGTGCAGAATTATGTGTACGCAGAACCGGTAGATACCTTCGCTCCCGCTCAAGCCGTTCTCAACGGGATGCGAGAGGCTGATTCCATATTCCAGTCGCTCCGCGGTGACCCACTCTTTCGGGATATTCCGTCAGATCATCACGCCGAGGACCTGCTTACCCCGGTACGGAACGACCGGAACGAATTACTGCAGATCATGCAAGATCTGGATAATGTCCTGGTTGAACGGGTAAATCAGAGTGCGATCGAAGCCATTACAGGACAGAATGCTGGTGGGACGAAAAACGCTATATTTGATTTGTATGAGTTTCTCGCAGATACCGACCGTGCTGCAGAACTGATGGCACCGATCAACGCAGTCCATTACTTCCGGAACGAAGAAAGCCATGATAGAGTCCAATCGGGCTGGACAGAGGCTCTAGACGAACTGGATGTAGAAGAAAATACGGATATCCTAGAACTCTATCGGTATACCTTCCAGGGGGTGGCGGACTCACTTGATGAACTCGAATCGTACCTGCAAGAGAACCAACCGCGGTTAGAATAGACGGATCTGCTGGAACTTGCATCTGTGAATATAATTTAGACTATTGTGCGCAAGCGCTCCCTGGTACTAACCTGTAACCTTCCAACAACTATTATGCGAACAGACATCCTGTTGACGGATAATGGAACTGCCAGAGACACCTCAGGTCACCTATCAGGACGTCCTCAAAATGGCCGTTCTCCTGGCAATCCCCACCATGCTGGCAGTCATCTACTACGGCACCTCCCTCCGGTTCCAACAGACCCTATCTCTTGATCATACTAATCCCCGTCTCTACAACTTCTGGACGAACGCACTCGTCCACGAGCATCGACCAGGTGACGGCCACCTAATCGGCAACCTCGGTGGCTACTTACTCTTGGTCTTCCCTTGTTGGGTCCTTCAGATTTACTGTGAGCAGGAACGTCGATTCTGGGCCGGATTGGGTATTATCCTAGCGATCGGTCCATTCATCATCAGCGCCAGCAGCTACCTTGCGTTCTATGAAATCCTAAGCTTTGAGATCCAGAACGACCGAGGATTCTCCGGAGTTGTCGGTGCTCTAGCCGGATTCCTGCTCATGTCTATCCTTCACACGTTCGCTCAGAAACAGGAGGAAACGGTTGCCGTGCTATCGATGGGACTCTACTTCGGGTATCTGATGCTGGGGTTCGGTATACTGACTAATCGGAGCGTGGTCATCAGTGTGGGCGTACTCATCCTCTTTGGTATGTTTGCCGGTACGCGAACCACATACGTGGCATCGGCCGCCGAACTATCTGAATGGGGGAATAAAAACGGTCGGCTGAGCTTGGTACTCTTAGTTTCGATCCTCGTGAGCGTCCTCGGATTCACTGCCTCGCTCCCGTCAGATATTACGTCCGGCGGCGGATTGACAAATATTGTGGCGCACGGTGTCGGCATCCTATTCGGTATGGCAGTTGCAGGAAGCCTCCGATACCACTACAAACGATCCTCTGCGGAAGAATCGGCCGCCGACTGATACCATGTACCAGGATTGCTTGAGGGATCTCAGTCTACGAGCGTCACCTCCACTCCGTATTCCAGATGCGGTGTTTGTCGGCTGCGGTGATCGCCGACAGCGTCGTATAACGCCTCCACGTAGATGTCCTGAATGATCGCTTCGACGTCGTCACTCACATCACCGGTGACGTGCTCGTCAATGAACCACGTTGCCGCCCTGTCTGCTTCAATGTAGATGGCTTCATCTTCGTGCGCGGTCCACGCAGTGCGCCCGGTCCATCCAGCGAGCCCTTCGTAGAGCCTCTCCTTGACGACCTGTTCCGACCCAGTCTGCCATCTGGTTACGAGGTCGTCCGCGACCTCCGTGACGTTTCGGACGAGAGCGGTGAACGGTTTGACCGGCCGCCCAACCTCTTCGTGAGTGTCGATTGCGTCAAGCGCTTCGCTGCGGATACGATCAGCGATGAGGTCGTGGTCAAGTTCCAGCGCTTCAACTTGGAGAGTTTCGCCGTGATCTTTGACTGCAACGCCGCTTCCGCCGCCGGCCTCCGCCCACGTTTGAACCCCGATCCACTCCTCGCCGGTTCTGATAAGGTGGTCAGTCACGCTGTGAGTGGAGTCGTGGTCACGGTTATGAGCGCGAACGGTGACGTCACAGGCCTTCCCTGGGTGATCGTGTTTGAGAGCTTCCCTGGCTTTGTCTTCTACCGTTTCAAGGGCCACGTTCTTCTCGTTGCCCTGATCTGTGCTTTCACCGACTTCAGATGCGGTTTTTCGTGTCATTAGTATCGCGTGCTGTCCGCTGATCGTACTGCTAACACGCGACGTCCGACGACGCGCTGGCCTCGCGTCGGCAAGAGTCTATGATACCAGGGATTGCGGTATCGAATTAGTGTACCAGAGAGGGTCTATGCATCGTCAGCTTGTAGATGCGGGGGATTCTCGGGCGTCGCTTAATTGCTCAAAGGAACCTGCAAGGTATAAACCCTCGTCCGCTTGACGTGCAGCGATCACGACTTCTCGCTCAGCAGGACACGCGTGGAGCGAAGTGCGGACTATTTCTAAGTTCCCTCACTACGTCACCGGTCGTCTCGCAACACCCACGGCTTCGCATCAGAGTCGTACTCGCTGATCTTCCCGCTGTGACTGCGTGTCTCCGCGGCAAGCACACCGATATGCTTGAGCTGCTGCACGAAATTGAATAACACGTTGGTGCGGATGATGTCCTTCCAGACGGCTTCCTCCTCGTAGATTCGAGATACCTGTCCAGCCTCGATCAGTTCCCGCGCCCGTGTACGCCCCGATCGCGTGCAGAACGTGTTCAGGAAGACGTTCGGATACTCGTGAACCAACCGGCGAATCAAGTCGGGAAAGTGAATCCGCGGGCCTTCTTTCCGCAACGCATCAAGTAACAGCCGGAATTCGGGGTGTCGCTCGTAGCAGTTCCGCAGCAGAATGGCGAGCGGCTGATGTTCCGCGACGACCGTTGATCGGCCGACATCACTCTTGACCGCATCAAGCTCTTCGAGCGTCGAAATCCCGGACCCGCGGAGCACCGTCGCCGCGAGTTCCCCCTGGTCAGTCAGCGTGAATCGACCAGTACCCTCCAACAGTCCGAGCGACAGCGCACTCCGCCGGGCCTGAGTGCCCGCACCGAACCCGTACTCAGCTTCGATCACATCCACCAACTCATCGCCAGCCAACGGCCCATGCTGATCAACCGCGACGACCGGCGCGAGATAATTCAGCGGTTGAGCAAGCGAAAGACTCGCAATATCACCAGCAATGTCACTGCGACGCAGTCGAACCGACAACTGCCCCTCAATATCAACGACCTGTTCGTGCGACTCCGAGGTCGGCGGGCCCGACCACCGCGTCACGCCATCATCCGTCGCACCAATCACACCAACACCCTTCGACCGGAGCAAATCAGTATGTTGCCCAACCGTGTCGTCCGCCGCCGCGAGGTACGAGACGTGCGCGCCCTGCTGGTACGTAAGCGCCTGCCCGATCCCGCGGAGTAGTCCACTCGACCCCTTCACCTCAACAGCAAACACGCGATCAGCATGCGTGAACCCCAGCACATCCGGATACCGCCCACCAATCGTGATCTGATGGGTTTCACACCGATCCAGGACATTCGCGTACGTGTCTTCGTGTGCACTGGGGACATGGACGAGTGGCTGGTAGTCACGTGTTTCGAGTTCATCGATGACGTGCCCGAACACCGCCGATTCATCCATCGTAGCAACGCATTCACACCGGGACTGCTTGAATGTCACCTAGTCGAATTTCAGAGTATTAGATGCCCATTGAGAATCTGTTTTAATAGCAGGGCGCTTTCGGATCTGCCGGTATTACCGGTCTAGGGCGGCCTAGACGGCGTTTGACCGGCGATAGTTATATGGGGGTGAAAGTCGTAGTAGGTCGTGTCTCCCATCTGAAAGCACAACCGGAGACGAGGAGAGAAAGTTTGAGCTCGCACGCTGAATCCCAAGAACTCGGTAGAGGCCAGCAAACACTGCACGAGGCGGTTAATTCTCACCGCATCTACGAGCCGATTAGAGGTGTTCATCCTCGCATCGAACTTCCGGACGAAGAGTTTGAGGAGTGGCTTGATGGCAATCAGGAAATCGAGTACGTGGTTGTCAATTTCACTGACGCCAAGGAGGCCATCGAGCGGGACGGTGACCTGAGCCAGGTTTTAGAGCCGTGGCATATCCCAGTGATCCTCGGTACGGAATATGATGAGGCTGTGAATGCACGTACCTTGCAGGATGTTTTAGACGTGCTGGCGATAGCGCAACCCGCGATCTACGTCCCGGACGTGGTCTACAGCTACAACTGGATGGAAGACGAGATTCAAGAAAACGCTCTTGAAGCCTACACCGGCCACGTTAGAACGCTGCAGGAACTAGTTATTGAGGAGAACTTGGATGTCCGGTTGCTCCCGACGAACAAGGGCTGGACGTACGAACACTTCCTAGAGTACCGCGAGTTGTTCGAGGAGTTCGACTACGATGAGTTCGCGTTCTACGCCGTTCAGTACACTGGAGGTGACGCTGGTAACGCAATCAACGTCCTCCGGAGCCACGTTAGGAACTCCATTGCCGCCATCGATATGGAGAATGTTTTCCTGATTGGACGGCTCGCGGAGGACGACCTGTTGGATTTCGCTCCGCGAGTGCGTGGAGCAACTGGACTTCGACAATGGACGGACGCATGCTCTACTGAGAGCGGGCTTTCGCAACGTCTGTGGCCGGCGTTCCAGGAGGGACGGGAGGCCAAACTGACGGTCAACGATGGTCAAGAACAGAGGCCTGTAAACGAGTTCGGCGGCACGAAGGAGGACAACTGAAAGATGTTCGTATTCATGGGTTCATACAGTGGCGGCGATTACGATTCGTCAGACGATGATGATTCGCAGGACGACGAATCGACAGACGACCATACGCAAACCGGTGTAGACGATTACACTGGTGATGGCGAAGGTGACGGTTCTGGAGAGGATTCAGGCGGTGGTAAAGCCGCTGCTGCGGCTGGCGCTGCCGGTGCCGCTGGTACTGCAGGTGCAGGTGGTGCTGGTGCTTCCGGTACTGCTGCTTCAGGTGCCGGCGGCGGTGCGGTTACTGAGCCGCCCGAGGGTGAGGATTCCGGAGATGGCGATGACTCGGACGACGAAGAGTGTGAAGAAGAGGAAGAAGAAGAGAATCAGCCGGAATCGCCAGATGTCGAAGAGTCGGATATAGAGCTGGAAGACGACATCGAGGAACCCGAGACGGAGGAAGACGCGGAAGAAGAGGATGCCGACGAGGAAGAGGATGAAGACGAAGATGAGGAGGAAGATGAGACGATGGTTGTGGTCCAGGAAGTCGATGCCCTGAGTGCGCTGTCCTGGGGTGTCCAACCGGTGATGAAACACGTCGAGGAGTGCTACGGTGAAGAGATCGAACTCTTCTACAAACCAGCTCCTGTCCGAGAGATCGACCCGGAGCAAGCGAAACAACAGTGGGTAGAGTGCAGCGAGGAACTGGAAATGCCAGTCGATCCTTCGTTCTGGGATGAGGACCCGCCGGAGTCCACGGAACTGGTCAACCGAGCGTTCGAGGCAGCTCTCCAGCAGTACCGAGGTATGGAGTACATCAGGACGTTGTGGCGGCACGGTGTTGCGGCTGGCCGCGATATCAACGACCGGGAAATACTGATCGAGTTGGCCTCAGATCTGGGTCTGGACTTAGAGCAGTTCGAGAAGGATCTGGACGAGGTGGAGGTAGAAGCCGGGGAGCGTGGAGAGCTTCCGTTCACGTTGATGGAAGTCCAGGGTAATCCAGTTCCGAAGAATGGCCGTGTCCGGTACTCGGACCTCAAGACCCAATTCACGTTCCAAGGGATAGACGAGCAGAAGCCGCAGGAACTACAGGGCTTTGTTGATGAGCACGGTCCTGTAGCTACACCAGAAGTGATGGAGGTCTACGACATCCGACGCGACGAAGCTGTTCAACGCCTCCAAGACCTGGACGATGTTTCGTCGTTCGAGAACAGTGGCGAAAACTTCTGGTACTGAGTAACTCCTCTTTCGTCGAGGCTACACAATCTTTCGCGTTCGGTGATGTCGATAGTCTGAGCGTCTCTCAAACCCTGTTTTCACACCCACTCAAGCGCTGCGTTGTGCTGCGCGACATACTTCGGCTTCAAGCTCTTTTCCGGGATCGAGATTCGCTCCCCTGCACGGTCAAGAATCGTCTCTTGGAGCACGTCACTCTGTGTTTCAAACTCCGGATTCACGCGCAACCGGTAGTTCTGATCAATAGTGAACAGCTCCCTGTCGAACGCCGCGTGATGCGTCTTACTGAGCGCCAGCACATTCGAGAGGTCAGCCCGGTGATCGGGATAGTCACTCCACGAAAGGACGTGCGCTACGTCCAACAGGCCAGGGTGATCCACGCCGGAAATCGGACACGTCCGGTCGTGACGGGACAGTACCGTCGCACGGAACTCCGGATCCACTGAGCGGGCGTGAACAGTCGCGTCGTACGTCCCAGCACGCATCCCAGCATCGCTAACCGACGGAGTCCAATCCGAGTCACTCCACTCCTCTACCGCACTCTCGACGAACTGAAGGCCGGCATCAGTTAACGCGTACTCGCCGCCGCGCTTCTCAACGAAGCCCATACTCCGAAGCCAATTCGCCCGCTGCTTCGCCATGTCCGTCTCCCCGCGACTCCACCCTAACTCCGGATGCGTATCCAACTGCTGCGCACTGATCTCCGGAATCGACATCGGTCCAGCGGACAACGCGTACAGCAAACTCCGAAGCCCAACATTCCGCTCACACATAATTCGCAGCAGCGTCCCCACGTCGTACTGCTGCACATACTCCCGACCAGCATCCCCGAGCACCCAGTGATCATTCTCCTGTCGTACAAACTCTGCCTGCTCCAGATACGCGACCCGTCGCATAATCGAGTCCCGACTCGACACATTCGAAAACGAACCGCGATGCCAGCCCACCAGTTCATCCGTCGTCGGCCGATGATCAGACACGAACTCAAGCACCGCATCCAACGTCTCAACGTAGCGCGTCCCACCCCCAAACATCGGGACAATACTACGGAGGCGATCCGGAGGCATACAGCAATTGTGACAGGGCCAAGTGATGATCCTTTCCCCGGACGACTACCGTGAAGGAGACAGAGAGCTGCCGCCAATTATGCGTTAGGTGAATCGTCGAGGGGTGGCCGCAAGTCACGCCACCGGAAATCAGCAGTCCCACCCGAGTCAAACGCGACCCGATACAGTAGCGCATCCCGCTCGTCAGCAGTCAACGAATCTGCATCATCACTTAGTACTGCAACGACCTGTCCGTGTTCCCCATGGTACTCCTGATGATCGAGATCTGTCTCATCAGGAATATCAATCCGGACGTGATCTCCCTTCGAGAATTGCGCCATTGTCAGAATGAATATCTAAGAGTGAGTCTCCGCGGATACGTCTCCGTAGAGTGCTTCAGCTTGATGTACGATCGGTTCTACAAGAGGTTGGTAGTCACTATGGGAGAGTCCATTCTTCCGAAGTAGGCCTTTTACTCTCGTTTTTAATTTAGACCGCATCGCCTTCCGGTTCGTCCAATCGATATTCACATTCTGCTTCAACATCTCGCACACCTCTTGAGCTATCTCTTGGAGCAGTTCGTCGTCGATTTCTGTTTCCGTATTCGTGGCTATCGCGTCGTAAAACGCCAATTCTTCGGCGGAAAGCCCTAACCGTTCTTTCCGACGGTCCTCTTGCTGAAGTTCATCCGCGTAATTCCGAAGTTCCTCAATCACTTCCTCAGTCGTCAGGAACTGATTGTTATATTCGTTAAGCGTCTCCTCCAGTTCCTCCTCGAAGGACTCGTACTTGGCAAGGTTCTGTTGCTTGCGGGTCGAGATCTCGTTCCGAAGCAACTTTTCAAGCATCTTCACTTGAAGTTCCGGTTGCTCTACACGCTCAACATCCGAGAGGAACTCATCGCTGACAATCGGTTCCTCCGATTTCCATTTCTCGAAGCCGGCGACAGATACGACGTCGTCAGCAGTGACTCCCTCCGCAATCAATTTCTTCATTGCTGAGTCCAGTTCATCGTCTCTGGAGGTGCCGTCGCTCTCTAAGGATCGGAGGCTGTCTCTGACTGCCTCGAAGAAGAGCAGATCAGAACGGATTTCACTAGCTGCGTTGTGCGGAGTCACCAACGCAAAGGCTCGCTTGAGTTCCGCGACAGCCTGCATGAACTCCTCTTGCTTCTCTTCGGTAGCGATAACCTCACTCTCCGCGCGGTGGATCAGCCGAGACAGTTCGAGCTCACTGAGTTCCTGCCAGCCCTCGTAATCGACTCGTGAGAGATATCGAGAAACCTTGTAGTGCTTCTGTTTCATCACCTCGACGGCGGTTTCGACATCGACCATCGCCATTTCCTGGATGTCGGATGTGTACTTGTCCAGGGCTTGGCGCAGGTCCTCTGCAATGCCGATATAGTCAACCACGAGCCCTCCTGGCTTGTCCTTATAGACTCGATTCACTCTCCCTATGGTCTGTAGGAGATTGTGGTTCTTCATCGGCCGGTCGATGTAAAGAGTATGCAGCGGTGGGCAATCGAATCCAGTCGTCCACTTATCGCAGACAACGATGACTTTGAGCGGATCGTCTGGATCTTTGAACCGCCGTTTGAGTTTCCCTTCGTTTGGCGGATCGTCGATGTATTCTTCCGGCTCTGAGATGACTACGCCAACTTCGGGGGAATCTGGCTGCTGTTCGATGTAGCGTTTGTATTTCACCGCAGCCTTACGGCTAATGGACACGACCATTGCCTTTCCCTCGATTTCACGGTCGTTGTAATGGTCTACGATGTCGCCCGCAATCTTTTCTAGACGGTCGTCAGCGGTCTCGATGATCCGACGGAGGGTCGTCCACTTCTCCACGAGTTGATTCTCCAGATCTTCATCACCAGAGTCGAGCAACTCTCGTACTGACTCGCTGATCGCCTCCTTGTTGAGCTGGAGTTTTGCGAACCGGGATTCGTAGTAAATAGGGACGGTAGAACCGTCTTCCTCTGAACGGTCGATAGTGTACTGACTGACATACTCCCCGAAAGTCATCCGGGTAGCGTTATCGCCATCGTGAATCGGGGTCGCAGTGAAGCCGATGAAAGAGGCATTCGGGAGTGCATCTCGCAGATTTTCTCCCAGCTCTTTCGTCTGTGAACGATGGGCTTCGTCTGCCATCACGATCACATCCTCACGCTCGTTGACGACCGGATGCTCACGTTCGTCTTTTTGCGTCTGGAATTTCTGTATCGTAGTGAATATTAGACCGCCAGCTTGGCGATCCAGTTTGTCCCGCAGGTCAGGAATGGTATCAGCCCAACTCACGTTGTACCCGGCATCACTGAACGTGTGCGTGATCTGCTCATCCAGCTCGTTCCGGTCCGTAACAACGACGAACGTCGGGTTGCCGAAGTCACTGCTCCGACGGATCTTCCGGACGAAGTAAACCATTGAGAGCGATTTCCCGGAGCCCTGGGTATGCCAGTAGACGCCGATACGGCCCAGGTCGTCTCCTTGGGTCTCTTTTGCGCTTTTCACGGCTTCTCTAACGCCGTAGAACTGGTGGTACCCTGCCAGCATTTTCACTGGCTGACCGTCTACCTCGCTGAAGACGATGAAGTTCTCAATTAGGTCTAAGAGGCGTTCTTTGTCGAACACCCCTCGAAGAAGGACTTCTTGTCCGGGCAAATCCTCGCGTCCATCTCCCTCCTGCTCGATGTATCGCCAAGGGCGGTACCACTGCCAACCAGCGTCAAGGCAGCCAATGCGGGACTCATTCAGGTCCGCCAGCCCGATCACTTCGTTATAGCGGAAGAGTGGAGAGATATCGTTCCGATAGCGACTATTGACTTGGTCATACGCGTTTTCCAGCGTCGCCTTCGGATCAGTCGGGTTCTTGAATTCGAGGACACCAATAGGGAGGCCGTTTAAGAAGACGACTAAGTCAGGCTTCCGTCGGGGATTGTCCCCAACTTGGACAGTGAACTGTGTGGTGACGAGCCAGTCATTGTTCTCTGGATTCTCAAAGTCAATTGGCTGTACGAAGCGGCCGACTTGCTCACCGTCTTGTTCATATTCGACTTGAACTCCATCGACCAACTGTTGATGGAGTTCCTGGTTATCTTCCAGCAGATTTGGAGATTGTGTGCTCGTTAGGTGGCGAATTGCTTCTTCTCGGGCGTCTTCCGGCAGATCTGGGTTAATTAACTTGACTTGGTCCCTAAGACGATCTTTAAGTACGACTTCACTCGTCGTCGGCCGTGAAGTGCTTAACTCAGTGGAGGACGCGTAGTCATAACCAAGATCTCGAAAAATCTCAATAGCTGGCTTTTCGGCCAGTTCCAGTTCATCGAGACCCATTTGAATTGGTCAACGAAGCATAGCAACTTGGGTCTTTACGTGCTGGGTGTGATCTTCCCACTAAGAAATTGGGGGAGGATAAGATCACGAATCGACTTTAGGGTTCGAGTCTGGCTTGCAAGGTGATTCTTTTTCTTATGGAACGGCTGTACCTTTTCCACAAAAGTTAGGCGCGTCTGCCTTGGGGGGATGGCAATCTCTTGATCATGTGCAACGTTCCGGTTCAGCCCTGGGACAGCAGAGTCAGATCCCAGATGAGATAGAGGAGTGTTTTTCAAAAGATGGTATAGATATAAGAGTTCATCATCTTCTTCGGGGCTAACGTAGAAGGCAGTATCGATCGGCCAAAAGTCGTCCATTTCTAGCATCACAGTACCTATTGTTCCCTTTCGACCCACAATGATTCCTGGTCCCTCTATCAGCGACTCATTATGTCTGCCAGTAACTCCACTGGACCCATACACCGGGTATTCTTCCCCCTCTCTTTCTCGCTGTGGCAGCCCATCCCCATATTCCAAAGAAAGGAGATCATTAATTTCCCCTACACGGAAGTCTTCGGGAATTTTCCCAACTGTAGAACCGGTTAGACTTTTGTAGCCGACATACTCTTCGAACAGACCACGATAAATCTCATCTGCAACTTCTTCCAACTCTTCTGATTCATGAACATTTGATTCTATTTTATCATCAATTGCACCGAGCCACTCTGCAATCGATTTTTGTATTTCTAAGGAAGGAACGGGGATCTCAATATCATCAAATGACTTCATAGTAATTGTGTCAAAGACAGTTCCGTACGAGACTGCCTGAACCTGCCCAAACACGTACTGCCACGCATAATAGAGATAATCGTCCAGTAGCTCATCATTAGTGTCCAGACCATAGCAGGTCTGGTTGAACGTCATAGGCTCCCCTAATTGCGCGACACGACCCATGGTCGCACCGCGGGCAATAACGACTACAGTACCTGCAGGAAGGATTGGGGCGTTGCTAGCCTCTTTCCCCGCCTCTGTCATGTTTTCTGCGGTGTCGTAGACGTGCCGCGTCTCTGACTGTGAGATGTCCTTCGCGCTGGCCCATTGGATATCCCCGCCCCAATATTCGTCCTCACTTCGCTTCGGAGTCTTGCCCAGGACGGGTTCCATAAGCTCGGAAAGCGGGCGCATTTCCCAGCGTTCGTTTCCCGGGCCGTATTCATCGCTCACCTCGGCAGTCTTCACCTTCTCAACCACGGATCCAAGTTCTTCCTCTGACATTAGAATCCCAACTCCTCAAGGTTCGCTTCGATGTCCTCTTGCAGTTCGTTCGACCGTTGGAACTGCTCACGGAGTTCGGCGGACAGCTCCTCCATTTTCACTTCGTACGGAACCTCGCTACTAGTATCTCTATCGATTCCCACATATCGACCGGGAGTCACCATGTAGTCGTTATCCGCGATTTCATCCGTCGTGGCCACCTTACAGTACCCGGTCTCGTCCTGATAATCGTCCACACTGTCTTCACCGCGATATGCTCGTACAGTGTCCGCGATCGTCTGAATATGCTCTTCTGTTAGACGATTCTGCGTACGATCAATCGATTCGTAGAGGTCTTTTGCGTTGATGAACAGTGTCTCGTTCGTTCGGTTCCGGTAGCTGTCCGAGTCCTTCCCCTTGCTAATAATCCAGAGGCAGACCGGGATGGAGGTAGTGTAGAACAGTTCACCCGGGAGAGCTATTACGGCATCCAGGAGATCCTCTTCGATGATTTCTTTTCGAATCTCACCCTCTTGACCCTGAACAGACATTGACCCATTCGCCATGACTGTACCCGCCATCCCGTCGTCGTCTAGATGGGAGATCATGTGCTGGATGAAGGCGAAGTTCGCGTTGTTCGAGGGCGGCATCCCGTACTCGAACCGTGAGTCATCCTCCGAAACAGTATCTTTCCCCCACTCGCTCATGTTGAACGGCGGGTTCGTGATGATTTTGTCCGCACGGAGGTTGGGGAACCGGTCGCTCCGGATGCTGTCCCCAAGCTGGATGTTCCCGTCAATACCTCGAAGATAGAGGTTCATCTTACAGATACGCCAGGTTGCGTCGTTGACTTCCTGCCCAAAGATGGACACCTGGCTTTCGTCCCCACCTTTTCGCTTTAGGAACTTGTGACTCTGAACAAACATCCCACCGGAGCCACAGAACGGGTCGAAAATCCGTCCCTCAAACGGCTCCAAGATCTCAACCAGCAGTTCGACTACGTGTTTCGGCGTGTAGAACTCGCCGCCACGGTGCCCCTCTTGTCTGGCAAATTCCTTGATGAAGTATTCGTAGACGCGCCCGAAGACGTCCTCGTCCTGAGTGTCTTTACCGTTTCCGAGGTCGAGTTCGGCGAATTCATTGAGTAGTCCCTCTAGTGTGTCCTGTGGAATCCTCGAATATCGTTTCGGGAGCATCCCATCGAGGCGATCGGGGTTTTCGTCCTCAATGGCCCGCATCGCGTCGTCGATCTTTGCGCCAATGTCAGGGTCGGTCGCGTTGTCGATGAGGAATTCCCACCGAGCCTCTTCGGGAACGTAAAAGACGTTCTCACCGTGGTATGCGTCCTTGTCTTCCAGAATGAACTGGCGCTCTTCGTCGTCATCTCCGCAGTAGTACATCGAATCCTCGTCGTACGTCAGCTCTCGAAGTTCCTCGCGGCGCTGCTCGAACGCGTCTGACATGTACTTCTCGAAAAGGAGACCGAGAACGATGTGCTTGTACTCAGCAGATTCGACGGGCCCGCGTAGCCCCTCGGCAGATTGCCAGAGGCTTTTCTCGAATTTCCCGTCGTCGCCATTAATAGCCATACACCAATCACGGGAGGTTGGAAACTTCAATTTTTGCTTACTTCCCCATCGCAGTCAGGCTGTATCGAGGAACGAGAGCTCTTCTTGGAGATGCTGAATTGCGGATTTAGCATGCTCACGGTCAGTCGTACCGCCGATGATGATCTTCCCGGTTGCGAAAATCAAGAGGGTGACTTCGAACTGATGTGGACGATAGATGAGACCGGGGAACTGCTCGGGCTCGTATTCCGTATGTTCAAGCCCAAGCGCGATAGTGAGGGCTTCCAAATTGACCACACGGCCGAGGTCCTCCATGAACACTGAGGTCACTTGCCTGAATTCGGTCTCGGAGGCATCGACGCCTATCTCACGAAGCACTTCTTCGAATCGACGGAATGATTCCGTTAGCAGCTCTTCGGTCTCAGCGCCACGTATCTGGAACGTGCCTGTACGATAGATAGTGTATGCCGGTCCGTTTTCTTCCAGACGGACAGTAACCATCGCGGTGCCGTGAAAATTCGCGTCAACGATCTCACCGAGGTGGCCCTCCAACTCGGATACAAGGGTCTGTAAGTCCATTTCTCTCCCGAGTGAGCCACTCCCCATCGTGCTGACAATCTCCATGCTGTGCGCCAAGTTGTTACTAACACATCACCCACGCTGTCGAATATATGTTCCCGTTCCCTCTACTGAGACTAGCGAGAGACATTACAGGGTTTAACTGAAGGTATTAACATAGTCTGAGGCAGAGAGATTATAAGATGGTAGAGGTCGTCAATGTCGTCGCTTCTGGCTCTCTCGGTGTGGAACTTGATCTTGAAGCTATTGCTGGCGACTTAGACGATATCGTAGACTACGACCCGGACAACTACCCCGGTGCGTATTTTCGATTTGGAGATTCTGCACCACTCATTACCCTCTATCGTACTGGCAAGTACATCGTTACTGGTGCGAGTTCGGAGGAAGAGGCTCACACCACGCGAGAGGATTTCCTAAACATCCTCACTGACCACGGGATTCTGCCTTCTGCTGAGGATGAATGGTTCCGGGTGCAGAATTACGTGTGTATGTCCCAGGTCGGGGAGAATCTGAACCTCTCTGCTCTGGCTATCGGTCTAGGTTTGGAGGTTACAGAATACGAGCCTGAGCAATTCCCTGGGCTGGTATTCCGACCAAGCGATCACGACTGCGTGTTACTGGTATTCGGATCTGGGAAGGTCATCATAACGGGTGCTACGAGTATCCCAGCCGCCGATGAGGCATTCGATTCCCTCAGAAAGCACATAGAAGACCTGTTTTCGTAGGCCATCTAATTCGACGATGTCTACTCATTATGCGCCACCCTTCACTTTCCCCAGGTAATAGTCAAAACTCGATTTTGACAGTCCGAGACAATACCTAAGTACCTCATCAACGCCCGTATTAATATGAACGAAGCCGGGTCCCTCGAAGAGGCAGTTAGTCTTCTGGAAGACAAGTATAGCGAAGAGCACGTCGTTGTCGAGCCTAATCTGAAGTCAGAGCAGGCCGTATATCCTGATATTGCTGTATTCAGGGATTCCGAACACACGAAACCGTTCTTGCTCGTTGAATGGAGTAGCCTGCGTACGAGTCATCGAGCTGAGCAGGACTTGAGCGAAATATCGGAAGCTGTCGCAGGAACTGGGGCACCCTATGGTGCTCTTCTCTCTCCGAGAGTTCAATTCATCTTCTCGGGAACCGGTCCTGAATACCACTCCTACGCCCACTTCCCGGAAATTGATGAAGAAGACCCCAGTGAGAGACGACAGGTACAGTCCCGAGCAGAACTTGACTTTTTGATTGACCGCTGTTTGGACGCGCAGGCTGAAGTTCGGCCAAGTCATGTCCGGAACGGTCAGGCCGCCGATGAATTGCTGGAGTCGCTCCATCTGTTGCTCGAACTGCGAAACACAAACGGGATTGGTCCACAGGAGATCGAACAGTCTACGATTTCCTCTCTCTATACTCAAATCGATGATCGCTATCAGTGGTACCAGCGCGGTGAGGAACTTGACCATCAGTTTCTGATTGCTGCCGCAGGGATCTTCCACGGGTTCTCCTTGGACGAAACAGAGGACAAAATCCTGGAGTCGCTCTTTGAAATCTCCGATGATGATCGTCGTGGTGGAGAATACGCTACCCCTCTGGAAGTCGCCAAGCAGATGGTTCGGCTAGCTGGTCCGAAGTCGGGCGACCTTGTCCTTGATCCAGCAGCGGGTCGCGGGACGATACTTTCACAGGCTGCCGGAGAGGGCGCTAATGGGGTTGGCGTAGAAATCAATCCTGCCGTATTGCGCATTGCGACGTTCTATGTCGATCTCTTCAAGCGGGATGTCGAGTTCACAGTGGGTGACTTCTTCGAAATGAAGGAAGACCTCATGTCCTATGGGGAGTTTGACCAAGTTATCGTTGATCCTCCATTCGGGATGAGGCTCGATACCGAGGAAGTTCCATATACGGACGAGCGTAAAAACCTCCAATCAGAGGAAGCCTTCATCGCTCAGGGACTATCTCTTCTAAAGAAGGGAGGGCGGCTTACGATCTCGGTTCCGTCCGGTTTTCTTCATAATGCTCGAAAAGGGTGGTTCCGTAAGAAGATTCTAGAGGAGTTCCAACTCGACTCGGTGATCCAGATCGTCAATGGACCGATCTATCGGTATACCTCCATCGACACAGCGTTCGTTACGATTACTAAGCAATCCCCCGCATCGGATCACAAAGTCCAGTATGCTGTTCTTGAATCGCCAGAGGACCCGCAGAATGCTCTCTCAAAAGCGGTATCGGAGGTAGAGGCGCAAAGTGCAGACTCAATTCTGCAGGCCAACCTGGAGGACTCTTGGAATATACGCTTAGTCACTAATCAACGCTCGATTCAAACTGCTCTGGAAGAGCAGTTCTCTCAGATAGTAGATCTGCACGACGTGGCCGAGGTTTCCACAGGGAATCCACCGAACAATCTTGTTGAAGAAGAGGACAAAAACACCCTCACTTACCTCTCGATTAGTGACATCGGGAAACGAAAGAGTCGTCATGGAGATCGGTATATCTCCAGAGATGAGGCTCGAATTATTGCTGACGATTCGTGTGTTCTCCTTGCCACCCTAGGTGAACACACCTACACTCATATCCCATCAGAGCCTCTGGCTCCGGCTCAGGATCTGGCTGTTCTTCGATTCGAATCACCTGAAGAAGCCTTAGTTTATGAGACGTTCTTGTCCTCTGAGCTTGGGAAAGAGCAGGTCGATGCCCTCAAGTCTGGATCCAGAATTCCCAGAGTGAATATCGGTGATCTCCGTGAGCTGAAGGTGCCCCTATTCTCAGAGGAGGAAAGACGCGAAAGAGCGGAGGCAATCAGAGAACACCAAGAGAAAGTCAGAGAACTCGAAGCCAAGCAGACTCAATTACAGGAGGAACGTAAGTCTCTCGTAGAGGATCCTAGTGAATTCCTCACCGGAGGTGACGACGATGAGTGATGCTGGACAGTCCAGCGAACAAGTGGACGGGACCGTCCTACAAGATCAAATCGAAGCCTGTGACGAAATTATGGATGGCATCATCGAGTCACACCAAGACCCCTCAATGTCGCCTGAGGAGGACCCACTCGAACAGGTCTATGGCCTCTACAAACATGTCCGAACGAACTCCATCCAAGCGTTCAATAATCGCTTCCAAGCATCTGCCTTATATGACGCCCTGAAATCACTATTTCGAAGTATTGGCAACGAGCGGGGCTACGAGCATCTGATGCACTACACAGACCGATACGGTAAAGAGAAAATCTCGGATAGTATCGACAACTGTGTCTACTGGTTCAAGCTCTACTCAGGAGTAATTCTTGAGACTCAGCCGGATATCACCTATGAATGGGCGGTTTCCCATTTCAAAGAACACCGTGATATGAGAGTTTCACATCCCGAGACTATTCAAGTCCCAAGCGAAGGGCCGGATCCCACATATGTAAGCTCTGTAGTTCCCCTTTGGTATGTCTTGGAAGATGTCCTTCGACTCTGGCGCAAGGTTCTTGATATGGACGAAGATGACCGGCAAGACCGTGAATACGTTCTCGAAGGTGAGATCAGCCCAGATGGCGGCTTGAAGACATACCGGTATGGGTTCATACGTGATCTCTCACATCGAGCGGACAAAGCCGACAAGGGGTACATCACGGACTACCAGACTGGCGAAGACGGTGGAGGCTGTGAGTTTGAGGTTGGAGACTCCGATTTCTTTCCCTCTGTAGGAGACGTTGTCCAGTACCGTGTAGCCGAAAATGAGGAAGAAATTGAACGAAGCTCCGGGACTCTTACCGTAAGAGATACTGTTACACTGGTTGAATGAGCGTCCATATTATTCCTCATGGCAGAGTGACTGAGCACATTAAACGAGGTCTGCGCGGACACAGCTCGGTCGAATATGTCCATTTGCTTGCTAGTCCGCGGTTCTTGGAGACTTCATATGAACTCGCCGAAGAGTTAGACGTGTTCGGTTACGAAGTCAATGTGCACGAGATCTCGGCGTTTGAGCTTCGAAGTGTGGTGGACACAATTGTCTCTATCGCCAAGGAACATCAGAGCGAAGAGCTCTATATCAACATAACTGGAGGTACCAACCTGATGGCAGGAGCTGCAACATCTTCGGCATTCTTCATCGGTGCAAGACCCTACTACGTATTAGAACCTCAGGAGGATGAGTCGATCGATGAACTAGTTGTATCCCTTCCGGCTCCCCGTCAGCCGTTGACCTTTGATCTAAGCGATCCCCAGCGCGAGGTGCTTGAGCAACTCGGTGAGTGGGATGTGAACGGAAGAGAGGGCGTAATCGGACGCGAAATCGGAGAGGTATTGGGTGAATCTGCTCAAAACATTAGCTATCACGTCGGTAAACTGGAGGGCAAAGGTCTAGTTGAGACGCACCCAACCGGGCGTCGAAAAGAAATTGTGCTAACTGATGTTGGAAGGCTATATCTTCGCTGGACTGGGGGTGAAGCGGGATAGACTGCCGATTATAGTAGTATAGAATACGGCGGCTCACTTGTACTTCTGACATTTACTCGGTCGTAATCCAAACCAATGAATTCCCCACCTTTCGGCTGCTAACCTTCCCTTCGGATTCGAGTGACTGGAGGCGCGTATATGCTGTCCGTCGGGTGCAGCCGACATTTTCTGCTATCTCCGAGGTCCCTGCCATCCCATCAAGTGTCTGGATGGCATCGATAAAATCAGAGTCTGGGTAGCTCGTCGTATATTTCCCAGAGTCTTCCTCTCTATCTTTCCCCGGCACAGGACTCAATTCGAAGACATCACCTATGTAGGTGATGGGTTGCCTACCATCTCCTTTATCGGAGATGGACAACGTTTATACCATTACACAGTATAGGAAATGGTGTGAAAGCCCAGTCCCAAGGGGCGTGGACCTGTCGAAAACGCCCGAGTGCTAGGGACACTCGGACTGGGTTTCACACTGCACGTGATAACCCATGGAAAAATCAAATCCGTCGAAGCAAGAGAGTGTCGGTGACCAGTTCATTGAAGACATATCACAATTAGAATGCTTTGCGCTCGGGGAAGGGGCCGCGGTTTGTGAATCCTGCGGTGAGGAACTGCGGGAAGGCGCACCGGTTGTTGTGTTTGCCTTCCGGCCGGTTGAGCAACCGGCTTTCGAGCTCGGGCACGTGAAATGTACTGAGTGCCGACACGAGCCGACGGAGTTTTTCACGCTCGGTGTGCGCGAGTTCGTGTTGGATGGCCGGATTGGGACGTGTACTGATCCTGCGACGCAGTCGTGGTGGCCTGTCTTGCTGGCCCCGCAGCCGCGTGCGGTGAGTCTGGCGGACACGACCTCGGTACAGCCTCTGCCGGGCGTGGCGTGGTTCCGCCGTCCGATTGCGCGTAGCGACGTATTCGCCGCTGCGGATCGTACATCGGTACGCAAACCCTGGCAGCGGCCGGTGGTGCGGGCTGACGGTTCGCCCCGCGATGGTGCGTCCGAGTCGGACGCTGGCTCGACGAGTGATGACGTGACTGAACGGACTTCCCCACATGCTGTTGATGGTGGCTGTCAGGGAGGTGCTCGGTGACGATGCATGGGGAGCAAGACGCGCAGGCCTTCGATGCGTCGCACCTCGACGTTGATTTCGATCTCCCACGTCCTGTTGATGAGATGGCGTTCCCTGACATCTACGTCGGGCTGGACATCGACTTGCTGGCACCCGGCGATGGTATCGTCACGGATCGGCATCATGCGTCGGCGGATCGGTACGAGGCGGATGATCCGCAGAATCAGATTGCAGGGCAGATTTCACCGTTCACGTTGTCGGGCTGGCTCCGGCACGGCTGTGAGCGGGTGGTGCAGACGGCGGGCGCGACGGCCTGCCATCCCGGCGAATCGAACGCGGACTACATGCTCGAAGACGTCTACGACCGTGATCTCGACAGCGGGTATCACGAGAAGGGGAGCTGTGTTGATGGCGATGGCGACGCAGGCTGTGTTGTTCACGACTTGTTCGGCGGGTTCGGTAATCGGGCGGGCCGCGTGATTCGCCGGCCGATCCGGTTTTCACCCATCCGCAGACAGGTGGATGTGACGAAGGGCGAGGCCGAAGCCCACTACCGGCAACTCAACACGCAGGTGCGGTCGCGGAATGCTGCGGATGAGGGGCAACCACTTCGGCAGGCGACGCGGGATGTCGTCGGGAATCTCGTGGGGACGTGGCGGCTCACGCTCCGGGAGTTGAAGCCCGAATACGTGGGGCTGCTCGTTGAGGCGATCGATTACTTGGATGCGCATAGCGATGAGTATGCGATGCAGCTTGGCGGTGCGCGGAATTTCGGTGCCGGGATTGTCGATGCTGAAGTGGTGAATCCGTTGTACTCGGATGCTGAGCTGCGGCGCGTGTATAATCGCGCGCAGGATGCGACGAGCGGGATGGGCACGAAGGATGAGGTGTGGCGGGAGCAGTGTCGTGCAGAGTTTGTGCGGGCGTTGCAGGCGCGGACGGCGGCGCGTGATGGTGACGTGTCGGTGCCTGGGGGTGAGTCGGTGTGACGGGGTCGGACGAGGCTGATGGTGGCGGTGTCGATGACGATGTGGACGCAGATGAGGATCTTGATGAGCTGGCTCCGGTGACATCGCCGTCGTCGTTGCGGACGGCGCAAGAGCAGGAGGGTGGGACGGATCGAGTAGTGGAGAGGGAGGATGACCACGCGGAGTCGGATCGGGATGAGTTGGATGAACTAGCCCCGGTGGTGTCGGGGGTGCGGACTGCCCAGAGCCAACCCGATGTGGCTGTTGGTGCGGATGATGACGGTGATGAGGAGTGTGGTGGTGATGACTGATTCGTCGGCGACTGCGGGCGCGGGCCGAGAGTCGGGTGACGGTGAGGCTGTGACGGATGTGGTTCTGATGCTGGCGGTGTATCGGCATGACGCCCACAAGCTGCGTGGGCGGTCGCATGCGGCGGCTCGTGACTGGGTTGCTGGTGTACGGGTGAATGAGACGGTGCCGTTGGGTGCGGATCGGGACGCGGCGTTGTTGAGCCGCCCGTCCGGGGAGCCGGAGCAGACGCTGGCTGCGCACGAGTCACCGTCGCGGGTGTCGCTGCTGACTGGTGACGTGGTACTGTCGGGCCCGGTTGACGCGGATGGTCGTGGCGCGGCTGTGCGGGAGTTAGTCCGGGTCGAGGACCCGGTGGCGATGCATGCGGCGTGGCTATCGTCGGACGTGGCGGGGCTGTTCAGCGAGTCGGTGTTCTACCCGTACACGTCGCTGCAGTATCACACGCTGTTGGCGGCGGCGCTGCTCGATAATTACCGCGCAGGGTTCGAGTTCGCGGATCTGTTCCTGGCGGTCGAGGATCCGGACGGGTCGGTGACGCCGCACCGGACGGTGCTCTCGACACCCGACATGCAGCTGTGCGTGACTGGTGAGCCGGGCGATCGCCCGGCTGCACGGCTTGCTGACGCGCCGGCGCGGTGCTTCGCGGACGTGTGGGCGCGCCTACCAGAACACCCGTTCGATGTGGATGGCGACCGGGTGTGGCGGGTGTTGGATGCGCAGTTGCGTCGCATCCGGTCGTGGTCGGCGGCGCTGCAATTCGTCGAGGAGTTTTGCCGGCGCTTCGACCCGGGCAGCGGTACGGGTCGCGGTGGTCGTCGTGGGGGTGGGAGGTGATGCCGGTTGGCTGGGGGTGCGGTGGTCGAGGTTGTGGTTGTCGTGACGGAGCGGCGGTGCTCGTGGTGGAGCACCGTTCGCGCCGGGCTGTGGCTGCTCGTGTGGCAGGCTGTGGTGGGCGTGCCGCTGCGAGTAGCAGTGAGAGTGACCGTGGGTGCGGTGAGCGAGGGCGACCGTCGGGATACGTGGTGGTGTCCCGACGTCGTTGCCCGACCGCTCACTGCGTCGGGCCGAGTGGGTCTGCGTGGCCGCTGCGACGGGTTCGCGCTCGGTCCAATGCTGAGTGGCGAGTGTGGAGAACACTTGAAACGGGGTGTGTCCCTGGTCGGGGAACACTTGAAACGGGGTGTGTGGGGGTGCAGTGGTGTCGTGAGTGCGGTGGTTGTCATCGTGTGCGTGGTGGCGCACGTTTGCGAAGTATCTGGAGTGGAAACGGAGGGGTGTGTGGATGACTGTCGTCCAGCAGGTGTTGTTCGAGCTGGACGGCTCGTACCTGGGGCACCCGTACTTCGTCACCGGAAATGCGCTGTTCAACGCGATTGCGCGGCGTGTTGACGAGCGGACGCGACGGGCGTTACACGTCAGTCACGGCGTGTTCGTCCCCGGAGAGTACGGCGAGTACCCGGCTGCGCATTCGCAGAACGGGTACGCCGGAAAACTCGGGCAGTCGCTGCCGCCGGTCGAGGCGTACGATGATTTGTTCGTGTTTCGTGACGCGGCTCAACGGTGGTTATTGGAGTCTCGGCCGCGAGATGCGCATAACACGCATGACACCGAGCGTCACGGCGACCGGGTAGCGTTCGCGTCGAAGTGTTTCTTCGGGCGACCGTCGGAGACGCGGAATTCGAAGCGGTCGGTGCAGTGGTTCATGCACTGCTACCTGCACGCGGATCGCGCCACGGACGATGTCCTGCCGCTCTCTGAGGACGTGCTTGATGGAGTCCGGGTTGGCGGGGCGCGGAACTACGGGTTTGGTGAGCTGTCGCTGGTGGACTCGCAGGTCGTGGATCTCGATGCGCTTGAGTACGGGCGACTCACGGATGGAGAGTCGGACGCGTACGTGCTTGAACTCGTGTCGCCGTACGTCCTGGCGAGTGAATGCCCGGGTGCGGATGACCAGTCGGTGCCGTGGTGGTGGGATGCGAAGATGGAGTCGTCGATGGTCGAGGTAGGGTCGGTGCCGGGGACGGTTGCGACGGATGGGCGGCGTGATGACGGGTTGCGGCGACGGGACACACGGCTCGTTGACGGTGGCGAGGCGTATCCAGTTGAGACGGTTGATCACGGGCAGGTGGTTGGGTACGCGGGGAGTGACCCGGTGGCGACGGCACGGAACGGCGTGTTACGGGTCGGGACGCATGCGAAGTATGGGTTCGGTGAGTTCCGCGTCCGGCCAGCTGGTGATGGTCGGGTAGAGCTACCTGCAGGTGATCGGTGATGGCGTTGGAGATGGTGCCGTTCGATATTGAGACGACCGGGTTCGACGTTTCGGATGAAGTGACGGTGGTTGGGTTCGAAGTGCCGCTTGGCTGCCGGGTGTTCCTGCAGGCGGACGCGGACACGGCCGGTGAACTGGAGGCGACCGTCTCGGAGCTGTGTGGAACGCATGTGAAGCTCTCGATACACGAGTCGGAGGCGGCGTTGTTGGAAACGGTTGGCGTGTTCGCGGAGAAGCGATTGTACGGTGATGACGTGTTGCTGGTGGCCTACAATGGTGAACGGTGGAAGGGCGGTTTCGACTTGCCGTTTTTGCGGACGCGGCTTGCGGCGACGGGCGTGGAGTGGCCGTTCCGCGACATGCCGTATGCGGATCTGCTCCCGGTGGTGACGCGGCGGTTTAACGTGACCGTGGATGGTGAGGACCGGTCAACGTTACCGGGGGCGTACGAGG
Organism: Halovenus salina; assembly: GCF_026410925.1. Classification (GTDB taxonomy): domain Archaea; phylum Halobacteriota; class Halobacteria; order Halobacteriales; family Haloarculaceae; genus Halovenus; species Halovenus salina. The sequence goes on along the minus strand of NZ_CP112972.1, from coordinate 2,405,129 downwards.
CGCTCGTTGACGGGGACCTCAACGACCGCGATCCGTTCGATGATAGTGGAGAGGCGGTCACGGCGTTCGCGGAGGGGTGGTACGCTGACCTCGTGACGCACAACGTTGTTGACGTGCTGCGAACCGGCGCATTAGGCCAGGTGACGCGGCGGTACTGCTCAAAATCGGATTACTCACTGAAATCACTAACACCGACGATCCACGACACATGACACGACACACGAGCCAACAGCAGCAGAATCGACAGGTGAGTGGCGAATGAGTGGGTTCGAGATTTGGGGAGATGTTGACCGGTTTCGAACGGCGGGAACGGAATCGGTCAAGCACTTGTGGGCGAAAGTGGAGTTAGATCGGCGGCGGAAAGATGAACGTGAGCCGTGGTTCTCCGGCGAGTATCGATTTGAGAGGAAGTTTGCTGACCGGGTGCCGGATTGTCTGGTGTATGGCGGGCCGGTGAATCGGTGGATTGAGATCGTTGCTGGGAGTGACCAGCCGTACCGCGAAAAGACGCGGGAAGCGCTCCGCCTCGGGTGTGTCGTCCACTGGGTGTTCCACACGGAGCATCGTGAGCAGCAGGCAGCGGCGCGAGCGGCGCTTGAACCGGAGCTTGAAGGCCCGTTCGAGTTCGGCGAGTATGATCCGCGGGCGGGCGAGTTAGATGTGGGCACCCCAGTTACGTATAAGAACTACGCGTTCCCTGTCGAGGAATTCGCTGAGTTTCAGCCTGAGGAGATTCTCGGGTATCGGAAAGGGAAAGCGCGGATTGAGCGGCGGGCCTGTGGGTGGGATCTCGGGTTGTTTGACCTGGCAGGCAGTCACCGCCGGGTGATCGCTATGACTCGTGACGGCCGGCGTTTCAAGTCACTGGCACCAGGCCAACCCGATGAAGACGCTGTCTGGGATTTCCCAACGAAAGACGCGGTCAAAGCATTAATCGAGAACGGGCGGGTAACACGGCTCGGGCCAGTCGGGCAGCCCGGCGATCAGGACTCTCGATAGGCAGCTAATCAAGATCAGCCTGAGAGTTGCCGGAAAGAGCACCGGTACAGCGTGCCGGTGCCCGCTTCGCAGGAGAGTATGTTCGCCCAGCGATCGGTGGCTTAGTTGGTCTGTAGAGATCCAACAAAGACAAAATATAGAAAACAGTCTTACCATTTCTATTCCACTTACCCTCATGAGCGAGACAGTGCCGGACACTGCGTATATTAATCACGCTTGGTCAGACGCGGCTTGGAATCCAATCATTACCGCTCTCTACCGGAATCAGATGGCAGCCATACACTTTGGAGAGTATCCGGTTAGCTTTGATTCAGAAGAGTGGGGTGAAATCAAAGAAAAGAACACTCCCAAGAACTCCATCAACCGCTTGTGTGAGTACAATCGTGAAGGCCGCATCATAGCAGCTTCATATACTGGGCACCCGGGCTTATCTGGTGGACGATACGTCGGTACAGTTGGCCCAGCAGGAACCGGAAACGAAGCACAAAACCCTGAAATGTTGCTTCTTGTCTGTCGGTTTGGAACTGACGTAGACCCAGATGACGCTATCGTTGATACACTTCCCCTTCCGATCGGTGCTACGCAGAGCCAAATCGAGCCACGGCTAGACGAATTAACTGATGAAGCCTCGGATTATGTCCGGTCTGTCGTGGAACACGGAGGTGCCCCCGAAGAACAGTCTGACCAGTACAAAATTTTGAAGGGATTCCAACTGAACGAGATGGACGTTGGGTGGGTCTGGAATCAGGACTTTCCCGGGCTCTGGGCAGCGAACAATCGCGGGACGATTATGGGGTGGAACAAGGGAAATCAGCATCTCTACTCCGCATATTATAGCGTAGTGTCAGATGAGAATATTGACAGAGTGGATGATGTATATGATATTCTTGAAAAAGACAGATCAAGCGTCTGGGCTCTTTCCGAAGGACAACTTGAGGCACTCTGTGGGGAATACCTCCGGCGAAAGAACGACAATTATGTCGAGCTGATATCTGCCGGTGGTGCCTTATCTGACGCAGATATCTTTGGGGGGGTTGAGAACGCCTCCCGTGAGGTTCTCGCTCAAGTTACCTTTGAAACGGACACTGATAAGATCAAAGATAAGTTGCAACGCCTCCTAGCGTACGATTCTGATAGGTACGCGGCAGACATCTGGTTCTTTGGGCCGGAGTCTCAGGAACAACCGCTCCCGGAGGAAATCAAAGGCACTCCAGTAAGCGATGTGTATGTGCCTATTGAGGCGGTGTTTGAGGAATTTGAGACCGGGTTAGGCCCTGAATTTGTAGATCTGCTGTTGGCCGTTGATTTGACTCCTGGCCGTCCGAACATATGAGGCCGCGACCAAATTAAGAGATCATGAGTGGTATGAGGAAGAGCAGAGAATCCAGATAACCGGTAGACGCTATATCTACGGCAGACCACTTTTGTCTGGTACTGAGGTTTCAATAGAATCGTTTAAACCGGTGTGCCTGCGCTGGGTTTCGCTGGGAATTCATCCAGCAATGCAACGGCCTGTGTCAATTCGTGTTCTGATTGTGGGTAGACCGGTAGAGGGGCTTCTGTGTCTGGTGCGACTGGGACGTGGACTTGTTCGCCGTGGTCGAAGATGCCGAATCCGAAGAGTCGGAGCTGTTCTGATTCATCTGGCTGGGTTTGGGTGATGAATTTGAAGTCTGTGACTTGCTCGCCGTCACCGTAGCAGTCCCTGTAGGTCTGCGCAGTGTGGTCTACACGATCGCCTTGCTGAGCGCCCAGTGCGTCTTCGCCGTTACTGCCATTCGTTAAGCGGTCGTGGATGTGCTGGTACCACTGGTCGCAGATCGAGCCGTCACCGTACTCTACGTCGGAGTTTGGCGACGATAGGACGTGTTCGACATGATTTTGCAGGAGACGGAGTGCTTCGTATTGTTCGGTGAGTACTGAGCGTGGCGGCAGATCGACCGGGAAGTCTGCAAGGCGTTCTGCTGGAAGGATGACTCCGTGTTCGATGTCGTGTCGGTTTGTTAATTCGAATGAAGAGAGAGCTGCGAACCCGGCGGAGCCAACACCAAGCCCCCACACGTCACTGAGTTCGTCTCGGAGGGCTTCGTCGATTGACTCTGGCATGTCAGTCGGGATGGTGTAGGTCGTTTGCTCGTCGGACGGGACTTCGATGTAGATGTGAGAGCCGGTGGAGCCGTGTACGACTCGGTGTTTCCGGTGCTGTGATTCCCCGTCGAATGTTGCAGTGTCTCGGAGCCACTGGTACTGTAAGTAGGCACACAGGGCGATATCCAGGAGACGCTCACCCTCGTGGAACATATCGTTGTACTCGTGGATCGTCTCGTAGCTGTACCCGGCAGCGGCTGCGATTGCTTCGACGAGCGGTTCGATGAGAACAGGGGCGTTCCCGGTAAGCCCGAGTACCCATTTGGCTGCATCGCCGTCGAAGAGTTGGCTGACGCCGTGTGTCTCAATGAGTTGGAGTGCGACTTGCACGCGACTTTCGACTGACAGTTCGTCAGTCGCCCAGTCGATGTTGGTTATGTCTCCGATTGTGGGGTCGGTGAGGTCCGCTCCTTTGGTAGACAGGTGATCGAGGTCGTGGAGAAGGTAAAAGAGCTGATCGGGAAAGAACTCGTCAAGAGATCTACCGCTGCTTTTGACGATCTCGGCACCTCTGTCTGTGACTTGGAACGTGTTGACAGGGTTGTTGTCACCGGACGCGTGGATGAAGTAGCCGCCGTCTTTCCGACGCTTCAGCTTGGGCACGAGTAGTGGTCGTCACCACTACGAGAATAAACCCTAGGTACAGTATGGCTTCGACGCTCATCTGTTTACGACGTTTCGGACAGCCTCTTGGCGTCAAAGGTCGTCAATTCCAAGATGCACTTGCGTACTCTTAAATCGGATCAGGGATGGTGAGAACACCAGAATCCGGCACTTTGGAGAATCCAGGGAGGAATTTTTCGAGACACACGATGGAGCGATATGCACCGAGCTGTTGCTCCCGGACTGCTAATTTCTGGGTAGAGGTTAGGTCGTTCGGGGTTGTACGCCCAGCGGTATCGTACTTGTACTGGTCAGGCTGATCGAAGGTAGTTTCCCACTCGGTGATTTCGTAGTCTTGAATCGCCGCCTGATGCAGAATCTCAGAAGTCGTACTGGAGCAGTCAGTACGTCTCACAGTAGTCGTTACACTCTCCTGTGGGTTATCTGAATCTGCATTCACGGCTACCGATTTACCCTTGTTTTCCCACGGATAACTCCCCTGCAGGTGAATTCGGAACGCCTGCCAAGCAGATTTGAATAGTTGGTGTTTGTCTGCGTTAGTATCTACATCACGATAGTGCAAATCTGGCAATTCTGTCTTCTGAAAGGTTATTTCGGCTGTCGGACCTGGCGCATATACCTCCTTGAACAAGCAAGCAGGATGCGGAGCTTGGAATCTCACTTTGATCTGGTCCTCTGAGTTGTGGACCGACTCAACACTCCCTGGGTAGTCTGTAAACGCTTGGGCATAGACCGGTCCAAAGGGATGGTCTAAGATGTCCTCGACATCAGCTTCCCATCGGCGAATCGATTTCTGGACTAGATCTGGTAAGTGTTGATCGGCAACGAAGATTCGCTTGTGTATTCCCTGAAACGGGGTAGGCAAGTCAGCCGATGTTTCAGATTTGTTTTGCTGCTCCCTGAGCGATTCAGGATCTGGATAATCATCTTCCGACAGCGAAAGCCGATTAACATTTAATTCACGCTCAAGCTCTTGGAGAGCTTCTCTTCGTCCGCCATCATAGCGTTCGCAGAATCCTATGAGACGCTGATACTGTTTCGTGGACAACCCTGTTCTGACAGCGTGTGTATCCAAAGGATCGAGTGAATATTCGTCCGCAGATTCTGGTGGTTCTGAAGAAGCACCAGTCCAGAGAAGATCGACATCGAGCATTGCTTGAACCAACACTTGTGGCAGACGATCCTCTGAGTTGAATTTGACCCAGTCGATAAGCCGTTCTGCAACCGCAGTCGTCTGCAAGGTTGTAAATCCCTTGCCGGGAACGTGATCTACGATATAGTACCCTGATTTTGAACTTGATTTCTCGTACGATTTCAGGACACCCATACTATCAAGTCGAATGTGAGACCAGCTTATT